>REAZ01000045.1 GCA_004294445.1 Cytophagales bacterium
AGTAGATAGAAATCTATATAATGAGGGCTTATTTTTTATATACTACCCTGCCAAAACAAAAAATCTATCTGATTTTTTTAAACCATAATCATTGTTTTCATAGAATTAATAAGTATGTTTATGCTATGTTTCAAACTAAAAAACATTTTCATAAAATGTACAACTATGCCCTTATTAAGCAAGTGAATGAAGTGCTTAAAAAAAATAAATTAGACCTTTTAGGCAAGGACAATTCTTTTTATACAAGATTTATCGCTAATATTTCATCAATTCATTCGCTGTATTTAGAATTATATGGACTTCACCCAAAAAAGGATGAAGTATTTTTACAAATAATTCAGTCCATTGCGAATACCTATGTTAATCGCTCTTTGGATTTGAAGAAAAAAGATTTAGAAAAAGCAGAAAAACAGCATTGGTTTTTAAGCAATGATATTGCGGGAATGAGCCTTTACGTAGATAGATTTTCTACAAATTTGCGAGGGCTGTCCTCTAAAATAGACTATTTTACAAATTTAGGTGTCAATTTTTTGCACTTGATGCCTATTTTTGAAAGCCCTGAAGGGGAAAGTGATGGTGGTTATGCGGTTTCTGACTTTAAAAAAGTGGATAAAAGATTTGGCTCTTTGGAAGATTTAGAACAAGTAATACAAAGTTTGAATAAAAAAAATATCTACCTGATGATTGACATTGTCCTCAATCATACTTCGCAAAGACATGAATGGGCAGAGAGGGCGAGAAAAGGAGAAAAAGAATATCAAGATTATTTTTATATGTATGATGATAGGACAATCCCCGACCAATTTGAACAGACAATGCCCGATATTTTTCCCGAATCTGCACAAGGAAGTTTTACATTTGTGCCAGCGTGCAATAAGTGGGTAATGACCGTTTTTCATGGCTATCAGTGGGATTTGAACTATACAAACCCTGCTGTTTTTCGGGAAATGTTAGCTATTATTTTCTTTTATGCCAACTTGGGCGTAGATATTCTCCGCATAGACGCTCCCGCTTTTATTTGGAAACAAATAGGTACTTCTTGTCAAAATTTACCACAGGCACATACTATTTTACGATTGATTAAGCAATGTGTGCAGGTAGCTACATCGGGCATGGCGTTACTTGGAGAGGCTATTGTTGCTCCCAAAGAAATAATGAAGTATTTCGGAACTGATAATTTTGTGGCACAGGAGTGTGATGTTGCCTATAATGCTACTCAGATGGCTCTACAGTGGGATGCACTTGCTACAGGAGATGTGCGTATCATGCTGGCTGCTCAGAAAGATATTCTGACAAAGCCCTACGGAACTACTTGGATTACCTATACTCGCTGCCATGATGACATCGGATTGGGCTATGATGATAGCTCTATTGTGGAGGGTGGCTTTAATCCGTACCACCACCGTATATATTTAAAAAACTATTATTCAGGCAATTATGAGTCTTCCCCTGCAAAGGGTGCACTCTTTTCAGTAAATCCTAAGACACAAGATGCTCGCATTAGTGGCTCTTTGGCATCGCTGTGTGGTTTGGAAAAAGCATTGGAAGTGAATGATAAGCGAGAAATAGATTATTCACTCAAAAAGATAGTATTGATGCAGGCGTGTAGTTTTTTTATTGGGGGAATACCTATGATTTTTTATGGTGATGAGGCGGGCTATACAAATGATTATTCGTACC
The DNA here is from genome assembly GCA_004294445.1 of Cytophagales bacterium. Taxonomy (GTDB): domain Bacteria; phylum Bacteroidota; class Bacteroidia; order Cytophagales; family Thermoflexibacteraceae; genus Thermoflexibacter. The sequence goes on from REAZ01000045.1 coordinate 1,681, forward strand.
TAAATGATAAAGGGAAAAGCTATGATAATCGGTGGATGCATCGCCCAGTTATAGATTGGCAGAAAAATGAAAGGGTTAAGGTAGAAGGTACTATTGAGCATCAGATTTTTTTTGCTACGCAGCGTTTGCTAAAGCTAAGAAAAGATTTGCCAATGGTGGCAGATTTGAAAAATTTGACATGGCTAAATCTACATAATATTCATGTTGCAGGTTATTTGCGTACGGTTGATGATAAGAAATTGTATTGTATTTTCAATTTTAGCCGCAAGGCATCATACCTCACTTGGTATGCCTTCAAAGAACACGGAGCGGTGCCTACAAAACTTTATGACCATTGGCAGGAGAAATATTATACGGTTGGGCATGATAATGAATACCTAATTTTAGAATCTTATAGTTTTGCTTTATTAGAAGTTCAATAAATACAACCATTCTAAAATTTGGGAAAGTTTATTATTTTTCTTAGCTTTAAGAAAATGTTTAAGCTAAAAATTAATTAGTTTATTATACCACGTATTTAAAGGTATTATCTTAATTTTTAATTTTCTAATGAAATAACCTATTGATATGAAAAAAATATTAGTTCCCACTGATTTTTCTGCTAACGCACGCAGGGCGATGCACTTTGCTACTCGGATGGTGCAGGCGAATAAAGATGCGCATATTACCTTTTTCCACGTCAGCAATGAGCCTATTCCTACCTCATTTTCTAAAAAAGATTATCAGGCAAGCATGGAGGAGCAGCTAAATAGTGACGTGAAAAGATTACAAGAGTTTGTGCTGGATATGTATCGGAATATGCTCGTCAAAGATGATGAGATTAATGAGCAGGCTTTGGTAAAATATGGAAAATTCGATGAAGCTATAGTAGAAACTGTGGCGGAATTGGGGATTGACTTAGTGATTATGGGTACTTTCGGGGCTTCGGGATTAAAAAAGTTTTTTGTGGGAAGCAATACTGCTGATGTAATGGAGAAAGTGCCTTGTGCTGTGTTGGCAATTCCTGACGAATATAGCAATGCTCCCGTTACTCGGATAGCTTATGCTACTGATTTTTCTAAGGCAGAAGATGGATTAGAAAAAATAGTGAGTTTTGCCAAATATTTTCATGCGTCTATCGAGCTTTTTCATGTTTATTCTGTTGGGAAAGGTCAGACAGACCCAAGTACTTTTGACCGACAAAGTTATCTTAGTAACCTAAAGCGAAAATTTGATTATGAGCATTTTACACTTGCATTTGTTAGGCTTAATGAAGAAGGAGATGATTTGATAGACGGGATAGAGAGCTATGTAGCCCAAAAGCGACCTTCGATAATAGCGATGGCTACCTATGAAAAGATGTGGTATGAAAGTGTTTTTCACCCAAGCAAGACCAAGCAAATGATTTTCCAAACTACTTGCCCGCTTTTGGTAATCAAGAGAATTCAACAAGCAGAGTAGGATTAACTTATAAAACTAAGAAACAAGGGTAGCAAATTTTACAAAATTTGCTACCCTTGTTTTGTTTATTATTTGGCAGCAGCAAACCGCTTGCTAACTTCTGACCAATTTACTACACTCCAAAAAGCGGCGATATAGTCAGGGCGTTTATTTTGATATTTCAAATAATAAGCGTGTTCCCAAACGTCTAAGGCGAGGATAGGCGTACCTTTGTCAGGGTTCAAATCCATCAGAGGGTTATCTTGGTTTGGGGTAGAGCAGATTTTCAATGCACCATTTTCCACGATAAGCCATGCCCAACCAGAGCCAAAACGACCTACACCTGCCTTCGCAAACTCCTCCTTGAAAGCAGCAAAAGAGCCAAATTTGGCATTGATAGCCGCCGCCAAATCCCCTGTAGGCTCACCGCCGCCAGTCGGACTCATGAGTTGCCAAAAAAGAGAGTGATTGTAATGCCCACCACCGTTGTTGCGAACGGGTGCGGGATATTTACTCATGTTTTTCATCAGTTCTTCGATGGACATATTTTCCATTTCAGTACCTTTTACCGCATTGTTCAGATTGGTAACGTATGCGTTATGATGTCTGCCATGATGAATTTCCATTGTAGTCGCATCTATATGAGGCTCTAAGGCTGCCTTGTCATAAGGCAATGCGGGTAGTTCAAATGCCATAATATTATTGGATTAATGGGTTATAAATTTTATTGCTTTTTTGAGAAGCGAATAATAATTAAATAATAACTTTACAAAAATATAACAGCACAAAGATAATATTTGTTTCTTTCTATAGAGTGTTTTATGACAAATTTCCCGTTTAGTGTAATTTATGAAGACAACCACCTCATTATTGTAAACAAACAAAGTGGCGTGCTGGTGCAAGGTGATGAAACAGGCGATATGCCTTTGTCGGAGATGGTGAAGGAGTTCCTCAAACAAAAATACGATAAGCAAGGCAATGTGTTTTGTGGGGTAATTCACCGCCTTGACCGCCCTGTAAGCGGATTAGTGATTTTGGCAAAAACTTCTAAAGCGTTGGAACGCATGAATTTGCAGTTCAAAAATAGGGAAGTACACAAAACCTATTGGGCTATCAGCAAGCAACGCCCCCCCGAACAAAAAGGACATCTCAGACATTGGCTTTGGAAAGACAAGGAAAAAAATAGAGTAACTGCCTATCAGAAAGAGATAAAAGATAGCCAATTGGCAGAGCTTGATTATGAATTTTTGCATGAAAAAAATGGCTATTCTTTGATAGAAGTAAACCCAATTACGGGCAGACCTCATCAGATTCGGGTGCAACTCAGGCAAATGGGCTGTATAATAGTTGGAGATGTAAAATACGGCTATTCCCAACCTAATGCTGATGCAAGTATTTGCTTGCATTCGAAGCAAGTGAGATTTATTCACCCTATTCAGAAAACAGCATTGGTCTTTGAAGCCGATTTACCAAATGAAAAAACATGGAATTTTTTTTCCTAATAATTTAAAATAACTAAAATTTTTACCTTTTCGGTAGAGTAAAACTAATAAATATGAAATACATCTTAACCCTTGACCAAGGCACAACAAGTTGTCGAACTGTCATTTCCAATGAATTAGGCAAAGCTATCTGTATAGCTCAACAAGAATATACACAGATTTATCCGCAAGATGGCTGGGTAGAACATAATGCTATCGAAATTTGGAATACCCAACTGCAAACTATCAAAGACGCAGTTGGCAAGGCAAATCTCAAATATGCTGATATTGCAGCCATTGGAATTACGAATCAGCGAGAAACTACTGTAGTTTGGGACAAGAATACTGGACAGCCTATTGCAAACGCTATAGTTTGGCAAGACCGCCGCACCGCAGATATTTGTAACCAACTCAAAACCCAAATTGGCATGATTGACTATGTGAGGCAAAACACAGGATTAGTTATAGATGCTTATTTTTCGGGTACAAAAATAAAGTGGCTACTCGATAATACGCCCGATGCCCGCAAGAAAGCAGAAGATGGAGAATTGCTTTTTGGAACGATAGATACTTGGCTGATGTGGAAACTTACCAAAGGACAGGAACATGCTACAGATTATTCAAATGCCTCACGAACAATGCTTTATAATATAGTAAAATTGGAATGGGATAGCAAAATGCTTGCGGCACTTGATATTCCCAAAGCCATGTTACCAAAGGTAAAATCATCGAGTGGGTTTTTTGCCAAGACGGATAAAAGCCTTTTTGAAGGGGCAGAAATCCCAATTACAGGCGTAGCGGGCGACCAGCAAGCGGCACTTTTTGGGCAGGGTTGTTTTCATGCTGGTATGGCAAAAAACACTTATGGTACGGGCTGTTTTATGCTTATGAATACTGGCAATCAGTTATTTAACTCCCAATCTGGGCTGATAAGCACTATAGCATGGGGAATAGATGGAAAGATAGAATATGCCTTAGAAGGGAGTGTTTTTATAGCAGGTGCTGCGATTCATTGGCTTCGGGACGGGCTAAAAATTTTGGAGCAAGCGAGTGATTCAGAACACTTTGCAAGAAAAGTAAAATCCGCAGAAGGCGTTTATGTGGTGCCTGCTTTTGCTGGCTTAGGTACGCCCTACTGGGATATGTATGCACGCGGAGCAGTTTTTGGACTTACGCAAGGCACAACAAAAAATCACCTTATCAGGGCTACTTTGGACTCTTTGGCATATCAAACCAAAGATGTGCTTACGGCTATGCAAAAAGACACGAATATCCAGCTAAAAGCCCTCAGAGTAGATGGAGGAGCATCTGTGAACAATTTGCTCATGCAGTTTCAGGCAAATATTTTAGGAGTAGAGGTGCAAAGACCCGAAGAAATAGAAAGTACCGCGCGCGGAGCAACTTTCTTGGCGGGAATAGGAGCAGGAATCTGGACGAAAGACCAAGTAGCCGAACTCTGGAAAATGGATAAAAGTTTTCAGCCCGAACTTGCACAAAATGAAGTAGATAAACTTTACAAAGGCTGGCAGGAAGCTGTAAAAAGGACAATGGGTTGGGCTAAAGAAAGCTAAATCTTATCATTTGGTATTTTATATTTTTTTATCTATATTTGGTAAGAAATTAATAAGAACGTTCAAAAAATAATTGCTATGAATCCAATTATCAAAAATGAAGTAGAAATTATTTATCCTGACTCTGACGGTAAGCCAATGGCAGATAACACAAAACAGTTTGAATGTATTACCAAAATCAAAGGAAATTTAGATATTCTATTTGAAAACAGTGAGGAAGTTTTCGTTGCAGGAGACTTACTTTGGTATCCTGTAGAGGGAGAGCCTAAAATTCGCATAGCCCCAGATATCATGGTGGCTTTGGGCAGACCGCAGGGGCATAGAGGCTCTTATCAGCAATGGAAAGAAGGAAATATTCCTCCGAAAGTAGTTTTTGAGATACTTTCTCCCGGCAATCGTTATTCAGAAATGTTGCAAAAACATGAGTTTTATCAGAAATACGGCGTAGAAGAATACTATGTCTATGACCCTGATAAACATGATTTTAGTGTTTTTTTGAGAGAAAATAATGCACTAATAATGCAAAATTATACGACTTCATTCTGGAAAAGTCAGTTGCTGAATATTACTTTTGAGATGATAGATACAGATTTTAATATCTATTATCCTGATGGAAAGCCTTTTTTGAGTTTTGTCGAGCTTAATCAGGGAATGAAGAACGCCCTCAAACTTGCGGAAGAAGAACGAAAGGCAAAAGAAGAAGCCTTAGCAGAACTTGCTGCGCTCAAAGCTGAAATTGCAAAAAAGAAAACAAAATAGTGGCAAAAGGTAGTATGAGTGATATTTTCGAAGTCATAAGATACAAGGTGATTTATCAAAATAGTTGGAATGACTTTGTGAGTAGAGCGCAAAATACCACCTTTCTTTTTCATCGAAATTTCATGGATTATCATTCAGATAGATTTGAAGACTATTCCGCAATGATATATTCTGAAAATGAACTAATTGCAATATTTCCTGCAAATAAAAAAGATAATAAAATCTATGCTCATGCGGGGCTAACGTATGGAAGTTTGGCAGTGAATCATTTTTTTGACCCAAGTAAATGCCACATACTTTTCAATCATCTTTTACATTACTATCATAAGCAAGGATTCGGGCAACTTATTTATAAAGAAATTCCTGTTTTCTACCAAGAAAATAGGAATTTCTCTTTGTTTTTAGTGGAAAATGCTGGCTTGTACCAAATAATGCAAGAAGAAGATATAGGAGCTGTTATCGATTTGCAAAACGCCATTCATTTTTGGCATGGAAGGTGGCAAAACATCAAAAAGGCAGAAAAATTGAATTTGTCCATTATTACTTCTGAAACTAACAAACCATACTTATTATTCAAAGATTTTTGGGAGGAAGTTTTAGTGCCTAATTTGAAAAATAAATACAATCTTTTGCCCACGCATACGCTCGATGAAATTGCACTTTTAGCAAGTCGCTTCCCTACGCACATAAAGCAGTACAATGTATATTATGAAGGGAAAATAATAGCAGGGACAACAATTTTTGAAGATAAAAAAGTAGCTCATTGTCAGTACATTGCTTCTACAGATTTGGGCAAATCTTTGTATGCAACCGACTTTCTTTTCCATCACCTCATCACCCAGAAATATAAAGATTTTAATTACTTTAGTTTTGGTATTTCCAACGAGCATGGCAGCAAAAAAGTAAATGAGGGGTTGCTAAGATGGAAGATGAGCTGGGGTGCGCAGGTATGCAAACACAATCATTTTTTCCTACAATTGGATAGTGTGCATATTTAACCTTTTTTATATCATATATTTTATCCTGAAATATTATATTTGTGAGTCAATTTTTTTGATTTCTTTTATACAAAATCGGGGGATACTATGAAACTATTTTTTTGTGGCTTGTTGCTTGTTTTTTTGATACAATCCAATGTGTATGCTCAGGGCAAATTCAATGCTTTTCAGCTACTTACAGACATCAAAACTCTTTCTTCTGATGAATATCAGGGTCGAAAAGTAGGGAGTTCGGGAAGCAAAAAAGCACAAGAATACATTGTAAAACGATTTTTAGAGTATAAATTAATGCCTTTTGAAGGCTATTTCGAGCAAAATTTTGCTTTTACGCCTGCTTTTACACCCAATACTACGCCGAATACCAAAATCAGTGGGACCAACTTAGTAGGATACATAGAAGGAAAAACAAATAAAGATTTATTTATTGTGATTACGGCACATTACGACCATTTGGGTATCAGAAACAATGAAATCTATAATGGTGCTGATGATAACGCTTCGGGAGTTGCGGCGATGTTTGCCGTTGCTGACTATTTTCAGAAAAACAAACCTGAAAGTTCTATCATTTTTGCTGCCGTAGATGCTGAAGAAATGGGCTTAAAAGGAGCGTATCATTTTGTAGATAATTTACCGATAGTGAAGGATAAAATTGTGATGAACATCAATATAGATATGTTAAGCAGAAATGAAAATAATGAAGTATATGCTTGTGGTACATATCATTATCCTTTTTTGAAAAATTATATTGCCAAAAATACTAACAAGCACGAAGTTGCCTTGAAATTGGGGCATGATGTACCCGAATCAGTAAGCGGTGGTATCCAAGACTGGTCGTATGCCTCTGACCACGGTGCCTTTCACAAGGCAGGAATCCCTTTCATTTATTTTGGCGTAGAAGACCACCCCGACTATCATAGACCTACCGACAAATTTGAAACAATTAATCAAGTGTTTTTTGTCAAAGCAACAGATATGGTGCTTGACTATATCCTAATTTTTGATAAATACTTGAGAGCTATCAAAAATGAAAAAACAAAATAATTGCTTGTAAACCAATAATTTAATATCATTAATGAAAAAATTAGCGTCTTTATTTAGCTTTATTCTTCTATTTATTATTGCTTTTGCCTGCCAAATGGCTAAGAATACCTCTTCGATAACCACCGTCCCAGATAAAAAGGAAATATCACTCATTTCAGTTGGTAAAAGCGCTGTATCTGTTGGGGAATTTAAATATGTTTATGAGAAAAATAATACAAACGACTCTATAGCCTACACAGAGCAAAGTATAAGGGAATATTTAGAACTTTTTACGAATTTTAAACTCAAGGTCGAAGAAGCAAAAAGCAAAGGAATGGACACGACAAAGGAGTTTACCAACGAATTTGCGGAATATAAAAAGCAACTTGCCAAGCCCTACCTGACCGAAAACAAAGTAACAGACGACATGGTAAAAGAGGCATACCAAAGACTAAAAGAGGAGATTCGCGCGGCGCATATCCTTATCAATATTGCCCCCGATGCCATTCCCGCAGACACTCTAACAGTTTTCAATAGAGCCCAAGCTATTCATAAGCGCGCCATCGAGGGAGAAGACTTTGGCAAATTGGCGGTAGAGTTTTCCGAAGACCCATCTGCCAAGCAAAACAAAGGAGATTTGGGCTATTTTACTGCTTTACAAATGGTTTACCAGTTTGAAAATGAAGCTTTTAAAACCCCCATCAATAAAATTTCTCCGATATTCCGAACGCGTTTTGGCTATCATATCTTGAAAGTAATGGAACGCCGCCCCTCGAATGGAGAAGTGAAAATAGCACATATCTATTTGCGGACTGACGGTTCGGCAGATTCTGTAAAAGTTGCGAATGAAATCAATGAAATAGACAAGCGTTTGGCAAAAGGAGAAGCATGGGAGAAGCTATGCGAACTATATTCGAATGACGAAAAAAGCAAAGCTAACGGTGGGGTGATAGACCAATGGTTTTCTTCAGGAATGTTGGTGAAACCTTTGGAGGAGGCATCTTTCGGGCTCAAGGAAGTAGGAGATATTTCCAAGCCTGTCAGAAGTATTTATGGGTGGCACATCATCAAACTCATTGAAAGAAAAGGGCTTGCACCTTTCAACGAAATAGAAAACGTACTCAAGCAGCGTGTTTCTAAAGATTCACGCTCCGAATTGAACCGCACTTTTTTGGTGCAGCGTCTTCGTAAAGATGATAAGTTTAGCGAAAATGCCCAAAATAAGCCTTATATTTTCACCAAAGCAGATTCTTCATTAGTAAAAGCAGTTTGGAATTTTAATAGGGCAGATGAGCAAATAGGAAAGATTTTGTTTACTATCGGTACACAAAACTATCGTATCAAAGATTTTTTTGCTTACGTAGAAAAAGAGCAACAGAATAAGCCAAACGGCAATCCAAGACAGTACATGGAAAATCTGTATAATCAATACGTTGAAACAAGCCTGCTGGAGTATGAAGAAGCACATTTGGAAGAAAAATACCCCGAATTTCGTTATTTGGTAAATGAATATAGGGAAGGAATGTTGCTGTTTAAAATTATGGAAGAGCGGGTTTGGGGCAAGGGCGTAGCGGATAATGCGGGATTGGAAAAATTTTTTGAGTCAAACCGAGAAAAATATAAGTGGGATACAAGGGTAAAAGCGACGATATATACGGCTGATAGTCAGCTTGTAATAGATTCCTTAGTGGCAGATTTGAAAAAAGATTACATAGAAAATATAAATGCAAAGTTTGCGGAAACTGTTTTTAAACCCCAATCGACCACGCTTACCGCAGACCAATGGAAATCCTTGTCCAAAATCATAGAATATATGAAAAAAGATACGGCTGCCGTCTTGGAAATCAGGGGCAATTATATACAGGGAGAGGCAAATACTTTAGTCCAAGAACGCACCGATTTGATAAGGTCTTATCTCACAAGTATAGGGATTCCTCAAAACAAAGTAGCACAAAAAGGACTAGGGTTGGTAAAAAATAGCAAAAGTTCCAGCCTGAGTTACGTGCTTTATACAAGCACGAAGAATATGATTTTACAAAAATTTAATAAAAATAACCCACTCACACTTCAGCTCAATGAAGGTCTTTTCCAAAAAGGAGACCACAAAGGATTAGATATGCTCAAATGGGAGGTTGGTAGCTATAGCATCAGCGAGGGAGGCAAATATCATTATATTGTCATTCAAGAGGTGCAGGCAACTCGGCAAAAAGAACTAAGTGAAACAAAGGGGGTCGTTATTTCTGATTACCAGCAATTTCTGGAAAAAGAGCTTATTGATAATTTGAAGTCGAAATACAGAATTATCATTGATGAAAATGAAGTGAAGAAACTCATCAAAAAATAAATCTAAGCAATACCAAGCTATTTTATTTGGCTTGGTATTTTCTGTTTTTTCGTTCTATCTTATTAATAGCCAATTCTCTATTAGAAAATAAGGTTCTGTATGTATTCATATCATTGATAAGTTCGGGGTTTTTCTCAAAATATTTCATCACAATTTCTACGAAGTCGCCCGATTCATCTTTGACGGAGTAAAAAGTCCATTGGTCTAATCTGCGATAGGTTACTAAGCCTACGTTTTTGAGATATATCAAATGCCGAGAAATCTTTGTCTGCGTAAAATCCAAGATAAGCTCTAAATCGGAAATACACATTTCTTTGTTTTTAAAAAGCAAATACATGATTCTGATGCGCGACTCATCACTAAAAGCCTTGAAAATTTGACTACCTACGCTTAGGTTAAAATGCTTTAATCTCATTTTGTCTGTTGGTTTGGAAAAGATGTTGTATTGAGCCTCCAAAGTTCGAAAATAGCGAGTGTATTTGCAAAATATTTCTTGCTTTCAAAATAAAATACTTGAGAGATGGGGTGTTAAGTTTTCTTTAAGTTTTGTTTAGCTTTTCCTTCATAAACATTTTCCTGCCCTTTTGCGAATATTGTATTGTAAATCAAACACAAAATTTATATGAAAACAATTTGAAGAGCAAAAAATACGTGTATATTGCTTTGTAAAGTTTTAGCAACTATTCTCGTCAAATCTTGTCTGTGAGAATAGTTGCCTTAGATTAGAGGCTAAAAAATTATTTGATAGAAAAGAAAAATATAGATATTACTGCCTCTATTACCTATTTCTTGCGTATTCAGCAGGCTATCTTGCCCAAACAAGCCGATTTGGAGAAATATTTTGATTGTTTTGTATTTTATCGCCCCAAAGATATTGTTTCTGGCGATTTTTATTGGTTTGCAGAAAAAGGAGACACCCAAATTATAGCGGTAGCAGACTGTACGGGGCCTTTGTCCTACCCTTTCATCTAAGCACCCATTTTAGAAGTAGAGAAAAACTGTTTTTCCACTTGGACAGGGGTCAAAAAATTTAGACTACTGTGCGG
>REAZ01000002.1 GCA_004294445.1 Cytophagales bacterium
AAACTTTGTCTTTTTCTAAATCAGAAGAAATGCACTATTTATATTTGAAATTATTCATATTCAATTACAACCTATCACTCGTTACTTGACACTATCAGATTTAGTTTGTTTTAGAAAAAACTGTTTTAGAATGATACCTTCTAAAACAGTTTTTTATTTTGTAACTTTGCGAGGTTACTTTTCCATAAAATTATTACGATAATGCAGTTTAGCGACATACACGTAGAGTCTGCCCGTATGCAGCAGGCAATAGAAGAATACTTAGGCATAGAGGGTAGCCTCATTTTTGATTTTATTAGCGACGCAGGCAAGGTACGGCTGAACCTTATTACTGTGAACAAAAGGCACGCACAGTCCTTCCTTTTTCACTCCGAAGTTGGCACAGATAAGATAGACGCACTCCAAAAAATGCTTGCCTACGTCCAAACGTACAGGGAAAAAGAAAACTCCTACACCATACAATGGACGGCAAAAGAAAGCCGAGATTTGCAAACTTCGTACTTCCGCGCTCGCAATGTTTACGAAGCATTAGACAAACTCTATTACGGCAGAGATATTAATGCAATTACTGTATTTAGCGTGGTGATGAATCCCGTTGCTTAAACTATTAGGCTATTTGGCGTAATTGCCAAACGAGATAGAAAGTAATTTTTAAGTTTAATTTTGAAAAGCTAAAGCGTTTTTTCATGGATTGATACATCTGTTTTTATATATTTGCATTTTTTACAAATAGATTGTATTTTGGCTTAGCATCACTCAAAATAATATTTATGAAAGTTTCAGGATTTACCTTTATCCGCAATGCCATCAAATACGACTACCCAATAGTGGAAGCCATTCAATCGATTTTGCCTATCTGTGATGAGTTTGTAGTAGCTGTTGGCAGGTCAGAGGATGCTACTTTGGAACTCATTAAATCCATACAGTCTGCCAAGATAAAAATTATAGAAACGGTTTGGGATGATAGCTTGCGAGAAGGCGGCAGGGTGCTTGCCGAAGAAACTAACAAAGCCTTTGCCGAAGTTGCCAAAGATGCAGATTGGGCTTTCTATATTCAGGGAGATGAGGCGGTGCATGAGAAGTATCTGCCCACCATCAAAGATGCCATGCAAAGATACCTATCAGATACCGAAGTGGAGGGCTTACTGTTTCATTATTTGCACTTTTATGGAAATTATCAGTACGTAGCCGACTCTCGCCAATGGTACAGAAAGGAAATAAGGGTCATACGCAATAAAAAAACCATTTCCTCGTACAAGGATGCACAAGGGTTTCGCCAAAAAGGGCAAAAACTAAACGTAAAGCAGATAGATGCCTATATTTATCACTATGGTTGGGTAAGAAATCCTGCCATTCAGCAAGTAAAAGTAGATAATTTTCAGGCACTTTGGAATACAGAAGAAGCCTTAGAAAAAATATTGGTGGAGGCAGATGCTTTTGACTACTCAACCGTTGATTCTTTGGCTGTTTTTGAAGGAACGCACCCAAAAATCATGGAGGCACGCATCAAACAAATGAATTGGGATTTCAAATTTGATATTAGCAAAAAGCAGTTTATCCTGAGGTACAAAATTATGCACTGGATAGAATCTCTAACGGGCTGGCGAATAGGCGAGTATAAGAATTATCATTTGCTTAGGTAGTGCCTTGCACCACCCCAAACTCACCACATATTAGTAGGGCAGTAAACGGCAAGGCGATTATTCAGGCGGATGCCCAAAATAATTTCATGGCTACCCCTGCTCACTTTTCCTATTTGGCTACTCCCCGTATCGAGAGAATAACTTAGCTCGAAAGAGGGGCTAATATGTATGCCCGCCATAAAGATAGCATCTTTGCTTGCAGGTCTGTAGGACGCTCCCGCCCAAATTCTATTTGCCCAAAGTAATCGTAAGTTATAATCCATAGCCATAGGAAGTGGGCGGGCTACCTTCGCAAATAGGGAAGGAATAACAGTGAGGCTTTCTCCCAACCTAATTTTATAGGCGGCAGTAGCAAACAAGTGCCTAACTGAAGGGCTTTGCTGTATGGCATTTGCCCCAAAGTCAAAAGTATTGCCCGCCAACTGCGTAAGGGCAATGCCTGCATAGAAATTGGTGGCATAAAGCCACAATCCCGCACTTACAATAGGCTTTATTAGCACTACATCACTTGCCAAATTGTCGTTGGGATTAGCCAACTTTAGCTCACTTCCTCGCATAGCGTACTGAGAAACTCCTGCCGAAATACCTGCGGATAATTTGACATTAGGCATAAGCAATAAGTGATAGGCGTAGGAAAAAGAGGCTTCTGCTATGCTAAAAATACCTATTTTATCGTACAACATCATACCACCTATTCCGTGTTGTGCTTTATTTTTCTTGTAGCTATTGTATCTGCTCCCTTTTGGGGCAAAAGCATGCTGTTTGTCGTCTATCTTGGCGGGGTTTGCAAGATTAGGATTATTTCCTATTTGCGTATGTGCCGTTAGGTAGTACGTAGTAGGCGCACCCTCAATGCCCGCCCACTGACTTCTAAAGCTCGTTTTGATGTCCAAATAATCCTCAATGCCCGTAATAGCAGGGTTCAGCAAGTAATTATTAAGCATATATTGGCTGTATTGGGGACGTACTTGGGCAGTAGCCAACAAACCATAGATAAATAAATATACACAGCATACAATCTTTTTCATTATTATGAATAGTCAGAAGAAACCAAATAAAATACTTATTTAACGTGAACTTGGGATTATTTTTAGGCATAATTTTCAAAATACACATTTGGTTTGTTAGGGTAAAATTGATACGCTATTAGACAAGATAAAATAT
>REAZ01000033.1 GCA_004294445.1 Cytophagales bacterium
AGCTCAAATGGGTAGAGAAACAAGCAGGGAAATTGGGGTTTAGCTTAGTCCCTAAGTAGCTGACTACAAAATAGATAAGAGATACGTTATAGGAAGACTAAAAAGAGAAGAAAAGGTTTAAAGGGACATACGTTTTTTTATTTTCAGGATAAACAAAAACCGACAATTCGCTTGGAAATAGCTCCTTGCGTAAGTCATTTTCATCATCAGAACTGCCAATACGCCATATTGCTACAAAAGCCAAGCAAATAGCCCAAGTAGCCATTGATTATAAAACAGCGAATAGTTCTATTTTTCAGTATCGCGACTTAACAAGGCAGATAGATTTGTTCATTATAGCTACCACTCATAATTATTTGTTCAACAACATATTTAGATAAATTAAATTTGTTATTGCATAAATTTCCAAAATTCAATTCTATTATTTACCTTTGTATTGCGAAAAACGGTACAATACGACAATAATATCACTCTTTTAAGAAACAAAAGAATTGGCGTATTGTTATTAGCATAGTCCTTTAGAACAATTATCTCGAAACAATATGGATATCGAAAACGGTAGCAACGTTCACGAAAACGAAGAGTTAGTAAGTGAGCAGCAGGAAGTAACAAATGAAGTGCAAAGCGAAGCAACAGCCATTGAAACTCAGATGGATAATCAGGAAGTAGTTGATTTGCCAGCAACTGTAACCCAGCACAATGCGGAGCATACGCAAATAGTCGAGGAGGTAGAAGAAGAGCATGAATTGGCAGAGGAGTCTGACTTCTCCCATCATAGCGTTGCCCAACTATTAGAAGCAAGCGAAGAACTATTTAAGGAGAGCAGTTTCCGAAAGATAGACAATACATTGCGACTACTCAAAATAGAAATCGACCGTATCAATCGAGAGGAGAAAGATGCCCAGCTACAAAAACTCATAGCAGCGGGCGGTGAAGAAGACGGATTTGCTTACAAACAAGATGAGTCCATCGAGAAATTTTATGCAAACCACAAATTGCTCAAAGAGAAAAAATCTAAGTATTTCAACGAGCAAGAAAAGAAAAAGCATAAAAACTTAGAGGTAAAACAAGACATCGTTAAGCAAATAAAGGTCATAGTAGAGGCAGGTGATACCACAAAACAAGCCATAGACCAGCTTAAGGAACTACAAAAAAGATGGAAAGAAACAGGCGGCGTACACCCACAAGAAGCCGAAAAATTGTACGAAACTTACAATGCCCTGCTCGACCGTTTTTATAGCCAAAAAAATATTGAAAATGAGCTTATTGAGTTAGACAGAAAGAAAAACTTAGAGGCAAAAACAGAAATTTGCAGAAAAGCAGAAGCTCTCTTAGCCCTTACTAACATCAATGAAGCCATAAACCAGCTTAACAAGTACCACGAGGAATATCGCTCTATTGGGCATGTGCCAAGAGAGGAACAAGAAACTTTGTGGCAGCGTTTCAAAGTCGCCTCCGACAAACTCTATGATAGAAAGAGGGCTTATGTAGGTGATGTAAAGAAGAAATTAGAGGAAAACATGAAACTTAAGCAAGACCTTTGTCTTAAGATAGAGAGTTTCCCTGAGTTCAGTTCTGATAGAATCGCTGATTGGAATACAAAAACCAAAGAAGTGCTTGCTTTGCAAGAAGAATGGGACAAGATAGGGCCTGCACCGCGCGAAGTAGCCAAAGACATCAATAAGCAATTCTGGAGCAACTTCAAAACTTTCTTTAACAACAAAAGTAAGTTCTTCGAACGCTTAGAAAAGCAAAGAGACGAAAACTTAAAACATAAAATAAGCCTTTGCGAACAGGCTGAGGCTCTCAAAGAAAGCCCAGATTGGGACGAAACCTCCGACCAACTCAAAAAATTGCAAGATGAATGGAAATTAGTAGGTCCCGTACCCGAAGTGCAAAGAGATAGCATCTATGAGAGATTCAAAGCTGCTTGTGATTACTTCTTTAACCGCAAGCGTAGCCGCAAGTCGAGTCAAGACCAAGAATTTGAGGTCAATCTTACCAAGAAAAAGGAGATTTGCGATGCTATAGAGCAAATGGCAAAATCAAAAGCGCATGATGAAGCCAAATTTGACGACTTATTAGATAGCTGGTTAGACGCAGGTTTTGTCCCTCGCAAGAGTATGAATAGCATACAAGACCGCTATGCCAAAGTAGTAGATATGTATGTAGAGAGCATGGGCTTAGACGCAGAAGAAACTGAAAAATATAAGTTTTCTTTGCAAATGCGACAAATGGGCAATAATCCGAACTCTGACCGCAAAATGTTCCGCAAAGAGCAAGCAATCAGAAAGAAACTTACAAGCCTTGAAAATGACATTGCTTTGTGGAAAAACAATTTGGACTTCTTTGCCAAATCGAAGACGGCAGATAAGTTGCGAGTAGAGTTTAATACAAAAATTGCAGAGGCTTCCAAAGAGTTAGAATCTTTGAAAACACAGCTAAAAGTGATGCAAAATATGCAATAACTTGATAGAGAAATACATAAAAGGCTTACAATTTTTATTTGTAAGCCTTTTTTTATAGAAAAAGCGTTTGTATATCTGACAAAACTTTTAGTTCTTTGCAAAAAATAGAAAACAATGATCAAATATTTTACGGTTGAAAATTATTATTCGGTCAAAAATGAAAGTGTATTGGAGTTTGACCTTAATCTAAAAAAGGAACTTCCTTTTTTAGCCCAGCCCGTTATTGGTTTTGCAGGTGCTAACGCTTCAGGGAAAAGCACCATTTTAAAGGCTCTGACTTTTACACTTTGGTTTGCCTCTGAATCATTTTTGAAACTCGAGGACAAAAAAGAAACTCCTGTTAATACTTTTATTACCAATAAAGAAAATTCTTGTAAATTTCATATTATTTTTGTTATCGAAGAAACTGATTATGAATATATTTTAGAAGTTACCACTCAAAAAGTAATCAGTGAGGAGTTTTATTACTACTCGAATGAACAACAAAAACTTGTTTATGATAGAAAAGAACAAAAAGTAAAATTTGGTAAAAAAATAAACAAATTTGAATTAGCAGAACTGCGTGAAAACAGTTCTATTATTTCTTTTGCTGCACAATTTGAAACGCAAATCTTTGCGAAAAAAATAAAAGAATATAATGAATTTCCCACTAATATTCCAGCAGGAAAACAGTTTAGGGAAATTAAGTTTAGCCCTGCTCATGTAGATAAATCATTGAAAGACAATTTTTTAAAAGAAAAAATGATAGAATTGCTAAAGTATGCAGATTTAGGCATTGATGATTTTTCTATTCAGAAAGACAGAGAAGAACTTTTCTCTAAGTTAGAAGAAATGCGTAAACTTATTTCGGATGACAAAAAGGAAGCTTTTGATAAACAAATTCAAGATATTAAAAATAATGAAAATTCGGCTATAATTAAAGCCTTTTTCAAGCATAATATTAATGGGCAACTGATTAGTTTTGAAGCAAATGAAGAAAATGAAAGTTCGGGAACTTTACAATCTTTTGCTTTATTTTTTCATTTGGTTCAAGCCCTCGATAAAGGTTCTTTGGCTATTATTGATGAGTTAGAGTTGAAAATTCATCAAAATTTAGTTGCCTATATGATTGGACTTTTCCAAAATCCCGAAGTGAATACCAAAAATGCTCAACTGATTTTTTCTTTTCACAATACGGCATTTATGGAAATTCTAAGTCCCGAACAACTTTGGTTTGCCGAAAAAAATGAGAAAGGTCATTCTGATTTTTATTGTGCGGCTAACGTAACAGATATTCCTAATATTCATAAAAAGAACTTGGAAACTTTATATCGAATTGGTCGTTTTGGTGCAAAACCTAAATTATTGTGAAAATGAGAAAACCATCAAAAAAATTTGGAAGTCGTAATGTTGTTCTCTATGTAATAGAAAACAATTTATCAAGGCTTTTTCCAAAAGCAAATAATGCAAAGACAAAATACAGTTTTGAGGATTTGCATTATTTGCTTTTAATTGAACACTATTTGTCTGATTTACAAAGAGATAATTATTCCTCATACATCTTTGTTCATGACGAAAATAAAGACTTTCTTAATGTTAATTTCAAAGAAAATCCTACTTTTTCAGAAAGGGTTTATACCAATTATTTGGCTGAGGCTTTGGAAGGTTTGGAAAATAGTATCACCGAAAGCAAAGAATATCACATTTTTATTCAAAAAGATATTCATTTTCCTGAAGGAGAAAAATGTGTCATAGGTGATAATGGGCAACTCATCATACTTTCGACTTTTAAATATAAAGAATGGGTTGATGAAGATTCGAAAGATTTCCAATTATTCTTAGGCAAACTGATAGATGAAGCAATGTCTACAAAAAGTTCAAGAACAGGTAGTTCTTTAAGAGAAATTTTAGACTTAGACTCTGATGATGAAATATAATATTAAATTTAAAACAGCTTTTAAAAAGCTTGCTAAGAAATTGCCTAAAAATATTCAAGAAGATACTTTGAATATTGCTGATCAATTACAACAAAAACAAGTAAAAGGGGATATACTTACAGGCAATTGGAAAGGCTTTTTGAGTTATCATTTTCATAGGAAGCCTGAATACAGAATCGTTTATATTACCTATGATTGCAATGAAAATGGTGTTTGTCGTTTTGAAGAAGAACATCAAGGGCAAGTCAATCAGTGTTTGGGATTGATGGAATTTATTTTGATTGCTACAAGGGAGGAAATGAATAGTCTTTATAAAACAGATAAAAAGATTATCACAAATTACAAGCGCAAGTGAAATTTTTAAATAATGTTGCCAATCTGTAATACTTCAGGTAAATATAGAAAAGGCTTACAAAGAAAAATTGTAAGCCTTTTTTTTATTTGTAAATATGAGGTAAATACTTGCAAAACTTCAAATTAATACTTACTTTAGCACTAAAACTAAAGTATGAAGACCCCACTATTCATTTTTTTACTCCTTATGCTATCAAGTCCTTTTGTATCTGCACAAATAGATGCTTGTGATAGCTTACAAAGAAAATCAATTTCCAAAATTAGCAGAGATTATACCTATGCCAAAACCTTCCCTATGATGAAGCGAGGGGGCGAGCCTGCAACTGCCGCATTAGTAATGAGTGAAGGCTCTATTTATACGGTCAAGTTTTCGGCATTGGGTGGCGAAGAAAAAATAGTACTGAACTTGGTCAATAATGGCAATGTCATGGCTTCTTCGTATAATAAAGTAACACAACGCTGCCTTGACGGCTTTACTGTAAAGTGTGAAAAAACAGGAATGTATTACTTCAACTATGAAATTCGAGAAAATAACAAAGATAAGGATAAAAAAAGTGTCTGTGGCTATATTTCAGTAGGTTTTAAGCGAAGTAATTAAACAAAACATACATGGATTTTTTACAATCAATACATCAGAAATTTTTAAGTCTTTACGGGCAGCAGCCTTTGTTTGTTCGCTCTCCTGCTCGCATAAATCTCATCGGCGAGCATACCGATTATAATTATGGCTATGTGTTACCCGCAGCGATTGATAAGGAATTACTTTTTGCAGTAGCTCCCAACAAAGTCAATCAATTCCGAATCTTTGCTTATAATTTTGATGATTATGTTCTAATTGAAAATCAGCCACTTGTCCCCCAAACGAATAAAAATAAGTGGACAAACTACCTAATGGGGGTAGTGGTGCAGCTACAAAAATTAGGCTTTACTGTGCCTACTTTTGACTGTGTATTTGGTGGGAACATACCCAAAGGTGCGGGCTTGTCATCTTCAGCTGCTGTAGAATGTGGGCTGGCTCTTGCCCTCAATACTATTTTTGATTTCAAACTTAGTAAACTTGATTTAGTGAAAATTTCCCAAAAAGCTGAAAATGAATTTGTGGGCGTGCAATGTGGCATCATGGATCAGTTTGCCAATACTTTTGGCTTGAAAGACCAAGTTATTTTGCTGGATTGTAAGAATTTAGATTATCAGTTATTTCCTTTACAACTCAATGATTATCAGCTAATTTTGCTCGATACTGACGTGCATCATTCTTTGGCTTCCTCCGAATACAATACACGAAGGAAGCAATGTGAAGCGGGCGTAAACATTTTAAAGAAGTACGAACCTTACGTCAATAGCTTGCGCGACGTAAACAGAGAAACATTAGAAAAGTACAAAAAAGAATTTGATTATACAATTTGGAAAAGATGCGACTACGTAGTAAAAGAAAACGAGAGAGTATTAGCCGTTTGTCAGTCTTTGAAAAACGCTGATATAGAGGACGTTGGCAGAAAAATGTTTGCTTCGCACTTGGGTTTGCAGTACGACTATGAGGTAAGTTGCCCAGAGCTTGATTTTTTAGTTACTTTTGCCGCAAACGATGGCAGTGTTGTAGGTTCGAGAATGATGGGCGGCGGTTTCGGTGGCTGCACTATCAATATAGTCAGGAAAGAAAAAGCAAAAAGTTTTATTCAGAGAGCAACGTATGCTTATGCTCAACACAATGGAAAAAAATTGAAAGCCTATCCCATAAAAATAGCAGATGGGACAAGTATCTGCGAAAATTAAGTTCAACATAACTAAACAAAATAGGGCATTCTCACTGAGAGATGCCCTATTTCAAATCAACAAATTAAACAAAAATCAAAATTTCAAAACTTTATGAAAACAAATGTAATTAATTCTTTGTGAATAAAACACAAAATATTTATAAAATATTAACACAAAGTTAAAACTCTGCATTTTTTGGTGTTCTTGGGAAAGGAATCACATCTCTGATGTTGCTCATGCCCGTTACAAACATGATGAGTCTTTCAAACCCTAAACCAAAGCCCGCATGAGGGGCAGTACCAAACTTTCGCAAATCCAAATACCACCATAAACTGTCCAAAGGCATTTTCTTCTCGGTTACTACTTTTAGCAATTTTTCGTAACTTTCTTCACGTTGTGAACCGCCAATCATTTCGCCAATGCCAGGGAATAAAACGTCCATAGCTCTGACTGTTTCTTTTCCAACTTCCTCATTTTCATTTTGTTTCATGTAAAACGATTTGATATTTTTTGGGTAATTAAACAAAATGACTGGTTGTTTAAATTCCTTTTCCACCAAATATCTTTCGTGTTCCGACTGCAAATCCATGCCCCATTTGATTTCGTTGTATTGGAATTTGCCTTTTTTGTGGTAATTTGAGTTTTTCAAAACCTCAATAGCTTCTGTATAGCTCAACTTTTTAAAGTCATTTTCTACCACAAACTTCAACTTTTCAATTAAGCCCATTTCACTGCGTTCTTCTGCTTTTTTCTGACTTTCTTCCTTCGCAAGTTTTTCATCTAAAAATTTCAAATCATCAGGGTAATTAGCTAAGGCAAAGCGAATTAAATATTGGATAAATTCTTGGGCAAGTGCCATATTATCTTCCAATTCATAAAAAGCCATTTCAGGCTCTATCATCCAAAACTCTGCTAAATGCCGCGCCGTATTGGAGTTTTCAGCCCGAAAAGTAGGACCAAAAGTATAAATTTCTCCCATTGCCATCGCCGCAATTTCGCCTTCTAACTGCCCTGAAACGGTGAGATTGGTAGATTTACCAAAAAAATCTTGAGAAAAATCTACTTCGCCAGTTTCTGTCAGAGGTGGTTTTCTGGCATCTAAGGTTGTTACCCTAAACATTTCGCCTGCACCTTCGGCATCAGAACCTGTAATTATCGGAGAATGAAGGTAATAGAAGCCTTTTTCGTGAAAAAACTTATGAATGGCAAAAGCCAAACCATGACGCAGCCGCAATACTGTACTAAAAGTTTTGGTACGAGGACGGAAATGAGCATTTTCACGCAAAAACTCCATGCTGTGTGCCTTGGGCTGCATAGGGTATTTTTCGGGGTCAGCACCGCCAAGCACTTCTATGCTATCCGCTTGTATTTCAATGCTTTGTCCTGTCCCTTGCGAAGCTACTGTTTTGCCTATAATGGATAGACACGCCCCTGTATGCGCTAATTTTACGCAATCTTCGCCTAATTTATCCAAGTCGACCACTATTTGTAGGTCGTTGATGCTTGAGCCGTCATTGAGTTGTATGAAAGCAACACCTTTGCTGCCTCTTTTGGTGCGAACCCAACCTTTTACGTTTACGGTTGAGCCGTCTGCCTGACCTTTTATTAATTCTGCTATTTTTATTCGTTTCATTTTTTGCATTTATTTTTTTACGAACTGAAATTCGTACTACATTTTTATTTTTTCAACAATTTGCTCAATACTTAGTTTTTCCTGCTCACCCGTAAACATATTTTTAAGGCTAAGAAATCCGCTTTGCATCTCGTCAGAGCCAATGAGCAGCACATAAGGAATATTGCGTTTGCCTGCGTATTCCATCTGCTTTTTCATTTTTGCAGGTTCGGGATATATTTCTGCATTGATATTTGCATCTCGCAGTTTGCGGAGTACGGGCATGGCATAAAGGATATTTTCTTTGTCAAAAGCAACTATCAAAACTTTGGTTTTATTACCGCTCAAATCTGGGAAAAGTCCTAATTCTTCCATTACGTCATAGATGCGGTCTGCCCCAAAAGAAATTCCTACGCCCGACATTCCTTTCATGCCAAAAACGCCTGTGAGGTCGTCATACCGACCGCCGCCGCCAATGCTACCCATTTTTACGTCTTTTGCCTTTACTTCGAGAATGCAGCCCGTATAGTAGTTTAGCCCTCTGGCTAAGGAATAATCAATTTCGATGTCGTTTTTCAGAGCAATATTTTTGAGTAACTCAAAAACTTGCAATATTTCGCCTACACCTTTTTTACCGATTTCGTTATTTTCAAAAAAACTATCTAATTCATTGGTTTTTAGAGAAATAAACTGTTTTATTTTCTCAAAAGAATTTTCATCAATTCCCTTTTCTGCTAATTCTTTTTGCACGCCTTCCAAACCAATTTTATCTAATTTGTCAATAGCTATTGTTATATCTATCAGTTTATCAGGGGCTTGCAAAACTTCAGCCAAGCCTTGCAAAATCTTTCTATTGTTAATTTTGATAGTAATAGGAATCCCCAAAGTAGCAAAAACTTCATCATATATTTGTATCAGTTCTGCTTCGCAAACAAGTGAATCTGTGCCTATTATGTCAGCATCACATTGATAAAACTCTCTGTAACGCCCATGCTGTGGGTTATCTCCCCTCCAGACGGGCTGGATTTGATAGCGTTTGAAAGGAAAAGCAATTTCGTTTTGGTGCATCACTACGTAGCGTGCAAAAGGAACGGTCAGGTCGTAGCGCAAGCCTTTTTCAGAAATTTCGGCTGTAAGTTTTTTGTAATCCGCTAATTGTGTGGCACCTCTTAGAAAATCGCCAGAATTTAGCACCTTGAAAAGCAAGCGATCGCCTTCCTCTCCGTATTTGCCTGTAAGCGTGCTAAGATTTTCCATTGTAGGGGTTTCTATGGGCTGAAAACCATATTTGACAAACACTTTCCGAATCGTGTCAAATATAAAATAGCGTTTGGCTAATGTTTCAGCGTTAAAATCCCTTGTTCCTTTGGGAATACTTGGCTTTTGAATAGACATTTTTAATGATATTATTTTCTTGTCATTGTATTTGGCAACAAAAATAATGGAAATATTGTTGTAAAAACAATGATACTTATTTAAAATCATTCTAAATTTGTATTTTAGAAAAATGTGCTGGAATTTTCCAATGAAAACCAAGAATGAAAAATCAGCTTTTTTACGGGGATAATTTAGAGTTGTTGCGCAAATATGTAAAAGATGAAAGTTTTGAAATTAGTTTTTAGATGGAAAAATTCTCAAATTACCGTCTTTGGCTGTGGTAAAAGCGGCACAATACAAAGGTAAAAATACAGATAAGAGTTTGTTTGAGGGATTAGAATAATCATACAATAAAAAAGCATGAATATCAATGAGATACAAGACGAAATCATAGAGGAGTTTTCGATTTTTGACAATAAAAACGATAGCTATACCTATATTATAGAATTAGGGAAAAATTTGCCTCCCTATCCTGAGCAGTTTCGCCTTGATGATAAACTTATAAAAGGCTGTCAATCAAAAGTTTGGGTGCATCCATATATTCAAAATGACTGTGTTTTGTTTTACGGAGATAGCGATTCTACCTTGGTGAAAGGCTTGGTGAGCTTGGTAGTTCGGGTGCTTTCCAACCAAAAAGCGGCGGATATTGTAAAAGCAGATTTGTATTTTATTGATAAAATTGGCTTGCAGCAGATGCTTTCTATGAATCGTTCAAACGGATTTGCGGCATTGGTAAAGCAGGTAAAATTGTATGCCCTTGCCTATCAGACACAAGGCAATTAGTTTTAATAAAAAAATGGAAGAAAACCTAAGAGATAAAGTAATAGAGGCTTTGAAAACGGTCTATGACCCCGAAATTCCCGTAGATGTATGGGAATTGGGGCTGATATACGAGCTTACTATTTTTCCTGTGAATAATGTATTTATTCGCATGACACTCACTTCGCCCGCTTGCCCTTCGGCAGAGGTGATTCCGAGCGAGGTCGAGAATAGGGCAAAAGAGGTAGAAGGCGTAAACGAAGTAACTGTAGAACTTACTTTTGACCCGCCCTATACGATGGAAATGATGTCGGAAGTGGCAAAATTGGAACTTGGATTTATGTAAAAACGTTAAAGGATTTGAGAATTGTTGGAAGTAGTTTGAATACAGTTTGAAATTGTGTTTATTTCATTCCAAATTTCAGATTAAAAACTTATAATTTATAATTCATCATTCATAATTAAAAAAATATGTACCCAGAATATTTGACAGCACCAATGAAGCAAGATTTGACTTCAGTAGGTTTTGAGGATTTGACCACTTCGGAGCAAGTAGAAAATGCCCTGAAAAGAGAAGGCGTTACACTTTTGGTCGTAAACTCTGTGTGCGGCTGTGCGGCGGGTGCGGCACGCCCAGGGATAAAGGCAGCGTTGAAAAATGCAGAAGTAAAGCCTGACCACTTAGTTACGGTTTTTGCGGGTGTAGATACAGAGGCGGTGCAGGCGGCAAGGCAGCAACTATTGCCTTATCCTCCTTCTTCTCCTTGCATTGCTATTTTCAAAGATGGCGATTTGGTTCACTTCATTGAGAGGCATCACATCGAGGGCAGGAACGCACAGATGATTGCCGAGCATTTGGAAGAGGCTTTTGATGAGTTTTGTGTTACTGCTTAAGTATCAATATCAAACCTGCAAGGTTTTCGAAACCTTGCAGGTTTGTTTGTACTATTTATTTTTTAAAATCACGCCTTTCGCCTCAAAAGTATATTCTTCTTTTGGCTTATTGATTTTGGCTATTTCTTCTTTTGACTGCCCTGCGTCTTCGGCATAGTGCTTTAGGGCTGCTACGTCAGTGATTTCTTTTTGGGCAACTCCCTCTACAATGATTTGTTTGCCATTGCAATCTTTGGGTACGAAAAACGCATAGTCTTTGAAAGTAACGCGCATCGTTTGCTTGTTGCCGATGTCGAGCGTCATCCAGCAACCTTTTTTCTTACATACTTCTATGACTGTGCCTATCACTTTTGTTTCCATTGATTTCTTATCCTTCATTTTTGCGGACAGTTTGGAGGCTTCTATCGCTCCCTTTTCAGTGATTTTTTCTCCGAAGAAACTTGCTTCTTGTGCATTTGCCTGCGTAAATGTAAGTGCGAACAGAAAACCGACTAAATAAATAATTTTTTTCATGTTTTTAGCTTGATTTTTTTTAATTTAAAAATTTAAGGTTCTATTTATCAGCACAAATGTACCCAAAAAGAGAATTAAAAGTGAGTAGTTATTAAAAAAATAAAAATGAAGATACATATTAGAGATAAAAATATCTGTGAGTTTTTTTATTTTCCAAACATCAGTTTTCGCAGTTCGGGTTCTTTGCTAAAACGCCAAATAAGCCCATCTACGTAGTAGTGATAAATGACTATCATGGTAAAAGGAACAAAAATATACATTGCCCACCCTTGCTGCATAAGCCCCCAAATCTCGATGATACCTACAAGTAATCCGTAAATCAGAGAAACGCCAAGCCATTTCAGCACTACTTTTTTTATATTCGGATAGCGTTGTTTCTGATAGTGCATCACCCAGCCATGATACTGAATATCGTGATAAACTGTTTCCAAAGCCTCTGCTACCAAAAAAGGAGTAGCAGTGAGAAAAAAAACAAAATAATGTGTGGATAGTGCCGCAAAAAGTAGCAGTAACTTGGGCAAATTTAGCGGCTTGCCCATAGCTAATCGCCATAATTGCCTGATGACAAATAGAACTGCCAAAGTAACAAAACAAAAAGAGATAATCCCTACAATATCGGGAGGCAAAGAAGGAAAACGTGCTGTCAGATTCTTATAAACAACTATTGGGCTGCCTATATCGGTATAATCATTGAAAAAACAAGAGAACATTCCCGTATAAAATAATCCATAGTCAAGCCAATTATCTATTTCTTCTGTGTCTTTGTTTATGCCCTTATACGCCCGCAAAAAGCCATAATGCTGGCGGATAATATGATAACTACCAAATAATGAGGCAAATACAATGAGTTCACTATCGTATCCCAAATAAGTAATAAAGAAACCTATCACAATAAAAATAGCTAAAACAAAGGTATGTGTAAATTTTCTCTTTTTGAACTCACCCGTATCGAGGTGTGTGCGGGAGAAGGTCTGAAAGATATGAGGGTGGTCAAAAATGGCAGTAAAAATGAAATAGGTAATAAGAATAGAGTCGCCGCGCAGCACAAAATTAAAATAATGAGCTATCCTGAACAAACCAAAGAAAAAGAGAGTAAACACACAGCTACCAATGAAAAAAAATAAGTCATACTTTGAACTTACTATCCAATTTTTCGAGAAAGCTGGAGTAGAGGGCGGGGTAGCAAGTATGTCTTGTTCGGAAGTCATATTGTATCAAAGATTAGCGTTTATTTTTGCCAAAAATATAGCTTTAAAATTTAAAAAGCAGCAAACTTTCTAAAAGTTTACTGCTTTTGACTCTTATCTCCCGTTTTTAATACACAACTAAAAATCTAACTGTGCTGACGGGAACAAATCAGTTAATCTCTTTTTTTCCTCTGCTGCAACCTTGTTATGAGAAAGGTCTATTTTTATGAGATTTGAAATCTTATTAATACATGCAGGAAGTTTAACTATCTGATTGTCTTGCAATTCTATTGCCATCAGATTACTCATCGTGCATATTTCATTTGGCAAGGAAGTTAGTTTGTTGCCCCAAAGCACCAACACTTGCACGTTTGCCAATTTGCCAATTTCTGAGGGCAACATTGCTAACTTATTGGTATTTAGGTCAATACTTACTAAGTTACTCATTTTTCCTATCTCGGCAGGAAGGGCTGTCAGTTCATTTTGAAATAATACCAATTCCTTTATTTTGCTTAGGTTACTAATTTCTTTTGGAATAAACGCTAACTTGTTGATATTTAGGTCTAACTGCTCCAAATTAGTTAATTTTCCGATAGAAACAGGAAGTGATGCCAGATGATTGCTTGTTAGGTCTAATATTTTTAGCTGAGCTAAGTTCCCAATATCTGCGGGTAAGGTGCTGAGTACGTTATAAGATAAATCTACGTTCATCAAACTCTTCAGATTACCAATAGACGAGGGAAGCATGGGCAAACTATTTTCTGTAAGATTCAAGGAAGTAATTTTTTCTAACTTCCCGATGCCCGCAGGCAAATTAGTGAGCGAATTAGAACTTACATCTAACCTAAGCAAATTGGTCAGCCCTGCTATTTCTTCGGGCAGCGTCATGATATGATTATCCCAAATCTCTAAATTTTTTAGTTTTTTCAAGCTACCAATCTGTGAGGGAAGACTTTGCAAAGAATTGGAGTGCATAGAAAGCTCTTCCAAATTCGATAGTTGCGTAATGGTTTCGGGAAAACTATTAAAAGAGTTGTGGTCTAAATCCAAAGCGACAAGAGAAGTTAATCCTTTCAACTCTATTGGAAGGAAAATCAGACGGTTTGCTTCTAAATTTAGGCGTTTCAGATTCGCAAGTTTACCTATAGTAGCAGGCAGGCTTTTCAGTTGATTGGTTTGCAAATAGAGATATTGCAAATTTTTTAAGTCGCCTATCTCTTTTGGCAAAGCCGTTAATTGGTTATCGCTTAGGTCTAATTCCTGCAAATTATACAACTTGCCAATACTTTCTGGAAGTTCCGTTAAAATAGAACTTTTGTCGCCCCAAGTATCAGTGCCGTAGCTTGATAGGTCTAACCGATACACTTTTTCTGGTTCCTTGAGCGCATCTTCCAAAGAGATATAAACACGTTGATTGGACAGTGTGAGGGAATCAAACAACTGATTCTGACCAAGTAAGACTTGGTGTTCTATTCCTATAAAAAGCACAAAGAAGCAAAAAGCTAATTTTTTAAACATCATATTTATATGGTTTGAAGTGGTATAAGTGTATAATGTGAATCATAAAGTTAGGATAGATATTTGGCATTATAAGTAGAAAAACGTATATTTATTTACTAAAGTTGCCTAAAGCATTGTTTAGAATATATATCCTTACAAATTTCGTTCAAAGATGTAGTATTTTGGCAAATTGTTATAAATTTGCCAAAAAAATTATCATATTTTATAATAAGTAATTGTAAATCAAATTATTAAACTATAAATTAATTAGCGATATGAATACAGGAGATGTTTCTATTGGTTCTTTCATCAGACATAACGGAGAACTTTGCTTGATTTTGGAGTATGACCACCGCACACCTGGTAATTTGCGTGCATTTTACCAAGCAAAAATGCGCAATGTAAAATCAGGAAAATTAGCAGAATATCGTTTTCGTGCTGGAGAATCGGTAGATGTAGTGAGGGTTGAGCAAAAAGAATTGCAATACTTGTATCCAGAAGGGGATAGCTTGGTGTGCATGGACAATGAAACGTATGAGCAGATTTATGTTTCAAAGATTCTTTTTGGTGATGGTATTAATTTTATCAAAGAAAATGTAACTATTCAGGTTGCTTTTGATGGAGACGAGCCTGTGTTTGCCCAGCCGCCTGCAACTGCTATTTTGCAGATTACTTATACCGAACCGGGTGTAAAAGGTGATACTGCAACAAAAACTTTAAAACCCGCCACGCTGGAAACGGGTGCTAAAATTAACGTTCCTTTGTTTTGTAACGAAGGTGAGTTTATCAAAGTAGATACGCGCACAGGTAACTACATGGAAAGAGTGAAACAATAAATAGAAATTATGAGTTATGAATTATAGGTTATGAGTTTTCCGATTCATAATTTATAATTCATCACTTATATATTTACTAAAAAAATGTCGCTCAAAATCAACGTTCAAGCCCCCAATTTTACATTAGCATCTACCTCTGGTAATGCTTTTTCTCTTGAGAAAGACTTGGCAGGTAAGCCTTGTATCTTGTATTTTTATCCCAAAGATTTTACGATGGGCTGCACCGCAGAGGCTTGTGAATTTCGCAATGAGTTTGAGGCATTTGAAAATGTAGATGTACCCATTTTTGGCATCAGCAAAGATGATATTCCCACTCATCTCAGGTTTAAGCAGCAGTACAAACTTCCCTTCGAACTTTTGGCAGATACTTCGGGCTTAGTTACCAAAATGTACGACGCTGTAGTTCCTCTGATTGGCTATCCCCAGCGAACTACCTATCTGTTAGACCATTCCCATAAAATAATTGCCGTTTATGATAACATTATTTATCCCAAAGGGCATATCGCTGCCATGATAAAGGGCATTAAAAATCAACTTTTTAAAGAAAAATAAGGTGTGGGAATCAGTTTTTGACTATATTTATGCAAACTCTATCGAAATAGTAGGTTTTGTGCTTACTATTCTTAGCATTTGGCTGAATACGAAGCAAAATCCGTGGGGCTGGGGCGTAGGAATTCTGAGTATTTTGTGCTACATTTATGTTTTTGCAAGTGTTTGGCTCTTAGGCGATTTCCTGCTTAATATTTATTTTTTCATCACAAGTATTTATGGTTGGTATCTTTGGAAGTTTGGCAAAAAAGGAGAAAAACTATTACCTGTTACTCATATTTCTCTTTCTGAGATAAAAATATTATTACTTATTGGCATTGTAGGCTCATTGCTTTTAGGCATTTTGCTAAATTCGTACCCACAAGCTGCCGTACCTTATTGGGATGCCGAAACTACGGCTTTTAGCCTGATTGGGCAGTGGCTATTGGTGCGCAAAAAGTTGGAAAATTGGCTGGTTTGGATATTCGTAAATGTGCAATATGTAGCTATTTATTTTTATAAAGACCTCATTGCTACAAGTTTGCTTTATGTTATTTTAACTATATTGGCATTCAAAGGCTGGCAAGATTGGAAGAAATCACTTTGATAATTATGAATGTTTCATTTTCTTACGATAAAAATTACCCAAAATATGAAAGATGCCGAACTAATAGGCTGGATAGCTACAGCCGCTCTGATTTCTAACTATTTTCTAATCCAATTGAACGTAATTTCTCCTGCAAAAAGCCCAAGAATTTTTATGCTTATCCAACTTGTTGGCTCTACTTTGCTTTTGGTTACAGCACTATTGTTACAGTTTTTACCGCTCATTGTTTTGCAAGTCGTCATTATTGCCATCAATGTATTTAGACTGATGCAGATGCTATTTCGGTAGGGCATCAAAGACTTTTTATCGCTTCCATTGGGGTTTGTATGGCAATTTTGATAGTATGAAAACTAATAGTAATGAAAGTAATGATGAAAATAATGCCCGCCGCATAAATAAAAATATCGGGCGACATTACAATATGGTAAGGGAAACTACTGAGCCATATTTGCATGAGAATCCAGCTAATAGGAGCGGCAACTAAGATGCTTGCTACGACCAATTTCATGAGCTTGGCAGATAGAAAAAGAACTATCTCTGTCATAGTAGCCCCAATAGCTCGGCGTATCCCTACATCTTTGCGTTGCTTCTCTACGATGAAAG
The DNA here is from genome assembly GCA_004294445.1 of Cytophagales bacterium. Taxonomy (GTDB): domain Bacteria; phylum Bacteroidota; class Bacteroidia; order Cytophagales; family Thermoflexibacteraceae; genus Thermoflexibacter. The sequence continues at coordinate 16,910 of REAZ01000033.1, forward strand.
AAGCCAAGCCAAATAGCCCCATGCAAGCGATAGAAATAGCGACTAAGGAGAACTGTAAAGAGATTTTGCTCCATTGCTGTTCTTTCATGTATAGTTTATTGAGCTTATCCTCTAAGAAAAAATAATCTAATGCCTGATAAGGATTAAGTTTTTTCCATACTTTTTCCAAAACAAGGATTGCTTTTTCTATGTCTTTGTTATCTACTTTTATTGCCATGTACTTGAGAAAAGAACGCTGTATTTTATCATCAGCCAAATCTATAACAAAAGGTAATACGGGAGAGTGCAAAGAGGTAATATGAAAATCTTTGACCACACCAATAATTTTTTCTGTGCCGCCTGCCCTGCTAAATTCCTTGCCAATTGCTTCTTGCGGACTGCTCATGCCCAAGTAGTTTACCATAGTTTCATTGATGATGACGGCGTTGTTCTCATCTTCCTCAAAGTACCTGAACCAATCCTCATTCATATTTATCCCTGCGTCATTGACCTCTGCAAGTTTTCGTTTTTGTATAAAATTTCTACCCGTTACTAATTCTATGTTGAAAGTGCTAAGAAAGTCGTGAGAAACAATAATGCTTGGATAGTAAGACAACTTATTGTTTACGAGGGAGTTGGCTTTAAATTTATGGGTTTGATAGTTGCTACCCAAAATTTCCTCCATGCTCGTTACCGAAATTATTTCGCCATGGTGAAGCAATCTTTTCTTTATTTCGTCATAAAGCAATACGCTTGGTGAGCCACCAATAGGTACGACAAGTACATAGTCTTTGTCAAATCCCAATTTGGCATTTTTCAAGTAATCTAACTGTCTGCTACTTACGAAAGTGCTAATGAGCAGTAAAATAGCTATGACAAACTGTATGACCACCAATACACTGCGGAATATTGGCTCTTTAGTGCCTGTAAGCACGCTCCCCCTATGCATCTTGCTTGGGTCAAAAGATGCCAAATAGATAGCAGGATAGATGCCCGCAACCAAGCCAATAGAAAGCCCTGTGAGCAATACATACTTGATAATATTCCAATCGTTGGTGATGTAAGCACTTATAGGGCTACCAGAAAGGTCTTGTAGGTAGGGAGCAGCCAACTCCACGTCTATAAAAGCGAAAATAAGTGCAATACTGCTCATAAGAACCGACTCTATAATAAATTGCTTGGTAAGTTCTTCTTTATCAGCACCAATAGCTTTCCGAACTACTACTTCCTTCGCCCTGAGTAATGCCCTCGCATTAGAAAGATTGATAAAATTAATGCTTGCAATGAGTAATATAAAAGCGGCTGTTAGGATAAAAATATAAACATACTTGATGTCGCCATTAGGAGATATTTCATAATCTAAATTGGAGCGAAGATGAATATCTGTAAGCGGTTGCAAATCCAAACTAACATCATCTTTTATTTTTTCATCAAAATATTTTTGAACAAAAGTAGGCAATTGCCCTTTTAGCTGCTCGGCGAAATCAATATCTTTGAGTACGACATAAGTCCAGCAAGGATTCCAAACCCATTGGTTAAAAAAATCATTATTACTGATATTATACAGTGTGGAAAAAGAAGCAATAAAATCAAAAACTAAGTGGGAGGGCTTCTGACTATCGGCAAAAACACCTGTTACAATCAAAGGAATATCTATTTGTCGTTTTAAAATAATCTCTTTGCCCAAAGGATTTTCATTACCAAAGTATTTCTTGGCAATAGACTCACTAATGACTACCGTATGCGCTTGGGAGAGGCAAATTTGGGCATCACCTTCTATCAGTTTAAAATCAAAAACTTCAAAAAATGAAGAATCAGCGAAGAAAAATTTGCTTTCGTTATAGTTTTTATTTTTATATGAAATTGAAAGAGAAGGCATTTGGAAATTAAAAAGACGTACGCTTTTTTCTACCCATTGTGAGTAATCCTTTTGTAGGGTAATTGCTACAGGAAATGGCACGCTTGCCGAGTGTTCGCCTACGCCGTTTTGGTCAATCGTTTCCGTTACCCGAAAAATGAGATTTTTTTGTTTGTGAAAGCTATCATAGCTTGTTTCGTGTTTGATAAGCAAGAAAAGTATGGTAGAGGAGGCTATTCCGAGAGCCAACCCTAAAATATTGATAAGTGAGAACAATTTATTTTTAAGTAAATTTCTCACCGTAATAAGTAAATAGCTTTTAAACACGCTTTTTTATTTATTTTGTTCCGATACTTTGCTAAATGCTATACTGACTTACACTCCCGCTAACTAACTGACCGTCAAATAGTTTTATAATCCTACTTGCATATTCTGAATTTGGAACGGAGTGAGTAACCATGACTATAGTAGTGCCATTTTGGTTAAGTTCCGATAGTATTTCCATGACTTCCAAGCCATGCACAGAGTCCAGATTTCCAGTAGGTTCGTCAGCAAAAAGTACCATTGGGCTTGCTACTATAGCCCTTGCTACCGCTACACGCTGCTGATGCCCTCCAGAAAGTTGCATTGGAAAAAAGTGCTGCTTATAAGCAATATCTAACTTTTCCATTACTTGTTTTACTCGCATACTTCGCTCTGCTGCGGGCATCCGCAAATAGACCAGAGGAAGTTCAATATTCTCATAAACAGATAGTTCTTCTATGAGGTTAAAATTTTGGAACACAAAGCCAATATATTTTCTGCGAAACTCAGCACGCTTTTTATCCGTCATTCTTGAGGTAGATTGCTCCATAAAAAATACCTCCCCACGAGTAGGTAAGTCCATAAGAGAGATAAGATTGAGTAGGGTAGATTTGCCACAACCCGAAGGACCCATAATACTCACAAAATCACCCTGTTCTATCTCTAAATTTACCTTATTGAGTGCTGTAGTTTCTATGTCAAAACTACGATATACTTTCTCTATATTGACTGTCTTTAGTATTTTCATTTACTTGCTGAATACGAAGCAATGTATAAATCTTTTTACATTTTGAAATTCTAAGTTATAGAAAAAATTGGAATATTAAAATAGCAACTTATATTCTTATTTCTCGTATAAAGACTTCAAAAAAAGTACCGCATATTTTAAAGTATTGTTTATCAGTATTTTGCCATATATAAATAGGAGCATGATGCACGAAATTGAACGTTAAAAAAAAAGAAAGTGTACGAAAATGAACAAAAAAAAGAACAAAGGAAAATCCCTTGTTCTTTCTCATAAGCATACATACACATTAAAAATTTTATAAGTTAATAGCGATATTGTTTGAAAGGTAAACAAGAAAAAGATGTATTTTTTAGAAATATATTTACTTTTGCTAAATTTAAACATGTTCTATGAAAAATTCAACTACAAAAGTATTATTTATCGCAGTTTTCAGCGTATTTGCTTTGCTGAGTGTGGGCTATACGCTTAAAACTCAAAACAAGAAAAAGAAGATGATGGCACATATCGTTTATTTTTGGGCAAAACCCGACCTTTCTGTTGCCGATAAGCAGAAATTTGAGGCGGGAATGAATACTTTACTGAAGATAAAGGCAGTAAAGATGGGCTACGTGGGAAAGCCCGCATCTACTACGCAACGAGATGTAGTAGATAGTAGCTATACTTATTCGCTATTTTTGTTTTTTGATGATGTCAAAGGGCATGATGCTTATCAGATTGACCCTATTCACCTTGCATTTGTAGAGGGTAACAAGCAGTTTTGGACAAAGGTTGTTATTTATGATTCTGATACAATGTAGTCTGGAAATTAGTAATTTGCTCATCTGCCAACACTAAAATCAAAATACGTTCAAAAAACAATAATAATATGCAAACCTCTCGTCGTGATTTTTTAAACCAAATTGGTGTAGCTGCCACAGGTGTCGCACTGACTACGCTTTTGGCAGATGATATTTATGCCGAAGAATTGGCTAAGAAGCCATTATTCGAAATTTCTTTGGCGGAATTTTCTTTGGCTGGCTCGCTTTATGGTGGCAAATTGAAGAATATGGATTTCCCTGCTAAGGCAAAAAATGATTTTGGTATTAATGCTGTAGAATACGTTTCAGGCTTTTGGGCAGATAAGGCAACAGACCAAAGTTATCTGAAGGAACTCAAACAGCGTACTGACGATTTGGGCGTTCGCAACGTGCTTATTATGGTAGATGAGGCGGTAAATTTGGCAGACTTTGATGCCCAAAAACGTATGCAAGCGGTTGAAGCACACTACAAATGGATAGAGGCTGCAAAATTTTTAGGTTGTCATTCTATCAGGGTAAATGTAAACAATGATGGAAATCCTGATGATGTGCTAAAAGTAGCTGTAGAAGGTTATGGAAAATTGGTTGAGTTTGGTGAAAAAGCTGATATCGGTGTTATCATCGAGAACCACATTGGCATTTCTACGAACCCTGATTGGTTGGCAAAGCTACTCAAACAGGTAAATAATAAATATGCAGGCTCACTGCCCGATTTTGGTAATTTTATACAGCGTGAAAAGCCCGCTACAATGACTTTGGAAGGCTTTATGAATGCTAAAGTTATCAAAGAATACGATAAATATGATGGAGTAAAAAAATTGATGCCTTTTGCTAAAGGAGTAAGTGCCAAAACGCACAAGTTTGATGCAAACGGCAATGATGCAGAAACAGATTTTACCAAAATCATGAAAATAGTCAAAAAAGGTATTAGCAAGGAGTTTAAGGGCTTTATTGGCATCGAGTACGAAGGAGGTTTCTTGAAAATGATGGGCATGAAAGGGGACTATCTTAGCGAAGATGAGGGCATCAAGGCAACAAAAAAACTGCTTGAAAAGGCTCTAAGTTAATTACCAATGACTAATGACTAATTGGTAATTAGTCATTAGTCATTTTCAAATTTTGTATTATTTGGCGTAGCTAATGCGATAAACAACGTCCAATTTATCATCTGAAACAAGCAATGAGCCATCGGTTAGTTGCTGAATGTCAGCAGGTCTGCCCCATGCTTCTTCTCCTTCGAGCCAACCTTCAGCAAAAGTGCTATAATCAACTACTTTGTTATTTTCCACTTTGGCAAGAGCTATTTTGTAACCCGATTTTTTGGTACGATTCCACGAGCCATGCAAGGCAATAAAAATATTATTTTTGTAAGTATCGGGGAACTGCTTGCCTGTATAGAACCTCATGCCAAGCGATGCTACGTGCGCCCCAAGTTTTTGGGCAGGTTTTTCGAACTCATCACAGCTACGCTTGCTACCAAATTCTGGGTCGGGTGTATCTCCTTGATGGCAGTACGGAAAGCCAAAATGCAAACCCGCTTTGTAGGCTCTGTTCAGCTCGTCAGAGGGGAGGTCATCACCGAGCATATCTCTGCCGTTGTCGGTGAACCATAGTTCCTTTGTTTCGGGGTGAAAATCAAAACCTACACTATTGCGGACACCGCTTGCAAATACTTCTAAGCCAGAACCATCGGGATTCATTCGCATAATAGTAGAATATATTTTGTCTTCTTTTTCGCAGACATTGCAGGGTGCGCCCACAGGTACGTAGAGTTTGCCATCGGGTCCGAAAGTAATGAACTTCCAGCCATGATGCTTGTCGGAAGGAAATTTATCACTTACCACTACTGCTTTTGGCGGGGTGCTTAGGTTTTGCTCGATGTTGTCATAGCGTAAAATTCTGTTTACTTCGGCTACATATAGGCTACCATCTCTGAAAGCAACGCCGCAGGGCATATTCAAACCAGAGGCAATTACTTTGACTTCATCAGCTTTGTAATCGCCATTTTTGTCGACTATTGCATACACTTTGTCGCCTTCTCTGTTACCAACAAAAATAGTCCCGTTAGGGCTAAGTACCATCGAGCGAGCATTTTCCACTTCGGCATAGACTTCGATTTTGAAGCCCGCAGGGAGTTTTATTTTCTCCAATGGGTATTTTTTATTGGTAGTGGTTTCGGCAGCTGCAGAGGTACTTTGTGCCTTACTTGTATCACTTTTGCTACTGCTACAGGCAGCTAAAATCATAAAAACTAAACAGTTAAAAATTATTCTCATAAGAATATTAAGGATTTGTTATTTAATAATTTGTATTGATTGCGTAGATGCCTCTTATTTCAGGAACTTCTTGTTTAATGGTTTGTTCTACACCCGCTTTCAAGGTCATCATGGACATAGGGCAAGTGCCGCACGCTCCCAAAAGCTCTAACTGAACAATCATTTCGTCAGTAATATCCAATAATTTTACATTGCCGCCATCGGCTTCTAAATAGGGTCTAATATTGTCAAGGGCAGTTTCTACCTTTTGCATCAAATTGGTTTTCATGATGTTGTGTGTTTTAACAATTTATTAATTGCATTTGGTGCTTTATTTTCTTTTTGTCTGATTTTTTCTTGGAGTTTCAAAAAACCGCCAATGAGGGCTTCTGGTCGGGGCGGGCAGCCCTGCACATATACATCTACGGGAATAATTCTGTCTATGCCTTTGACAACGTGATAGCCATGCTCCCAATAGGGTCCGCCACAGTTAGAACAGCTACCCATCGAGATTACGTAGCGCGGTTCGGACATTTGCTCGTACAAACGTCTGATGCGGTCAGCCATTTTGAAAGTTACCGTTCCTGCCACTATCATCACGTCCGATTGGCGCGGGGAGGCACGCGGAAACACCCCTATCCTATCCAAATCGTAGTTAGAAGTGTAGCTACTCATCATTTCTATAGCACAGCAAGCAAGCCCAAAGCCCATAGGCCAAAGCGAAGAAAGTCTTGCCCAAGTAAGCAAGTCGTCTAATTTGGTGATAATAATGCCTCCTTCCCCTGTTTTTATCTGTTCGGCAAAATTCATAACTATTTTGGCAACGTTTATTTTTTTCTTACGTCAAATATACAATAGTTTTCTTAGCAAAACTTTTTATATTACCTTTGTAACACAATTTTCAAAGAAAGTATTTTTTAAATTACAAAAAAATGAAAAAAAATGTATTTCCCTTGCTGTTAAATATAGCAGCTATAGCATTACTTATCTTTGTAGGTGCTTGTACTAAGACAAATATCGTGGAGATACCACCGCCCGACTACATAGACATCATGACCAAAGCAGGTACTTTTAAGATGTTCAAGGTTTTCGATAGCGGAACAGCAGAAGACAGACTTTTTAAATCTCGCGATACAGACGTAGTTATCAAAAAATCAGCTTCGGCAGATGAAGTTTTATTTGAGGAAACCTTTTTACAAAATGGCGTTTCGGTTACTGTAACTTATAGAGTGAGGCTTGTAGATGCGAAATCTGCCTCCAATGCCGTAAAACTTAGTATTCCTGAGCAGACAATAAGCAATAATGTTTATGCAGGTTTTATTCACCCGTCTTTGCAAACAGAGAAATTACAAGGCTTTTTTGAGGCTTTTTCGGCAACTGACACTAAGACCGTAAAAACGCCTGTTAATAATCTTATTTTTGCTATTACAGTAAATGGCGAAAGATGGCTTTATAGCAAAAAATAAAATAAATCGCTTTTAATACTGATTGAATTTTTGAAAGATGACACCTTTGAAACCCAATTAAGAAGATGTCATCTTTTTCCAATTTGCCTACTTAGGTAAGCATTCCGCCATCTACCTGCAAGACCTGCCCCGTCATATATGCCGACATATCTGAGCCTAAAAATATACAAGCATTGGCGACATCTTCGGGCTGCCCGCCACGCTTTAGTGGGATAGCACTTCTCCACTCTGCCACTACTTTTTCGTCCAATTTGGCAGTCATTTCCGTTTCTATAAAGCCAGGGGCTATAGCATTGCATCGAATATTTCGAGAGCCAAGCTCAAGGGCTACTGACTTAGTAAAACCTATGATTCCCGCCTTCGATGCCGCATAATTTGCCTGACCTGCGTTCCCTTTTAAGCCTACTACGGAGGTCATATTAATCACGCTGCCGTATTTTTGTTTCATCAAAAACTTGGTAGCCGCTTTGGTGAGGTTGAATACGGATTTGAGGTTTACGGTCATAATGCTGTCCCACTGCTCCTCGCTCATGCGCATCAGCAAGCCATCTTTGGTTATTCCAGCGTTGTTTACCAAAATATCAATCGTGCTAAAGTCAGCGATAAAATCTTGCATCAGTTTGTCTGCTGCCGCAAAATCGGAGGCATCAGAGCGATAGCCCTTTGCTTTTACGCCATACGCTTCGAGTTCTTTGACCAGAGCCTCGCCTTGCTCTACGCTGGAAAGATAAGTAAAGCCCACGTTTGCCCCTTCTTTGGCAAAACTCAAGGCAATAGCCCTGCCTATTCCTTTTGAAGCACCCGTAATGAGCGCATTTTTTCCTTTTAAAAGTGTCATGTATCTATTTTTAGTTATGAGTTTTGAGTAATTAGTTATGAGTTTTTTCTAATTCGTTTTTAAATCGCTTTTTGAGAAGGAAAACTACCATTTCGCAAAATTCAGGATATTTACCTTCTTTTTTGGTTTGGTATTTTTCTATCAGTTCTTGCGCTTTTCTCGGACTCCAAGTTTCCTTTTTACTTGCTTTTGATAATTCATCTGTTACCCCTTTCCAAATCCTATATCTTTTCTTGATGATGTCAATTTCATTCAGGTTTAAACTTGCCTCTTTATGATGACAAAAAACCTTATCATTTTCTTTTTTACATTCATCACATTTTATCTTATTGCAGTCAAATTCTACTTGAAAATCGGCAGATTTAATTAGCATTTTCCCTTCTTCATAAGTTTTCTGACTTCTTACTTCTACATAGCTTATTTTCAAATTGAAATCTTTGCTTGCAGGGCTTTTGAAACTATCGTTAAAATCATCTCCTCCTTTGCAAGTATCGCAATGATGTTTTGCTTTGTCATTATGTTTTTGATTTCCTTCACAAGCACCAAGTAAGTTATGATAATCTAATACAAGTTCTTGATTTTGGTTTTGCGTTTTAAAATGCTCCACTTTCATCGTATCATATTCTATCTTTTTCATACAGTAGCAACAAAGATAGCCTTGTTCTTCTAACAAGGATTTTTTTATAATTGCTTTTACGTCAGCAGGTAAGTTTTCAAAATTAAGTGCTAACTTATTCTTTTTCTGCTCATTTCTGTAGTTGGTAAGTGCAGTAGGTTCACTTTGCTTTTCAATTTTCCTCATTCTGCTAAATCTTTGATAAGTTCCAACCTTGTTTTTGCTTCCACCATTACACCATCATCTTCTCCAAGAATTTGAGAGAGTTCGGTTAAACGTTTTTCTGCCTCTATTACATTATCATCATCAAGCAAACTGAAAAGTTTATAAATTTGATGTTCTATTTCCTGCGGTCTTTCTTTCAAATTGTATAAATCGTATAAAGTACGAGCAATATGCCACCCGTAAAAATAAGGAACTGCGCTTACTTGTGGCGTTTGGGAGTCGATATAAAATACTTTTGCATTCTCTTGTTTTAAATTATTGACCAAAACAGGCGAGTGCGTAGTAATGATAAACTGCGTATTGGGGAATTTTTCTCGCAAAACCTGCATGATGCGAGCCTGCCACTGTGGGTGCAAATACGTATCTATTTCATCTATAAAAACAATCGCATTTTCCTCATTCAGAGGCTTTTGCCCTATGGAAGTTTGGGCGAGGCGTTGCAAGAAATAACCTACCCAACCTATGATGGATTGAAAACCCTGACTAAGCAAGGAAAGTGGGATTTCGCTTTCCCTTTCTGCCAAACTTACCCAAACCTCATCACTGCTTCGAGGTTCTAAAAAACGAACTTCCTGCCCTGTAATGGCTGAAAAAATCTCAAAAATAAGCCTAATGATTTCTCTTTCTTTGGTTTGCAAGCTAAAATTGTTTGCCTCTTTTTCTTTATTGCTTGCCTTTATCGACAAATCTATCAACCATTTTTCAAAAGATTTCAAACGATTATCACCTTGATTGGTGATAAGTGGCAGAATATCAGCAACATGAGGCACAAGCAATTCGTTTTGATTTCTTGTACTTTTGTCTGTTCCACGAACTTGGGAAAAACCTATCACTAAGGTTTTCAAATGATTACCAGTTACTATTGGAAAATCTGATAAAAGATTAATTCTCACATCACCTAAATCATGTCTAATCAATTGCATTTTGCTTTCATAACTTACACCATTGATACTGTAAGTCAAGGAAATATTACCTTCATTTTTGCCAATAGCAAGCAAATTTTCTCCTACTGTTTCATCAAAACCACCATGTTCTACACCTATCAGCGCAAGGGCGGCGGCACGCAAAAGTGTGGTTTTTCCTGTACCGTTCAAGCCAAGCAAGCAAGTAACTTCACTGCCAAAATCCAAACGAGTAGGCTCTTGGAAACAAGCAATGTTCTCTACTTCAAGGGATTGCAAAATGACTTTAGATTTGTTGCTTGTAATGTGGTTATAAATCTGCTGACTTAAGTTTTCCAAATCTCTGTAAAAGATGTTGCTATTGGGGTAGTTTTTCTTGGTAAACTCCTGAAACTCGTGCAGTTTTGGAAATGCCTTTTTGATATTAATTCGACTATCTTCGAGCCAACAAGTATAAGTCTGTAATCTCAGTTCTTCGGTAGCTACTTTCAAAAGATTTTGCGCCAAATCTTCCTCATCATGTATATCGGCAACATTGATAATAAAAAATACATCTGATTTTTGATTTTTCAGTTCTTCAGCAGAGTGAATAGTAGTAAATTGTATTTCTTCATATCTATTTTTCAGAAAATCTAAGTCTTCTTTTTCTCTTTCCAAATTGCTGTAATTGAACAAAATAGTAGCGGAATTATTGAGAATTGGTTTTTTAATTTCTATTTTTTCTCTTTGTGCTTGTAAATAATTTTTTAGACTTATCAATAATGCCTCTGAAGCTCCATATATTCTAAAATTTTCATCTTTAAAACGAAAATCAAAATTTTGCTCATTAATAAACTCTAACGGTTCTATCCAAGCATTATTTAATACAAAACGCTGATAGTCACGTTCTGCTAATATATTGTTGTGGAAAATAACATTTTTATTCCAAGAAAATATTACTTCCTGTTTGAGTGTGCTTATAATTTCATTGTTGTCATAAAAAAGATTTTTGCTTGCTTTAATTGTGTTGGAAGAGCCATGCGATGTTTTGCTATTACTTATTATTTCTCCATTTTCTATAAAAAAATTATTTTTTAAATCCATTTCACATTTATAATTTGTAACAAATACTTTGTCTCGTCTAAAAAATATAGTATCCTTTATCTCCAAATTAGTTAATGTTATATCAATACATATATTATGTGGACTTGCATAAAAAATAATGTTACTTATTATTACAAAAGAAGATTTGATAGTAATTTTCCCTTGAAAAATCGTATTATCGCTACCAATAATTGATAATTTTTTTACCTCATTTATCTTGCATTTATCATTATACACTCCATCATCAATCAAAATAGTTTTCCCATTCAATTCTTTTTCTAAAAAAATTGCTTCGCTAAGTGTCTTATATTTTCTCTTTTCCCCTACCCTGATGATATTTTCTTCGTCTGTTGTGCTTTCCATTGTTTGCGGTATATTTATTTAGCAAAGTTAATCGAAGTTTTCAAAAAAAGAAACCTATCCTTAAATTCAAGGCTGTAGAATAGTCTGCTGCGGTTATTTGTACTGATAAGGGAGGGCTATGCCAAAAGTTGTTTTGTCTTTTTGAGAAGTAACGAGCCATATTCTTCCTTTTAGTTTTTCTACTGCTCGTTTTGCAGTATAGAGTTTAAGCCCCGTAAGTTCTGCTTTTTCGCTTGGGCGATAGAACATATTAAATATTTTTTCGCTTACCTCTAAGGGAATCTGATAGCCTTTGTGCGTAATGAATACCTCAAAGTGTTGCTCGTATGCAAGGATTTTGACATGGATAATTTCGTGGTTAAGTCGCTCATTTACAGGGGTAATAATAGTGTAAGCAGCATTTTCCAATAGGTTATAGAGTAGGATTTCTAAAATATCTTTGTCTGTCTGAAAATCAAAATCTTCAGCTATTTCTAATGAAAATCTCACGCCTACAAATAATTCTTTTTTGTAGGCATGATTTGCTATAATCTCATTGATTATTTCTTGGATTTTGAGCGATTCGGGAACCACCTCTTGTTTTTTTAATTTATTGATGATGATTAGGCGGGCAAGAATGTGGTCAAGTCGGAGTGCTGTTGTCTGTAGCATATCAAAATAGCGAAGTGCGTTTGCTTCTGCTATCTCCATTTTGGCTAAGTTGCAAAGCCCAAGCAGTGTAGCTAAGGGTCCTCTGATGTCGTGTGCCGCTCTATAGACAAAGCTGTCTAATTCTTCATTGATAGCGAGCAAGTCAATATTTGCTTGCTTGAGTTCGGCGGTGCGCGCTTCTACTATTTTTTCCAAATTTTCTTTGGCTAATTCCAATTCCTCATTGATTGTGTGTAGTTTCGCTTGAAGTTTATCACCTACTTTGGTATGGATTTTCACCTCTTCCAGCAAGCTTTCGTACCGAGCAGTAAGCAGCCGATAAGCACCTTTCATCGCCTCTACAGATGTACTTTCGCTACTTAGCAGGTGTTTTGCATCTGCAAGAATTTTGTCTTCTGTTTGAAAAAGCTGATACTTTATGATGTCTTTTTCTTCGGGCATACTATTGAGTAGATACGAAAATTAAGTAATATTTTGGCAGACAAATATAAGTTAAATTTTTATTCAAATTAAATTTTGAATAAAGTTATGCAAGTAGTATTGTTATTTTCTTTTATCTAAAATTTTTAAACTTCAAAAATACTTATTAGTTTTATCTTGAGTTTTCCTCAAGAAAATATCTCTTAGGAAAATATTACTATTAAATTTATACAAAAAATTAATAATATGTTTAAGAATATTTTGATTGCCTGCCTTCTGCTTATGAGTAGTGTTGCTTTTGCCCAAGATACGAGCAAAGGAGGGAAATACAAAGGCAGCTACAAGGCAGGAAAGAAGGAAGGTAGAGGCTCTTTTTTTTGGGACGATGGCTCAAAATACACTGGGGAGTGGCATGACGACATGATGGAGGGCTACGGCGTACTCTCGCTGCTTGATGGCACAAAGTACGAGGGTTATTGGCGAAATGGAAAAAGAGATGGCTTTGGCACTTACAAATGGGCAAACGGAGATACCTACCAAGGGCAGTTCAAAGATAATAAGCGGGCAGGTGATGGCATTCTCAAAATGAAAGACGGAAGTGAGTATTCGGGGCAGTGGGCAAACAATATGGCAAATGGGAAAGGTACATTTATATGGAGCAATAAAACCAAATACATAGGAGATTGGAAAGACGACAAGCGACATGGGCAAGGCGTAACTATCTCTGTATCAGGAAAAATAGAACAAGGAACTTATGCCAACGATGTTTATGTTCCCTGCAAATGCCGCCCCGAAGAACTGCTAAGTGTGGCACAAGCCTTCGAGCAATCGGATGCCGTTTTTGTGGGCAAAGTCGTAAACTTTGCAGGCGATATGGCAGGCATAAAAATTATGCAGTATTGGAAAGGGAACCTTATGGCAGAAATTTCGTCTGTCATAAAAGTGGCTTATAACTCCTGCGATTGGATATTTTTTGAGGGAGAAACCTATCTTTTCTATGCCAAAATATACGTTGGCGGGGTATATGCTACCAATCTCTGTACCCGAACTGCAAAAGTTAAGGATGCAGCAGCCGATATTGCTTTCTTAGAACAAAATATACCTTGTATCAATAAGGAAAATACTACTCCAATTACAGAATCCAATGTATCGGGCTACGTATGTGGCTGTGATGGTATTTCGTACCGCAGCCCAAACGAAGCACGCAAAAATGGCGTACAATCTTGGAAATTAGGACTTTGCGGAAATAAAAAATAGAAACGACTATTTAACGGCAGTTTTTTTATAAAATACAAACCCATTTTTTTCATATAATCTTTCCCATTCTGTTTGGTTGGGCTTAATGAGGTCTAATAGTTCTGACTCGCTTGTATTTTTGGTGAGTACGTAAAAATCTCTATCCAATTTGCTGTAAAACAGGTGATTTTGCCAGCGAATATCACCGTCAAACATAGGTTTTGTGTTTGGCTGAGTTCGTGCATAAAAATATTGTGCATAACTTTTGTAGCCAATCGTCATTACGTAGCAGTCCTTATTTTGTAGCCCTTCCAAAAATTCTATTGCTGCTCGCTGGGTATAGCGTTCAACTTTGCCAACATAAAAAATAAGTACAAGAGCAAGCATGACGGCAGTGCCACCAAAAAGCAAAACAAAACCCTTCATTATTTCCTCTTTCCTGAAAAAATAAACACCCACAGTTACTATAGCAATAAAGTAAAGCCCAATCAGACTTTCCCAGCCCGTCCATGCTACCTCTGCACCAAAATTTGCTTGTGCAAATTTATCGTTTTCGAGCAAAGACTGTATTATTGATGGATACTGCCCTAAAAAAGGAACAATTGAAACAATAAGAAATAATAAACCACCAATAGCAAACAAAGTATAGCTTATCCACTTCTTATATGCAATTTCTTTCCTCGCTATTTGGTACAAAGTCAGGGCTGAAAAATAAGTAAGCGGGTAATAACAAAGTGAAGAATAATGTACTATTTTGGTCTTTACAAAGGTAAACAAAAGTAATACTACCCAAAAAAGAATAAGCATAAAAATTTTAAAAATAGCCTGATAATCAGCACTTTGCTGCTGTTTGCGAAAAGCATTTAGTGCGAAAACCGAAGCGGGGAAGCAACCTACCAACAGAACAACAAAATGATAACCCAAAAAACCCTCATGCCCTGCATCGTGCGTAGAGAGCATTGCGTACTGCCGAAGAGTGAAATCTATGATAAACTCTTTGCCATGCAAGGCAAATTCTATTCCGTACCAAAGCAAAGTAACGACTAAAGTACCTATCGAAAATAAAAGATATTCATTAAAAAAGAAGCCTAACCTGATAGGCTTTATGAGTAAAAACGGCTTCACCAAGCCCACTACCCAATACACCCCGATGCACAGTGAAATAATTAGAAAAGCTACGGGACCTTTTGTGAGAATACCCATACCTATAAAAAAGGAAGCTAAAAAAAGATAATACCATTTACTATTGCTCAGACTGACTTTTTTTGCAGACCAGAGCAAATAGAATAAAAAGAAATAGTATAATCCTAAGAATATGAATAAATTAAAAAAGGGATCTATGATGCCCGATTTGAAATAAAAATGAGGCAAAATAGAACCAAAATAACTTCCTGCCCAAAAAATGCCAAAAGAGGTATCGTATAGCTTTTTGCCAATATTAAAAAGTGCGATGAGGACAATGATTCCACAAATAGCGTTAGGGATACGTGCCGCAAACTCACCAATACCAAAAACGTTCATAGCAATCGCTTGCAACCAAATAAAAAAAGGAGGTTTCTCATTAAAAGGGAGATAATCCATCGTCATGCGGAGGTAATCGCCAGTAATGACCATCTCTCTTGCGCACTCCGCAAAGTTAATCTCGTCCCAGTCAAAAAGATGCAAATTGCCAATGAAAGGAATAAAAAAAAGCATACTCACTAAGGCAATAGCAAACTGATATTTATATTTTTCTACTAAGTCCACTTTTATATTAAGTTTTATTTTATCTAACTTTACAAAAATAGTGTATTAAGGTCAAACAAACAATATTGCTTTTTAATAGTTTTGAATAGAAATTAGTAACATAAATATCAATGAAAAAATTAGTTCTAAGAATCGTTTTGCTTGCTTTTTTTAGCATATCTCATTTTACGGCTCAGAGTCAGGAGAAAGTGAAGCAAAATAGCACTTATTATTTACAAGCATTTTATGACCAATTATTTTTAGGGCATCCAATTATTAAGCAAGCCAACTTATTATCAGACTTTGGCAAACAGGAAATTCGCTTGGCTCGCGGCAATTTTGACCCCAAACTATACTCCAATTATGATGAAAAAAGATTTAAGGAAGTCCGATACTACCAAACATGGGAATCTGAGTTAAAAATTCCCACTTACTTAGGCATAGATTTCAAAGTAGGTTATGAGCGAAATAGCGGTGAGTTTCTTGACCCCGAACGCACCGTACCCGCTACAGGGCTTGCTTATGCAGGAATTATCGTTCCTGTAGGGCAGGGCTTGCTTTTTGACGGGCGGCGAGCAGCCTTGCAAGAGGCTCAGTATGCCCGCAGTATGCTCGAAGCGGAGCGAATAAAAGTAATAAACAAGGCAATTCTCCAAGCAACCAAAGATTATTGGAGTTGGTATTTGGCACATCATCAGCTACTTATTAATCAAAAAGGATTTGATTTGGCGAAAGTACGCTATGAAGGCATTGTGGAAAGAATAGCACAAGGCGATGCGGCTGCCATAGATTCTATAGAGGCAAAAATTACAGTACAGCAGCGAGAAATTTCCCTACAAGAGTCAAAAGTAATCCTAAACAATGCAAAACTCATTCTTTCAAACCATCTTTGGGATGCCGATAGCAACCCTATTTTGCTATTGCCCGAAGTCATTCCTACCCAAAATCTAAACGAGTTGGGAGGCATAGCTACGCTGGACGAACTGCTCGCATTTGCCAAAGAGAATCACCCCGAATTGCTCAAATACGACTTCAAAACGAAACAGTTAGAAGTGAGCAGAAAACTATCTATAGAGATGATGAAACCCGTAATTAACCTAAATTACAACTTATTAGGGCAATCACCACTATTCGAAGATAGTAATAAGGGAGCGTTTTTTAAGAATAATTATAAGTACGGTGTTGCCTTTTATTTCCCTCTTTTGCTCAGGAAGGAGCGCGCCAAGTTTCAGCAGACAAATATCAAGCTACAGCAAAATATTTTGGAACGCACCCAAGTAAGCAGAGAAATACTCAACGACGTAAATACGCTGTACAATGACTTGAAAAATATTGAAAACTTGCTCAAGCTACAAGAAAATATGGTAAATAATTACCAAATATTGTTGAATGGCGAACAAGAAAAGTTTTTCAACGGAGAAAGTTCCCTTTTTTTGGTCAATAGCAGGGAGAGTTCTTTGCTAAGTTCGGAGTTGAAACTCATAGAATTGCAGTTCAAGTATGCCAAAACAAAAGCAGAGTTGCTTTGGGCAGCAGGGCGAAGTATATAGAAAGCGACAGAAAAGCCTATTTTAAGAAGTTTTGCCCATATAAGAGAGCCACAAAAGTAGGTCTTTTACCGACAAATTTGCCCCACTAATAGTCAGGTGGGCTTGCTTGTAAAAGTCAATTCTTTGATTATATTTTTCTGTAATCTGCGTAAGCAAATCTTCTGGTTTTGTGTTGAGGAGCGGGCGAGTATTAGATTCTTTGGAAAGACGTTTGGCTATAATATCCAAAGGGACATCTAAGTAGATAGAAAAGCCACTTTCTTTGATTACCTCCATATTATCAAAAAAGCAAGGAGTTCCTCCTCCTAAGGCGATGACGGTGCGCGTGAAAGTAGTAGTTTGTAGCAGTATCTTTTGCTCTATTTGTCGGAAATATTCCTCTCCATAGATAGCAAAAATCTCATTAATTGTATGTCTTTCATGCAGAGTTATTAGCTCATCTAAATCTATAAAATGAAAATCTATCTCCTTAGCTAACTGTTTAGCAAGGGTGCTTTTGCCGCTACCGGGCATACCAAGGAGATAGATACGGTCTATAGGCATTAATCTGTAACTGAATAACGTTGGCTAAAATCTCTAAGTGAAGACTTCACACCAATTTTTTTGAGTTTTTGCTCGTCAGGTTGTCCTTCTAATTTATCGTCATAGTTGCCTACTAACACATAATAATAGAGTTTTTTATTGTATTGGTCAGGCAAAAGAAATACATCAGTAAACTTCCTACTGCGCAATTCTTCGCAAAATTTGAGTGCGCCCTCTACATCTGCATACTTGTCTATTTGTAAGGAAAACTTACTTTTTTCCACTTTTTCTCCGTTCAGGTTGTAAAGGAAAGTTTCTTTTGGGTCAAAAGGAATGATAGGTTCTTTTGAAACTACTGTTTCTACTACCTTGCCCTCTCCACCTTTGAGCGGAATCATCCAATCTTGCTGCAAAACTTCAAATTCTGTTACCTCATTGTCGCCTTTTGCAAGAATGTAATATCCTTGTCCTGTCTTGTTTTTTAGCTGACTTGTAGCTCCCAAGCCAATAGTATAGGCTGTAATAGTATAGGTAAAATCGTCAGATTTAGCAGCTTTTCCCGTATTATCGGCTTCTTTGGGCATCACCCTCACAAAATCCATAATACCATCAAAGTTATAATCTCCGAAGGAATCCTTGCCCCCGTGAATACTTGCAAAAGAAGTTTGCACTATCTGTTTTGCATTAGTAATATCAAACAGATTATAGCATTTATAGTTGCAGGCATTACCCGCACAGTCATCTCTGAGGCTTACCAAAACCAAATATTTCTTTCCCAGATAAGCAAACTCATAAATGTCTAAAAAATTACTTGTGCTTTGCCTGAAGGCTTTTTCCACATCACAATAAAAAGAAAACCGTTGGCTATTCAGATAGACTCCTGTAGAACCTCCCGCCTCCTTATTCTTAGCGTTTACAAAGTACAACCGCATTGCTACCGATGCATTATTGTAGGTAGTAAAGGTGGTATCTTTTGCTTCCTTCACCCCTGCGGCGGTAGGCTGCTTACCTTTACTTATCTGTTCCTGAGTAAGCTTACCCAAGGTATATCTGTTATCACCTTTGCCAAATTGGGCGTGGCATAGTTGGGCGATAAAAATAAGAAAAAATGAAATTGTTAAAATTCTCATACAGCGTATAATTAATATCTGTTTATATCATATACAAAATTAAATAAATATTTTGTGAGAACGTACAAAAATCGAGCAAAAATCAAAATAGTGTATATCTTATTTTTTTGAAAACGCTTTATGTGCCACTTATTCCGAGCCATATTTCAAAACTTTAAGCGTCTATCTCTGCCCATAAAAGTAGAGCAGTATATTATTTTTTAATTTGGCAATTTAAAATTACAAATAAACTTGGTTTTTTAAAAAATAAGTATTAGTTTTGCACCGCTTTTAAGTACAATATGTATTTGAAAAGTGAAAAATGCGGGCGTGGCGAAATTGGCAGACGCACTAGACTTAGGATCTAGCGGGCAACCATGGGGGTTCAAGTCCCTCCGCCCGTACTTCTTTCTTTGAATAAATTAAAGTCCTCAACTTTCAATAGTTGGGGCTTTTTATTCTTATAATGAGGTGAAGGCAGAAAGTTGGTTTTACTAAACTTTGATAAAAGTGATAGGAAATCTGTAAACTTATCAAATAATAGATATTTTTTATTGAACGTTAAACTTTAAACACTAAGTACGTTGGAAGTAACATTAGAAAAAAATGCAGAGGTGCTCGAAGCCTATGTAACAGTAAAAGTAAATGAAAGTGATTATCAAGAAAAATACGATAAGAAACTGAAAGAATATGCCAAGAAAGCCTTTGTGAAAGGGTTCAGGCAAGGAAAAGTCCCTCCAATGGTCATCAAAAAGCTATACGGAAAAGCCATCAAAGTAGAAGAGATAAATCAGATAGCTTCTGACTCTCTGTACAACTACTTGCGTGATGGGAATATTCAGATTTTTGGTAGCCCTATGATTGCCATAGAGAAAATGGCTAAAATTGACTGGGATAACCATAGTGAGTTTGAGTTTGTTTACGAAATAGGTTTGCAACCAGACATTTCTTTCCAATTTGATAGCAACTTTGCCATTACCGAATACGAAGTACAAATAGACGATACCGACCTAAAAAACTATACTACTAACTTGTTGGAAAGGTTTGCGGACTATGCTGAAAAAGAAGAAGCAGACTTAGCCTCTGATGTTTGGGGCAGGTTCATTCCTACAAGCGAGGAAGTATTGCACATGGGCGACAAAGAATTTACCAAAGGAAAAGAGTTTTTCGGGATTATAGATTTGGACGCAATTAGTGAAGCTAATCAGTCTTTGTTTCTTGGGAAAAAAGTTGGTGATGTAGTTACTTTTGATTTGCGTACTGTTTTCCCTACAGACGAGGAGTTATCTTCTTTTGTGAGGTATTCGGAAGAAGAAGTCAAAGACATCAAAGGAGAGGTAGTCTATACAATTAATTCTATTTCAACCAGAACAATGCCTGAGCTAAATCAGGATACTTTTAATAAAGTATTTGGTGAGAATACGGGTATCAATAGTTTGGAAGAGTTTAATGCAAAGGTAACACAAGTGCTGCAGCAAAGATATGCTATCTCTGCAAGGTTAGAAACTTTGCTTAGTTTTGTGCAGCAACTTACTGAAAAAGCGGAACTTACTTTGCCAAATGCCTTCCTAAGAAGGTGGTTAGTTACGCAAAACGAGAATAAAAATATAGATGACGAAAGCTATGAAAACTTCCTAAAAGGCTTGCATACGCAGTTGGTCATTGATAAGTTGAGCCAGCAAAACGAGATAAGTGTGAATGAGGAGGAGTTGAGAAATTATACAAAAGAAGTACAGATATTAAACTTGTTTTCAATGGGCTTCTTGACAGGTATTACTAACGAAACAGTACTTGACTTGTTCGTAAATAGATATTTTGAAGATGAAAAAAATGAACAAACGTTAATGAATTTTGAAAGAAATATCAAGGCTTCTAAATTGTTGGACATTAACAAAGACAAAATTACCGTAGAAAAAATAGTGCTTTCTGGAAAAGAATTTGACTTAAAAATCAAATAAGTGCTATTGGTCTAAGAAAAAATAAAAAAAGCGAGTGAGTCTATCAGATTCGCTCGCTTTTTTTGTGAAATAAAACCAAACCTCTTCCCGAAACATAAGCATTAGTTGAATGGGTCTCTCCCTGCTTTTAGCTCATCTAAAATAGCAATAAGATCTTGAATTTGATTAATAATTGTTATATTCTCTGTTACGGTCAAATCCTGTCCAACTACCTGATAACCACTTAATAAGAAATGAGTATCAGTAAATTGCTCTCCTAAATATGTTACATATTCTTGGATATTTTCTGTACTTGGCGTAGCTGTGATAATAGAAGCAATAAAATCGGGCTTGTGAATTTGGTGAACATCATAGAGGTCTTTTAGCGGCAGGCTTTGCCCCAAATAAATCACTTTATTACCCCTCGATTTGATGAGATAATAGCAAAATAACAATCCAATTTCGTGTAATTCTCCGTCGGGAAGATAGAGCATGAATTTCTTTGGATTAGTTCGGTTTGGCTCGAACTGTCCATCTATAGCTACGATTAGTTTTTGCCTAATAAGATTCGTAATAAAATGCTCTTGGGCGGGATTGACAGCGTCAGTAGTCCATAAAGCACCTATTCTCACCAAAAAAGGATAAATAATCATAATCATTGTTTTCTCGAATCCGTACTGCATGATATTAGTAGCAATGATTTTTTCGAAAGAATCTTCGTCTAAATCAATCATAGTTACTGTAAGTGCATTTATTTGGTCTTCGTAGCTACTCGTCTTGTTAATTGTTTCTCTCACTTTCTCATATACTTCCTCGCGCGTCATGCCTGCAATCTTAGAAATTTTGAATCCATGATTATTAAGCAAGGAAATATTAAGCATAAGTTTGAGCTGGTCAGCTTCATACAAACGGATATTAGTATCGGTACGAGCAGGCTTAATAATGTCGTAGCGCTGCTCCCACATTCTAATCGTATGCGCCTTTATACCCGTTAAGTGTTCTAAATCTTTGATAGAATAATAACCCACTGTCGTATTGTTTGATTAAAATGTAAAAAATGTTTAGACTTTATATTAAATTATTAAACACTCTTCTGAAACTCGATAACATTCCATTTTGTTTTACTTTTTTTTTGTTATTAGCTTGTTTTTTGAGAATAAAGTTCGAAATTAGCAAAATCAAAGCTACAATGTTAGCAACGTACAAACGAAAATTATTTTATAGCAAAAATCATGGAAGAACTTATCAAGAAAATTGCCTCGCAAGTAGGCATTACCGAAGAGCAGGCGAAGGCTGCTGTAAACCAAACAATGAGTTACCTAAAGAGTGGTGATGCACTGAAGGAAACTTTTGCTGAATGGAAAGAAGATGCAGGTGAAAAATTTGCAGAAATTCAAGAAGAAGCAGCAGAAAAGCTCGAAGACCTCAAAGAAGGAGCTACAGGCTTGTTCAACAAGGTTAAAGGAATGTTTGATGACAAAGACGAACCGAAAAAAGCCTAAGTAATCCAAAAAACGTTATAAAGTTATTTAAAACCTTATAATATTTGAACACACATCAAAATATGAAGTTTGGTGTGTGTTTTTTTGAGTAAAGATACTAAATTTGGGGAAATTTTAATCAAATAAAAAATGGATATAGTAGCCATAGGAAGCGATCATGCAGGTTTCCTCTATAAAAAAGAACTTATAGCGTTTCTTACATCTCTTCATTATGAAATAAAAGACTTTGGAACTTATAGCGAAGCATCCGCAGACTACCCCGATTTTGCCCACCCTTTGGCAGAAGGTGTAGCTAAAAATGAGTATGCCTTTGGTATTCTGATTTGTGGTAGTGGGAACGGAGTAGCTATCACCGCTAACAAGCACGCAGGCATACGAGCTGCACTTTGTTGGAATGAAGAACTCGTTTCGCTCGCAAGAGAACACAATAACGCTAATGTAATTTGTCTGCCTTCTCGATTTATTTCGATAGATGACGCAAAAAAATTTGTAAAAACCTTTTTAACTACTAATTTTGAGGGAGGAAGGCATCAGCGTAGGATTGCTAAAATTGATGCTTGTGCTACTTCCTAAACTTTAGAATTATAAACAGAAGTTCTCTATTCTAAAAATCAAACTTTACATTATTTTCTCAAAAAACAAAATAACTATGAATTTAGCAGTCATTGGAACAGGGTATGTAGGCTTAGTATCAGGTACTTGCTTCGCCGAAACGGGTAATCAGGTGGTATGTGTGGATAATAATGCTACCAAAGTAGCTCGTCTGCAAAATGGTGAGATGCCTATTTATGAACCAGGATTAGAGGTTATTTTTAATAGAAACACAAAACAAGGCAGGCTAACTTTTACCACTGATATAGAAAGTGCTATCAAGGATGCAGAGGTTATCTTTTTGGCATTACCGACCCCTCCGGGCGAAGACGGTTCAGCTGACCTTTCCTATGTATTGGGTGTAGCAGAGCAGCTCGGAAAAATAATGAAAGATTATAAGGTGATAGTAGATAAAAGCACTGTTCCTGTAGGCACAGCAGAAAAGGTGCATGAAGCAGTCGCCAAAAATGCCAAAGTTCCTTTTAATGTTGTATCAAACCCAGAATTTTTGAGAGAGGGAGTAGCAGTAGAAGACTTTTTGAAACCTGATAGAGTAGTAATTGGTACATCTTCCGATAGGGCAAGGGAAGTGATGCAGCGTTTGTATGAGCCTTTTGTCCGCCAAGGTAATCCTATTATTTTTATGGATGAGCGTTCTGCGGAAATGACCAAGTATGCTGGCAATTCCTATTTGGCGATGCGTATTAGCTTCATGAACGAGATAGCTAATCTATGTGAAAAAGTAGGGGCAAATGTCGACCATGTTCGCAGAGGTATTGGTAGCGATAAGCGCATTGGCAATCGTTTCTTATTCCCTGGTGTAGGTTACGGCGGCAGCTGTTTCCCAAAAGATGTCCAAGCACTTCATCAAACAGCAAAAGAGTATGATTATGATTTCCGTATTATCGACTCTGTCATGAAGGTAAACTATGACCAACGATATATTCTTGCTAGCAAAATCAAAGAATATTTTAACAATGATTTAAAGGGTAAAAAAATAGCTATTTGGGGCTTGGCTTTTAAGCCAAATACTGATGACATTAGAGAGGCCCCCGCACTTTATATCATAGATGAATTAATAAAAGCAGGAGCTATAGTATCTGCTTTTGACCCCGAAGCGATGGAAAATGTACGAAATCTTATGGGAGATAAAGTTTCCTTGACTTTTGGGCATTATGATACGCTTCACGGGGCGGATGCCTTGGCTATTATTACAGAATGGAGTTTGTTCCGCACTCCTGATTTCAATAAAATGTCCCAATTAATGAAAAGCAAGGTTATTTTTGATGGCAGAAACTTGTATAGCGTAGAGGGAATGGAAGAAATAGGCTGGTATTATAATAGTATAGGAAGACCTATTATCAACAAATAGAATGTTCAAAAAACTGCTTCATATCGAACACGCCTCGCCACAGACTGACGTAGGGCTGCTTGTATTACGGATAGCTTTCGGAGGACTCATGATGAGGTATGGCTGGCAAAAACTTGCTAACTTTTCTGAATATGCAAGTGGTTTTCTTAATTTTTTGTGGTTAGGTAGCGAAGTTTCTTTAGGGCTTGCTACTTTCGCAGAACTTTTTTGTGCATTTCTGATAGTAATAGGACTATTTACTCGCTGGGCTACTATGCCCCTAATTATCACTATGTTAGTTGCTTTTTTCCAAGCCCATGCAGACGATACTTTTGATGTAAAAGAGCATCCTTTGGTGTTTTTGTTCCCATATATAGCGTTGCTGATGGCGGGAGCGGGGAGGTTTTCAATAGACGGTGTATTATTTGGTATGCGTAGGAAATATTAAATCAGCTTTGTCAAAAGTTTAAACCCGAAGCGGGAACACTTGACAAAGCTGATTTTAACTTTTAGCTCAAAGCTGCTACGCCTGGAAGGATTTTGCCTTCCATAAGTTCAAGCAAAGCCCCGCCGCCTGTAGAAACATAAGAAACTTCATCAGCAAAGCCAAGTTGATTGACTGCCGCCGCCGAATCTCCACCGCCTATGAGAGAGAAACCACCATTTTTAGTTGCTCTTACCACCGCTTTCGCTACTTCATTTGTTCCTTTTGCAAAGTTTGACATCTCAAAAACGCCCATAGGTCCATTCCAAAGAATTGTTTTTGAGTTTTCTATCACACTGCTGTATGCCCTAATTGCCTCATCTCCAATATCTAAGCCCATGTAGTCATCACTGATATTCATACTATCTTCTACCTTGCAATTTGCCTCATTAGAAAAGCTATCCGCCACAACTGAGTCTTTTGGCAATAAAAGATTCACACCCTTCTCTTTAGCTTTTTGCACCAAAGTTCTTGCAAGTTCCAATCGTTCCTCTTCCACCAATGACTTGCCAATAGCACCGCCCGCAGCCTTCATAAAAGTATATGCCATGCCGCCGCCAATAATCAAATTATCTACCTTGTCTAAGAGATTTTCGATAATGAGGATTTTATCTGAGATTTTTGCACCACCCATGATAGCCGTAAACGGTTTTTGAGGATTTAGCATAATTTTATTGCCGTTATCTACTTCAGCTTGCATCAAATAACCACATATTCTGTCTGTAAAAAACTGAGCAGCAATAGTAGTAGAACCATGCGCCCTATGAGCAGTCCCAAAAGCATCATTTACATAGACATCGCCAAGTTGGGCTAATTTCTTAGAAAACTCCTCATCTCCTTTTTCTTCTTCCTTATAAAACCTCAAATTTTCTAATAATAAAACTTCACCTGCCTGCAAACCACCTGCAAGTTCCGTAGCACTACTTCCGATGCAGTCATCAGCAAATTTGACAGGTCGCCCCAATAAGTTGCTGAGGTGGTCAACTAAGTGCTTCAAAGAAAATTTTTCTTCATATCCTCCTTTTGGTCTGCCTAAGTGCGACATAAGGATAGCAGCCCCCCCTTCTCCGAGTATTTTATTGATCGTAGGCAAAGCAGCAGTCATACGGCTATCGTCAGTGATATGATAAGCCTTATCCAAAGGCACATTAAAATCGACCCTAATGAGTGCTTTTTTTCCTTTGAAATTGTAATCATTCAAATATTTCATTGGTAATGAATTAGTTTAAAGTTTTTGAATCTTATCCTTGCCCTCAAAGATACGAAAAATTGCAAAAATTTGCACAAAGGAATCGAGATATAAAAAAATGCAGTCGTCACATATCATCTTGGTTGCTTTTTTTATCAGGAATACTATTTTATACAAAGGCAAATTTTTGGGTATTGAGCATAGAAATTTCTTTGGCTTCGAGTTCTGTATGCCCCATGAGGAACAAGTCCACTTGCCTTGCTGCCTCTCGCCCTTCGGAAATTGCCCAAACGACTAAGGACTGCCCGCGCCGCATATCTCCTGCAACGAATATTTTTTGCTGGGTGGTTTGGTAGTTTATTGCTTTTACGTTGTTTCGCTCGTCCAGTTCCACGCCCAATTCCTCTAACATTCCCGCGTACTGCGGATTGGTGAAGCCCATCGCCAAAAGTGCTAACTCACACGGAATTTCTCGCTCTGTATTTGGAATTTCTACGGAGGTCATTCTCCCGTTTTCTATTTTCCATTCTATCTCTACTATTTTGAGTGCAGTAAGATTTCCATGCTCATCACCTATGAATTCTTTGGTTTGGATAGCCCACTGCCGCGTGCAACCCTCCTCATGGGAAGTGGAGGTGCGCAGCATCATAGGCCATTGAGGCCAAGGCGTACTTTCGGCACGTTGTTTTGGCGGTGTAGGCATGAGTTCTATTTGGGTTACAGATTTGGCTTTGTGCCTATTGGAAGTGCCTACGCAGTCCGAGCCTGTGTCGCCGCCGCCTATCACCAGCACATTTTTATCTGTTGCCCAAATTTCTCCATTTTTGTAAGTAGTTCCGCTATGGTCGGCACTGACAGGTAGTTGAGCGACTCGTTTGTTTTGCTGGCTCAAAAACTCCATAGCAAAGTAAACGCCTTTGAGGTTTCTCCCTTTGATAGGCAAATCGCGTGGAACGGTAGAGCCTCCGCAAAGAACTACGGCATCAAAATTTTCTAACAAAGATTTGGTACGAACATTTACGCCCACATTTGCATTGGTTTTGAAGGTAATGCCTTCCTCTTTCATCACTTCCAAACGGCGGTCAATGACGTTTTTCTCCAATTTGAAGTCGGGGATTCCATAGCGCAACAAGCCGCCAATGGCATCGGCACGCTCAAAAACAGTTACCCAATGCCCTGCTTTGTTTAGCTGTGCCGCCGCCGCTAATCCTGCGGGACCTGAGCCTATCACGGCTACCTTTTTCCCTGTGCGGTACTTTGGCGGGCTTGGCTTGATGTATCCTTTTTCGAAAGCCGTTTCGATGATGAATCGTTCTATTGCTTCTATGGTTACGGCAGGTTTGTTTATTCCCAGCACGCAAGAAGACTCGCAAGGTGCAGGGCAAATTCTGCCTGTAAATTCTGGAAAATTATTGGTAGAAGCCAGCAATTCGTAGGCATATTCCCAATTATTATCGTATATGGCATCGTTGAACTCTGGGATAATATTCCCTAAAGGGCAACCGCTATGGCAGAAAGGCACACCGCAACTCATGCATCGAGCAGCCTGTTTTTTTGCCTTTTCTTCTGATAAGGTTTCTTCTATTTCTTGGTAGTCAAGCAAGCGTTCGGCTACTTTTCTTTTTGTAGGAGCTTCACGTTCAAACTCCATAAATCCTGTTGGCTTTCCCATTTGGCAATGATTAGTTATGAGTTATGAATTCAATTAAGATACTCATTATTAAATATTTATATTAGACAACATCTTGGAAAATACCATAGACAATTTCCTTGTTATGGATTTGCTCGGACAAAGTGATGTTTTTCTTTTCTAATGCTTTCCTGAACTCATTAGGCATTACTTTCAAAAATTGGCTCATTGTTTTGTCCCAATTATCCAATACTTCTTTGGCAAGTGCTGACTGCGTATAGTTTGCATGGTTTTCTACAAACATTTTAATAATATGCTTATCTTCTTCGCCTACGGCTTCCAAAGACACCATTTCTTTGTTAAGTTTGCCTTCAAAATCACCCTCTTTGTCCCAAATATAGGCAACGCCGCCGCTCATACCTGCGGCAAAGTTTCGCCCTACATTGCCAAGAATGATGACTAATCCGCCTGTCATATATTCACATCCGTGGTCGCCAATGCCCTCTACTACGGTTTTCACGCCCGAATTACGCACTGCAAAACGCTCTCCCGCCATGCCTCTGATGTATGCCTCGCCCGAAGTAGCCCCATAAAAAGCTACGTTCCCCACGATGCTATTGGTAGCAGGTTTGAACTTTGCAGTTCGGTCGGGGTAAAGAATAAGTTGCGCCCCCGATAGCCCTTTGCCGAAATAGTCATTTGTATCTCCTTCTATCTCCATCGTGAGTCCTTTGGCAGCAAATGCAGCAAAACTTTGCCCTGCCGTTCCCCTGAACTTAAAGTGAATAGTATTTTGTGGCAATCCTTCGCCATTGTATAATTTGGAAATTTCATTGGAAAGCATTGTGCCTACGGCTCTGTCGGTGTTTTGAATTTCAAATTCTGCTTTTACTTTTTCTTTCGACTCTAAGGCTGCTTTCGCTACTTTGATGAGTTGCCTATCCAATACATGGTCTATTTCATGGTTTTGGACTTCTTGGTTAAACAAACCCACTTCCAAAGTTACAGGCGGACGATAAAGCACCGCTGAAAGGTCTAAGTTCTTGTGTTTCCAATGCTTAATATCTTGTCGCATTTCCAAGCAGTTGCTTTGCCCTATCATTTCATCTACGGTATGGAAACCTAATTCTGCCATGATTTCACGCAGTTCTGTTGCCAAAAAAGTAAACAGATTTACTACGTGTTCGGGCTTTCCTGTAAATAAGGCTCTCAGTTCTTCATTTTGGGTAGCTACCCCAACAGGGCAAGTATTGAGATGGCATTTTCGCATCATGATACAGCCAGAAGTTACTAAGGCTGCCGTTGCTACGCCCCATTCTTCAGCCCCAAGCATGGCAGCTACTGCCAAATCTTTGCCTGTTCTTATTTGTCCGTCTGTTTGAACTACTATTCGGCTACGCAATTTATTTTTAACCAATGTTTGGTGGGTTTCAGCAAGCCCTAACTCCCAAGGTAACCCTGCATGGCGAATAGAGCTAAGTGGCGAAGCACCCGTTCCGCCGTCATGCCCTGCTATCAGCACTACGTCTGCATGTGCTTTGCAAACGCCTGTAGCTACAGTGCCTACACCCGCTTCAGATACCAATTTTACACTAATTCGTGCATCTTGGTTGGCATTTTTCAAATCAAAAATAAGCTGCGCCAAATCCTCTATCGAATAAATATCGTGATGCGGAGGTGGAGAAATCAAGCCTACGCCGGGCGTAGAATGTCGAGTTCTACCTATCCATTCATCTACCTTATAGCCGGGGAGCTGCCCTCCTTCCCCTGGTTTTGCTCCTTGCGCCATTTTTATTTGTAGCTCATTTGCATTGCTCAGGTAGTAACTTGTTACCCCAAAACGCCCTGAGGCTACTTGTTTGATGGCAGAGTTTAGCCAATCTCCATTTTCTCGTTTCTTAAATCTTCTTTCGTCTTCGCCACCTTCGCCGCAGTTGCTTTTTCCGCCTATTCGGTTCATAGCAATCGCAAGCGTAGTGTGTGCTTCCCAAGAAATAGAACCAAAAGACATAGCACCTGTGGCAAAGCGTTTGAAAATATTTTCAATAGGCTCTACTTTTTCTATCGGAATAGGCTGTCTTGGCTTAAATTTCAACATCCCTCTCAAGGTCAATGCCTTCAAACTTTGGTCATCTATGAGTTTAGAATATTTTTTAAACAAGGAATAATCGTTGCGTTTTGTAGATTCTTGGAGCAAATGAATAGTCTGCGGATTGAAAATGTGTGCTTCTCCTCGCTGTTTCCATTGGTAAATACCGCCTACTTCCAAGCGTTGATTTGGTATAGGCTCGGTTGGGAATGCCAAACGATGCCTGATAAGCACTTCTTGAGCTATTTCGTCTAACTTCAGCCCGCCTATTCGAGAGATAGTTCCAGTAAAATACCTGTCTATCACCTCTTTATGAATCCCCAAAGCCTCAAATATTTGCGCTCCCTGATAGGATTGCAAAGTAGAAATACCCATTTTAGCAAAGATTTTTAATAATTCTTTGCCAACGGCTTTAGTATAATTTTCATGCAGTTTTTCTTCGCTAAGTGTAGTATCGAGCAGGTGTTGATGCTTCATGTTGGTGATAGTTTCGAAAGCCAAATACGGATTCACACCCGATGCCCCGTAGCCTATGAGGGTAGCAAAATGATGCGTTTCCCACACATCGCAAGACTCAACTATGATGCCCACACTTCCCCTCATTCCCTTTCGCAATAAGTGGTGGTGTACAGCAGCCATCGCAAGTAAAGAAGGTATTTGAGCATGGCTACTATCAAAGCTGCGGTCAGACAAGATGATGATAGAAAAACCATCTTCTACGGCGTGTTCTGCATATTGGCAGATGCGGTCTAAGCCTCTTTCCAAAGAGCCAGCCTTGCCGTCTGCTTTGAAATACATATAAATAGTTTTTGACTGAAAACCCTTGTGGTCTATATAGCGGATTTTTTCCAAATCTTGATTGCTAAGAACGGGCTGCTGCAATTCGAGCATGTGGCAATGTCTTGGCGTTTCGCTCAACAGATTTTTATTAGGACCTACAAACGAAATCAAAGACATAATCAGTCGCTCACGAATTGGGTCAATCGGCGGATTGGTAACTTGGGCAAAAAGTTGTTTGAAATAGCTCGACAAATGCTGACTTTGCTCCGAAAGTATGGCAAGTGGAGTATCCAAACCCATCGAGCCAAGAGCTTCATAGCCCGTCATTGACATTGGTCCGATGATGTATTTGAGGTCTTCGGAAGTAAATCCCGCAGATATCTGACGCTTAATAAGTGCTTTATCTCCCAAAGGGCGAAATTTTCCATCAGGCTCAGGCACGTCTGCCAATTTTATTTTATATTGAGAAAGCCAATCTTGATAAGGCTTTTGAGAACATATTTGCTCTTTTACTTCTTCATCAGCAATAATTCGCCCCTGCTCCATGTCCACAATAAACATCTTACCGGGCTGCAAACGACCTTTTTTGATGACTTTGGATTGGTCTATGTCCAACACGCCCGTTTCAGAAGCCATTACGACAATATCATCACTTGTTACGCAGTAGCGGGAAGGACGCAAGCCGTTTCTATCCAGCGTTGCCCCGACTATTTTGCCATCTGTAAAAGTAATAGATGCGGGTCCGTCCCAAGGCTCAGAAAGAGATGCGTGAAATTCGTAAAAAGACTTGCGGACACTATCCATGTCTTGGTTGCCGTCCCATGCTTCAGGAATGAGCATCATCATAACATGAGGCAAAGAACGCCCACTTAGCACCAACATTTCTATTACATTGTCCAAATTGGCAGAATCCGACTGGGTGGGGTTGCAAATAGGGCGTAGCATTTCTATTTCCTCTTTGGAGAAAAACTCAGAAACAAAATCCATTTCGGCAGAGGTAAACCAAGAAACATTGCCTTTGACTGTGTTAATTTCGCCATTGTGGGCTATGTAGCGGAAAGGCTGTGCCAACTTCCAAGAAGGGAAAGTATTGGTAGAAAAGCGGGAATGAATCACCGCCAAAGCCGATACCATGTTTTCATTGTGCAAATCGGGGAAATAAGGACGAACCTGCCCCGTAGTTAATTGACCTTTATAGACAATGGTTTTATAAGAAAGCGAAGCAAAGTAAAAAGCACCTTTCAAACCCGTAACTGTTTCGTTGATGATTCGAGTGGCGTAGTTTCGCAATACAAACAGCCTTCGCTCAAATGCCAACAAATCAGTAACATGAGGAGGACGTTTGATGAAAACCTGCTCCATTAGTGGCTCTCCCGAGATTGCCGTTTCGCCAATCTCGGCATTGCTTGTAGGCACTACCCTATAGCCAAGCAACTCCAATTTGAGTTTTTTGATATTTCTGTTCAAAATAGACCGACATTCCTCACGCAATTTTTCATCTCTTGGAAAAAAAACCATTCCCACGCCGTATTCGCCAAAAGGGGGCAAATCCAAGCCCATTTTGGTACACTCGTCCAAGAAAAATTCGTGCGGCAACTGAATGAGAATACCCGCTCCATCTCCCGTATTTGCCTCGCATCCACAAGCCCCACGATGCTCCATCTTGGTCAGCATTTTGATGCCATCTTCTATAATTTGGTGTGATTTGCGCCCCTTGATATTGGCAATGAAACCAATCCCGCAGGCATCATGCTCGAAACTTGGGTCATACATTCCCTCTGCTTCGTAAGGCTTGTTGTTTTGCTCGTACATCATGAATCCTTTATTTTATACTTTGTTTTATGGAAAAATCCTCAAAATAGCAGTTATTCGCTAAACGGTATTGCTAAGTTAGCGATTAAATCTTAGATATTTCAACAAATTTGATATTTTTTATCAATATTATTAAAAATATTTCAAAAAAAGTAAAAAATAATTTCAAATATGATAAAAATATGAACAGACTGTAAGGCGTAGGATTTCATAGGTCTATAAAAGCAAATAGCGAGTAAAGCTGAAGTAACTCACCTCCCTGCGGGCATAAAGCGAGGTGTTAAGCACATAAGTAAAAGTTTTCAAGTTTTACTATTTTTGCATGATGAGACCCAAAAAATATATCGTATTAAAGGAAGATGAAATATTTTACTTGGAG
>REAZ01000034.1 GCA_004294445.1 Cytophagales bacterium
AAAAACTTTGTCTTTTTCTAAATCAGAAGAAATGCACTATTTATATTTGAAATTATTCATATTCAATTACAACCTATCACTCGTTACTTGACACTATCGCAATTAAAAACTCTGCTCTTTCTGTGTTTTATGAATCAGACAAGAAATTAAATCCTCTTGAAACTGTTGATTTTCAAGTAAATGTAGAAATGAGCAAACTTATTTTTGCAAATAGTGTGGCTAATTCACTAATCTTTACAGTAGATGGCTTCTTACCTACAAAATCAATGGATAAGACAGTTCTAATCATTGCCAAAGCTCTTACTAATGTTTCTATTTCGGATAAAAAACAATTTGCAATAAACAGACTTAAACAAACCAATCAATTTGAAATAAAAAAGATAGAATCAGAGAAGGAAATAATAATAGATAAAATATCTGGTTATGAGATTATTGCATTGGGCTTTAATAAAAAAACAGGAGCAACTGAAAAGTTATATCAACTCATATTGTTTACCAGCAATTCTTACTACATATTATTTGGCTCAACTGATAATGAATTTGAGAAAAACATTAATGAGTTAAGAGGAGTCGCTCAAACATTCAAAAGAAAATAGATAATTAATTGTATTAATTTTTCGCCCCTGTACGCCGTTATCAGTGTCTCACTGACAAATTTTGCTATGAAAAAACCATTTCCCTTGCTACAAAGTACCAATAGTGATATTACAAAAAGGCAGTTAGTTTTGTTTTTAATCAAGAAAGACTACTAAAAAGCAAAACTATATCAGTAATTTATGTAATCGGTTTAGCAAAAAAACAAACCAATTCTTCTTTTTGCACAATGAGTTAAGCAAAAAAACAAATTAGTTTGTTTTTGAAGTCGGCTTGTTTGGAAAAAAAGGCAGTTAGTTTCACTTTTTGCTTAGTTAGTTAGGTAAAAAATCAAACAAGTAGTATTTTAAGGTCGCTAATTTCTATTTTTTACTATTCAAGTTCTGTTTTGAAGTACCCCTCCCCCCTTAAAAGCTAAACTAATTCACCATAAAACCTAAGTCGTTATTAAAAATTCCTAACTTACTACTTCTTTATACCAACAGTAAACTGCTCTACAAGCTACTCCTTCATCACAAACTCATCTAAGTTCATAATTGCATTGGCTACTACGGTCAGGATTGCTTTTTGTTTGTTTTGAGGTGTATTCTTGAGTTTGTTATCACCTAATATTTTAGCAATTTCATCAGGTTTTTCGGTATAGTATTTTGCTGTTTGCTGGTAGAGTTTGGTCAAAATTTGTAGCTTTTGCGCAGAAATAGGCTTAAACATTGCCAATTCATAGCCTTTTTTTAGCTGATTATCTACATTTTCTCCACTTTCTGCTTGCATCTTTGCTGCCAAAGCGCGCGCTGCGGTTACATACACCGTATCGTTTAGCGTTACCAATGCCTGCAAAGGCGTATTTGTCCGAATCCTTCTCGATACACAAATTTCCCTTGCTGATGCATCAAAAGTCATCATGGAAGGGTAGGGAGCAGAACGCCGCCAAAAAGTATAAATGCCTCTGCGGTAGGCATCTTCGCCCTCGCTGGTTTTCCACATCATGCCGCTATAGACTACCTGCCAAACGCCTTCGGGCTGGGGCGGCATTACGCTTGCACCGTACATTTTTTTGCTTAAAAGACCGCTTACCGCAAGAGCTTGGTCGCGCACCTGCTCGGCGGAAAGCCTTACCCTTGCGCCACGAGCCAAGTAGTAATTGGCGGGGTCTTTCTCTATCAAATCCTTGTTTGCTTTTGACGATTGCTGGTAAGTTGCGGATAAAACAATGGTTTTTAATAGCGTTTTTACACTCCATTTGTAGTCATCTCTAAACTGTGCCGCCAAATAGTCCAGCAGTTTGGCATTTGTGGGCTTATTGCCTTGCGAGCCAAAGTCTTCTAAGGTTTCGACTAAGCCAGTTCCAAAAATTTGTTCCCAAAAACGATTAACCATCACTCTTGCGGTAAGTGGATTTTCTTTATTTACTAACCACTTGGCAAAACCCAAGCGATTTTGAGGATAATTGGCAAAACTTGGCAACATTTTGGGCGTTTGTGCCTGTACTTCCTGACCTTTTACGAGCCAATTCCCTCGCACAAACACGTGGGTTTTCCTCAAAAAATCTCCCTGCCCTTCTTGCATGATAGGCGTTTTTTCGACATTGGTATTGAGCAAAGAAAGCAAAGAAGCCTGCATTTCTTTTGCATTAGGCTTACTACTATCTATCAAATTATCAGCAAATAGCACCCATTCTATAGTACAAACGTAGTCTTGCGGATTTTCAAAAGTTGGATTGGTAAAAGTGAAATACAAATCGTGCCTGCCTTCACTTGGCTTAAGTTTGATAATTTCCTTTTTCATATTCCACCCACTTTTCAAATTTTCAGGCTTGAAAGACGCCATGAGTTCTCCATCTAAGCGGTCTTTGCGAATCTCTACCAATCCCTTTTCCCTATTTGCGCCATAATTGATGAGTATTTCCGTTTTCCCTGTAAGATTTATATTTTTTAGCCTTGCAAAGCCCTTATGCCCACCGCCCAAAATTTTTCCATCTGCCATTGCTGCATTGGTAAGTGTGTCAAAGCTATGCGCATGGATTTTGGGTTCGCCGATTCGAATCAAGTTTTCTATTTCTTTGGCTTTGCTTTTTGCCTTATCCGCAGGGAGTTGAGCTAAAATCCAATCTTTTAATTGAGCAATTTTTGCCTCGTCTTCGGCTTTAAAATGCTGATAAATAGGATACTCTGTGGGAATATCCTCATCTCTGCTCTGATTAAAAAATGCTAAAGAAGAGTAAAATTCTTCATGCCTAAACGGGTCATAAGGGTGCGAATGGCACTGCACACAGCCCATCGTAACGCCTTGCCAAACTTCCCAAGTATTGCTCACCCTATCTATCAAAGCCGTGGTACGGAACTCCTCGTCATCAGTGCCACCTTCGTCATTATTGCTTGTATTGCGGTGGTAAGCCGTTGCAATGAGCTGATTTTCATTAGGTTCTGCTAATAAATCTCCCGCCAACTGCTCTATGGTAAACTGGTCAAAAGGCATATCTGCGTTAAAAGATTTGATGACATAATCTCGGAAACGCCATATATTTCGTGGAGAATCTTTTTCGTAGCCTTTCGAGTCTGCGTATCGAGCCAAATCGAGCCACATTGCTGCCCAGCGTTCCCCAAAGTGAGGCGAAGCCAATAAGCTATCTACTACTTCCTGATAGGCATTTGCTGATTTATCATTTTGAAAATCAATGACTTGCTGCGGTGTAGGTGGTAAGCCTATCAAATCCAAACTCAATCGGCGAATAAGCGTAGCCTTGTCCGCTTGGGGCGAGGGAGCAAGTCCATATTCTTTTTGCTTTTCAAACACAAAATTATCTATCGGGTTTTTTATCCATGAAGTATCAAAAGCGGGCATTTCGGGCTTTTTGATAGGAAGGTACGCCCAATGGTCTTGCCAATTTGCCCCTTGCTTTATCCATACACGAATTTTCTCAATTTCTTCCTTGCTCAAAGGCTCGGCATGATAGGGCATACGTTCCTCGGGGTCGGGGTGCGTGAGGCGTACAAACATTTCGCTTTCTTCGGGCTTACCTGCCACAATGCCAAACTTTCCTGATTTTGCTTTTCGCAAGGCATCTTCACGAGAAAAAAGGCTAAAACCGCCACTTTCCTTCACGCCACCATGACAAGAAATACACTTTGTATTCAAAATAGGGCGAATTTCTGCATTGAAATCGATGGCAGAAGAATTTGCAAAAATATTTAACTCAGGAAACATGACAAAGGCAATGCTTCCCGCTAAAATGATAGCTATGAGAGAAAGGAGTAAGGTTTTCATAATAAATTTACCTTAATTTTTTACCCAAAAAACAAATAAGTGAGCCAAATAGCAGCGATAATACCCGCTAAATCAGCCAATAAGCCACAAACTAAGGCATATCGCGAGTTTTTGATATTGACCGCACCAAAATAAACCGCCAAAATATAAAAAGTAGTTTCCGTAGAGCCTTGAATGACACTGACTAATCTCCCAACAAAAGAATCTGCCCCATGCAGTTTCATGGCATCGAGCATCATTCCTCTTGCGCCGCTTCCGCTTAGTGGCTTCATCAGGGCGGTAGGTAAGCCTTCTACAAAATCTGTATTGAAACCTAAGCCACTCACAGTAAACTTTATGCCACTTATAAGGTATTCCATTGCTCCCGAAGTGCGGAATACGCCAATCGCCACCAAAATCGCTACCAAGTACGGAATAATCGTAATGGCAGTTTGGAAACCCTCTTTTGCACCTTCTATAAATGCCTCATACACATTGACTTTGCGGAATAATGCCAATGAGATAAAACCTATCATTACCAAAAATAAAATCAAATTACTTGCTACCGAAGAAATAACGCCAATTTCGGCTTGGGTAAGTGTAGAAAAATACCAGATTAAGCTGACAATAAATGTCAAAAGCCCACCCAAATAAGCTAAAATTACTTTATCTAATAGATTGATTTTCTGATAAATAGAGACAACGACTAAGCCCACAAAAGTAGAGAAAAAAGTAGCTATCAATATCGGGATAAAAATATCAGAGGGGTCAGCCGCCCCCATTTGCGCCCGATATACCATAATATTCAGGGGGATAATCGTCAAGCCCGAAGTATTCAAAACCAAAAACATGATTTGGGCATTAGAAGCCGTATCTTTTTGGGTGTTGAGTTCTTGCATTTCCTTCATCGCTTTTAAGCCCAAAGGCGTAGCAGCGTTATCTAAGCCGAGCATATTAGCAGAAAAATTCATCAAAATAGAACCAATAACGGGGTGATTTTTAGGTAGTTCTGGAAAAAGTCGATTGAAAAAAGGACTCACCAAACGAGCTAATACATTTACTGCACCGCCTTTTTCGCCTATTTTCATTAGCCCAAGCCAAAGCGTCATCACGCCTGTAAGCCCGATAGAGATTTCAAAGCCTGTTTTTGCCATGTCAAAAGTGCTTGCGACTATTTTTTGGAAGATTTCGGTATCTCCAAAGAAAATAAGTTTGATGAGAGCGACCACAAAGGCAATCAGAAAAAACGCAATCCAAATATAGTTGAGTGCCATTTTATTTAGCTATTTTAATGTTTTCAAAGTTGAAAGATTTTTTTTAGAAATCAATAGAAATGGCTTGTTTTTTTGATGGTAATGGCACTTATGCAAACAAATTTCTCACAAATTTTCAAAACTTTTTTTCATATTTTCGCCTACTTTTTCTAATAAAGGGTGAGAATAATTACAAAGCCAAGTTTCTTTATATAGCCATTTTAGACTGCTAATTTTTTCGTCATAATATTTTCTATATGCAGTATATTCAGGAGGTGTTTGTCCTTTTTCTTTTGTTAATTCTTTTTCTTTCACTAATTCTTTTCCCATATCTTTCATAGCTTTTGTTATTGCTTGGCGTGCAAAAAACTCAAATAAATAATTTACAACATCGTCAAAAACAATATGGCTATTGATATACATATAAGTTTGAGTAGGCGAAATTTGAAAATCATTTCGAAGTCTTTGCTCAATAGTGTTTATGGTAACTTCTGGATATTCCAATTTTATTTTTTCTATTTTTTGTTTCACTTCACGCCGAATTTTATCAAGTTCTTGCTTTGCATTATTTGCAATAGAAATTGATTTACCATTACTAAAACCGATACAATTTCTAAGTGCAGAAGTGTCAATTTCTTTAAACATACTTTCATTTGCTTTGTTGGATATTTCTGTGAAATGTAAGACATAACAAAATATGTCAAAAATAACTTTACTATATTCCTCAAAGAAAATGTTAAAATCAAAATCAGCTTTAAACTCCTTTGCTAATTTATTTAGGGCTTCAGGCAATAGACAAAGACTTTCGAAAGCATAGCCTTCTGTATGCAACACATAATTTTTATTTACAAATAGAGGGTTTTGAGTAAGGATATTATAATCTGCATCTATACAAAAACGTATTTTCATTTTTGCTAACCCTGCATTATCTGTGCTTAGAAGTTGTTTAATGTAATCATTACCTTCTATTTTTTTGCCTTTCTTGGTACAAGATTTAAACATAGGCTCGTGGTTTGGTAAGTATTTTTTCCAAGCACCTTCCCAAAAATCCTTATCATACCTTTCTGTTTCCAAAATACACAAAATTGTATAACCTTGTTCAGTAGCTTCTAACTCCCAAGCCCTAAGTTCCTCAATATTATCGTCTTCTCTTTCCATTTTAGGCTTGTCTTAATAGGCTTTGTAATTTGGCTAAGTATTGAGGATTTGCTGAAATTCCAAAATAGTTACGTTTTTCTTCCACTATTCTTGCAGCCTCAGCTGTGCGAATTTTGCCTAATAAAGTGCTAAAAGTGATAATATCAGGAAAATTAATGCCATTATAACTCGGATTTTGTTTTGTTGTTTCGACAAAATTTAAGGCTTCGTCCAAATTAGTTGCTTTTTTTAATAATTGATTTAATGCTATTTCATTAGGAACAAATGGCAATAATGCGTTTTTTGTAGTTGGTTGGTATAGACTTAGTAAATTTTTACCACTTTCAAAACTATCTATTCTGCCTATCATTGTACCTAATGTAATTTGGTCTGGGCTTAACTTGTTTTCTTTTAATATTTGTAAAATATCTTTACAAGCAGTCAGATTAAAAGAAAGTTCCTCTTTTAGCCTTAAATTAACTCTGTAAATTCTATCAAAATTTCTTTCATAGTTATTAATAACAGCTTGTATGCTATTCCTTAAATTTTCACTCAAGCCGTCTTCTACAACTGCTTGACTTGTTGTATTGGGGACACTTGGGATTTCCTCTACCATAGGAAATAAAATAGCTCCCTCACCACTTATTCTTCTGCGACTTGCTATCCAACCATCACCATAAATAGAGGGTGAATGTGTTACAATAATTAATTGGCAATTAGGATTAATCTTTCTCAAGGTATCTATCAATTTTCTCTGCCAAGATAAGTGCAAGGAAATTTCTGGCTCATCTAATAACAAGACACTATCTTGTTTTCTTTGCAAAAAAACGACTAATAATAGTAATAAAAGTTGTTTTTCTCCTGAAGAAAGCTCTGTATAGATAGTATCACCAAAATTATCGTGAAAATAAAAAGGTTCTTTTTTATCATTAATTGACTTATTTGTTTCACCAAAAAAGTCATTAATTATGCTATATAGAGATTTTGTATCTGCATATTTTTCGTTTACTAAATTAATAATATCCTCGGTGTTTTTATTATTGTTATTAAGAATTGCAGATGATATTTCATTATCAATGTCTTTCTTATAACTTTCAAATAACATAATATATTTACCTAATTCATAATCTAACGTGGTTTTCGGGTTGAGTTTGGTTAATTCTTTAATAATTTCTTGTGTTTTGCCATCATAATTTACAGGCACATTAAAAGTTTGTATTAAGATAACTGGATTTTTAGTTAGATATATTAGCTCATTAATTAGGTCATTAGGTTCTCTCTTATTAAAGTTGGTATCTATTTTTATTATTTCGTCATCAACAAAAGATATTTCCATATCCTCGGAAAATTTTGAAAAAAAATCATAGTTAAGTTCCGTTGAATCTTGTGGCTTCAGTGCCTCCATAATCATATTAAGAATAGTGGTTTTACCACTACCATTAATACCAACTAGAACATTGACATCTGTTTCTAAATCCCAAATAATATTATTATTTCGTTTAAAAAAATTATTGATAATTACCTTTTTTAAATGTTTCATTAGTTTTTTATTTACGAACAGAAAATGTTTTCAAAGTTGAAAGATTTTTTTTAGAAATCAATAGAAATAGCTTGTTTTTTTGGTGGTAAAACTGTGTGCTATATATTTTTGGATTTTTGTAAAGAATATCTTACCTTCCGTTTTTTCAGATATAAAACCTAACTATTTAATTGATATTCAAGAATAAACCGTTCTTTGAAAAACATACGGTCTGACCGAAGGTCTGCACCGTACAGACCTTCGGTCAGACGGTGCAGGAACGAATACCGAAGGTCTGCACCGTACAGACCTTCGGTCAGACGGTGCAGGAACGAATATTTATTGAAACCCAATAAAATAAAACCTACCTTAATTATGGAAAATCTTGAGTATATCATTGCTTATTTCACGATAATGATACTTCATTTGGCTATACCTATCGTTCTCAAGGCGTACCCACCAAAGTCTATTAATGCTTTTTATGGCTACAGAACCAAATCTTCTATGCTAAATGAGGATACTTGGCAGGAAGCAAATACGTATTTTAGTAAAAATCTTTTACAATTATCTCTCGTTTTTGTACCCTTACAAATCGTTATTTTCTTTCTTGTTGAAACTCGTACTGCGCTGACTATAGCACTTACCATTTTTTCTTTGGTAGCTATTGTTAGCATTATTCTCACAGAAAAGCATCTAAATAGCATTTTTGATAAAAGTGGTCAAAGAAATACGAAATAAATATGAGTGATGAAATTATTGTCTTTTATATCCATGTATCAATAGCCGTTCTCATGCTGTCAATGGTTTTTTTGCACAGATTTGTCTATTCAGAAACGATAAACAATAGAGAAGGCTTTAGGTCTGCTTTGTCTATGAAAAATCAAGAAATGTGGATAGCAGCACATAAGTATTACGGTAATTTTGTACTGAAATCTTGTTTTATTTGGTGTATTGTACAGTTCTGTTGGTATTTTCTGCTCATCAAACAGCCCGTTCTTTCTGTCTTCTTTGTCCCGTATGGTTATGCTATTTTTTTCCTGATGGCAGGAGGACATACGGACACTTACTCAGAGAAGACTTTTGATAAAGATTGCATCCGAAAGTAAATATAGCCTTGTTTTTCTTCTACCCAATATAAATATAGTTGAGTGCCACTTTATTTATCTATTTTAATATTTTCAAAGTTTTTTTCTCACTTTCAAAAGCAGTTTTATTTTAGAAGTGATTTTAAATATATTCTTTAAGAAAAACTTTGATACTTTTTTTCTGCAAAGTTAAGATAAAAAGAAAGAAAGAGAATAGACAAATGTATGTTAAAAAGGTAATAAGAAAATACGGATAGGAAGATGAGAAGCCCGACATAAGAGGCTATCTCGATGAAAAAATTGTCGTCTTTTAGCCTGAGTAGCCTACCTATCAAATGCTCAATGAATTTGCTTTGGGTAAAGCACTTCAGAGAGATGAGAAAATAGCCAATCATGATGTAAATAATAAAACTTAAACCGACCAAATTATCGCCTTTTTCAATGCTCAAAAAGGCATTTAGCAAAATAAGGGAGCCGGGCGTTTCCCCAAAAATAGTTTCATGTACGTCTGTAGTGCCATCAAAATCACCAAGTATGATAATTCTATCTTTGGTGAGTGCGTAAAACTCCGTAGTGTCTGCTTCTGCCAAGTCCAAGAGGTCGCCGAGGAACAGTTTGGATTGCGAAAATATGCTATCGGTACTCAAGTGATAGTTGCGGATAGGCTGGTCTAAAATAAAGCTATTCATCGCAATTCTATCATTCAGGTAATAAAGAAAGCCCTTTTTTTGTATTTTTGTATGGTGAAGCTGCTCGTACATGAGCAAAGGCAAGGTATGAATGCTGTCGTTATAAATCATTTTGTACTTGATAAAAGTATTCGCCCCAATGCTTTCGTAGTTTGCCAATGCTTTGGGAATGTCTATGCTTGGGTAGTCGGGTTTGTTGGCAGCGTCTAAGTGGTAGGAAGCCAAAAAGCGGGGAATTTTATTGATTTTGGCGGCTAAAAGCGAGTCGTGAGGGGTTTTATCTTTGAAAAAAATATCACAAACCATAAATTTATGGTTCGGATTTGTGCCTACTAAGTCAAAAAATTGGGCAAGGCGTTGTCGGTCAGTGATAGAAGTTTTGCCAATGGGAAAACCCGTTTTTTCCTCTATTTTCTCTATCAATTCTTTTTCCCAAGAAACACTCACAAATAAAAAGCGGTCGGGCGGCGGCGTATTTCCCAGATTAAAAACAATGCTTTTGAGTGCTGAAGTATAGCGAATCAGCAAGACTTCATCTCCCGACCAAAAAGGCAGGGCAAGCCAAGCAAAAGTAAAAATCGTCATCAGTAGGCTGTTGCACGAAGCCCAAAAGAGCAATTTCTTTTTCTTAAATATATATTTGAGTGGTTTCAAACTTCAAAATTAAGTTTACTTTTTAGCCATACTTTTAAAATACTTTCATCTACTCTGCCATATAGGTCTTGAATGTAAAGCAAAATCTCCTGATACACTTGAGAATTTGTTTGTTTTTTGCCTTGATAAAGTTTGATAAGACTTTCGCACTCCTCCTTCAGAATATCCTCATTAATGAATACGGGCATGAAAGTTACTGCCAATTCCGCATTTTTATTTTGGGCATCTTTCATGTAATAAATATCTACTTTCTTTACCATGTCAGGGCTAATTTCTGCTTCCCCTATTTTGTAAAGTATTTCTTTTTGGAAGGTCAAGGTGTCGTTTGTAAAAGCTATGCGCTTGTTTACTGCTTTCTCCTGATACTCATAGCGATAGATAAAAAACTGATTGTCATTCATCGGGAAACTTTCCTTGCTCATCTTTACAG
Organism: Cytophagales bacterium; assembly: GCA_004294445.1. Lineage (GTDB taxonomy): Bacteria > Bacteroidota > Bacteroidia > Cytophagales > Thermoflexibacteraceae > Thermoflexibacter. Next base: position 10,605 of record REAZ01000034.1, read on the forward strand.
AAAGTTTGTTGCCAATAATTCCATAAGTGCTTGTGCCAAAATAGGAAGCCAACTCTTGCACCGAATTTCCAGCAACAAACCTCGTACTCAAGGCGGCATTCTTAGGAATTGGCAAAATGACATTCGTGAGGAAAGCTACTATTTCTTTCTCTTGCGGGCTTGTTTTTTGGGGCGGACTTATCACGAACTTTCCACTTTTACTGCTAATAGCTAAGGCTTTGGCTTCTTTGTTCTCAAATTTTAGCTTGTCTTTGCTCGTAATTTTATCGCCTTTTGCCAAAGCTTTGTTTTGCGTTACATTAAAAATATTGCCCTGCACTCGGATAATGTTATAGACTTCTTGCTGCTGTGCGTGCAGAAAATGGATAGAAGCTAAGAATACGAAAAATGCTAATAGATATTTCATTTGTTTAAAAGGGTAAATTGTGTTAATTTAAGACATGGTCTGACCAAAGGTCTGTACCATGTCTTAGCTATAATTGCGGTGCAGACCTTCGGTGCAGACCGTAATTACTTTTTAATAAAAATAAAATCACCGTCTTCATCACCTGTTTCGCCAATCTCGCCGAAAAGTGGCGTTTGTCCGTTTTTGCTGTTGTTCATCACTACATTTTTAATGCCCATGAATAAGTCAGTGGAAGTCATAAACTTATCTTTATTTTCTTGGAGTTTTTTTACCAAATATTTGATAAAAACGCTTTCATCAGGTACACTTTTCAGTGCGCCGCTTGTCATTGCTTCTCGGCTTTGCTTTTGGTAAAGGTTTTTTACGCCTATAGGTGCATTGGCAAAAGCCTCTCTGGTTTTGAAGATACCGCCGCTAAAGCAGGCATCTGCGACCAAAAGCGTATGTTTCGAGCCGATACCGCCGATATAATCGCGCAAGTCACTGTTAGAAAACCAGTTAGCTCTGTCGTCTTTCTTGGCATCTGCGGGCAACCAATAGCCTTTTTTGAGTTTTTCTTCCCAGATTCCATGCCCTGCGTAGAAAATGAGCAGGTTGTCTGTAGTAGTGAGTTTGTTGCTCAATTCGTCAAAGGCTTTGATGATTTGGGTGCGTGTAGGGTTTTTCAAAAATAGGACGTTTTCTTTCTCAAAAGTATATTGATTGGAAAGTACCTCTGCCAAACTTTGTGCATCTTTGACAGGATTGTCCAAATCTACCACTGCCGCATCATCATACTGGTCGACACCAATAATGAGTGCGTAATACTTGGCGGTGTTGGCGTGCTGCGCTATGTCAAAGTCCAAGTCTTCCCTTTCTTGCATCTTGGCAGCGAGGGCTGATACTTCTTTCACTACTATAAAGTTGATATTGGTCGTATTTCCCGCCTTGTCTTTGGCGATGAGTTCTACTTTAGTTTCCTTGTCAGTCAGAGGAATTTCTATTTCATAAAGGTCACCAATGTTGGTGGTTGCCTGTCCGTTTGCCATTACGCTTTGCAGGGTGTCGTTGTCTGTAACTTTGGCAACTATGCGGATACGGTCACGCAATTCGCTTACTTTATCTCCATTTTGCGCTACTTTGGGAGAGATAAGCACCACTACAGGTGCTAATTTGTCCCGCCCTTTGAAGTTGCCAAAGGACATATTCCCGCTTTTTGCCTCTGTAGGCACTTGAGCAAACAAGCTGCTCGCCCCAATCAGCATCATTAAAAAAAAGAGTGTAATTTTCATGTTATTTTTTGTGTTTAAAAATTTAAAAGTTTAAAATACCCCTGTGAGTGGTCGAGGCGACCCCGTCGAAGACCCTAACAGTGGATTTAATTTCCAACGACTGGATTTAAACGACTGGTAGGGTCTAAAGACCACTAACAGCGTTCTAATTTGGTGGTGTATATTCCCAAAAATCTGTGAAACTTGCCCTTGTATCATTATTATAGCCACCGCCAAAGTAAATCAAGCCATTCAGAGCAAAAATAGTTGCGCCGCTTCTTGGCTCAAAAGGCAGTTCGGGGAGTTTTTCCCATGCCCTTGTTTGCAAATTTAGTCTATACACCTGCTTGGAAAATTTACGTGGTGTATCAGTCAAGTAAGTACCAAATACATATAGAAAGTTATTCAAAACGCAAATATTAGCCTCACTAGTACTACCTTCGGGATAATCTGTGATTTTTTCCCACTCCAAAGTAGTCGCATTTAGCTTGTAAACAGCACTACTAAAACCAAATCCTTGATACGCATCATTTCCTACACTGAAGACATTAGTATTACAATTTGTTCCTTTGGGTTCTTTGACCAATGTCCATGTATTGGCGGTCGCATCATACCTACGTATTTCTCTATCGAGGCAGCGAGCTACACCATCTATATTTTGGTAGCCAAAACTCTTGTACAGTGTATTATTTAGTACAAAAAATTGATTGCGTTTATTATAACTTTCACTTCCCTTATCACCAATGTTTGCCTTTTGTGTCCATTTGTCAGTCGCAAAGTCGTATTCATACAGCTCATCAGACCAGTCGACAGCCTTTCTTCCACTTCCAAAGTACAGCTTGGTACCTATCATAGCCCAGCCTCCTGCATATCTTTTGGTGCCAGGGTAGCTTGGGTTTTTGATAGACCATTTATCCGTACTTGGGTCATATTCATATAAGTTGATTGCATTATTTTCTAAACCTGCATAACCTTTACCATTATAGGTAAAATGTATGCCACTTGCTGGGTTACTACCATTAGGCATCAATCCTTTTCTAATCCACGCATTAGGTGCGGGCTTGATAGTAAAGTCCTTGCTGCCCGTTACGCTGCGGCTATTGACGGTGATGATGGGCTTAAAAGTGCCTGTAGCATCTCTGGGTAGGGTTACAGTAATTCGGCTCGGCTCTACTCTTGTTACGGTCAGGTTATTCGTTCCCAAACTCACCTTTACAGAGGCTATCTCAGAGCCAAAGCCTGTGCCATTCACACTCCATAGTTCACCGATAAATCCCGCATCAGTATAGTCTGTTACAGTAGGGTTAATATTGAGTGCTACTAAAGAGGAAGAACTTGCTTGTCCGTTGTTCACGATGACGGAGTAGTTTCCTGCCGCCAACTCAAAAGGAATACGGAACACTATTCTGGTGTCATTTGCCGAAGAAGTGCGAATAGGCTGCGTACTTGCCCCTTGCAAGGTCAGGGTTGGGTTTGCCCCAAAGTTTGCGCCAGTGAGGGTGATTTCATCGCCTACTACTGCACTTGCAGGAAGATTGTTGGTAATTTCGGGGTTATTGGTGGTAGTGAAAGTTGCGTCCTCACTATATCCCACCATGCCCGCATCATTGAAAGCAAAAACCCGCACAAAGTAGGTTGTTCCCCCTTTTAGCCCTGTGATAGTAGCACTGATGGGAATAGGGCGATTAGTGCCTGTAAAAGTATTAATTTCTACTTTGCCCTCTGCGCTTTCGAAAGTAGGCAAAGGCGAGGTGCTATACACAAAGCCCGCCTTCGCAATCGTGCCGCCACCATTGTCCAAGAGATTGCCCGAAGCCCTAACAGAAGTCGTTTTCACTTCTGTAACGGTAACGCCTTTGGTAAAAATTACCTGCCTTTTGAGGTCTAACTTTTCGCAAGCAGAAAGCAAGAGAAAAGCAATAAACCAATATTTTAAAGAAAAATGTGTTTTCATGTTTTTTGTGTTTAAAGTTTAAAATACAACCTCCCCCTGCCCCAGTTGCACTGCGCCCTCAAAGGGGGAAATACAACCTCCCCCTGCCCCCCTCCGAAGGGGGAAACTTAACAGCCCGCCTTCATAGAAGGCTATTTTCTCCCCCTTTGGAGGGGGTAGGGGGGAGGAGTGAAACTAAAGAATAATTAGAAACCAAGCCTTATCCCCAATTGTGAAGCACCTACGTTAGTGGCATAGCTCGTAAAAAGTTCTAAGCGCATCTTCGTAGGCTGGTAAGCTGTCTTTCCTGCCTCAATGACCTTATTGTTATACTTATTCTTTAAAGCCTTGTTTTTAAAGCCTTTGGCAACACCAGTCAAAATATCTATGCCCCAAAAAGCAACAGCCCCGTAACCCAAACCTTGTGAAATCAGGTTAAAAGTATTTGCCTCTTCGAGGTTCTTATCTTGGTCAGAAATTGTAGTGGCATTAAGGTAGTCGTTATACTTTTGCTGTGCTTGCTGATTGAGGTAAATGCTACCACCTATCAAGCCGCCAATGAAAAAGCCAAGCACTATGCCCGAACTTTTCGGTCTGACAAAAATATCTCCCAGTCCAGGGAATAGGATATTTAACGCCCCTAATTCGGGACCTTTGGTGTGGCGTGAGTTGGCTATCTGAATGGTAGGGCGCACACTGAAAACAACATTCTGCCCTTCAAAATCGGGGTCATCTTTCAGTGGATTCCATTTGATAGTTTTCATAGAAAAAGAAGGCTTGATACCCGCACCTACATCACCTGTTACCGCTTTTGTAGATTTGAAGTTTTTGCCCCCATCTTCCGAATAAAAGAGTTCTACATTGTAGGAATAGTCAAAGTTACGCAAGGCTTTCCCCTGCTTGATGGAATAAAAAACAGAAATCTGTCCGCTTTTCTCATCATAATTTGCACTATTGAAAACAACGAGGTCTTCTTTTAACACGACCTCGTTTTGGGCGTTGCTTGTAAGCGCAAAGGCAAATAAGCAAAATAATAAGGTGATTAATTGTAGTTTTTTCATGAGGTTTTATGGTATAATTTTAAAATTACAAATCTTTATTTTAAGCGACTTTTGGTAATTCCATCTGTGTAATGGGTTCGCTCTAACCATTGACAATGTGCTATCATTTGACTCAATTCTGGCGATTCCACCAATTTTCATTATTAGCCCCACCGAAAGTGAAGCCCAAGCCAAATACAATTTGTGTGGTTTGGAATAAGTCTTTCTGTGCTTGAGTTGCCCCATCAAAATACGTTCTGTAAGGAGTCCAAGAAACGCCTATTTTGGCAGAAAGATATTTAAAAGGAAGAATGACGATACCCGCATCTACGTCTGCGGCATAGCCATCTTCGAGGACTTTGCCTTGTGTATTTAGTCCGTTACCCCAAACTTTCGAGCGGTCAGAAGAATTAGTATATTCAAAAATAAGTCTTTCTGTGGATGCCCCAACGCCCGCATAGCCATACACAGGGGATATGAGTGGAAAGGTCATACCATAAGAAATCGCAAAACCTTTGTAAACATAGTTGCTGTTTGCTGTAGGAACATAGGGCGCGCCTATAGCCTTTATTTCCTGTAGGGAGAGAAAGCCCATTCTTGCGGTAAAGTAACTTTTAAATTTCCTTCTGTTCAGGCTGTAGATAGAAATACCAAAGATGGAGTGCGTCATACTTGGTGTTTCGAAGATGAGCGCAGTAGATTGGTCATTGATGAGTCGTTGCTGTTCTTTTGCACGTAGCTCATTGGCTCTTCTTTGTTCCTCCTGTAGCTGGCGACTTCTCTCTTGTGCTTCCGCTTCTTCCCTTCGTTGTTTAGCTTCTGCTTCTTCCTTTTTTCTTTGGATTTCTTTCAGCCGTTCTAATTCAGCTTGCTCTTCTTTGTACTTGATGGCTCGCAGACGTTCTGCTTCTGCTGCTTTGGCTTCTTGCTCTTTTCTTCGGATTTCTTGCAGACGTGCTGCCTCTGCTCTCTCCTTTTCTTCTCTATCTGCAACTAATTCATTGAAACGGCTCTCTGATGTTGGATAACTCGCTTTGAGGGATTCTGCTATTTTGTAAACATCTTTGTATTTTTCCTCCAGACCTTTAATCTCAAACTTTTGTAAGTAGCTGTTACAGTCGTCTTGTAAGGCAGATACATATTGGTAATTACTTCTACTTGCGTAAAGGTCTAACTTCCCTAAGTAGCCCCAGCGTGCTTTGACTTTAAGATACAATGTCTTTGGATTGACCTGCCCTAAAATCTCCTCTACTTCTGCAAGTTTGCTAAGACAAGTAGTAAAATCATTTCTCTTAAATGCTTGCTCGGCATCATCATACTTTAGCTGTGCCAAAGTGGTACTATTCTGTGCAGACAAATAATGAACAAATAGGAAAAAGACAGCTAAGATTAAAAAAAGTTTTTTCATCAAATTGATTATTATATTTGTAAAATAATTGAAATAGTTAATTTGTTTTTTTGTTTGTTTTCTTGGGTGCTACTTTTTTATTTGGCACTTTATTTCCCCAAAAGTCAAGCTCTGCCCCAGCTTCGGTTTTCTTTTCTACTTTCTTCTTCTCTCCTTTTTCATTTCCCCAAAAGTCAAGCGTAGAAGAATTTGTACTGCTCCCTGCATTTTTACCTTCGTAGTCAAATGTTTTGACAGCTACACTTTCATTTTTCAAACGTCTGACAAAGCTATTGTATGCTTCTTGGGCTGCATCTAAGGATGGATAATTGCCATGCAAAATTGGGCTGTAAGGTGTAGATTCTCTGATTTCGCCTAATACATCTTTTTCATAAGGCCATGTACCGTCTGCGTACTTGGTTACGGGAAAAGGAGAAGATACATAGATGGTAGGCACTTCGTTTGTAAGGTCATATTGGCTGTAGGCATACGAAAAGTAGTACAGTTTACTTTCCTTTATCATGCTGGCAGAAGTGGGAATTTCGCTACTCTCAAAGTTTGAAATTACCGCCATTCGGTTGTCTTTTAGCATTTGTTCATGCTTTCGTTTGCGCTCTGCTTCCGCCCTTTCCGCTTCTCTTTTTATCTCTTCCAAACGTTCTTCAGCTTCTTCTGCTGCCGCTTCTTCTCTTTCTTTTGCCTCCGCCCAGCGTTGTCTTTGTTGTTGCTCTTCTTCTTCTTCTTCTGCTTTGCGTTGCCTTTGTTCCTCTTCTTCCCTTTCCTCCGCTTCGCGCTGTTCTTGTTCTTCAGCTTCTTTTTCTTCTTTTAGCTTGCGAGCTTTGTCAAGTTCCTCACGCTCTTTTTCTTCTGCCGCCTCTCTCAATTTGTACTTTGCACGCTGTGCGGCACGCTCTTTTTCCGCTGCCTCTGCTTTTGCTTTATCTCTTGCACGTTCCTCAGCCTGCTCTTTAAGAAATTTTTCTATCTTTTCTAATGCTCTTTTCTCTGCTTCTTGGTGTGCTTGCTCAGGTGTTTGCTGGGCAAATACAGGAGAATAGGCTAAGCCTATCATAAAAATGGTACACAAAAAAAATATTCTCATAAATGAATTTGTTTTGAGTGATAAATAAAATTTTGTAATAAAAATAGGGTAAAGTTTTGAATTGCAAAGATATAGAGGCTTTTTGATACTTACAATACCTACAAGTGGGTATTTATCACAAAAATAATTGATAAAATACCTAAAAGTGGGTATTTTACTTTTTTCCAATCTGAAACAACACGCCAAGATTTAGGGTCGCAAAACTGCCCGCCTCTGATAGCTCACCTTTTGCGAAGCGGTTGTATTTTCCTTCTATCATAAACTTAGTCCGATTGCCGAGTAAGATGCCTACTTTTGCGGCATAGCCCATCTTATTCTCCACGTAGCTCTTCCCTTGTAATGGCTTTGTAAAAACATCTCCTATCATGTATATACCTGCTTCTACTCCTGCATAAGGGCGGAGAATATCTATGAGCTGATAGTGATAGTCTGCCCCTACGGTAATAGGGACTACTTGGAAGAGTATTTTTTCCGTAGTTACTTTTGGCTCTTGCGGATTATCAAAGTCTATGTTGCCAATGTCCTGAACGATTGATATAGCCTCTTTGGAAGCAAAGGAGTAAGCCCCTGCCGAAAGATGAAAGCCAAAATTGTTGTAAAACTGCTTTACTGTCAGGCTACTCCCTACGCCAAACGCGAAGAAATCGCCGAAACTACCCATTGGGAGCGCACCTCCAAGCGACCAGCCTATGTTTAGGTTGCCAAGAATGGAGTAGCCATTGCTTTGCGCAGCTTGCATACTTTTCTTTTTGTTTTCCTGCTCAATAAACCCTATACTTGCTTGGGTTTGCTTATCTCCTTTTGCGTCTTTACTGAAAGTAGAACGCTCTACAATTTGCTCAATGTCTTTGAGTTGGTAGGAAAGTATATCTCCCCACTCGGTTTCCATTTTTACGTGGGTGCTATCTCTGCTCAAAATAATGCCTTTGACTGTTTTGCTACTGCCTTTGAAGTACAGCACATCTTTGTTTCTCTCTGACTGCGCCCGCCCTGCACCCGCAAAGGCGAATAAGCATAAGAGTATAAATAAATAGGTTTTCATGGGTTTTTTTTGGTTAATTTTACCTCCCCCCTACAATTGCATTGCGCCCTGCCTCCAAAGGGGAGAAAATACAAATACAACCTTCATAGAAGGCTAAGTGCTGTTTTCCCCCTTTGGAGGGGGCGGGGGGAGGCGAGGGCTTACTTCTTTTTATAAACTACTACGCTTGATTTGTCTGTGAAAGTAAGACTGCCATCTTTGTAAGTGATAGTACCACCAGCATTAGGCGTATTGGCATCATCAAGTTTGATAGAGCCGCCTCCCATATCTGTTAATCTGATTGTTCCTGCGGGTCCGTCAGGTTTTCTTGTTCCATTTTTAACAGTAAATGACTCTCCCTTGAGGGTAGTAGCGTCAATTTTGCTGAAAACAAACAGCGTAACTTCTCCCCCCGAAAGGGCAAGGTATTCTGTGAGATTAAAAGTTTTCCCGCCTGCGGTAATAGAAAAGAAGTTGTACTCGCCCGCTACCTGCGAAGCCAAGTCTGCGGTGGCACTGTCCTTAGATTCGAAGCAGCCTGTCATGAGGGCAGCCATCAAAAAGGCGAATAATGCAATTTTAATTTTTTTCATGGTAAATGATTTTAAAAAATGTTAAAAAAAATGAAAAACGATTGTTAAATTACTTCCTCCCCCTGCCCCCTCCAAAGGGGGAAATGTATTATCTCCCCCTTTGGAGGGGGCAGGGGGAGGCAACCCAACGTTGTCAATGGTTGAAGCGTAGCGAAACCTTGACAAGCATTATTTTCTCAATGGAATTGCTGCAAGTGGTTTTTCAAGAAGCGACTGGTAGGGTCTGCGACCACTAACAGCGCAACCGACCAACGTTGTCAATGGTTGAAGGCGCAAGCCGTAAACCTTGACAAGCGTTACTCTCTCTCAACGATTGTCAAGGTCTTCGAACATTGAAAACGCTCCCTAAGTAATTTTTAAAACCCTGTCAGTGGTCGAAGACCCTGCAAGTGGTTTATTTACAAAGCGACTGGTAGAGTCTGCGACCACTAACAGCGCAACCGACCAACGTTGTCAATGGTTGAAGCATTTTGTGCTTGCAGTTCCTCAGAACTGCCAAGTTCAAGCACAATTGGTTTTGAGAAACCACTGTCAGTTTTGGAAACTGACAGCACAGAAAATTTTTTTCATTGTTTTTTTAAATTTAAAAAGTTTTTGCCTACTCTTTATTTGGCTTTTCGGCAACCGCCATTTCCTAAAACCTTGTCAGTGGTCGCAGACCCTACAATGGAATTGCTGCAAGTGGTTTTCAGCGACTGATAGGGTCTAAAGACCACTAACAGCGCAACGTTCTCCCAAAACACTGTCGCCAAGCATTAAAAAGGTAATTTTTTCATGGTTTAGGTATTTTAAAAGTGTTGAAAAATTTATTTTTTCTTGTTAAGAGTAAAAGAACCCTTAAACCCTGTCAGTGGTCGCAGACCCTGCAAGTGGTTTTTCAAGTAAAGCGACTTGCAAAGCGACTGGTCTGAAGACCACTAACAGCGCAACGTTCTCCCAAAACACTTCGCCAAGCATTAAAAAGGGTAATTTTTTCATGGTTTAGGTATTTTTAAAAATGTGAAAACACTATATCATTCTGACCAGTAAACTACAAAATCAATGACCTTAAATCCCCTAATCCAAAAATCTTTGGCTTGTTGTGCTGTCAAACAAGTGTTTAAAATGCTTTTTTCAGTACTACAAAATGTGTCCTTCCAGTAAGGTAGATTGGCAGAAGTAATAGCACTCTGACCAGATTTTGGAAATATAAACTCTCTATTTCTATTTAAATAGACTATATTTCCATTTACATCTTGCAGTTTTAGATAGATGATGGTATTACTACCGTTAATGCAGTCTACGGATGTGCCTGTTTCAGCAGTCCACACCATTCCGCCTGAAAGAAAAGCGTCTCCAAAAAATGTAGAAAACCCCCATCTTACTTTCATTGATTTAATAACACATCTCCCTCCACGCACCGTAAAGTCACATTTGGTCATACTCCCTTCGGCTTTTAAATTGTTTTTCCCTCCTACATCAAATTGCCCTTCTTTTGCACAAATAGTACCCTCAGCAGTATAGTCTGGTATTGCTTTTGGAGACAAGCCCGTAGTCTTAAAACTCACCGTTTCCCCGTAGCTTGTACCTGTAGCATTGGTGGCATAAGACCTTATGTAGTAGGTAGTGCCAGATTGGAGGTCTTTCATGTCGGAGGAGAGGGCGGTAGGGCTTGTGTAGTTATTTTCCCACCAGTATCTACCGTTTCCGCTATCTATGGTGAGGTTGCTGTTGGTGGTGCTGAATATCCAGCCCGTTTCCGTTACAGGCGAAGGGAAGCCTACGTCAGTAAGGTTGAGGTTTAGCTTGGCAGTTTTATCGGCTATGTTTGTTACCGCCAGCGTAAGTACCGTAGGGAGTTTCGGGTCTGGGGTGCGTGTTCGGAAAGTTACCACATTTCCGTAGGCTGTCCCCGCCATATTGATGGCAAAAGCCCGCACATAGTAGGTCGTATTTTGGCTAAGGTTTTGCAAAACAGAGCTTGTACTGCTTGTAAGGTCTATGGCAGTAGCGTTGGCGAGTGTAGGTACAGTGCTTGAGGCTGACCACACAAATCCGTAGCGACTGATGGCCGCAGGAATACCTCTGTCCGTAATCGTGAGGTTGAGCCTTCCGCTTGAGATGGCTATTTCTGTAACTGCATCAGTATTTATCGTAGGCAGTACAGGCTTTACAGTGCGGAAAGTCTTGGTTTCGCCTTTTATCTCCTGCCTATTTGCTAACTCAATCGCAGCATAGTAGGAGTACGCCCTATCCGCCGCCAAACCGTCTAAAGTAGCACTAAAATCTTTGGGCAGATTGTCCGTTCCCAGCGCATTATTCACCGAAATATAGCGGGTAGTTGTGCCATCTATGAGGTAAAAACCTGCTTTTATGGCAGTTGGGATAGGGAAACCTGCTTCAGTAAGACTTGCCCATAGCTTTGCGCTGTTGATAGTGATGTCTGTAGCGTCTTTTGTCAGCACTTTCGGCAGGGCATTTACGCCAAAGGCATTCGCAGTAAAAGTGAACGTACCTCTCGAAGTCGTTACTTTTAGCGTAATGGAATACTCTCCGCCTTTGTCAAAAGTAAAAGAAGGATTTTCTTCGTTTGATTTTCTACCGTCAGAAAGTGTCCATTCCCAACTCAAAATACGCACAGGGCGGCTATTGGTGGCAGTAAAAGTAACCGTAGTCGGGATTAACTGATTGTTATTCAGGAAATTGGTGCTAATCGTAATGCTTGGCTGCGGCTCCTCTACAGTAACTTCATGGGTAATTTTTTTGCTTACCGTTTGCCTGCTTTTCTTAGAACCTTCATCGCCTGTAATCGTAAGAATTACAGTGTATTTGCTCGCTTGCTTATAGGTATAAGAGCCTGTTTTGCCTTGCCCCGTGCCTCCGTCACCGAAGTTCCATTCGTACTTTTCTATTTCCCCTACGCCATCGGCAGTAAAACTCACCTTAGCGGGGGCTTCTTTGGAGTCCGTAAAAGTCGAGGTAATCACCGCCGAAATATTGGGCAGAGGTTCATCTTTCGTACAGCTATTCATCAGTAAGGTGGCGGCGAATAGTAAGGAAGCTATTGCGTAATTTTTCAATTTGTAAGAGAGTGATAATTTCATAATTTTCGTCATTTTTATAGGGGGTTAAAATAAATTGTTTAAGTGTGCGATTCTAAATAAATCAGTAGTGTGCTTGGCTTGCAGTTTACTTTTGATATTCTTGCGATGCGTTTCTACGGTAGATTCTGCTATCCCAAGTGTTTCACCTATCTTTTTATTGGTATTGCCTTGGGTGATGAGCAGCAAGACCTCTTTTTCTCTTTCAGAAAGTTTATCGAGTGTGTAGTCCATATTTTTGGGTTCTTATAGTAAAGTTTTTGTGCAGAAGTCCTTGGTAGAAGTTTTAGAATCAAGTATAAATTAAATACCGTAAAGTGATTAGGTAGCTATTCTTAGGCGACTACCATAAATCTTAATTTTTCGGCAAATGTAGGGGGTAAAAAACTCCAAGTCAATACCCACTTTATGGTATTTTTTAGCTTTTCAGCTACTTTAGAGGCTTTTTTGTAGCTTTAAAAGGTTAAAGTTTGTTAATAAATTGTCCGCTGTGGAATATTTGTTGTCAAAAAATTTGATAATACTGTTAATTTTTCACAAATTCGTAACAGTTCTTTTTTGGGTAGTGTTTTCAAATTTTATGATGACCTCCCCCTTACCCCCTCCAAAGGGGGAAACAGTCCTGTTCTCCCTCCAAAGGGGGGAAGCAGTCGTATTCTCCCTCCAAAGGTGGAAACAGTCGTATTCTCCCCCTTCGGCGGGGGCGGGGGGAGGTGAATTTGCTATAATCATACATTTGAAATCATCGCCCTTCTTGAAAATCAGCTAATCTTATACCTCTCTAAGAGGGAAAAAAATACTACTGACATCTATTTTATCTAAATCTTATTTTTTTTATGCACTACACAGAAATCGAACTCATGAGAAAACATGAGCAGAATCTCTTTTTATTAGACAAGCAAATCAATGACGGCAAGCTCAACTTTGAGGACATCGAAAATGTCATGGATAGCACGGTTCATACCAACCGCCTCGATTTTTCCATCAAATACATGAACTCCTGCTTTGAGCCTTTGATAGGGATGCATCATCAGCCCCTGATAGAAGATGGCGTAGATATGTTTGATAAGTTTTTTGACCCGCAGCTTACCCAAAAATTTCTCCCGAATTTGGTTGATTTTTTCAAAATTGGCGATGTCAATGCGGTATCTTCAGGATTTCAGGCAATCAAGCCCGTGGGGAAAAAAGATTTTATGCTGCTACTTACGGCTTCTAAGATTTACAAAAAGGAAAGTATTTACTTTTCTATGACCATGCCTATCAAGATGTTAGAGGTTTCTACTAACAGATTGGAGAGAGTTCTTGAGCAGGATTTATTTTTGCGCAAAAACTTCGAACGTTTTGCTTCTCTGACAAAAAAAGAAAAGGAAATATTACGGCTAATAGCGATTGGCGATAGCAACCAAAAAATTGCAGAGATGGCTTTTACCTCTGTACATACTATAAACACGCATCGCAAAAATATCTATAAAAAGCTGGAAATAAGACATTTGAGCGAGGTATATCGGTATGCAAATGCTTTTGATTTGGTATAGAGAAGGAAATAGACCTGCTAAGTTGGTCAAAATTTCTTTGGTGTAAAACTTATTTTTTCAGAAACCAATATCATTGACTTGTTTTTAAGCCTTGAAAAAACAGTATTGTTGGTATTTTTGGATTTTTATAAAGAATCACTTATCTTTCGCTTTCAAAATAAAATAGCTCGCTTATGTGGTCGCATTTGAAAGGTTCTGAAAGGTTTAAAGAAGAAATAGACTTATGGAAGGCACAAGGCTGGATTAGCCCCGAACAAGTAGATTTGTTTGTGGAGAATTACGAACTCAATCAGGCACCGCCTTGGTACAAGCAATCGGGTGTGCTTATCAAGGCAGTGAGTTTGTTTATCATAGCTGCGGGCATATTTTTACTCATTTCAGCGAATTGGCAGGAACTCCCAATAGTAGCACAGATGCTTGCGGGCTTGCTTCCTTTGGGCATTGCATACGTTATGGCTATTCGCTATTATTTGCAAGGAGAGGAGGTTTCTGCTCGCCTTGCTATGATTTTCGCCTCTTTGGTTTTCGGGGCAAATATAGCCCTGCAAGCACAAATTTTCCACATTTCCGCCTATTACCCCGATGGCGTGCTGTGGTGGATAATTGGCTCTTTGCCTGTCATTTTCTTTTTCCGAAGCACTTTTTTGGCAGTCATTCTTCAGGCATTATTTTTACTTTGGCTTTTTTGGCAGAACGAGTTTTTTCAGTTTTCGCTTTGGAGTCCCTTACTTATGCTTGCCTTTGCCTACTTTGTGTATCGGAATCCGCATTGGCTCGATTTGCTTTTTATGCTGGGCAGTTTCTATATGTTTTTGGTCAATCTAATCATTACCGTAGAGGAAAGTCGTTTGGAAAGAATATATGAACCTGAATTAATGCCTCTATTCTTTGGGGCATATATTCTGTTGTTTCTTAGCATTTTTAACTTCATCAAAAAAGACTATGCGGGGAAATTTGCCGATACCTTCCAATCGAGTTTGCTTACTGTCATTGTATTTTTCTTCTATCTATTTACTTTTGAGGGGGTTGTAAGCGAGGTCGTAAGCACTATTTCTGCTTCGGGTGTGCCTACAAGTTTTTATGCACTCTTTATTATTGCCTGCGTGTTGCATTGGCAGGGCATGGGTATCGATACAAGCAAGAGCAGCAGGGCAAAAATGAATATTGCTTTTATCATGGTAGGCTTGCTTTTTATTCCTGCCTTGTTTCTTGCTATGGGTAGCATAGGGGCAGAAGGCTTGAAGGCAGCTACTGATGTCATCTTTCTGGCGATGAACGTTCTTTTCTTTGCCTATTGTATCTGGAAAATTTACCACGGCATCGATATTCAGGAAAAAGGAGATTTTATGAGAGGAATTTTCTATCTATTGGCTTGGCTCATAGGGCGTTACATTATTTTATTTGAAGATTACCTGACTACTTCCATTATTTTTATTCTTTCTGGAGTTGGGCTTTATTACCTCAATAGCTATTGGAATAAAAAATTTGAACATTATTAGTATTACATGACTACCAAAGAATATTTTGGCAATATAGCACAGTCTTTCAGTACGCTCTCTACGGGTGCGCGTCTTACTTTTCGCCATTTTATGAAGTCTATTCATAGAAAACGATTGAGGAATACTACGCCCGCTAACGATAAAAACTATTTTACTGACGAGGTAGGCATTGTTACCTTGCAGTACCCGAAGGAAAAACTCCCTGTGCCAGACGTAGGGCGTTATCAGCTTGATGTAGAGATAGATGACTGCATTGTTTGCGATAAATGTGCGAAGATTTGCCCTGTAAATTGTATAGACATAGAATCGGTAAAAGCGGGAGAGCAGATAGGAACGACTTCTGACGGTACTCCCGTTCGCCTATATGCAACAAAGTTTGATATTGACATGGCAAAGTGCTGTTTTTGTGGGCTTTGTACTACAGTATGCCCTACGGAGTGCATTACTATGACCAATGAATACGACTACAGCGTTTTTGATATTCGCCAACTCAATTTCCCTTTTAGCAAAATTACGAATGAAGAAGCCATGCTAAAAAAAGCAGAAGCAGAGGAGAGAGAAAAAAAGAAAGCAGAAAAAATAGCGGTAGAAAACAATGATTTTTCTGAAAATACGGTTGTTAGTAAAAACATAGAAACTCCTAATAATCCAATGGCTGAAAAGCCTGTTTTTAAACCCAAGTTTAAGCCAGTGATTAAAAAAATAAACGAATAAACGCCAAATGAATAAAACGGTACAAAAGCCTACGTTGTTAGAGGCACTTATCCCTATCATCTTCCTCATTTCACTGTTGGCGATGAACGTCTATGTTTTTTCCAATGAAGCTACTTCAGGCTCCAACCAGATGGTTTTGCTCCTTGCGGGCTTGGTAGCGGGGCTGATAGCAATATTTAGGTTAAAAATTTCTTTTGAAACTATCACACATGGCATCTTGCGTAGCATTACCTCCTCGATGGAAGCAATGCTTATCCTATTATTAATTGGGGCATTGTCAGGCACTTGGCTGCTAAGTGGCATCGTTCCCGCCATGATTTATCACGGACTTAACTTATTGAATCCCACTATCTTTCTTGTGGCAGCCTGCGTAATTTGTTGTATTGTTTCTTTGGCAACAGGCAGCTCTTGGTCGACGGTAGCTACAGTAGGTGTTGCATTGCTCGGCATAGGCAAAACATTGGGTATAGATGAAGGCGTAGTAGCGGGTGCTATCATTTCAGGGGCGTACTTTGGCGACAAAATGTCCCCCCTATCAGATACGACAAATCTCGCTCCTGCTATGGCGGGAACGGACTTATTCACACATATTCGCTACATGGTGCTTACAACAGTGCCTACGCTCACTATTACATTGCTCATATTCCTCATCTGGGGGTTTGCCTCTGCAACCGCCGAAAATGCAGACATCAGCAGTGTGCAAAATGCCATCGCAAAAGAGTTTAATATTTCGCTATGGCTTTTTGTTGTTCCCGTATTAGTTATTACCATGATAGTCAAAAAAGTTCCTGCCCTGCCCGCCTTATTTATTGGAGGCTTGCTCGGTGGGGTGGCGGCGGTGATTTTCCAACCCGAAATAGTGAGCAAAATAGCCAATACTGAAGGCAGTGGCATCAAAGTTTACTATATGGGCGTAATGAAAGCCATGTACGGACAAATACAAATCACTACGGAAAATCAGATGGTAAATGACTTGCTCACAACCAGAGGTATGGGCGGTATGCTCAATACTATTTGGCTGATAATCTGTGCAATGGTATTTGGCGGCATCATGGAAATCAGTGGAATGTTAGAACGTATTACCCAAGCAATTATTAGTTCGGTACATTCGGCGGGCGGACTAATAGCCTCAGCAGCAGGAACTTGTATATTTTTTAATATTACTGCTTCTGACCAATACCTTGCTATAGTAGTACCAGGGCGTATGTATGCCGATACCTTCAGAAAGCGAGGCTTAAAGCCTGAAAACCTAAGCCGTACTTTGGAAGATTCGGGGACAGTTACTTCAGTATTAGTGCCTTGGAACACTTGCGGGGCTACTCAAGCAAGTGTACTTGGCGTAGCAACCCTTACTTATGCACCGTATTGTTTTTTTAATATCATTAGCCCTCTGATGACGATATTGTTTGGCGTACTAAATATTAAAATAGCAAGGATTCCCAAAACAGAGCAGGTAGAAGAACTTGTCTAACATAGCCCTTTTACTCTAAAACAAGATAGACTTCGAGATAAAATTTAAAATTTAGAAATGAAAATAGGAGATGTAATTTTGCCAGATTTTCCCTTACTGCTCGCACCGATGGAAGATGTAAGCGACCCGCCTTTTAGGGCAGTATGCAAGGAAAATGGCGTAGATTTGATGTACACAGAGTTTATTTCGGCAGAGGGACTGATTCGTGATGCCGCCAAGAGTATCCAAAAATTAGATATTTTTGAGTATGAAAGACCTATTGGCATACAAATTTTCGGAGATAAGGTAGAGGTAATGCGAGAGGCAGCAGCCATAGCAGATGCAATAATGCCCGAATTGGTAGATATAAATTATGGCTGTCCCGTCAAAAACGTGGCTTGCAAAGGAGCAGGAGCAGGGCTGCTTCGCGACCTGCCTAAAATGCAGAAAATCACAGAAGAAATTGTAAAAATCTGCAAAAGACCTGTTACAGTAAAAACAAGATTGGGCTGGGACGATGATACCATCAATATCAAAGAGGCAGCAAAACGCTTGCAAGATGTTGGTATTCAGGCACTGACGATTCATGCCCGCACTCGGTCGCAGATGTATAAAGGGGTAGCAGATTGGCGATGGATTGCCGAAGTAAAAAATATGCCCGATATTCATATTCCTATTTTTGGGAATGGCGACATAGACTCCCCCGAAAAGGCTTTGGAGTATAAAAATAAGTATGGAGTTGATGGCATCATGGTTGGCAGGGCAGCGATAGGCTATCCATGGATTTTCAGAGAAATAAAGCATTATTTTGCTACAGGGCAAAAACACCCGTTGCCCACACTACAGGAAAGAATAGACGTTTGCAAAAAGCATTTGGAGTTTTCGGTGCGTTGGAAAGGGGAGAAATTGGGCATTTTTGAGATGCGAAGGCATTATACGGCTTATTTTAAAAATATGCCTGACTTCAAGCCTTACCGCACAAGGCTTGTAGAGGCACAAAGCCAAAACCATGTATTAGAGATATTAGACGAAGTATTTGAAAATTACGCTTTTACAACTTTTGTAGCAAGCGAACCTGAAACCATAGAAGTAATGGAGGAAGAGGTTTGCTACGGATAAAAAGAGATGAACCAACTTATTTTTTATATACGAAAACATCTCTCCGAACACGCCAATCAAGGGTGGAGAGGTGTTCTTTTTTTGTGTCTTTTCCCGCTTTTTGCTTTTTCCTGCGTTGCCTATAGGTACGTAAGCAATTTGGATATTTATTTTCAGTCAAATGAAAATGCACTCATTTTCAAAGGCTTATTTTTTACATTCCCTTTTCTCACCGTAATTTTTGCCTTTATTTTTTTATGCAAACCTGCGGTAGAAAATCAAAGGTTTGATGTTTTAAAAAAGAGAGGTTTTTGGCAATTATGCGTTCTCATACTTAGCGTTTTGTTCTTGAACCAGTATGGTTATATTTTTGAAACCAAAGGACTACCAATCGCTACGCACTATTTTTTCAATAAAGTATTTTTTAACATTGAATGTTGTATTTTTTACCTAATTCTTCCCATTTTTTATTGGTTTTTCGAGCATCACAAATCTAATCCTGAATGGCGTTTTTATGGATTTTCCAAGCAAGGCTTTAGTTATCAGCCATATCTACTGATGTTTATGCTGATGCTTCCCTTGCTTTATTGGGCTTCTCTCCGCCCAGATTTTCTGCATACCTACCCACGCTATAAGTCAGGAGATGCGGAGCAGTATTGGCAAATATCCCCCTCAATTACCATTTTTGTTTACGAGCTAACCTATTGCTTGCAGTTTGTTTGCTTAGAATTATTTTTTCGTGGGTTTATCGTACTAAGTTTGTCTAAATATTTAGGCAGTGGCTCTGTTTGGGTAATGGTAATTGTGTATGTCTTTATACATTTCGGTAAGCCTCTGCCCGAAACTATAGGCTCTTTCTTTGGAGGCTACATTTTGGGCGTAATTGCCTACTATTCTCGGAGTGTATTTGGGGGTATATTTATTCACATAGCGGTTGCCTTGGGCATGGAGTTTTTTGCCTATTTATCGAAATAAAAGAAGGTAATAAAAAAGCGTTTTACCCCAAATCGGAGTAAAACGCTTTTTATGTATGTAAACCAAGTTTTTTTTAACCAAGTTTGAAGATAATAGGAATAACCATTCTTTGGCGAACAGGGCGACCTCTTTGCTTACCAGGTTTCCACTTTTTAGCTTCTTTTACAACCCTTTCAGCTTCTTCATCGCAGCCTGCACCGATACCTTTTACAATTTTTATATCAGTCAATGCACCGTCTTTTTCAACAACGAACTGCACATATACCTTGCCTTCCACACCCATACGTCTTGCTTGCGAAGGGTACTTTAGTGCTTTACCAAGATACTTGTAGAACGCTTCCATACCACCTTCTGGCTCTGCATTATCCTCTACTACGGTAAATACTTCTTCTACAGTTTCCTCTTCAACCTCTACGGCTTTTTTAGGAACAACTACAGGAGCAGTAACTGACGTTTGAGAGTTTACCTCTACGTTCAAATCCACATCAATATCTTCTTCTATTTCTTCATCATCTGGAATCTCCACGATTTCAGGCTGTACCAACTTAGGTGGTGGTGGTGGTTTTTGCTCAGTAGGAGGAATTTCCATTACTTCCTCTTCAGCTGCTTCGAGCGTGCCAAGACTTGCTACTTTTTGCTCGTCATAAGTTTTCCACTCAAAAGCCATCAACAACACACCAAGTGTCATAATCAGACCCAAATTGAGGATAAGTCCACTGTACTTAGTCAAATCAACATCGGGGTATTTTTTGAGCAAGCCAAGCTCTCTACCAGCTTGCGCGCCTGACTCTATAATTTTCTTTCCACTACTGTTGATGATGTACTTGAACAATTGTATTAGCCCTATAATCAGTGCGATGAACAGGGCAATGAAAATAAACATTAATGCCATAGGATATGTATAGTTTTAAATCAATAGTGAATAATATTAATTTTATTCAAAAATAAGGTTTTTTTTGTTTAATTACAAAACTGATAAAAAAAATACAAAGTTTTAACAGTTTTATGAAAAATATTTATTTTTGTTTTTTGCGGCTGTGTAGGCAGGATATATTTTATTCTATCTTTGCAAGGCAAAAAAAGATTTTGATTCTAAAAAAATAGCACTTGACACACATTTTAAAAAATGATTTGCTACTTCGCACCGCACGAGGCGAGCAAGTAGAGCGTCCTCCCGTTTGGCTTATGAGGCAGGCAGGGCGTATTTTGCCCGAATATAGGGCAGTGCGGGATAGCCTCAGAGATTTTATCGAATTGGTGAAAACACCTCAAAGAGTTGCTGAAGTTACCATACAGCCTGTAGATATTTTGGGCGTAGATGCAGCTATCATATTTTCTGATATTTTGGTTATCCCCGAAGCAATGGGGCTACCGTATGAAATGGTAGAAAAGCGAGGACCCTTTTTTCCGAAAACAATTCAGACGGCACAAGACATAGCAGGACTCAAAATAGCTGACGCAGAGGCTGATTTGGGCTATGTAGCGGAAGCTATTCGCCTCACAAAGCAGGCATTGGCAGCGCGAGTTCCTCTCATAGGCTTTGCAGGTGCGCCCTTCACTATTTTTACCTATATGGTAGAGGGCGGTGGCTCAAAGACTTTCTCAAAAGCAAGAAAAATGATGTACCAAGCTCCCGAACTTTGCCATTTGCTTTTACAGAAAATTACAGACAGTACGATTGCGTATTTGCAGATGCAAGCGGGCGCGGGGGCGGACATCATACAAATATTTGATTCTTGGGCGGGCATCTTGCCACCTGAGCATTATAGCGAATTTTCTGTGCCTTATATTGCTCAAATTTGTGATGCCATTACTACTGTTCCTAAAACTGTGTTTGCCAAAGGTGCTTTTTTTGCCCGAAAGGAATTGGGGCGGTTGAATTGTGAGGTGATAGGGCTGGACTGGACGATGAACCCACAGGAATCGAGGGCGTTGGTAGGGGAGCAGAAAACACTACAAGGTAATCTTGACCCTTGTGCTTTGTACGGTAGCTATGATAGTATTCGCAAAGAAACAAGAGCAATGCTTCAGTCTTTCGGCGGGCAACGGCATATTGCAAACTTGGGGCATGGTGTTTATCCTGATACAGAGCCAGATAAGGTAAGGTGCTTTGTGGAAACGGTTAAAGAGTGGAGAAACTAAAACAAAAAAACCTTTGAGGGTTCTCTTGAGAACTATCAAAGGTTTTGAATATGTTTTGGGCTTAAAATTTATCTATTACATTGCAAATGTGGGTGAAAATTTCCTCTATTTCACCTATTCCCCCAATAGCACTGTATTTGCCTTGCTTCGTATAATAATCTGCGACGGGCATTGTTTTGGTGCTGTACTCCTGCACACGCTTTCTGATAAGTTCTTCATTTTGGTCGTCTGCCCTGCCAGAAGTTTGCCCGCGAATGAGCAAACGCTTGGTAAGTTCTTCATCATCAACCACCAATGCAATCATTCCATTAATTTTTATGCCGTTTTCGGTCATCATACTGTCCAATGCTTCTGCTTGGGCTACTGTGCGCGGAAAACCATCAAAAATGAATCCTTTTGCTTCAGGATTAGCTTTTATTCTGTTATCAATCATGCCTATCACCACTTCATCAGGCACTAAGATTCCCATATCCATGATTTTCTTGGCTTCTAAACCTAAAGTAGTCCCTTCGGCTATTTCAGCCCTAAGCAAGTCCCCTGTAGAGAGGTGTACAAATCCGTACTTGTCTATTAGTTTCTGACTTTGTGTGCCTTTACCTGCACCAGGAGGTCCGAACAATACGATATTTTGCATAGGTTATTGATAAAATTTATTGTTTATTTTGCGTAGTTTACTGCCCTCATTTCCCTTATCACCGTAACTTTTATTTGTCCTGGATACTGCATATCCGTTTCTATTTTTTGAGCAATCTCAAAAGAAAGCTGCCCTGCACGCTTGTCTGATACATTTTCAGCATCCACAATCACTCTCAGTTCACGACCTGCCTGCATCGCATAGCATTTATTCACTCCTTTGAAAGAAACAGCCAAAGTTTCCATATCTCTTAGGCGTTTCATGTACGATTCCATCATCTCTCTCCTTGCCCCTGGGCGCGAACCTGAAATAGCATCACAAGCCTGAATAATCGGAGAAATCAAAGAGGTCATCTCTATTTCGTCGTGATGCGCACCTATGGCGTTGCACACTTCTGGATTTTCCTTGTATTTTTGGGCTAACTCCATGCCGAGCAGTGCGTGTGGCAGCTCATGCTCCTCATGCCATACCTTGCCGATGTCGTGCAATAAGCCCGCTCTTTTTGCCAACTTTACGTTGATGCCCAACTCTGCTGCCATGATAGAGCAAAGTTTGGCAACTTCTTTGGAGTGTTGCAATAGATTTTGCCCATAACTTGAGCGAAACCTCATACGCCCTACCAACCTAATAAGTTCGGGGTGAACATTATGAATTGCTAATTCCATGACAGTTTTTTCCCCAATATCCAAAATTTCTTCTTCAATGCTTTTCATCGTTTTGGCAACTACCTCCTCGATGCGTGCGGGGTGAATTCTGCCATCTACGACCAACTTATGGAGAGATAAACGAGCAACTTCACGCCTAACGGGGTCAAAGCCTGAGATAATAATAGCTTCGGGCGTATCATCTACAATAATTTCTACGCCTGTTGCTGCTTCTAAAGCCCTGATGTTTCGCCCTTCACGCCCAATAATCTTGCCCTTGATGTCATCACTTTCCAAGTTGAACACAGAAACACAATTTTCTATGGCGTGTTCGGTAGCAGTACGCTGTATCGTATTGATAACGATTCTTTTTGCTTCTTTGGTAGCTGTGAGTTTGGCTTCTTCCAAAAGCTGTTTAATTTGGGCATTTGCTTTCGCCTGAGCCTCTGACCGCAAAGCCTCTATAAGTTGCTCTCTTGCATCTTCGGCTTTTAAGTTGGCAATCTGCTCTAATTGAGCTACTTGTGAGATTCTCATTTGCTCTGCTTCTTCTACCTTCTTATCTGCTACTTCCATCTGAGTCATCACCGTAGCTTTAGCTTTTTCTACTTCGGTTTGCTTGGCTTTGAGCTGTTCCTGAATTTTGACCAATGAGGCTTCCTTTTGTTTTAGTTTAGCTTCATTTTCTCTCATCTTTAGCTCATTGTCTTTAAGTTTAGCCTCATGTTGCTTGAGTTTGTTTTCGTTGGTAATGAGAACGTTTTTTTTGCGAGCCACTTCCGATTCAAACTCTGCTTTTAGTTGCAAAAAATGCTCTTTTGCCTCTAAGGACTTATCTTTGCGAATGTTCTCCCCTGTTAACTCAGCCTCTTTGAGGAGCAAATTAGCTCGCTCTTCGGCTTCCTTTTCTTTTTGCTTAAATATTTGTTTTAAGAGAAACCTTCCTATACCCAATCCTATCAGGAGAGAGATAAGAGCTACGATTATAATGCTTAAATTTTCCATTGGTAACGGTTAAAGTATATATATCCAATGGTAAAAAAGGACTATGCGTATTACAATCAATCAGAAAAATGCAAACAATTAAGTGCGGCAGTATGTAATTATGAAATAATGTTACACTGCATTATTCACCAAATCTTCTATTACAGTCATTTTTTGAGATACTTGTGCGAGCAGTTTTTCTCCTGCTAACTTTTCATAGATACAATCAAAGGCAACGAAAGAGAGCAAATCCTGTCTATCAGAAATTTTCATCTTCTCTTTTTGCTCACGAACCTGCCTATTCAGCAACTCACTTGCGCTCCGCACAAGTGGCTCGTCCTGCTCTTCTACTTTGATAGTATATTCTCTATCTGCAATATTAATTTTTACGGAAACAAGTCCCATCAGCAAGTATCTAAATTGGTTATAAATTATTACGGTTACAAATTATTACTCAACTGAGAAATACATTCATCTATCTTGAGAATATACTCATCAATTGCGTGCTTTAATTCTTCCGAACCCTGCCCGTTCACTTCCAACGTTTCTACAATTTTATCGATTTTGTTGCGATAGCTAAAATCGGTTAACTGCTTGTTTTGTTCTGAAACCACGTTTTTAAGCTGTCTATTTTCCTCTTTCACCTTGACTAACGCTTCTTTGATGTGGTTGTAGTCTCGCAGGAGCAATTGAGTTTTCTTCTCCAATATTTCCATGCGGTTCAACAAGTCTTGTTCTTGCATCTATGTTCACTGTTTTGTAAAACGGATAATCTGACGGCTACCTCTTGCGAGCTTGCCATACGATTGCATACAGCTAATCAGCTTTTTTACCTAATTCTGCCAAAATTATGTAATTCATTATTAATATACAAAAATTTTGCTTAAAGTTTTGCTTTAAGATATTCTGCTAACTCCTCATAGCCTTCTTTGCCCAATAAAGCGAACATATTATTCTTGTAGGCTTCTACTCCCGGTTGGTCAAAAGGATTAACCCCCAAGAGATAGCCACTGATGGCACAGGCTTTTTCAAAAAAGTAAATAAGCTGCCCAAGATAATACTCATTAATTTCTGGAATTTCTATAGATAAGTTGGGAACGCCACCTTCTACGTGGGCAAGCAAAGTTCCTTTCTCTGCCATTTGGTTTACTTCTTGCAAGTTTCTCCCTGCTAAGTAATTCATTTTGTCCAAATTATTTTTATCCGAAGGAATTTCTATTTGCTTTTTTGTTTTTCCTACTGTCAGAACTGTTTCAAAAATAGTGCGTTCTCCGTCCTGAATCCATTGCCCCATAGAGTGCAAATCGCAGGTAAAGCCCACACTTGCGGGAAAAATTCCCTGCTTATTTTTGCCTTCGCTTTCTCCGTAAAGTTGCTTCCACCATTCGGCAAAGTATTGTAAACGTGGGTGATAACTCACCAAAATTTCAATATTTCTCCCTCGCTTATAAAGAGCATTGCGTACTGCAGCATAAATAGAAACAGGATTATCATAGAGAGAAGTTGTTCTTTCTGAAATTTTCTTCATTGCTTTTGCCCCAGCAATGAGCTGCTCGATGTCAAAACCTGCAAGGGCAATAGGCAACAAGCCTACGGGAGTTAATACGGAATAGCGACCACCCACATCTGAGGGAATAGAGAAAGTTTTATACCCTTCGTTGATTGCCATCTTGCGTAGTGCGCCCCCTACAGGGTCTGTAATAGCTACTATTCTATCTCTTGCGCCTTCTTTGCCGTATCTTTCTTCTAAATTTTGCTTTAATAAACGAAAAGCAATCGCAGGCTCGGTAGTTGTTCCAGATTTGGAAATTACAATGAGGGCAAACTCTCTTTCATCAAGAATTTCCAATAAGTCTGCATGGTAATCAGCACAAATATTTTGCCCTGCATAGAGTATCAAAGAACCTTGCCCTCCTTTTTTGAGGTGGCTGAAATGGTGAGAAAGTGCATCAATCACTGCTTTTGAGCCTAAATAAGAGCCACCAATGCCGATAACAACAATAACCTCTGCTCTTGCTTTGAGGTCATTGGCTGTAAGTTTAATGTCTTGTATTAGCTCAGGACTAAGGTCTTCTGGTAAGTTGAGCCAGCCAAGAAAGTCATTGCCTGCTCCTGTTTTTTGTGCTAAGGCTTCATGGCTATTTGTAATTGCTGTCTGATACTTATTAATATCGCTCTGTAATAAAAAATCGCTTGTCTTTGTAATATTGATTTTTATTGATTCCATTTTTTTGATTAGTTTAGTGATTTGGTAATTCTAAGAACAAATTTATCTATCTTTCTCTAATCCTTGTCAATTTTTTTGCAATTTTGAACTTTTAAATCAAATTTAAAATTTGCATACTTTTGGACTCGGTAATTGAAGTCGCAAATTTTAATAAAAAATAAATAAAAATTCTATGAAACAATCACTTACTTTATTTTTTGCCTTGTTGCTTTGCTTGCAAGCCTATGCGCAATGCGAAAAATGCGTCAAAGTAACGGGCGCAAAAATCGATTACTGCTATACTAATGCAATGTTTCCGAGCCAATGCGCTCAATTTGTGGGTAATGCAGCATTTTTTTATATCCAAAGCAAAGGGAAGCCAGTAAAAATTAATCTCCCAAAAGAAAGGGATTTGAAGTATTTGGCTACGATAGCGAGCGACAAAGTACTCAAACTGTCTGCCATAGACCTGCTATTTGTGCAGGAAGCACTCAAATCTTGGAAAACAGAGGAACGCACATTGGCTTTCAAATCTGGCTTTACCAATACTGAATCGGGCTTGGGCATCAAGATTTTGCAAGAAGGAACAGGGGCATTGCCTGAAGTTGGGAAAAATGTAATTGTTCACTACACAGGCTATTTGGAGAACGGAGAAAAATTTGATAGCTCGGTAGATAGGGGGCAGACATTTGCTTTTCCTCTTGGGCAAGGGCGCGTCATCAAAGGCTGGGACGAGGGCATAGCAAAGCTAAAAATAGGCACAAAAGCACTATTAAAAATTCCTGCCGAACTTGGCTACGGCAGCAGGGGAGCGGGCAACGTGATTCCTCCAAATGCTACCTTATTTTTTGAAGTAGAAGTGATTGGAGTAGAGTAAAGTTCTTATCAGAAGATTTAAAGATGTAATCTTCGATAAAAGATTACATCTTTAAATAATACGCAGTAGCCTATTTTTAATAGAGAAGTTCATAAATACCTGCTACGCCTTGCCCACCGCCTACGCAGGCAGACACCATGCCGTATTTCTGATTTCTTCTCCTCATTTCATTGAAAAGTTGGATAGAAAGTTTGGCTCCTGTGCAGCCGAGTGGATGCCCCAATGCAATCGCTCCACCATTCGGATTTACCTTGCTTGGGTCTATGTCCAACGTGCGCATTACGCCTAAGGCTTGTGCTGCAAATGCCTCATTTAGTTCTATTTGCTCAATATCTTGCAGATTTAAACCTGCTTGCTTTAGTGCTTTTGGAATAGCTGCCACGGGACCAATTCCCATCACTCTTGGTTCTACGCCTGTAGCCGTATAAGCCATCATTCTTGCTATTGGCTTGAGGTTATAGCGTTGTACCATTTTTTCGGACATGATGAGTACAAACGCCGCACCATCAGAAGTTTGAGAAGAATTACCAGCCGTTACAGACCCTCCCATAGCGAAGGCAGGCTTGAGCTTTGCCAATGCCTCTACAGAGGTATCTGCTCTTGGTCCTTCATCAGTCCCAACAAGAAATTCTCTATTTTTCTTTTTCCCACTTTCGTCTATATATGTTTCCCTGACATTGATAGGCACTATTTCATCTTTGAATTTGCCAGACTGTATAGCTGCAATTGCTTTCTGATGAGAATTATAAGCAAAAACATCTTGGTCTTCTCTGGAGATTTTATAATCTTTCGCTACTTGTTCGGCAGTCAATCCCATTCCCAAATAATATTCGGGGTGTTTTTCAGAAATTTTCCAGTTAAGAGCTACCTTGTAACCCGTCATTGGTAGCAAAGACATAGACTCTGTACCGCCTGCTATCATGCAGTCAGCCATTCCTGCATGAATTTTGGCAGAGGCAAGCGAAATAGCCTCCACGCCAGAGCCACAATAGCGATTGATGAGCAAGCCCGCTACATTAATGGGCAGGGACAAAAGTGAAATCATGCGCCCCATCTGCATTCCTTGTTCGGCTTCGGGGATAGCGTTCCCTACAATCAAATCATCTACTTCGGCGGGGTCAAAATTAGGAATAGAACCAACCAAATGCTTAATTACGTCTGCTGCGAGGTCATCGGGTCTTGTAAATCTGAAACCGCCTCTGCTTGATTTTCCTACTGCAGTTCTGTAGCCTGCAACGATATATGCGTTCATGTCGTCTTTTAGTTATAATTATGAGTTCTTTATTAGTATGCTTGCATAACAATTTTCAAACTTAGAAAATTTTTTTGAGAATGAAATATAATTTGATACAAATTTTGGGACAAAATAAAATAATTTTACAAGTGTACTCGCTGTCGTTTTTTGTTTTCTCAGTATTTTGTATCATTTTGTGCCAAAATAAATAATTGATACAATATCGCAGATGTAGATTTTGCTAAAAACCCTAAAATAAATTGAAAATCTAAATTTGATAAGTATATTTGAGAAAAGGCTTTTAATTTAAAATGAAAAATGAAATATAATTCTATTGAACCATTTATTCCATCGGGAAAAGATTTTGAAAAGTCAAAAAAGCTATTTTTGGCACTTGGGTTTGATATAAAGTGGGAAAATGGTGGCTATGCGGGCTTTCAGAAAGACGGATGCAAGTTCATTCTCCAAGATTACGATGATAAGCATTTTGCTGAAAACCTGATGATTCGCATCACCGTAAGCGATTTAGACGAGTTTTGGCAGGAGATAAGCAAGAAAAACTTAGAAATAGAATTTAACATAAAATTAAAAGAGCCTACGACCTTTCCTTATGGTAGAGAAGTAAATTTGATAGATATTGCGGGTGTATGTTGGCATATTGCACAGGGAGATTAAGTTAGAGAAATTACTTAAAAACAATTTAAAAATGAAAAGACTAATTTACCTAATCTGTTTACTATGTATGAGTTTCTTTGCTCGTGCACAAAATTTATCTTTTGAAAGCCTTTGTAAATCAAAAAAGTACAAAGACAGCCTTCAGATGAACATTATGCAAAGTAATATCAACTTAGGTACAAGCTACAAATACCATATTGTACAGGTACAACGCCCAAATACGCTCTATAAAACTACTTATTTCTATCCGCTTATGGAAAAAGGCTTGAATAGGGAAGTGTATCGGACGAATAGTATTGATATGGGAAATGTATATAGAAACGGTGTTTATCGAGATAGCTTTAATCGTTATGGGGCTTTCAATATGAGTTCGGCGGCGGTAAATGGGTTATTAGGCGTACTTTTTAAATAGTATTGATAAATCATGAAAAAGAAAATTATTTTGTTATTATTCTCTTTCTCTTAGCTAAAAAGGCTTAAATAAATGGGGAATATAGATTTGGTGAGTATATTTGATATAAAGATAAATATGCACTTTTAATTATCAATTTAATAGCTAAACTACTTTTTAATATGAATATTTCAGATGATTTAGATTTCATATATCCTGTTTTAAATAGATTTGTTTCTTTCACAAGAGAACATTTGGATGGCGAACCTGAGCCATCTATGGAAGAATGTGAAAATGCAGTATTGAAGCTATCCAAACACTTTAAATCTTACCAAGACTGGTATAATTTCTTTTTTGAATTAGCGGAAGAATATGATTTATCTGAATTAGAACATTTGCTAATAGCAGGTAAAAAACTTTTTCCTAATAGTTCAATTTTTTATGCTTGTTATGTTGAACTAAGTTTACATCTGGGCATAAGTGAAAGAGCCGATATTGCTTTTAAAAACATTGAAAAAGCAATAATGATAGACCCTGAAAATCCAAATTTGTATGTTTTGCGAGGTATAATGAAACAAGTTTTTAAGGTTGTAAAAAATGAAAATCGTGGTGATAAGTATGAAGATTGGCAAAAAGCAATAGAGCTTGACCCAAGATGTGTAAATGCCTATGAAACAATAGCGGGACACAAAAAATTAGAAGGAAAGAATAAAGAAGCAATAGAAAATTATAAAAAAGTGCTACTTTATGGCAATGAGGAACAAAAAGGTGATGCAGCATTTTTTATAAATCAATTAAAATAAGGAAGATACATTTACTTAATTTATTTGTCTTAGTCCTTTCTTAGATTATAAATTCTTTCTGCTATAATTTTTCTCATAGATTTAGTACGTTTGTAAAGCTATTTAGATAAAAGTTGGATTTTATATGGCAAAACTCATTCGTTTTGACTGGGCAATGAAAAAATCACTAAGCAAATTAGAGAACTAAAAACAAAGCTATAAAGCATTAATTTATGAAAAAAATATTCTTTCAAATTTTACTTTTTGTGTCGCCATTTTTCGTAGGCTTGTCAGACTCACAAGCACAACAAGACGCACAGTTTAGCCAATATATGTTTAATCAGCAATATTTGAACCCTGCTGTAGTAGGCTTGGATACTAATTTTATCCATGCGGGCTTAATTTATAGACAGCAGTGGCTCGGCTACAAAGCAACTTTTGATGATGGCGGTGCGCCTTCCTCTACAGTGCTTTCTATCAATGCGCCTATTAAAAGGTTAAAAAGTGGCGTTGGTTTGCACGTAGTTTATGACGTAATCGGTCCTGTTACCAATACAGAAATCCAACTTTCTTATGCCTATCATATCTCTATCAAAAATGGTCGCTTGTCCTTTGGTTTGCGCGCAGGAATGTATAATCAATCGACAGATTTTAGCAAGTTTCGCCCCGTAGATAGCGATGACCCCTTGCTCTCCAATACGGGTAGAATCAATCAATTTGTACCAGATTTTGCCTTTGGCGTATATTTTTCCAAGCCCAATTATTACATAGGGGCGAGCATGAATCACCTTGCCGAATCGGACATTAAGTATGCTACAAGTTTTACCTTTAGTTCCCTTAAGCAAAGTCTAAACATTACGGGAGGTTATAACCTGACCATCAATGAGAATATTACTTTGATGCCTTCTGCCTTAGTAAAAACTGTCCTTTCCAATATTTCAAACACACTCTCATACGAAGCAACTTTGCTTGGCAACTTCGAAACACGAGCCAGAAATAATATTTATCTGGGTGTAGGCTTTAGAGATTTAGCCCCTACAAATGATTTAGTATTTCTTTTAGGTGCTAATAATCTATTAAAAGACAACTCATTAAGCATAGGTTATGCTTTTGACTACGTGCTGAACGGCTCTACAGCCAAAGCACCTACTTCACACGAGATTCGTATGGGCTACCGACTCCCTGCACCTAAGCGATACGAAAGAAATATCATCAGAACACCAAGATTTAGGTTTTAAAGTGCAAAAATGTACAAATTTGACACTATATTACTTAGGTTTGATAGGAAAGGAGAAAAAACGGGGTGGACTTATATTGATATTCCCGCTGATATAGTCCAAGAATTAAATCCAAATGTAAAAACGTCTTTCCGAGTCAAAGGCAAATTGGATAACTTTCCTATAAAATTGGTTGCACTCTTGCCAATGGGCGACGGCAGTTTCATTATGCCTATCAATGCCAATATGAGAAAAGGTATCAAAAAGAGCGAAGGCGCAACAATTTCAGTGCTACTTGAGGTAGATACAGACCCCATGCTACTTTCTTCAGATTTATTAGCTTGTCTGGAAGATGAGCCAGCGGCATTAGCCTTTTTTTACCAACTCAGTAAAAGCCATCAAAATTATTTTTCTAAATGGATAGAAAGTGCAAAAATGGCAGATACTAAGGCTAATCGTATTGAGAAGGTTGTGAAAGGACTGTCTATGAAAATGAATTATGGAGAAATGTATCGCTATTTCAAAGAAAATTCACAGACATAATAGTTTACTACCATTTTTGGTAATATTTTTGTAAGTTTGAAAAACAGCAAAAATGTTACATCATTTTTTTATTTTATAGCATATAAATTGCAATAGACAGACAAGGATTAGGAAAACTAAAAAAAACTTCATTTTTTTGCATAAAATTAGGTTTACCTTTTAGAAACTTTGCAATCAATCTATAACCGAAATAGCTTTCATTGAGCAAAAGATATTTATATAATATTTTTCACAAATAATAAATTAGAAATCATACAACATCATCACTATACTATGATTCAGATGAAATTTTGGAATTTGAGAAAAGCGGGGTTCTTGCTACAAATTCTTACATTAGCGTTACTCACACAAGCCTGTATTTTTGGCGGGAAAAATAAAAAAGGAGAGGGAGAACTCATAGGTGTAATGGGGCGTGAAGGCTGGAAACAAGAGCTTCCTTACGGAATGGTTTCTGTTCCTCCTGGCACTTTCCACATGGGGCAGGCAGACCAAGACGTTGCATCTTCGAAAATTGCAATGAATAAGCAAATTACAATTAGTGGTTTTTACATGGACGATACAGAAATTACTAACAATGAATATAGACAGTTCATTCAGGGTAATGAGGGGGGGAGTGATGCTGTGAGTGGCTTTTTGCCAATAGGTGGTGATAGCTCTATGTTTGCTATTAGATACAAAGGAAGTACAGCACTACCAGAAATTGTTGACCAACAAGGCATAACAGACGAGCTTTATCCCGATACTATGGTATGGATAAACGATTATACGCATCACATGGGAGACCCAATGACTCAATATTATTATTCACACCCTGCTTATGATGATTTTCCTGTGGTAGGTGTAAGTTGGAAGTCAGCTATGCTTTTTTGCGAGTGGAGAACTAAGTATATGAATACTACAAGAGAGCAAGATGGTAAATTTCCTATGCCTAACTTCCGCTTGCCTTCAGAGGCTGAATGGGAATACGCAGCAAGAGGTGGTAGAGATATGGCGAAATATCCTTGGGGTAGCCCTTACGTTAGGAATGCAAAAGGTTGTGCTTTGGCAAACTTCAAACCCGGACGTGGTAATTATTATGATGACGGATTCTCTTATACAGGTCCTGTTGCTTCTTACTATGCAAATGATTATGGCTTGTATGATATGGCAGGTAATGTAGCAGAATGGTGTGAAGATGCTTTCAATCCTGCAAGTGTTCCGTTGGTATGGGACTTAAATCCAACTTATTATGATGGCAATCAGCCGTTGAAATTGATTAGAGGTGGCTCTTGGAAAGATGTTGCTTTCCTGATAGAAACAGGAACAAGGACATTTGAGCATCAAGACTCAGCAAGTTCTTTCATCGGGTTCCGTTGTGCAATGACGTATTTAGGACGTTCTTCTGGTTTTGAATTTTAATACCTAATGAAAAAAGCTATATAATTTCAAAATTGTATAGCTTTTTTTGTTTTTGGAATAAAATTTGTGATTAGAAATAAAAATACCATTAATACCCTTCAATATCTCCTTTAAAAAAAAATACCCAAATCCTTTTTTTAGTGTTTTGTTTTTATATAACTTTGGAAAATGTTTTGGATACTATATTTTATGATGGAAACCTTTTTAAGTCTTCTTCGTAAAAAAGAATATAAAAAATCCAATAAATTTTGTAACTTTCAAAAGTTTTGTGTAAACTTGCCTATTAATTGTGAATAACAATATCCTTAATAATCAATTTGACTAAATCAAATTAGTTTTTAATGTAAATCTGTAATTGAATTATATAGCAACTATTAATTAAAACCAAACACATGAGTAAAGTACGTGAAACAAAAGCAGAATGGTTCTACAGAGTTGCGGCACCTAAAATGACAAGTGTTGGTGCAGCAATCGTAATCGTTGGGGCACTTTTTAAAATTATGCACTGGCCAGGTGCTGGCGAAGCTTTGACAGTAGGTCTTCTTACTGAAGCATTCTTATTTTTCATTGGTGCGTTCCAACCAGCGCCACCACCAGATCCTCACTATCAGTGGGAAAAAGCCTATCCGCAACTTTTATCAGATGAGCCTGTCGAGGCTTTACCTGTAAAAACCAACAACACAAAAGGTGTTGCTGCACTTGCTGGATTAGAC
Organism: Cytophagales bacterium; assembly: GCA_004294445.1. Lineage (GTDB taxonomy): Bacteria > Bacteroidota > Bacteroidia > Cytophagales > Thermoflexibacteraceae > Thermoflexibacter. The sequence continues at coordinate 44,128 of REAZ01000034.1, forward strand.
CAAATGTTAGGTGAAGCTAATCTCAGTACAGATTCGTTTAAGAGTTTTGGTCAAGGTATCAAGACATTGAATGATACAGCTTTGAAAATGAGAGACATCACTGATGCTTCCTCAGCTTCTAACGAATACACTAAAAATGTAAAAGAAGCTGCTTCTTCAATGGCAAACTTAAACAAAGCGTATTCTACTACTATCACAGCAATGACAGAGATGTCAAATGCTTCGAAAGATGCGAAAGAATACCACTCTCAAGTTCAGTTAATTACTAAAAACTTGGGTGCTTTGAATGCTGTTTATGAAATGGAGTTAAAAGATGCAAATAGTCACTTGAAAGCGATGAACAAGTTCTACAGCAATTTAACATTGGCTATGGAAAGTATGGCAGATGCAAGCAAAGAATCACAAGTATTCAAAGAGCAAATGACCAAATTGACTACTAATATGACATCTCTAAACAAGGTGTATGGCAATATGCTAACTGCGATGAAAGGTTAAACATTGGTTTAATAAACTTATTATCTTTAATAACTAAAAAAATTAACTAAAAATGGCAGGCGGAAAAGAAACACCGAGGCAGAAAATGGTAGGTATGATGTACCTCGTACTAACTGCCTTGTTAGCGTTGCAAGTAAGTAACGCGGTTCTTGAAAAATTTGTCTTTATCGATGAAAGTTTGCAACACTCTATGCACGTATCTCGCGATGCCTCTGTGAATGTCTATAAGGGCATGAAAGCTGCGGTAGAAAAAGAAGGAAATCGTGCATCAGACTTAGTTTACTTGGATAAAGCAAATAAAGTAAAGGAGGAAACTAGTACAATGATTCACGAAATTGAGAAAATGCGTGAAGATCTTGTTGCCGCAGCAGGCGGTAGAGATGAGAAAACTGGAGAACTCAAAAATGCAAAAGACTATGATATGGTTATGGCTTTTATGATTGGTCCTGAAGGGAGTAAATCTGGTAAAGCATATAAACTACAAGCAGATTTGAATGCTTTTGCAAAGAGAATAGTAGATTTAGATACTGCTATCCAAAGCGCAAAGTTATCTCCAAGAATAGCATTGGAAGCAAACGAAATGGAAATGTATAAGAACAATCCTGACCACAAATCAAAAGATTTTGCTGAAATAAACTTTGGACACTCTCCTTTAGTAGCTTCTTTGGCTATCATGAGTGAGATGACTACACAAGTAGCAAGATATGAGGCTAAGGCTATGGAAATTTTATCCAAAAAAGTAGGGCAAGTAGATGTAAAGTTTGATAAGATTCTTGCGATGGCAAGTGCCGAGTCAAAAGTTGTTGCTGCTGGCACTATGTATAAGGCTAAATTGTTCTTATCTGCGTCTGCTTCTAATATCAGCCCTCGTATGAGTTCTACAGCAGGTCCTGTAAAGATAGAAGGTGGTGTTGGTATGGTTGAGTTCAAAGCAAGCGGCGGTACTTACGACAAAGATGGCAATGAGAAAAAGGTTTGGAAAGGTTCTATTACTATTAAGACTACAAGAGGTACTGATACTACGTTTAATGTAGAAGAAGAGTATGTAGTAGCAAGACCTGTTATTCAGATACAATCTAATACCGTAAAGGCTCTTTACCTCAACTGTGGTAACGAACTTTCAGTTCAAGTCCCTGCTTTGGGTGCAAGCTATGACCCTTCCTTCTCTGCTACTGGGGCGGAGGTAATAAAAGGAGCAAAAAAGGGTGATATTATTATCGTTCCTAATGCTGCAAAAGCTGAGCTAACAGTTAGTAGCGGGGGTAGCGTTATCGGAAAAGAGCCTTTCCCTGTAAGGATGTTACCTAAGCCTGATATAGAAATTTTCAATGGTACTCGCCCTGTAGACCAAAAGCAAGGAGGTCCTTGCCCACGTTCTCTTACAGCAAGAGCTGCTGCCGAATCAAGTATTCGTGATGCTATTCCAAAAGATGCAAGATACAAAGTAGTTGCTTGGGAAGTTTCATTAGCGAGAGGAAAAAGATTAGTAGGTGCAACGAAAAAAGTTAATGCTGAAACTGTAGATCTTACTGATTTTGCTTCTTCTGCTCAGCCTGGTGACCGTCTTATCATAGAGGTAAAAGGTGTTAAGCGAATGAACTTTAGAAATGCTACAGAAGATGTAAGGATTCCTTCAACAATTATTTCCTACCCAATAAACTAAGAAATTTTTTAGTAGTTGATGTAGTAAAAAATAAAAAGTAGTTGCTTTTTCGGAAGCAGCTACTTTTTATTTTAAATATTTTTCCTAATCATTTCCATAATCTCAAAAAAGTCCATACCTTTGCATTCCAAATTTTAATAATTGATTAATTAATTTAACATTCAATCAATGTCTGGTATCATAGGTAAAAAAATAGGAATGACTAGCATCATAAGTGCCGATGGGCGTAATGTCGCATGCACAGTAGTACAAGCTGGTCCTTGCGTAGTTACGCAAGTTAAGACTATGGACAAAGACGGCTACGAAGCAATCCAACTTGGGTTTGGAGAGAAGAAAGAAAAAAATACTTCTTCTCCACTCATAGGACACTTCAAGAGAGCGAATACTACTCCAAAGCGCAAATTAGCTGAATTTAAAGAGTTTGCTAAAGAAGTTAGCTTAGGAGAGATGCTCACAGTAGCTGATGTTTTTGTAGAAGGCGATTTTATCGACGTAGTCGGCACAAGCAAGGGTAAAGGTTTCCAAGGTGTAGTAAAACGCTACAACTTTAGCGGTGTAGGTGGTCAGACACACGGACAACACAACCGCCAAAGGCACCCTGGTTCTAACGGAGCTTGCTCTTTCCCTGCAAGGGTATTCAAAGGACAGCGTATGGCTGGTCGTACAGGTAATAGGAGAGTAAAATCTCAAAACCTGAAGGTATTAAAAGTGATTGCGGAAGCAAATCTTTTGGTAATCAGTGGCTCAGTAGCAGGTGCAAAAAATGCTTACTTGCTTATTGAAAAATAATTCTGAAATACATTTCTGACTATTAAAATCCTGAACAAAATGGAATTAGCAGTATTAAACACAAGTGGAAAAGAAACAGGTAGAGTAGTTACGTTGTCAGAGGCTGTGTTCGGAATTGAGCCAAATGACCATGCTATTTATTTGGACGTGAAACAATATTTGGCAAACAAAAGACAAGGCACGCACAAGTCGAAAGAACGTAATGAGATTTCTGGTTCTACAAGGAAATTGAAAAAACAAAAAGGTACGGGTGGCGCGCGCGCAGGAAGTATCAAAAACCCACAGTATAAGGGTGGTGGTAGAATCTTTGGTCCAAGACCAAGAGATTATAGCTTTAAATTAAATAAAAAATCTAAGCACTTAGCAAGACGTTCCGCACTTACCTATAAGGCGAAGGAAGCGTCTATCCTTGTACTTGAAGATTTTAACTTTGGCGCGCCAAAGACAAAAGATTATCTTAAGTTGCTCGCATCTTTGGCGATGATTGATAAAAAAACTTTGCTTGTATTACCTGCTAATACGCCAAATGTTTATTTGTCTGCTCGTAATATACAGAATGCAAAAGTAGTTACTTCAGATTCTCTGAATACATACGATGTACTTCATGCACACAACTTGATTTTGTGCGAAGGTTCGGTAGCAAAAATTAATCAATTGTTGGGCTAATAAAAATCAATCAATCCAATGGATATTTTAAAAAGACCTATATTGACAGAGAAAGTTGTCAAAATGAATGAAAGAAGTGTTTATGGGTTTGTAGTTGATTTGAAAGCCAACAAAATCCAGATTAAGAAAGCTGTCGAAGATACTTACGGTGTCAATGTAGATAGCGTGCGCACTATAGTAGTAGCGGGCAAAAGAAAAGTTCGTTTTACAAAATCTGGCGTTGCACAAGGACGCAAGCCAAAGATTAAGAAAGCGATTGTACAATTAGCGGAAGGTGAAATATTAGATTTTTACTCAGAGGCATAGTTTCTTGTACATATAAAAAAAGGGCTTTACTTAGAGTAAAGCTCTTTTTTTATCTACTCAATCAAAAATAGCTTCTTTATTTGGGTCATTTAAAAAATCGTACATCAATGCGATTTGAGAAAATGTAATTCTATCAGTAGAGAGTTCGGGCAAATCGGCAATATCAAAGAAATCTGCTCCTAAAGTTTCTGTGCCTCCACCTAACTCTCCCCCAATTAGCTCACATAGAATAAATATTTTATATACATGGAAAGGGGATGGAGGGTGCGAATGTTTGCTTTTATCCAAGACGGCGAGCAGTCGAACAGGTTTTACTTCTAAGCCCGATTCTTCTTTTGCTTCTTTTATGGCTACTTCGGCGGGACTGTAGCCAATATCTGCCCAGCCACCAGGAGGACACCATTTATTGTCTGTAGCTTCTTTTACTAAGAGTATTTTGCCGTCTTTGAAAACAATAGCCCTTACGTCAGGCTTTGGGGTTAAGTAGTTTTTTTCTTCAATGAATGATAATTTAATTCGCGCTGGGGAAGTGTCTGTGAGGTCTTCCATCATTTCCAAGCTGATTGCTAAAAGTTCTTCGTAGCGGTCTTTGTCATAATTACTTTGGGTAAAATTTAACCCAATTTGGGAAAGGGCGTGTATTCTTTTTGAATAAGCTAACCATTTGTTTTCCATAATGCTGTCTAAGATTAGAGCATATTATATTTTCAAACCAAGTACGGTAATATCATCTCTTTGTTCTACATTACCCTGATGTTTTTGTAAAAAATCACTTAAAGTGGTTTCTTGCTTACTAAGCGGCATATCTACACATTGGGAAAGTAGCTGCTGAAAATCTTTCATACCGATTTTTTTCCTTTGTCCATCATTTTGGTCTGCATAGCCATCTGTAGCCATATACAAAAGCGAGCCTTTGGGTAAGATAATTTCATGCTGGTCAAAAGTGATGGTATCGATATGGACACCCGCCAAAGATTTCTTATTTCCTTTAATTGTTTTGAAACCAAGAGATTTGGTATAGTAGTAAAGAGGAATTTTTGCCCCTGCAAAAGTAACTCTCCTATCGTCATTTTCCAATTTCTCGATACGTATTACGCCAATATCCACTCCGTCAGTATTATTTTTTTCACTATTTTCGCCTTGCTTAAGAGCTTTATTAATAAGATTATGAAGGTTTTCCAATATTTTATTTGGCTCATAAATATCAAACTCGTTCACTACCTCGTTGAGCAAAGCAAAACTAATCATACTCATAAAAGCACCCGGTACGCCATGCCCCGTACAGTCAGCAACGGCAACAATCGTTTTTCCTTTGACTTGGCTTAACCAATAAAAATCTCCAGAAACAATATCCTTGGGCATATAGAGGGTAAAATAATCTTCAAAAGCTTGTGTCATGCGCTGATGATATGGCAGAATCGCCTCCTGAATAGTTTGTGCATAACGCAAACTATCTGTAATTTTCATGGTTTGCTCTTGGAGGGCTTCGTGCTGCACTAATATTTCTTCTTGCTTGTGCTGTATTTGGGCAGTACGCTGGGCTACTTTGCGTTCTAAATCTGCATTGCTTTCCTTCAACTGACCAAGCATTTGGCGGTTAGTTGCAAATATATCAGAAATAATATCAAACCAAATTCGCCAAGTTTCGGGCAACTTTAGGGCTGAAATGTCTGTCTTTATGTTGCCATTTTCATTCCTAATATGCCTAACTAATAATTGTGATGGCAATATGAAACCTTTGCGTGTATAAATAATAGTAGCCGCTAATACAGATGAAATGCTGACAAGCAGGAAGAAAACAGTTAAGCCAATGTCTTTGAAAATATTGCCAAAAGTTTGCCACACGCTCACAACATAGACCATTTGCCAGTTGGTGCGAGGCACATTTTCGTAGTATATATAGTAATTCCCAATTCTATAAAGTTTTTTTTCGGGTACTTGAGTAAAATCCTTGACATATTTACGAATATCAGCAGGGAGAGCCTCATTTAGCGTTTTTAGCGTTTTGTCGGCAGAGGAAGCCAACTTGGGATGTGCCAACAGTTGGTTGTAATCATTAACAACGAAAATTTCGCCGTATTTACGTTGCGAGCGTTCTACAATACCTTTCAGAGAATCTAAGGTAAGGTCAATAGCTAAGACTCCCACGTTTTTGTTCTCTTTATAGATAGGTATGGTAGAACTTACCATCATACCAAGCCCTATTGCGTCTATGTAAGCAGGAGTCCAGATTTGCTTTCTATTCGGATTTTTATCAGGAAATACGTTTGCATATACACTATCCATTCTGATTACACTACTTTTTTTGAGCCTAAATTGTTGAGAAGGCAGGAATGGGTAAAGTAGCATGAAGTCTTTGTAGGTAGAAAGATAATAGACTAAGGCAACATTAGGCACTTCTTTTTTCAAATTATTAAACATAGGGTTCAAAAATAGAGAAGCACTCAATAAATTTTTTCTTTCTTGCGATAAATCTTCTATCTTGCCAAAGCCCGTTATATTGCCAACTTCTGTTTTTTCTGCATCTGTAGGAAGACTATCTAAATGGAAATAATCTTCTTTTAGATTATTTTTTATATATGATAAGTAGGGGTGAGGTTTTTGGAGTGAAGAAGTATTATTGTAAGACTCTATTACTGTTCGCATACTTTGTAGGTTGTGATAGCAAGCCTCTACCGTCCTATCCAATTCAGATATTCCTTGTTGAAACTCTTTGTGAATAAGTGTTTTCTCATAGTCAAGCCTATTATCGAACTGATTGAATGCAAGGAAAACTGCTGTTAGAAAAACAACAGAGAAAGAGATGTAGATAATACGATAGTAACCTTTGAATATACCTGTTTCCATGCTTTGTTTGTAAAATTACAAACTCAATATAACGCTGAGAGTTCCTTAAATAACGACAAAGTAAAATTTCTTAATACTAAAGGGGATAATGGCTGAGTACAGCATTGTAAATGTAGGAAGTATATTGTTAATAAAAAATTTCAATATGACTAATTTGGTACATCTAAAAAATAATTTTTCTTTCTCTGTGCCTATCATATACTACAAAGTCATAATCATATAGGTTTTTCTCATCTTTTAAATGTTTCTCTCTTGTTATTTCTTGCCAATAGGTATCTATTGCAGGAAAAAAGGCATCGCCGTCTATTTGGGTTTGTACTTCGGTAATATATAGGCGGTCAGCAAATGGCATTGCCAAGAGATAAGTTTCTGCACCTCCAATAATAAAAAGCTCGTTTTCGCTATGTTTTTGGGCTATTGCTATTCCTTTTTCCAAAGAATCGACTACAAAAATATTAGCTTCATTGATAAATTGCTTAGAGAACTCCTTATCTCTTGTAAGTATAATAGAAGTACGTTGCGGCAGAGGCTTACCTATGGATTCAAAAGTTTTGCGCCCCATCAAGATATGGTGGTGCAGGGTAATTTGTTTGAAATACTGCAAGTCGGCGGGGAGTCGCCAAGGTAATTGATTGTTTTTACCAATGACATGATTAATAGATTTGGCGGCAATGATTGAAATACGCATGATAAAAAAATTTAACTTCGTTATTTTTGTATAAAAATCTTATTTTTAGGCAATAAACTTACTTACACCCTGCATAGTGCGGTTTGTCTGTGTAGTAGATTATGAAGTCTGCGATGCTTCTGTCTGCCACAAAATGAACGCTATAGTCTGCAAAGCCACGCTGCTCTACAAAATACCACAAGCCTTTTCCATCAGCCATGAGTGCGTTACTTTCCTTGAATACGACCAAATTTGCCCTGTAGTCATTTTCAGGCTCTATATAGACCAAAAAGTTGGCGCGTTTTCTGTCTTTTTCCTCATAAATCTGCCCGTAAATATCACATGGATTGATGGGCTGCAGCGACTCGGCTTGAGGTGTATGGAAAAGCAGAAATAAAAAGAATGAAAGCATATTTTTATGATTGGTGAAATATCTTTGAGGCAAATGTAGTATTAAATTTGCTCAAGAGAAACAAATTGATCATCCCAATTACGTTTTTTACGTAAGTATTGACAGAGATAGTTTTTGAAATTTGAAAACCAAAATTGTACCATGAAATATTATTTTTTCAAACATCTGTTTTTCCTAATTGCCTTTTCGATGGCGGTGAGTCTTGTAAGCTCATGCGGAAGCAGCAAGAAACAGGCACAAGCAAGCGAAGAGCAGGGAAAAAAGAAGAAGAAAAAGAAAGCACCACGCTGCAAAATGCCTTCATGCCACGTCCGCATGATGCACTTGCATGATGATGTGGAGTTCAGAGGCAAGTGTACTTGGTTTTTGAAAAGATGGCTTTACTTTGGCAAAGATCCCAAAATAGGGGAGGGGCTAAAAAAGACGAAAAGAGACCCGCATCAGTGGAAAACAAGGTCAAAGCAATAGAAAGATTTAATATTTGGCATAGAGCCTGATGACTCTCTCTGCAATGCTTTCCAGCAAAGTTTCTGCATTATCGATGGCTTCTTGGAGTGTCATGGGCTTATCGGTAATAGAAAATAAGCTATCAAAACCATACTGATAAAGTGTTTGGTAGTCTTTGCCTAATGTGCCTGCGATGCCTATGACGTTAATTTGTTGCTTTTTGGCTACTTTTGCTACGCCAAACGGCACTTTCCCAAAAATAGTTTGGTAGTCCATTGCTCCTTCGCCCGTAATAACCAAATCTCTATTTTGGGCGGAAAAATCTTTTAATATGTTTTCTAACTGCATGATTTCTAATACCATATCTATCCCTTTTTGCATTTTGGCATCAAGAAACGCCATCATGCCGTAACCCAAGCCACCTGCCGCACCTGTACCTTGTTTGGTATGCAGCCCTCTGAGGTCTGGGAAAGAAGATTCTACTATTTCAGCAAAATGGGTAAGATTTTCCTCTAATATTTTTACCATATCGGGTGTAGCTCCTTTTTGGGGAGAAAAGATAGCTGATGCACCGCTTGTTCCGAGTAAGGGGTTTTCCACATCACAAGCAACAATTAGCTCACAATGATTCATTAGTAGTTGCTTGCTTACGTCTATCTCGCTGATTTCCTTTAAGTTGCCCCCGCTTACATTTATTTCTTCCCCAAATCGATTCAGAAAGCGAACCCCAAGAGCCTGTAACATCCCTGCTCCGCCGTCATTGGTAGCACTACCGCCTATGCAAACTATAATTTTTGCTGCTTTCTCCCCCGAAAAGCCTGCTAAAGCCTTGCTAATGAGTTCGCCAGTACCGTATGTGCTTGTGAGGAGAGGATTGCGCTCGGCAGGGCTAAGGAGGGGCAACCCTGAGGAGGCAGCCATCTCTATAACGGCTGTTGGCTCGGTAGCTAATAGGGCATAGCTTGCTTCTATTTTTCTGCCGAGAGGGTCGTGGACTTCTGCCGTTATTTTTGTCCCTCCTTTGGCAAAAAGCATCGCTTCCATCGTGCCTTCGCCACCGTCAGCCATTTGTATTTTTGTGATTTGGGCATTCGGAAGCACTTTCAATATTCCCCTCTCTATGCTATTTGCCACTTCAATAGCCGAAAGAGAGCCTTTGAAGCTATCGGGTGCGATAAGTATTTTCATATAAAATAAAATTTGAATATGCCAATGAGCTAAATTGTCATCGTAAAACATCAATAAAGGCAAAATGATTACCTATATTAGCCTGTTGAGCTGCTCTAACCAATTTTGATAAATTTCTTCATATCGTTCTTGGGCGTTTGCTTCTGGCTCTATCGTACTTGTTTTGTTTAGCCCTACAAAAGCCTCTACATGAGAAGCGTATATGCCCGCCCCTATGCCGCCGCCTCTTGCTGCTCCTTGCGAGCCGTCAGTGTTGTAAAGCTCTACATTTGTGCCTGTTACGGTAGCAAAAGTCTGTGCGAAAAGTGGGCTTAAGAACATATTGGCATTTCCTGCCCTCACCGTTTTTGCCTGAACATCAATGCCACGCATCACATCAAAACCGTAGCGAAGGGAGAAAACAATGCCTTCCTGCACCGCCCTTGCTATGTGTGCCTTGCTATGTACGTTGAATTGCAAGCCAAAAATATTACTACCTATCTCTTTGTTGTTCAGCACCCTTTCTGCCCCGTTTCCAAAAGGCAAAATAAGCAATCCTTCCGCACCAACATCAGCACTACTCGCCATCATATTGATTTCTTGATAAGATACACTTTCAGAAAAAATATTTTTCCTAAGCCAAGAGTTTAAGATACCTGTGCCGTTAATGCAAAGTAAAATCCCCGCAAGGTGATTGACGTGCAAAAAGGTGTTTACCCTCGACTGCTCGTCAAACTCAAAACTATTGCTCACGCCATAGACTACGCCCGAAGTTCCTGCCGTAGCGGCTACTTCTCCTATATTCAATACGTTGAGGGAGAAGGCATTATTTGGCTGGTCGCCCGCCCGATACGCTATCCAAGTCCCCTCTGCCAAGCCTAATTCCTCGCTTGCTTTCTTGTTCAGCTGGGCTTGCTTTCCAAAAGTAGGCACGATGGTAGGCACTAAATTTGGGTCTATTTGATAGTGCTGGAGCAAAAAATCTGCTGTTTTATTTTCCTTAAAATTCCACAGTATTCCCTCCGACAAGCCCGATGCTGTAGTTTGGGCTTCTCCACTCATTTTCAGGGCGATATAATCGCCAGGGAGCATAAATTTATAGATTTTTTCGTACAAATCTGGTTCGTTTTCCCGTACCCATCTTAGCTTGGATGCAGTGAAGTTAGCGGGGGAGTTGAGTAAATTTGACAAGCATTTTTCTCTTCCTATCTGCTGAAAAGCCTTTTCGCCAATCTGCACCGCCCGACTGTCGCACCAGATAATGGCAGGTCGCAAGGGTTTCAAATCGCTGTCTATTACTACCAATCCGTGCATTTGGTAAGAAATACCAATAGATTTGATGTCTTGTTTCTTCACTCCAGATTTTGCTATGAGGTCTTTGGTTGCATCTTTCAAATATTGCCACCACATATCGGGCTGCTGCTCTGCCCAACCTGCTTTGTGGGCAATCATTCCCATTTCTTGCTGAACGGGGGCAGTAGCAGAGGCTTTTACCTTGCCTGTGGCTGCTTCTAAGAGTGTTGCTTTTACTGACGAACTGCCAATATCGTAGCCTATCAAATACATTGTAAGGAAGTTATAATTTCTACTTATTTAAGCCTTCAAATTAGGCATTTATCTTGAATTTTGACAAACAAAGCAAATTTTTTTGCAAATATAAAGGTCTTCTATCCACCCCGTTTGCAGTAGGTTTAAGCGAAGCGGGTTGCCGCCCAGCGGAGTGCCGCCCAGCGGGGAACTTGTAACATCACCAAATTAATTTTTTGCTGTTGAAGGGCATTTTCACTATTTCCAAAAGTGCGTGTATTGACTGTAAACCCTTGTGTACTTACCTGCAAGCCTGTCTGTAGCCCAAACTTCTCTACAAACTGGTAGATAACTTGCAAGCCCCCTGAAAAGCCAATACGAGTGGGTTTGTTGATATTGAGTACCTCTGGGTCTATGGGATTGCCTGACTTGTCTGTAACGGAAAGTAGGCTGATATTTGGGCTTATCTTCAGCCCCAAACGCCACTTGCTCTCTTGGGCAAAAGCCGCCTGCCCTGCCCAAAGTAAAAGGCATACAATTACCAATGCCTCTATCTTTTTTTTCATCTTTGTTTGATATTTTAGGTTTAAAAAATGGTTTAAAACGAAAATTTAATGAACGATAACTTATTGATTAACAATGCACAATACTTGCAGGTCAAAAGACCTGCAAGGGCGTAAAGGCGAAAAAAATCATTGAAAATACTCTATCTTTTAAAATATCCATAAATCTCCCTTTCAAGAAATAAAAATATGATTGCATAAGCCCATCGACTTGGCGAGCCATTATCTACTTCAATACTAATAAAATCGTTATTTTTGGTAGTCAATGTATAAATATCTGTCAAACTATCAGGTTCAAGGGCATCTAAGCAGTCCTCTGTAAAATCGTCTAATTCAGCATAGAAAAAAGATTTTTTTTCATTTTGAAAATAACTACCAATCCTTTTTGTTGATAAAAAGAAGTAATGCTGACAAGGTAGCAAACAATCCAATATCAAAATTTCATCTTTTTCTTGCTCAAAAAAAGACTTATTTATATACATATCGCCTTTATTAAGACGAGTATGTATATAAATATTATTTGTTATCCAGTCTTTTTCAGGATTTTCTCCCCGAGAAACCATAAAAATCACTTGATTATAAATTTGTTGAGGTAGCATATTATTATAAAAAGCATTTGAGTTAAAAAATTACTTAAACCAAACTGTTACTTTTCCTATACTTAGTTTTCCTGACCGAGAAAAAATAGATTGATTACCCAAATCTATAAAAGAATACCCAAATTTATTAGATAACAAGTTACCAGATTTTGATATGTTTGTTGCTAAACCATTATTGGTAACGTGTAAAAATCGAATAATTGTTGGTTTATTATATCCTAAGGCAAGTTGTTCGGAAGCCGTAACCAAGTTTTGGAAAACCCCACTATATCCTTTAACTGCATAAATTTTCTTTACATCAATAACTAATGCGTTATCAAAGTTATGATAAGTAGCATCAAATGACTTTGCTCCTTCAATCCAGTCTTTGGGTAAAGGAATACCATCTCCAAGACCTAATTTATACCCAGCCAATGGGTCTGCTGGCATATTCGACGCATTCCCCGAAGTCTTTGCTGTCCCTGCGTTGTTTTCTGCCAATAAGAGTTGAGTATTATGCCTTTGTTGGTGTTTTTTCACCAACAAAACCTGCTACGAAGCACCGCCTCCACTTATAAAGCTACACTCTCAATTTGAAAATTTAACTTAACGCTTGCTTTTTCTTTTGATAACCTGCTGACTACCAATATCCGACATTCTCGTTGTTGGTGAAAAAACACCAACCTTTATATTTGTAAAAAAATAAAAATTGCTCAAAATAGCATAAAAGAAGAACTTGAATAATATGGTAAAAATTGTAC
>REAZ01000010.1 GCA_004294445.1 Cytophagales bacterium
GGCTACTTGGATATTGTCCGTACTGCGCTGCTGATTTACTAAGTGATAGGCAATTTTGGTGATAAATAGGGCATTCTCATCTCGGAAAATGGGCAAAAAGGGGCTTACATTTTCATAAATACCCATAGTAGCCAGCTCATAAGCCAAGTCGTCTGCACCTGCTATCTCATGGCTTTCCAATTCCTTCTGTATTACCTTGCGGGCGGCTCTTTCCTCTCTGGAAGAAAGCAAAGTTTTGGTTTCCAATGCCCTACCTACCAAAGCAAAAAAGTTTTCCTGCTGCTCGGTAGTGAGGATTTGAAAGAGTTTGGGCAGTTCCTGCAAAGCCTCGTTTAGGTCGGTAACGATATTGCCCGCAGAGGCTCTGATAGCCCCAAGTGGTGTATTTATCTCGTGGGCTACGCTGGCTACTAACTTGCCCATCACTGCCAACTTCTCGGCTTGGATAAGTTGGGCTTGGGTGGATTTTAAGTCTTCGAGGGCTTTTTCTGCAATTTCTCTTTCATTCACTATTTCTCTTGTTTTATCCGCTAAGGCATCATTTTGCTTTTCCAAGAGTTGTGTCTTTTTATCAAGTTCTATTTTTTGAGCCAATAACTTATCATTTTGAGTTTCCAAAATATCGTTTTGTTTTTCTCTTTGCGTGATGTAAGCTATGAGTATGAGGATAATAAAAGCCAAGATACTAAAAATGATAATTAGATTTTGATTATGATACTTGTCTTCTAAATTATTCTTTTCCACTCTTGTTTTTAGCAACTCTTGTGTTTGGATAAGGCTTTCTTTTATTCTGTCCAAACTATCACGCATCATTACTCCAAACTCGTAGGAGTCTTTTGTTTGATTATTCAAATCGTCTATATACCTAATCAATCTTCTACTTTCTTGCTGAAGAACCTCAAAAGATTCCTCATTTTTTTTCAATGACTCTCTTAATTCTAAGATATAACTTTCCGCTTGCTTTTTTTCCTCTTCTGATAAACTTGAAGACTTTAGCCTTGCGGTAAGTTCTCTGATTTGCTTTCTATTATCTTCTATTTGTTTGGCATATTTTTTTTGCTCGTTATCTAATTTTTTTTGCACAACCGTAATTTCTTTCACAATTTTTGTGAATATTTCCGAATATTTTGGTTTTTCTTTTTTTGCTAATGCATATCCAAGACTGTCTTCATTTGTCTCAGTTTTACTCATATTATTTGCTAAATGTTCTTCTTTCTTTGGTGTAGGGATTGCTAAATAAGTGAAATAGTAAGGATATGATGTCAAATAATTGCCTCTATCAGCTCTTATTTGAACACCTATATTCTTTTTTAGTGTGATGCGGTGATAATTATTTTTACTTACGTCTTTTGCCTCCCATTTAGAGAGCCACAAATTATTATCACGCATGGCAGCAACGATATACGTATTTGCTTTGATGGGTAAAACATACTTAAAATCAACTTTTGAGATACTAATGATATTTAAGGCATCTAAAGTCCTTTTTACCACATCTGAATTTTGTTGACCTACTATAATAGCGTTATAACTTTCCTTGCGATATATGTAAGGAGTATATTGCCGTTTCAAGGTTTCAAAATATGCCTTTTCTCTTGGAGTTGCTGCCAGCATAGACATTGTATCATTAGTACCATTTTTCTTAGAAACAAAAAAATCTCCGTCAAATGTTCTATTTAGAATACTGGTAGGGTTAGGGCTTTTGGAATATTCAACCAAGCTATATAAATCTGGGTAGGTGAAATAAATAGCGTCACTAATTACAAGTTGATTTTTTACGTCGTAAGTTGCTTTTTCATCAATAAACTTATCTTCTGTACCCCTTTGCTTGCCTTTCAAATCATATAGTACAAACAAACCTTTTCTATTTATATCAACAATGAAAATATTACCTTCTTTATTATAAAATTTTGCTTTTTTAATAGAGCTATTAGGGTAAGTTTTTAATATCATGGGGTTGTCTTTTTCTACTAATAGTATGCCTTCTATACTATAAATCTTTACAGTTCCTTTGACATAAAATAAAATATATTTGTCATCTTCAGAAAACACTACATCATAAGTATCCCCTTTCTTATCATTCCTATATTCGCCATTAAAACTTGTAATTTCTTTTTTTGTATCCAAGTTATAAATGGTAATTCTATTCCCGTCGATAGCACAAAAATATTTCCCTGTGTTTGACAAAAAAATCGCAGCATTAGCATAAGATATATCTCTTACTTTTGATATCTGATTAGATTTCATATCCCACGAGAATAATTTGCCATTGGTAAGGTTAATTAAAGCATTGTTATTCTGTTGATTATAAAAAATATCTCTTATACTAATTTCCTCTGTGACTGACAATTCCAAATCATTTTTGCTAATAATTCGTGATAAAGAATAATCGTATATATAATTTATTTTTTTATCAGTTATCTCGTCCCAAAGTGTGCCTAAAATCCATGAATAACGTGTCGTATTATTTTTTTTATCAATTAACTGATTTACCCCACTTGTGATATCTTCATAATCATTCTTTCCTACGCTTTTCCAAATAATATTTTTATACTCATTTTTAATTGTAGTGCTTGCCTTATTACTAAATTTTAATTCAAATTGTGTAGCTTGCCCAAAGCAAGTTGGATTAGGCATTACATAAAAAAACATCCAGTAAAAAAGTATAACTTTCCGCATAAACATACTTGAATTAAGTGATTAAAGCATTTTGAAAAAAATGAGAGGAAGGATAATAAAGTGTCCTTAATGGTGCAAATATAAGCGTTTTTAACAGTTAAAAACAAGGCAAAACTACTTATTTATCTTAATTTCTACTGAGATATAACTATTTTTAGCAAAGGTAAGGGATAAAAAGGTACTTGTCAATACTGAAAAAGTAGTATATTTCCTGCCATTGTCCGCTTCCTCACGTACAACATAGTGTTACGATGGGAGTTGTCCGAGGGACTCGGACAACGGCATAAAGAAACTTCTAAGAAACGGAAAAAAATTCCTTAAATGTAGGTAGCTTTCTATCCCTTTCAGAAATAATAAACTGATTTTTAGCCAAACGCCAATCTATAGCCAAATCGGGGTCATCATAGATAACGCCTAATTCATGCTTGGGAGCATAGAAATTATCACACTTATAGAAAAAAGTAGCAGTTTGGCTCAATACCACAAAGCCATGCACGAAGCCGCGCGGAATATAAAGTTGCTTTTTGTTTTCTTCGGAAATAATAATGCTAAAAGATTTGCCAAAAGTAGCCGATTCAGGACGCATATCTACCACTACATCAAGAATTTCGCCACTAAGCACTCGCACTAATTTGGCTTGGGCATATTCGCCAAGTTGCAAATGCAAGCCGCGAAGCACGCCAAAAGAAGACATAGATTGGTTGTCTTGGACAAAATTAGGCAAAATGCCTGTTTCTTTTTCAAAATTTTTTTGGTTGAAACTTTCAAAGAAATAACCCCTTTCATCACCAAAAACTTTGGGTTCTATCACCCACAATCCTTCAAACTCTGTAGATATAAACATGAAAACTATACAAATTATTTGATTAAATCCATTAAATATTGTCCGTAGCCACTTTTTAGCAGGGGCTGGGCTATTTCTTGCAGTTTTTGAGCATCTATGAAGTTCATTTTGTAGGCAACTTCCTCTATACAGCCTATTTTCAACCCCTGCCTTTCTTCTATTACCTGCACAAACTGCCCTGCCTGCATGAGTGAGGCAAAAGTACCTGTGTCTAACCAAGCCGTACCACGATTGAGGATGCCAACTTTTAATTTTCCTGCCATTAAGTAGGTTTTATTTACATCAGTAATTTC
Organism: Cytophagales bacterium; assembly: GCA_004294445.1. Classification (GTDB taxonomy): domain Bacteria; phylum Bacteroidota; class Bacteroidia; order Cytophagales; family Thermoflexibacteraceae; genus Thermoflexibacter. The sequence continues at coordinate 3,814 of REAZ01000010.1, forward strand.
ATACTCTCCCCTCGGCGATGGTTTGATGGACTCAGCAATGCTAATTACTTCATTGTCATAAAAATATAGCCCTGGTACGGCATAGTTTGACTTTGGTTTTTTCGGTTTTTCCTCTATCGAAATGGCTTTCATTTCATCGTCAAATTCTACTACTCCATAGCGTTCGGGGTCTGCAACGTGGTAGGCAAATACGACACCGCCATCGGGATTGTTGTTGCTCTGTAGCAGTTCGGATAAGCCCGCTCCATAGAAAATATTATCACCCAAAACGAGTGCAACCTTATCGTTGCCAATAAATTCTTTGCCAATAACAAAAGCCTGTGCCAAGCCATTGGGCGTGTGCTGTACGGTGTATGAAAAATTACAGCCCAAATTAGTACCATCACCCAAAAGCCGCTCGAAGTAAGGCAAATCATTGGGCGTGGAAATAATGAGAATATCTTTTATGCCCGCTAACATCAGGATAGAAAGCGGGTAGTAAATCATTGGCTTGTCATAAATGGGCAATATTTGCTTGCTCACTGCCATTGTTAGCGGATAAAGCCTTGTACCTGAGCCTCCTGCGAGAATAATACCTTTCATTAATTTTTTATTTTTTATAAAATGGCAATTTTACTACTTGTGCCTTCATATTTTTCTGACGAATTGAAATGTAAATTTCTGTATTTGCCGCACTGTATTCCTTATCTACATAGCCCATGCCTATTCCCTTGCTCAGAGAGGGGGACTGGGAGCCAGAAGTTACTACGCCAATTGTTTCATTTTGAGCATTTTTGATTTCATAATGGCTGCGAGGGATGCCGCCTTTGTCTATCATCTCGAAGCCAATGAGTTTTCTGCTTACGCCTTCTTCTTTTTGTTTTTTTATGGCATCAGCATTGGTAAACTGTTTTGTAAATTTGGTAACCCAGCCCAAACCCGCCTCAATTGGGGAAGTGGTATCGTCTATGTCGTTGCCGTACAAGCAAAAGCCCATTTCTAATCTCAAGGTATCTCTTGCCCCCAAGCCAATAGGTTTGATGCCAAACTCGGCACCCGCTTCAAAGATAGCATTCCACATTTTTTCGGCATTCTCATTGGCTACGTAAATCTCGAAACCGCCCGAACCTGTATAGCCTGTGGCAGAAATAATCACGTTGTCGATGCCCGCCAATGTCCCTATTTTGAAAGTATAATATTCCATCGAAGCCAAGTCTATCTCAGTCAGTTTCTGCAAAGTAGCGATTGCTTTTGGTCCCTGCACAGCAAATAGGCTTGTGGCATCCGATACATTTTTCATGTTTGCCCCTTCGGTATTGAACTTGCTAATCCAGTTCCAATCTTTTTCGATATTGGAGGCATTAACGACCAAATAATATTCATTTTCCCTGATGCGATAGACGAGCAAATCATCTACGATGCCACCGTTTTCGTTGGGCAAATAGGTATAGAGTATTTTGCCGTCATAGAGTTTGGCAGCATCATTGGAGATAACACGCTGAATTAAGTCCAACGCCTTCTCGCCCGTAATGACAAACTCTCCCATGTGCGAAACGTCAAATACACCCACGCCATTTCTTACGGTATTGTGTTCCTCTATGTCAGATGTATAGCGAAGTGGCATATTAAAACCAGCAAAAGGAGTCATTTTTGCTCCTAATTTTTCATGCGTATCGTTCAGAGCTACTTTTTTTAAGTCCATTGTTTATATGTTAAGAAAATTGTGTTCCTTTTTGTTTGATTGCTTCTTCCAAAAAATGTTTGATTCTTTGTTCTTGGTCTTTTTGGCAGATGAGCAGTACATTTTTGTATTTTGCCACTATGTAGTTATCCAATCCTTGCACTACTACTAATTGCTCTTCGGGCGTTTTGATGATAGAATTAGTAGTTTCATAAGCCATGATGTTGCCACTCAGCACATTACCTTCTTTGTTTTTGGGCAGTTGTTCGTAAAGAGATTTCCAAGTGCCTAAGTCTGACCAGCCCAAATCGCAAGGGACAACATACACATTATCAGCTTTTTCCATAATTCCATAATCTATAGAAATAGTATGGCATTGCGAGTACGTTCTTCTGATGGCATCTGCCTCTCTGTCGGTATAAAAATCGCTTTGTAAATCTTTGAAAATACCATGCAGTTCGGGCATATATTTTTGGAAGGCTTTCACGATAGTAGCTGCACTGAAAATGAATATTCCTGCGTTCCAGACATAATCGCCGCTATCCAAAAACTCCAGAGCCAATTCCAAATTGGGTTTTTCTGTAAAAGTCTTTACTTTTTTCACCTTTGTAGTTGCCTCTGAGTCCATCATTTGGATATATCCGTAGCCTGTATCGGGTCTGGAAGGTTGTATGCCCAAAGTGAGCAATACTTCTTCTTTGGCGGTAGCATCAAGGGCGGTGAGCAGGGAGTTTGTAAAAGCATCTAATTTGTGTATTACTTGGTCGGCAGGGGCAACAATGATGTTTGCATTTGGGTTTTTCTGCTGAATCTTGTAGGAAGCATAGGCTACGCAGGGGGCAGTATTTCGCATCATTGGCTCCAAAAGTATCTGGTCATCAGCGAGTTGTGGGAGTTGCGTTTTCACCAAATCGGCATAATCTGCATTAGTAACGACAAAAATATTTTCGTCAGGGCAGATGTCTTTGAATCTTTCTATGGTAAGTTGGATAAGACTTTTGCCGATGCCCATCATGTCTTGGAACTGCTTGGGGTTCGTAACTCGACTGTATGGCCAGAAACGAGTACCGACTCCGCCCGCCATGATTACTACATAATTATTTAATTCCATGTATATTGATTGCTTAGTTTTTTTATTATGGTTGATTTTTACAAAAAAACTACTTCCTCTATCAAATCAGCCTTTGCTTCTTGGTTGAGTAGTTTGATTATTTGTTTTTTTGACATGAGTAGTTCATTTTTTAGGGGTGCAGAAATGATTTCTACAAATAATGTTTTATCTTTGACAAATACTTTTTTGGTATAGCGAGCTATCATTTCGCCCATGACCTTGCTCCAAGAGCCAATTATGCCCGCTACTTGGTAGCGATTTTCTAATCTGTAGGCTTTGAGCAAAGCGTCTATAGCATCTCCAAGATTAGAGGTGTCGGACTTTCGGGAATGTTCGGAAAAAGATTTCATGGTGCCAAGCGTTATGTATTTTGCAAAAGTAACTTTTCTAAACGTTATTTTTTTATTAAAATTAGAAATAAATTTCTTTTAGAATGTATCTTTATAGCTGAAATCTGCAAAGGGATTTTGGAATGTGGAATGATGGTATTTTTACACCGATTATCTCAGATGGTAAATTGATGAAAAATTAATTGTTTTTTCAAAGAATTCATCTTTTCTAAAAAAGATAATCTTTTACAGCACTTTAATAACCAAACTATGAATCGTGAACGCTTTGCTGAAATATTCGACCTTAACCCCAAAGTAAGTTCTTTTGCCAGAGGAATAGATAATTTTATCTATGTGATTATCTTGGTAAGCACGCTCGTAGTTACGCTGGAAACTATAGTGCCTATTGAGTATATTCCTAATTTGCAGGCATTTGAAACTATTGTTACTATTATTTTTGTTTCCGAACTCCTTTTTAAACTCTCGGTTATTGATATTCTTTTTGCGAGGCATCAGCATCTGTGGGAACGGGTCTTGCTTGTTGCGTATCTGCTCATAGACATAGCGGCGGTAGTGCCGCCAATTATTTTCTTGTTCAACAAAGGCGCGCATCACGATTATTTCCTTACCTTGCGGCTATTGCGAATTTTCAAAGCCTTTCAGCACGACCATTCTATAGAGTTAATTTTGAGGGCGGTCATCAGAAAAAGAACAGAGCTAATCAAATCTGCCTTAGTAGTAGTAGTAGTTACTATTTTTATGTCCGTTTTGCTTTACGAAGTGGAGAATGATTTTGAATTTGGGGGGGCGCAAGCAAGTAAAAGCACCATCAAAGACATTTTTTCAGCACTTACTTGGGCTTTTGCTATTTTCGTAGATGATGCTACAGGGCATATAGATGCAGGACTTACCCCTATTACTTCTTTGGGCAAACTGATAGCGGCATTCATAGGGCTGCTCAAAATTGGTATTGTCGTTATCCCTACAGGCATTATCGCTACGGGTTTTATGGAGGTAATAGAGGAAAACAAGCTAAAAAATAAACATGATATACTCAAGGAGGCTTTCAGAAAAAAATTTAATGATGTACTGCAAATAGAAGTTTTTGAAAGACCACGTACTATTTTTACACTCAGGGACGCACTTTTCATCAATGAACATCAGATATTCAATATTTTAGAAAACAATCAGGGCTTCAGGGTGAGGGCTGTGCAGTCAGATGAGCAGGAAAAGTACGTAGATACTAATCTCATAGAGCATTACGCTTACCAAGAACTTCCGCTTTATGGGGCAAAAATAGACAGGGAAAATGGCAAACATCTCATTATTTCGCCCAATAGCAATGCAGATGTAGGTATTGGCTATTTTTCCTACTGCCTGTCAGAGATGCTTCAGGCAGACTTGATTTCCAATGAGTTATATCAGAAAAATTCTTTGAGTCTTCGCTATGATTTCGATTTTCTCAATAATGACTTGTATTGGAAAAACGAGCATTCAGAAATGAAGAAAAGCCAATTTGCAAAACTACCAATAAAGCAACAAGCTATTTTCAGATTCAAGGAAGATATTTTGAAACTCAAAGAATATCAGCACATTCTGATAGTAGAGGCGGCATTGATAGAAAATGATTTCGAAATTGAAAAAATGAATATTAGCACTTGCACTCATCAGCTTATGATGTGGCTTTGCTCGCATAGCGAAAACGTATTTAGCGTGAAAGTAAAGCAAAAAGTGCTTGAAAATTACAGCTATTTCGATAGCGTGAAAAAACTAAGTGATGAAGTAAAAGTTTTAATAAAATAGATTATTTTTATAAATCAAATAAAATTTCTAAACATAACAAGCATGTTGTTCAAAATAAAGCATATCACCCATTATAAATACTCCTCAGAGGTGTTTTTAGAACCGCATTTGCTAAGAGTAGCCCCTCGCACAGATGCCTATCAGGTGCTTAAAACATTTGAGTTGGAGATTTTTCCCCTACCAACGGTCAAAAATGCTAATATGGGGCTGACCAATCCGCATGACTATATGCTATGGTTTGAGGGAAATACCAAAGAGTTCAAAATTATCGCTACCTCGATGGTAGAAGTCATGAATGCGAATCCTTTTAGCTTTGTTATTTTTCCATTTACAGCCACTCAACTGCCAATGCGCTATTCTGATACGGTAAATGAGCAGCTTATTCCCTGCCTGAAGCAAATAACTAAAGATGAAAGAGTATATAAATTAGCGAAAGAGCTTATGCTTGATATTGATTTTCAGACACTTCCGTATGTAGCACATCTTTCTCGCTATCTGCAAAGAAATTTTAAGATAGAGGAAGTTCGCCCTAATTCCTTGCCCGCAACTCCAGAGCTTACGCTGGACAAAAAAGCAGGAACACACCGAGATTTGGCATATTTGCAAATGGCACTTTGCAGAGAAGCGGGCATAGCCGCTCGATACGTAAATGGCTATTATATAGACGATTCCGATAAAAAATACTTACATTCGTGGGTAGAGGTTTATTTGCCCGGAGCAGGCTGGAAGGGGTTTGATGGCACTACGGGAATGGCAGTAGGAGATAGACATATTGTGATTACTGCTGGAGCAAATCCTTCCTTATGTGCCTTAGTAACAGGAACTTTCAGGGGAAATGCGCACTCCGATTTGGAAACTACTATCGAAATTACTGAAATGTTTTCTTAAATTTTTATACCTATTTTTTACAAATTTCAATTTTTACGAATGAAGCGTTTTACAAGTGTAAATGATGTAAATAATCTTTCAGCCCTCGTACAAGAGGCTATACAGTTAAAAAAAAATCCATACCAACATAAGCATTTAGGGCAAAATAAGGTATTAGGGCTTATCTTCATGAACCCAAGCCTTCGCACGCGCCTAAGCACGCAGCGAGCAGCTATGAATCTGGGAATGAACGTAATAGTAATGGATATAAACAAAGATGGTTGGAAATTGGAAACGCGCGAGGGCGTAATAATGGACGGAGATGCCGCCGAACACGTCAAAGATGCTGTAGCAGTCATGGGGCAATATTGTGATATTATTGGCGTGCGAGCCTTCCCTTTGTTGCAGAATAAAGAGGAGGACTATGCAGAAAATGTAATTAATCAGTTTATTAAATATGCGGGCGTGCCTATCATCAGCTTAGAATCGACTACGCTGCACCCCTTGCAGTCTTTTGCCGACTTGCTCACGATTACAGAGTACAAAAAAACAGCAAAGCCCAAAGTAGTCCTTACGTGGGCACCGCATCCCAAAGCCCTCCCGCAGGCAGTCCCTAATTCTTTTGCCGAATGGATGAGTGCCGCAGATGTGGACTTTGTAATTACCCACCCAGAGGGGTATGAGTTAGACAAAAAATACACTTGGAATGCCAAAATAGAATACGACCAAAACAAAGCCTTTGAAGGGGCGGAGTTCATCTATGCCAAAAATTGGTCGTCTTATCATCATTACGGGCAAATTTTGAGTAAAGATCGCCATTGGACTGTTTCTGCTGAAAAAATGAAACTCACTGATAATGCGTATTTTATGCACTGCCTACCTGTTCGCCGAAATGTAGTAGTCAATGACGAGGTGATAGACAGCCCAAACTCTATTGTTATTCCGCTTGCGGGCAACCGACTTTGGGCAGCTCAAACAGTATTAAAAAAGATATTAGAAGGATAACAACCAACAATAAACAAACAATTAATAAAAAAAACGCATGAAAAAATTATTTTTACTAATCATTACTCCGTTGCTGCTTTGTGCCTGCAACGTAAACCTTATCAATGAGCACAAAGATATGCCGAAAATGGCTTGGGAAAAGCAAAACCAACTTAGCTTCACCGCCGAAATGCCAGAAGTAAAAGAATATAACATGAAATTACATTTGAGGCATACATCACACATTCAGATTGGGAATATAGCCGTAAAACTCACAATTACTCCTGATAATCAACCGAATGAAGCTATAGTCCAAGATTTGCTCATTCCTATCAGGGATAAAGATGGGCATCTTACTGGCTCGGCAATGGGCGACATTTGCGATACGGAATTTCTCACCAAATTTGCCCCTAAGCAAAAAGGAAAATATACATTTACTTTGGCGCATCAAATGGAGGAAGACAAAGTAGAATCTATCATGGAAGTTGGCTTTAGCATTGAAAAATAAGAACATGACTTGGCAAATTTGGATTGACACAGGCGGAACTTTTACAGATTGCATTGCTATCTCGCCCGAAGGCAAAGAGCAAAATATCAAGGTATTGAGCAGTAGCAGGCTTAGGGGAAAAATAGTAGAACAAATAAATGAAACTACATTTGGCGTACAAGCAAATTGGCAAGTAGGGCAAGATATTTTCAAGGGATATGAAATTAACTTGCTCAAAAAGCCCAAATCTGCCGCTCAAGGAAAGATAACAGTAGAAAAGTATGATTCACAAAATCAGCTACTTACCTTGTCTATGCCTCTGTTTGAGCCGTCATTTCCCGCATCTTCTCCGAAGGCACAATTTGTAGCCCTCGATTTCGAAATTACCGCCCATGAAGAAGCCCCAATTTTAGCGGCACGAATTGCTACTCAGACGGCATTGAATCAGGCTTTGCCGTCTATACAGATGCGGCTTGGCTCCACCAAAGGAACAAATACCTTGCTGGAACGCAAAGGTGCAAGAGTTACTTTCCTCATTACCAAAGGTTTCAAAGATTTGCTCAGGATAGGTACGCAGCAACGTCCCAATCTTTTTGCCCTAAATATTGTAAAACCCTCACTCCTTTGTGAGGAAGTGATAGAAGTTGAGGAACGCTTGGACAGCAACGGAAATATTTTGATAAAACTTACTGATAATGAGATAAATAGCATTATACAAAATCTTAAAAAGCAAGACGTAGAAGCCGTTGCTATAGCTTTTTTGCATAGCTATCTGAACCCAAGCCATGAATTATTGCTAAGGGCAAAATTGTTGGAAGCGGGATTCAAATTTATTTCTTTATCTTCTGATTTGGCTAACGCTATTAAAATTCTACCGAGAGGGCAGACAGCCGTAGTCAATGCCTATCTTTCGCCCGTGATTCATACGTATTTGTCGTCTATAAAAAATACCATTTTATCAAAAAATAACAGCAATGAAAGTTCTACGCTTAAAGTAATGACAAGTGCAGGCGGGCTGATAGAGGCAGACTTTTTTAACCCAAAGGACAGTCTTTTGAGCGGTCCCGCAGGAGGCATAGTTGGGGCAGCAGAAACGGCAAAACTATCAGGTTTTCAAAAAATCATTACTTTAGATATTGGCGGCACAAGCACAGACGTAGCGCGCTATGATACCAATTTTGATTATCAATTCGAAACTCGTATCAATGATATACAATTACTTAGCCCAAGTTTGGCAATAGAAACTGTGGCGGCAGGCGGAGGTTCTCTTTGCACTTTTGATGGATTCAAATTGACCGTAGGACCCGAAAGTGCGGGGGCAAATCCTGGTCCCGCTTGCTATGGAGTAGGGGAGATGTTGGCAATGACTGACGTAAATTTATTGCTTGGGCGGCTCTCTCCCGAAAATTTCAACATACCCATTGAAATTTATTTTGCACAGCAGGCTCTTGAAAAAGTACAAAAACAGATATATGAATCTACAGGAAATTTGCTCATACAAAGCGAAATTTTAGAAGGATTTGTGCAGATAGTCAATGAAAAAATGGCAGAGGCTATTCGCAAAATTTCGGTAAGTAAGGGGTATAATCCACAGGAATATGCCCTGCTTGCTTTCGGCGGTGGCGGCGGGCAGCACGCTTGCAGTGTTGCCAAACTATTGAATATCAATCAAATAATAATTCCATATAAAGCAGGATTGCTAAGTGCTTTTGGAATGGGAATGGCACAAATAGAACGAATTGCTTCAGTGCAACTTCTGAAAAATTTGCAAGAAGTTGCCGATACGCTACAGAATACACTAAACAATCTGAAGGAAAAAGTATTTCAAGAACTTCAAAAAGAGGGGTTTGATGCATCATTTATTGAGCTAAAAGTGAGCTATGCCTATTTGCGATTCAAGGGACAAGACAGTACGATAGAAATAGCGTTTGCAGATGGCAGCGAAAAGGCTATTCATTTGCTCATAGAAGGCTTCAAAGAGAAATATATAAAAATCTATGGGCATTGGATTGGAGATGCACAAATAATTGAAATTGAATCTATTAAAGCTATTGCAGTAGGTATTTCTCAAAAAAATTCAGTGGTTAGTAAAAATATTAATGAAGAAAATAGCTATTTCCCCACACCAGAAAAACATACACAAACGTACTTCAATGGCAGTTTTGAGGAGACACCTATTTTTATTTGGGAAAAGCTGAAAGTTGGGGCAACTATCAGAGGGACAGCCCTTTTACTTTCCAAAAATAGTAGTATTTTTATAGAAGATGGTTGGGAGCTTGCGATTTATGCAGCAAATAATGCGGTGATGAAATATTCTTCGGCAAACACACAACGAACCAAGATAGGAAATCAGGCAATTGATTTAGAATTGTTTACCAATCGTTTCAAAAGTATTGCCGAAGAGATGGGGGCATTGTTGCAACGGACTTCTTTCTCTGTGAACGTGAAAGAACGCTTGGATTTTTCTTGTGCTTTGCTTGATTCCGAAGGAGAGCTTATAGTCAATGCACCTCATATTCCTGTGCATTTGGGCAGTTTAGGAATTTGCGTAAGAACTTTAAAAAATACAATTTCTATGCAAGAAGGAGATGTGATTATCACCAATCACCCCAATTTTGGTGGCTCGCACCTACCCGATATTACCTTAGTTGCTCCTGTTTTTTCTGAAAATCAAATAGTTGGCTATGTAGCAAATAGGGCGCATCATGCAGAGATAGGTGGGAAGCGCCCTGGCTCTATGCCTCCCGATGCTACTTGTTTGGCAGAGGAAGGTGTAGTAATTTTCCCTACTTACTTAATAAAAAACTTTGAACCTCAATGGAATAGCATACGGAATACCTTGCTATCTGCTCCGTTCCCTACGAGGGCAGTACATGAAAATTTGGCAGACTTAAATGGTGCTTTGGCTTCTGTGAAGGCGGGTATTGATGCTTTGCAGCAGCTTTGCAAAAAATTTAGTATAGAAAAAGTACAATTTTATATGCAAGCACTCAAAGATCATGCACACGAGAGTTTGCAAAAAAGTTTGGACAACTTTGTAACGCTTAAATCTCCTGCGGTGGCATTGATGAGCGGTTTTATATCGAGAAGTGTATTGCTTTCTGCAAGTGAATCTTTGGACGATGGCACAGTGCTAAGTGTTCGTTTCGAGATTGAGCAAAACGAGCAAAATGAGTATGAAATAATAATAGATTTTGCGGGAACATCACCAACTCATAAGGGAAATCTGAATGCTACGCCCGCAATCGTCAATAGTGCGGCGATTTATGTCTTGCGGCTACTTTTGGATACTAATATCCCTCTGAATGAAGGTATTATGCGGAATGTAAAATTAAAAATTCCCACAAATACATTATTAAATCCGATATTTTCTGAAGATATTTTCGAATGCCCTGCGGTGGTAGGTGGCAATACGGAAACAAGTCAGCGTTTGGTTGATACTTTACTCAAGGTGTTGGGATTAGCTGCTTGCAGTCAAGGCACGATGAATAACTTACTCTTTGGTAATGAGCATTTTGGCTACTATGAAACAATATGCGGCGGTACGGGGGCGGGCGATGGCTTTCATGGGGCAGACGCAGTGCATCAGCACATGACCAACACCCTAATCACAGATGCCGAAGTATTAGAATTACGCTATCCCGTTCGCTTAGAACGCTTTGCTATCAAAGAAAAATCGGGAGGGGCGGGCAAATGGCAAGGCGGTAATGGCATCATCAGGGAAATTACTTTTCTGGCAAATGTGTCTTTGAGTGTGCTTACACAGCATCGGAAAATTGCTCCGTATGGCTTGGGAGGGGGCGGAAGCGGCGAGGTAGGCAAGCAATACATAGTTCGCAAAAATGGTCAAATAGAATTGCTAAGGGGGTTAGACAAAAAAGAAATGGAAAGCGGAGATAGGATAATAATGGAAACGCCAGGCGGCGGCGGATTTGGACAGAGATAATTTTACTATCAAAAAATCGTTTTTTATAATAGAAATAGAAAAGTTTTATTACTTTAGTGCAAAAATTTAAAGCATCAAACTCCATATATGATTCTTCGAAATAGTATTTATGCAATTCTGACATTATTGTTTAGCTTGCTCGCTTTTACTTATCTGATACTAAACAGACCTGATAAGTACATAGACGAGTTGCTTTTTATTGCATTATCGGGTTGCTTGAGTCTGTTGTATATTGTATTGCGTATATTGCTTTTGCATCCGCTTGCCCAACTTGCCATCAAAAGTGCAAAAATGGCAAAGGGAGATTTGAAACAAAATATAAGTCAGAAAGCAATAGGGGAAGTGGGGGAAATAGCCAAATCTATACTGAGCATCGTTAATACTATAGACGATGCTACGAACTTTATCAAGAAAATAGAAATAGGCAAAATAGATTTGGCTTCAAACATACTTAAAGGAGATGACCAACTTTCCAATGCCTTGAGGAGTATGAGTTGGCAGATGCAAAAGATAGCAGACGAGGAGCGTCAGCGAAGTTGGGCTGTAGAGGGAACTGCTCAGTTTGTGCCTATTCTTCGGTCTAATAATGATGATATCCAAGCCCTTTGCGATAATATTATTTCTCACTTAGTAAGGTACGTAAAAGCACAGCAAGGCGGACTTTTTATAGTCAATGACACTACCTCTGCCGTAGGCGAGCGTTACTTGGACTTGTATGCGTGCTATGCCTATGAGGAACATAAACTATTACAAAAACGTATCGAAATAGGCGAGGGATTGGTAGGGCAGACCTATTTACAGGGGGAAACACTCCTGCTTGAAGATGTTCCGAATGACTATATAAAAGTTTTATCAGGTTTGGGGACATCAGTACCAAAAAACGTCTTGATTATTCCTATGAAGGTAAATCAGCAAGTTTTTGGTATTGTGGAACTTGCATCTTTCTTTAAATTTGAACCCTATCAAGTAGAGTTTATCGAAAAATTGGGGGAGAATATTGCCGCCACAGTAGCGAATGTGAAAGCAAATGAAAGAAACAGGCGACTATTAGAGGAAGCCCAACTTATAGCTGAACAACTACGTTCGCAAGAGGAAGAAATGCGACAGAATGTAGAAGAACTTCAAACTACTCAGGAAGAAATGCACCGCAAGCAAGACGAACTTGAGGCTGCCAACAAAAAAATGGAGGCTAACGAAGCTATCTTGAAAAGAGCCTTTGAAAAAACTAAGCTAAGAGAACAGGAACTAAATGCAAAGCAGTTAGAGATACAAGAGCTATTAGAAGCCTCAAAAATGCAAGAAGAAGAAATGAGGCAGAATGTAGAGTATTTTTCAGAAAGAGAAGAAAAAAATATAGAACGCATAAGAGAATTAGAAAGAGAGTTGGCAAAATTTAGGAAATAATTGAGTACTGTGAGAAACGCTGAAAAAAGCAAAAAGGCAACAAACCTTTTCGTTTTGTTGCCTTTGAAAACTCTTATTTTTTAGGACTAATTAAAAATCTTCTTCAAATCGTCCATTGATTTTACAGATGCCTCCATGACTCGCATATCAAAAGTATAGCTTTTATCCGTTTTTAGTTTCTCCAAATCTATTTTTTTGAAGTCTTCTTTTTGGAAAACAGCTACTTTATCATCAGGAAGTACGATAATCATTCTGTTTTCATCTTTCGGGTTGAAATAAAAAGCTGTATTTTTTGACGCATAACTCTCTATTACTGCCGTTCCCCTATTGCCCGTAATCAAAAACAGTTTAGGAGATTGCCTCAGATGAGTGTTCTGCCCAAAATCAAAGTTGGCATTGAAAGAAATCACATTTTCAGCATTATAAATTCGGTCGCAATTATACACGCCAAATTGATTTACACTAAACACACGCAACAAATCGGCTTCATCTTGCAGGCGTTCCTTGTCTTTGGCTATTTTTGCTTCGATATATGCCTTTTTCGCCATCTGATAACGCATATTGAGGGCAGTGATAGAAGGTTTTGTACTCGGACTTTGAGTCGTAGCCCCTAACTCTTTCTGACTTACTAAGGTTGAAAAAGAATAAGAAAAAATATTTTCTCCCCCGCTTGGCGTTTCTACAGTTTCGGTTTTGGAAAGTTTTAACCTCACAATGTTTTCATCATTATTTTTATTCCAAACTACCACACTGCCATTATCTTTAACAGAAGTAACAACATATTGATTATCAGGGCTTAAATAAGTATTAGCGACTTGCTTGCCTTGTAATACCAATTCGTCTATTGCTGTCTTGCTTTTCAAGTTGTAAACAGCAACTGCTGGTAATTTCAACGGTGCGCCCGTGCATAATATTTCGTTTCTTTTTACAAACTCAACAGGTTTGTTTTGTGAAACTACCAAAGTATTCTTAAAAAGATAGTTGGGTTTGGGAAAATAAGAGCTGTATTCAGCATTACGCTCATATTCAGCAAGTTTATCTATAAAATTGCCCTTTATTCCGTATCGCATTGTTTCTCCGTCATGTGTTTTTACAATGACCTCAGAGCCTTCGGGGTTATAGAACTTCGCTCCTACAAGCCAACTCTTAGGGGAATCCTTCAAAGTCAGCAAGTTATCTCCTTTGCTATCCCAAAGTTTGGCAGTTTCATCGGCAGAAAATGTCAGCACATAATCACCTTTTGTAGAAAACTCAACGCTTTGTATGGCTTCCGAATGCCCTTTAAATTGAGAAATTTTCTTGCCTGAAAAATTCATAATTTTCGCTTCGTTGCGTACGGCAACCAATAAATGCTGGTTGTCTGGGGCAAAAACGGCATCGTTCACCTGCTTAAAATGATGCACAAATTTTCCTTCTTGCGTCCATAAATCTGCCCCTATTTCATTGATTACCAAGAAATGCTTACTATCAGGGGCAAAAACTATTTTCTTAACTTTGCTTGCACCTCTTTTGGCTTTTACTTCCTTTTTGGGCATAAAAACAGGGTTTACAAAGCTAATTTGTTCCCAATTTTCGTGCAAAGCCCATTTATTCCGAGTCAGATTAGGATTTTCATTTTTCACATCAATTCCCTCATAATGCCATTTGATTCCAGCATAAATTGCCAAATCAGGGTTTTCCTTGAGATTAAAATTGAGATGGAAATAATTTAATTGCTCTTTCTTACTCAGTTTGGCAATAGCCTCCTCTTGTTTTCTTAGCTGCCCCGTCCAAAGTTCAGGACTGCTTGCTGCCGCATTATTTTCTTCGTTTTGCGTCTGATATAGCATATCTGCATTTGCTGTATAGATAGCTTCCAAAGAGTCTAACTCATTATTTTTGCGGTAGTTAGGCACAGTTTGCGTTTGCCCTAACTCCATCCATTGGGCGGGGCGTTGCGAATTGCTTTGAGCATAGGCAGGCGTGAAAAAGGAGTTCTGATAGGCAGTACGTACTTCATTTTCAGCCAAAAAATAATGATTAAAATTTGTTTCATCTGTAAAAGAAGCAAGATTTACTTTGAGTTGCTTGCCTTCTCTAAGATACACTTTTTGCCCTTTGTGCGTGCCTCTGATTTCAAACATTCCGCCCGATTCGAAAGCACCACTGTTGTTTTCTGACTTATAAGTCATTGGTATTCCGCTTGCGATGATGTCTGCTCCGTTGTGAAACTCTCGGTAGGAAAGCAACACTTTTCCGTTGATAGGATTGCCATTTTTATCGACAAAAGCTCCCTCAGGTACTTGGATTTCGGTTCCGTTGGCTAATTTTACGGTGGAGTTTCTCTCGTTTTCTACGGCGATTGTCTGAAACGGAACATCAGTGCTTGCAAAAGTTTGCTTAATGCCCGACTGTAAGGTAAATACCTCATTGTCAGCTACTTCTTGCTTTTGAATTTGGCGTTCCGTACACAGTTGCATGAGTAAGGAAACAATTACTAAAGAACTAATTTTCAAAAAATTACGCATATAATTGGGTTACATTATGTGGAAAATAAAAAAAGATAAAAAGCAAAGATTTTGTGTATGCTAATAATTCCTTTGCTTAAAATGCTTCGTTATTTTATATAATGTTAATAAGTACAAAAAGTAACAAGAAGTTGTAATTTTTTTTTTGAAGGCAATAAAAAAAACGCCACTTCCCAGATGAAATGACGTTTTTTTCATTCTCTAACCTTTTTATTTTTAGACTGTTAGTAGCTCTTTTTCTTTGACTACCAGCATTTCATCTAATTTTTTGATGAATTTGTCTGTCAGTGTTTGGACGACTGCTTCAGCTTTTTTTACATCATCTTCGGGCGTGCCTGCCTTTACCAATTTTTTCAAAGATTCGTTGGTATCTTTTCGGATATTTCGCACTTTTATTTTGCCGTCTTCGATGTCATTTTTTACCTGTTTTACCAGTCCTTTTCTTCTTTCCTCGCTCAAAGGAGGGAAAGAAACGCGCAATACACCGCCTTCATTTACTGGAGAAACCCCCAAATCACTGTTTTGGATAGCCCTTTCTATCTCTATCAGCGAAGTTTTGTCAAAAGGTTTTACCATGAGGGTACGTGCATCGGCAGAGGTAATAGAAGCCATTTGAGGTAGTGCGTTCTGCATACCGTAGAAATTGACCATGATGTTGTCGAGCATACTTGGCGATGCCTTTCCTGCCCTTACTTTAAGCAATTCACTTGCTGTATGACTGATGGTTTTGTTCATCGAGTCTTCTGCGTCTTTCAAGTTCTTATTTATGTCACTCATAAATTAATTGTTTTGGTTAAATTATTAAACTGCTGGTTGTTAGTTGTTAATTGTTGAATAGTTAGTTGTTTTGAAAAAACTCATAACTTCTAACTCATAATTGATAACTTACATTGTAATTAGCGTGCCTACGGATTCTCCTTGCACTAATTTTAACAAATTTTCTGCAATATTCATATCAAAAACTACTATTGGCAAATTATTTTCTTTGCAAAGTGTGAAAGCGGTCATGTCCATCACGTTTAAGCCCTTATTAAAAACTTCCTCAAAGGAAACGCTTGTATAGCGTACTGCTTCGGGGTCTTTTTCGGGGTCGGCAGTATAAACTCCATCTACGCGCGTACCTTTTAGCACCACATCAGCCTCTATTTCGATGGCTCTTAGGCTTGCGGCACTATCTGTGGTAAAATACGGATTGCCCGTTCCTGCTCCAAAGATAACGATTCTGCCTTTTTCCAAGTGCCTTACCGCCCTGCGTCTGATGAAAGGTTCGCAAACTTGGTTGATAGGAATGGCAGAGAGGAGGCGGGTATAAAGCCCTACTTTTTCTAAGGCACTTTGCAGAGCCATGCCATTGATGAGTGTTGCGAGCATTCCCATGTGGTCGCCCTGCACCCTATCAATGCCGATACGTTCTGCTTGCCCACCCCTGAAGATGTTGCCACCACCGATTACTATAGCCACTTGTACCCCAAATTGAGCTACTTTTTTTATCTCTTGGGCGTATTCCTCCAAGCGAGTAGGGTCGATACCGTATTTTTTGTCGCCCTGTAATGCCTCGCCACTTAGCTTGAGAAGTATTCTTTTATATTTCATTGGAAATTAACTTATGCTTTAAATTTGACAAAGATATTAAAATTATCTATTTCGTAATTCTTTTTTTTAAATTTGGGAAATTATTTATGATATGCTAAAGACTTCAACTATCCAGCACTTGCGGATTCCTTTTTCATTTTTTCTGATGCCTGTGTTTTTATTTGCCCTAAGCATTTCGCCTACTGTTGATTGGTGGAGGGCGTTTTTTGCTTTTATCTCCCTACATATTTTTGTCTATCCTGCAAGTAATGGTTTTAACTCTTACTACGATAAAGATGAAAAAAGTATTGGAGGTATAGAAAAACCACTGCCTGTGAGCAAAGAACTGCTTACTGCCTCTCTGATTTTTGATTTGATAGGAATAAATATTGGCTTTTTGGCGGGTTGGGAGTTTGCAGTTGCCCTGCTCGTTTACGGCGTGGTTTCCAAAGCATACAGTCATCCTTCGGTCAGGCTGAAAAAATACCCCTTACTTAGTTTGCTAACGATAGCTATTTTTCAAGGTGGTTTTATCTTTTTAGCAGTCTATATGGCTATAAACCAAGTAGATAGCTCACAACTTTTTGAGCCTGCTGTCTTTTTGCCTGCTTTTCTTAGTTCTACTATGTTGCTCGGCTCTTACCCCATGACACAAATATATCAGCACGAAGAGGACAGCAAACGCGGCGACAAAACCATGAGTTTGTGGCTTGGTATCAAAGGTACTTTTCTTTACACAATGAATGTTTTTGGATTGACTACCGCAGGTTTTGCCTATTTTTATTATACTTATTTTGGACTGCCTGAGGCGGTTAGTTTCGCTTTTGCTTTGTTGCCAGTATTGGTTTTCTTTTTTTCTTGGTTTCTGAAAGTAATCAAAGACAAAGAGCAGGCTAACTTTCACAATACTATGCGATTAAACCTAATTTCGGCAGTTTGTCTTAATCTATTTTATCTATTATTTTATCTATTTCTGAACAAATAGTTTGTTTTTCTAACCTCAATTTTAAAATTTTTATGACAAAGAAAATAACTTTTTTAGGACTCTTTTTACTCATTTCTTCATTCTTACTTGCTCAAAATAACAAAAATTGGAGTCAAGTGAGCGATATTTTGGCAGTGCAAGAAAAGGCGTGGAACGAAGGAAGCATAGATGCCTTCATGCAAGGATATTGGAAAAACGATAGTCTGAAATTTATAGGCAAAAACGGTGTAGTGTATGGCTGGCAAAATACTTTTGACCGTTATAAAAAGAATTATCCCGACCGAGCTACTATGGGTGTCTTGAAGTTCGAGGTAGTTTCCAAAGAACAAATGGGCAAGGAAGTCTATTTTGTAGTAGGAAAGTGGCATCTGAAACGTGAAGAAAAAGGTGATGTTGGTGGTTATTTCTCGCTCATTTTCAGAAAGATAAAAGGCAAGTGGTACATAGTGGCAGACCACACAAGCTAACTTAAGTAGGGTGATGTTGTGAAAAATTACTATCAAAGGCTTACCTTTGCAGGTGAAAGAAAAAACTATGCAAACGCTCTTTTCGTAAAATAGGAGAGGAGTTATCCAAATAGCAGATAGTTTTTTTATAACCTTTACCAAATAAACAACATGACTACTTTGAGTTTTAATATGCGACAAGACTACGCAAACTATACTGCCGAAGACCATCAGGTTTGGCAGTTGCTTTTTGACAGGCAGATGATGCAGTTGCCCAGTTTGGCTTCGAGGGCTTATTTAGAAGGCATTGCCGCCATAGGTTTTACCCGCGAGCGTATCCCAAATTATGAGGAAACTAACAAGCATCTGATGAATATAACGGGCTGGAGCGTAGAGGTAGTAAAAGGGCTAATCCCTAACAAAGAATTTTTTGAACTCCTCCTTACCAAACGCTTCCCCGCTTCTACTTGGCTCAGAAAGTTAGCCCAATTAGATTATTTGGAAGAGCCTGATATGTTCCATGATACTTTTGGGCATATTCCTATGCTCACTAACCATGATTTTTGTGGCTTTTTAAAAGAACTTAGCCGCATTGCTTTGCGATTTTTGGATAGCGAAGTAGGTGTTGAGATGATAGCAAGACTCTATTGGTACACAGTAGAATTTGGTTTAATCCAAGACCCCGAAGGCTTGAAAATTTATGGGGCGGGCATCATTTCATCAAGCGGAGAGTCGGTATATAGCCTAAGTGATAAACCTCAGAAAGCACCGTTTGATGTACTTACTATTGTAAATACGCCTTATATCAGAGATAAATTCCAAGAAAAATATTTTGTAATTAATTCGTATAGAGAACTTTACGAATCTTTGCCTATATTAGAAAAAATTTTAGAGCAGGAATTGATGCAGGCATAAATCGCACTATTTTATACTATCTAATTGTAGTGATTATCCAAATTTTGTATTAATTTTGGCACATAAAAAAATATAAAAACCTCCAATTTTGCAATATGGCAACAACGGTAAACCAATACATAGAACAGCACAAAGACAGATTTTTAAATGAACTTTTGGACTTGCTCCGTATTCCTTCGGTAAGTACGGATAAAAAGTTTAAATCGGATATTATAAATGCTGCTAACTTCTTGAAAGATAGATTAGTAGCGGCTGGAGCAGACCAAGTAGAGGTATGCCCTACCAATGGAAACCCAATTGTTTATGGCGAAAAATTGATAGGAAAAGATTTGCCGACGGTTTTGGTTTACGGACACTATGACGTACAGCCCGCTGACCCCGAAAATCTTTGGGATACACCTCCGTTCGAACCTACTATCAGGAACGGAAATATCTATGCCAGAGGGGCTTGCGATGACAAAGGGCAGATTTATATGCACGTCAAAGCCTTTGAGTACATGATTTCGAATGGTCAGTTGCCTTGCAATATCAAGTTTATGTTTGAAGGCGAAGAAGAGATAGGCTCAGTACATTTGGCTGAATTTGTGAGGGCAAACAGGGAAAAACTCAAGGCAGATGTGATTTTGATTTCGGATACAAGCATGATTTCCAATGAAGTACCCTCCATAGCTACAGGTTTGAGAGGGCTTTCTTATATGGAAGTTGAGGTTACTGGACCTAATCGTGATTTACATTCGGGTGTGTATGGTGGTGCTGTAGAAAACCCTATCAATGTACTTTGCGAAATGATTGCTTCGTTGAAAGACAAAGACGGCAAAATTACCATCCCTCATTTCTACGACAAAGTGGAAGAACTTAGCCTTGAGGAACGCAATGCAATGGCAGAAGCTCCATTCAATTTAGAGGAGTATAAAAGAGAATTGGATATTGCCGAAGTATTTGGCGAGAAGGGTTATGACACTTCTGAGCGTGCCTCTATCCGCCCAACTTTGGACGTAAATGGCATTTGGGGCGGCTATACGGGCGAAGGGGCAAAAACAGTATTGCCTTCAAAGGCTTATGCAAAGATTTCTATGCGTTTGGTACCGCACCAAACTTCTGATGAAATTTCACAACTATTTGCAAATCATTTCGCAGCTATAGCCCCGAAAACGGTCAAAGTCAAAGTAGATTTCCATCATGGCGGCGAGCCTATTGTAGTTTCCATAGATTCGGTAGCTTACCGAGCCGCCGAGCGTGCTTGCGAAGCTACTTTTGGTAGGAAACCTATTCCGAAGCGTGAAGGTGGCAGTATTCCTATAGTAGCAATGTTTAAGCGTGAGTTAGGTTTGGATTCTTTGCTCTTGGGTTTTGGCTTAGATTCTGATGCAATTCACTCTCCTAATGAGCATTATGGCATATTTAACTACTTCAAAGGCATAGAAACTATCCCTTATTTTTACCAATACTATGTGGAAATGAGTAAAAAGTAATTTTTTTAGGATAAATATTAAAGAGTAGCTGACAACGATGGGGCTGCTCTTTTTATTTTTTTGTATCTTTGTAACAAAAGTTGCGCAGAGGTGAAATAAATATAAGTAAACTTGCGCTCAAATATTCTATTAAAATCAAATATCACATCACATGAAATATTTTTGTTCATTACTTTTCATTTTATTTTTTGCTGCCTGCCAGTCAGGAACGAGCCAAAGCACCCAAAAATTAGAAGTTGATGCCTTTGAAAAGCAGTTAGCAACTTCTACTAATTTCCAGTTGGTAGATGTCCGTACGGCAGACGAATACAAGGCAAATCACCTAAAAGGTGCGCTTAATATAGACTATACAGCAGACACTTTTGAAAAATTTATTCAGTCTTTGGATAAAAACAAGCCTACTTTTGTGTATTGTCTGTCAGGCGGACGCAGTGCTTCTGCTGCCAAAGTATTGGCACAGAAAGGTTTCAAAGAAATTTACGAAATGAAAGGCGGCATGGGTGCATGGAAAGCAGGCAACAAACCTTACGAAGCCGTCATAAAAAAAGCAGGTATGAGTATGGCAGATTTTAACAAAGAATTAGCCACGCAAAAATTAGTATTGGTAGATTTCAATGCCAAATGGTGCGCTCCCTGCCAAAAAATGCTGCCAATGGTAACAGAGTTATCAAAGACTTACAAAGACAAACTTACCTTGCTCAAAATAGATTATGATGAGAACGAGGACTTAGTGAAAAGCTTGAAAGTCAGTGAGATACCTTTGTTACTTATCTATAAAAATGGGAAAGTAATTTGGCAAAAAATAGGATTGACCGAAAAAAGTGAATTAGAAAAAATTATTGGAGCTAACTAAAATGGAAAAAAACAGTACTACGCCAAGCCAACTTTTAGCGATGGCGCAGTGTAAATGCCCGCGCTGCCGCAAAGGTAGAATATTTGAGTATTCGGCGTTAAACCTGCCAAAATTTGCCAAAACGTATGGACATTGCCCTGTTTGCGATTTGCGATTTGAGCGCGAGCCGGGTTTTTTCGTAGGTGCTATGTATTTTGGCTATGCCATAAGCATTGCTACTTTTGTAACTGTTGCGGTTGCAATCGTAATATTAAGCACCGTTTTTCAGTTCCAAACCAGCGTTTCCTTGTACGTTACCAGCATTATTACGGTTACATTGCTAATGGCACCCGTCAATTTCAGGTATTCGCGCGTGCTGATGCTATATTTTTTTGGCGGAGATGATGCCAAATATCAGGCTGATGCTGCCAAATAAGTTATATATTCGTAGCTATGAAAATAGGATTGTATTCAGGTAGCCTTCGCCCCGAAGAGGGTGGGGGCTATACCATTGAAAAAGAAATTATTAGTGCTATTAGTAAGCATAAAGAACTTACTGAGCATGAGTTCGTGCTTTTTTCACTTTTTGATATGCCTTTGCTTAGGAAAGAAGGATTCAAAATTGTAAATATCAATACAACCTTTTCAGAAAGAGCTTTTTACAAAGCAAAGAAAATTTTTGGCTTACCCAAAACAGAAAAAATATATCATCCGTTACAGAAAATTATTCTAAAGGAAAATATAGACTTGATGTTTTATCTTTCTCCTTGGGAAAATTTTTTCTTAGACATTCCCTATTTTAGCATGGTTTGGGATTTGCAGCACCGCCTACAGCCTTATTTTCCAGAGGTTTCTGCCAACGGAGAGTGGGAAAAGAGAGAACGCTACTATGAGGAAAACCTACCAAAAGCCAGCCGAATCATCATAGGGAACGAAGCAGGAAGAAACGAAATACATCAGTTTTATAATATACCAAAGGAAAGAATTGCTATTTTGCCACACCCCACACCCGCTTTTGCTTTGGGAAATGAATCTATCAAACATACTTTGCCAAAGGACTTCAGCCCACAGCGACCTTATTTGCTCTACCCTGCACAGTTTTGGGCGCATAAAAACCATATTAGCTTGGTCAAAGCCCTGCAAATCCTAAAAAATGAATTTGCAACCGAGTTAGACTTGGTATTTGTAGGCTCTGACAAGGGAAATAAAAATTTTATACAACAAAAAGTGAGTGAGTTAGCCTTAGAAAACCAAGTGCATTTCTTAGGCTTTGTTGCCACAGAAGAGTTGATAGCATTGTATCAGCATGCTTTTGCTTTGAGCTATGTAACTCATTTTGGTCCTGAAAACTTGCCACCTTTGGAGGCATTTGCCTTAGGCTGCCCCGTGATAGCCAGCCGAGTGAGTGGAGCAGAGGAACAACTTGGCGAAGCCGCAATTTTGGCAAGCCCAAATTCCCCACAAGAGATAGCAGAGAGCATCATGAAGTTAGTAGGTAATGAAAAATTGAGAGAAGATTTAATTAATAAAGGAAAAGAAATAGCGCAAATCCGTTCGGGTAAAGAATTCGTTATCAAATTTTTTGCCGTACTTGATGAGTTCATGCCATATAGAAGTTGTTGGTAATCATCAAAGACATAGTATTTGCTTTTATCCACTAAGAGAAAAGCAAAATTTCTCGACCATACTCCATTACTTTTTTACACGATATTGTTGCAGTAATTTTTATTTGTTACATTTGTTCAGCAAATGCTGATGTTTTCTTATTAAAACGATATATAATCCATAACACGCTCTTATGCAACGATATACTATCCTCTGGGCTGATGACGAGATAGAACTCCTAAAGCCACATATTCTTTTTCTATCTAAAAAAGGCTATGATATTACACCCGTAAATAGTGGGGCTGATGCTGTAGAAAAAGTAGAAGAAAACGTCTATGACCTTATTTTCTTAGATGAAAATATGCCAGGTATGAGCGGTTTGGAGGCTTTAGCTCAAATCAAAGCCATGCGACCTCACCTGCCCGTAGTGATGATTACCAAAAATGAGGAAGAGCATATCATGGAGGAAGCCATAGGAGCAAAAATTGCCGATTACCTCATTAAACCTGTCAATCCAAATCAGATTTTGCTATCTGCAAAGAAAATTTTGGAACAAAAACGAATTATTACTGAAAAAACAAACCAAAATTACCAACAAGACTTCAGAAATATCAGCATGGCATTTAATGATGACATGAACCACGAGGAGTGGGCTGACGTTTATAAAAAATTGATTTACTGGGAGTTGGAAATAGAGAATACTGAAAACCAAAGCATGTTTGATGTTCTACAGATGCAAAAAGTAGAGGCTAATGTAAATTTTGCCAAATTTGTAGAGAATAACTACGAGGACTGGCTCAATGACGCAAGTGCAGACAAACCAATTCTTTCGCACCAACTACTCAAAAAGAAAGTTTTTCCTTTGGTAGATGAAAATCCGCTTTTTTTTATACTCATAGATAATCTTCGCTACGACCAATGGAAAGTGTTGGAACCGCTTGTTAATGAATATTTTAATGTAGAAGAAGAAATTACTTACTACTCTATATTGCCTACTACTACTGCCTATGCCCGCAATGCCCTATTTTCGGGAATGATGCCCTCTGAAATGGAGCGTTTGCAACCTAACTTATGGATGGGAGAAGATGAAGAAGGTTCGAAAAACAACTATGAGAAAGAGTTTTTGCAGAAAAATCTCCAACGAAACAAACTTGGCAATATAAAAATGAGTTACAATAAGGTGATTCATGTGAGTCAGGGGAAAACTGTGCTGGACAATCTTAACAATCTATATCACAATCAGTTCAATGCCGTAGTCTATAACTTTGTGGATATGCTTTCGCACGCACGCACCGATACAGAGATGATTCGCGAACTTGCCCCCGACGAGGCTGCTTACCGTTCGCTTACTAAGTCTTGGTTTATCCATTCCCCGCTTTGGGAACTGCTCAGAAGGCTTGCCGATAAAAACATGAAAGTAATTATCACTACTGACCACGGAACTATCAGAACAACAAGACCTTATAAAATTATTGGTGATAAAAATACAAATAGCAATCTTCGCTACAAGCAGGGTAGAAACTTAGACTATGAT
The DNA here is from genome assembly GCA_004294445.1 of Cytophagales bacterium. Lineage (GTDB taxonomy): Bacteria > Bacteroidota > Bacteroidia > Cytophagales > Thermoflexibacteraceae > Thermoflexibacter. Next base: position 28,273 of record REAZ01000010.1, read on the forward strand.
AATCGGTATGTGTTCGAGTGTAGGAAACCTGAGCGATTTTTCTTGCCAAAAACAAATGTTTCTACAAGCTATGTTTTTGCTACTGAGGACTATTTCTTTGCGTACCCGAACAACTATAATCACTATGTAAAATACTATAAAGATACTTTTCAGCATGGAGGGCTATCTTTGGAAGAAGTAATTATACCTTTTGTGCAGCTGAGTGCAAAATAAAGCATAGCCAACAAAAATAGTGCATTTCAGGCTTATAAAAATCTGAAATGCACTACAAACAAGTTTTTTTATACTTTGCCCCCTTTTTGCAATCCGCTAACAATAGATTCTACAAAAGTGCTGGCGATATTTTTGCCTACCGAACCAAACATATCCATATTGACACTTGAAGTAATTTGACTAAGTAAATTTTTTCCTACTTCGTCTGCCTCTTTTTTATCTATGCCTTGTTGTGGGTCGCCAAGCATGGCTTGGTATTTTTGTGGGACTACTTTCCCTACCAAGCCGCCAACTTGCCCAAGAATGGTTAATAACATTTGCTTTTCCTGATTTTCACCCAAAAAAGGCAAATCTACTTTTGCATTAATTTGGTCTGCAATCGAATTGATTTGTGCTTGTGATAACATAATTTTACTGTATTTTAATAAATTTAGATTTTCTTATATTTTACTTTTTTACCTCCGTTTTTTCTTGTTCTTCTAATTGCTCTTTCCCTTTCAATGGAGTGGTAATAAGTCCTTTACGTCTTAGGATAGTTTCGATAAACTTCAGCTCGAGGTCATTTTTAAACAAATCAAATGGCAAATAAATAAATTGCGCCCTCGAAAGTGTAAGGACAAAAGCCTCTTTTGTCTTTTCTGCTTTCTGAATCTTGTCCCAAGTGATTTGGCTGCCTTCTTTAGCATTTATTTTCATCAGAATTTGGCGACTATCTATTTCGTAAGAAAATTTTTCAAAAATGATTTTGTATTGGTCTAACTGCGTAATAGCAGTAAATTGGAGATACCAAAATGCCCAATAACCAATAATAAGCAATAAAGTAATGGAAAAGCACCACCAAAACGCACCACTTACAAAAATGGGCAATAACATGATAGGGACGGGAATGAACCATACCCACCAAAACTCCTTAAGTATGCTTTTTAGGCATAGGGTAGTGTATAATTTCTTAGAAAGTTGGTATTTTTTTGTCTTGATAATCATTTTTTTATGAAGTAAATCGATTATTTTTTATTTACGCAAAAGTAGGAAAAATTATTACTTCCTACAAATTTATAGATATTCGAGTAAAAAAGGTTTGTTTATAGGCTTACTTAGTTGCCGATTCTTATTGCCAAAAAAATAGTTTGATTGTATTATTTTGTTAAAAAAACAATAATTTTAAACGAATTGTCAATGATACCACGTATTGTTTTTATATTTGAACTAAGCTAAGAAATTACGGACAAACTGAATAGATGTAAGGTTTACTTAGAAAAATCACCCTAATAGAGTTATGACAAAGTATATTTTTATTTCGCTTTTTGCGGTTTTATTTATTTTTTTCCAGCAAATCGCTTTCAGCCAATTCACACAGTTTAATTTTGGAAAAAATCGGGTACAGTACAAAGACTTCGAGTGGGACTACATTTCAAGCCCCAACTTTGATGTTTTTTTCTATAAAGATGGGGAAAAAATAGCCCGACTAACGGCACAGTTTGCCGAAGATGATTTTGCTAAAATAACTGATTTTGTTGGTTTTGCACCCTATTCTAAAATCAAAATTTTTGTTTACAACTCTATCACAGACCTACAGCAGAGTAATATAGGGGTGAATCGGCAAAATTTTTCTTACGGAGGGCAAACCAATTTTACCAAATCTCAGATTGAAGTAGCCTTCACAGGTACGAAAATGAGCTACAAAGAAGAACTACGCAAGGGAGTTGCGGAGATGCTCATATACGAAATGATGTACGGGGGCAATCTGCGAGATATGCTACAGAGTAGCTACTTACTAAGTCTGCCCGAATGGTTCATTAGCGGGGCTGCCGAGTACATAGCAAAAGGCTGGAATGTTGCCCTCGACAATTATATGCAAGATGTCATGCTCAATAGGAAGATGAAACGATTGGAAAATATGGATGGTGTGGAAGCCAAAATAGTGGGGCAGTCTATTTGGAATTACATAGTAGAGAAATATGGAAAACCAAATGTGGCTAATATCTTGAATCTGACTCGAATAGTGCGTAATGAGGAAAGTAGTATTCAAAATACGCTCGGCGTTTCGTATCCCCGTTTTCTTACCCTATGGAAGGGGTTTTATTTGGAGCAAAGCAGAGGAATTGCAGAAACGCACAAGTTCCCAGAGGCGAGCAACTTGCTCAAAGTCAATGACAAAGCGCATATTTACAATAAAATAAAGTTTAGCCCAGATGGTACATATTTGGCTTTTTCGGAGAACGATAACGGGAGATATAAAATTAAAATAAAAAACCTAAGTACCAATGACGAGAAAACACTCATGAAAGCAGGCTACGAAGTCATTAACCAAAGGGTAGATTATGATATTCCTATTCTCGATTGGAGAGATGATAATACCGTAGTAGTAGTAGATGAGCAAGAAGGTAAAAGCACTAATTTGCAATTTATTAATATTGAAACCAAAGATATTTCTTCTGTTTATTTTGATTATTTTACCCACATAGAGGATATGAATATTTCTGATGACGGGGAAATGATGGTTTTTAGTGCTACTAAAGATGGACAAAGTGATATTTATACTTATCGGATTGATGATAAGAAACTTACCAATATTACTAAAGACATTTTTGATGATTTAACTCCTTCTTTTTTGAAGAAATCTTATTCGGTTGTTTTTAGTTCTAATCGCCCTACCGACACGCTTTCTAACCAAAAATATAAATTGAGTGATTTGAGCGACCGTTTTAATATCTTCATTTACAACCCAAAAGAAACAAAAAGTCTAAAAAGAATTTCTAATACGCTAAGTAATGACATCATGCCTATAGCCGTTAATGAAAATACCATTTTATTCAATAGCGACCAAAGAGGAATTTATCATTTGTATAGGTATGACATCAAAGACGAAGTAAGTACCCAGATTACGAGTTTCAGTCAGAGTGTTTTAGGGTACGATTTGAGGGGCAAGCAGTTGGCAGTGAATCTATTACAGAACAATGTTCAAAATATTTATCTTCTTAATGATTTCGATATTTCTGTATCTGCTTTTACGGGCAAAACTGTTCGCCAACAAGTCATAGACATTAGGAGACTTGCGGCAATGAAAGCCAAAAACCAGAACAAACAACAGATAAATGATGAGAAAGAAGATGTCCAGATAGAAAACGCAGCAGATTCTACGAAAAAAAATCCAAATGTTCAGCCCTCTACAGTAAATACTGACGATTACCAATTTGATACATTTAGCAAACCTACCAAAAAGAAAAAACTTCTCAAAAACTATCGCCCTTCTGCCAATGTGGAAGACGATAACAAGAACTTGGAAGGAGTAAAAATAGAAGGTGCTTTTCCGTATGAAAGTAAATTTGGGGTGGATAATACCATTTTTGCCTTGGTGGTCGACCCGTTGAGAGGGCTTGGTGGCGTATTCCAAGGGAGTATGACAGATGTACTTGAAAATCATAAGTTTAATGCAGGTATTTTTGCACTTAGCAACCTCAGAAGCGGCAATTATTTCTTGGAATATGAATACTTGAAAAAAAGATTTGATTACAGATTACGCTATGATAGACAGACACTTAGCGTTTTGCCATCTTACTTTACACAGCGTTACATTCTCAACAAAGTGCAAGCATCGGCTTCGTACCCTATTAATATCACTACTCGCTTTACGGGTGGGGCTTTTATCGCAAATACCAATTTTTCTGTTACCAGCGATTCTGACCCAAGTGTGCTGCGGATTGGCGATAAAAATGTGAACTATGCGGGCTTTAATTTGGAATTTGTTTATGATAATAGCGTAGTTACGGGGTTAAATATGATGAAAGGATTTAGAGTACAGGCTCGTTATGAAAGTTACTTAGGACTTAGCCAAACGGGAAAAAGTTTTAGCAATTTGTCGGTAGATGGGCGTTTTTATAAGCCACTTGGCAAGACGTTCCTTTTTGCAGCAAGGGCTACCTACGGTCAGTTTGGCGGGAGTTCGCCAAAAAGCTACAGATTGGGGGGCATGAATAACTGGGTTTTCAACCAATCAGAACCTATAGCTACGAATAATCCGCTGTATTCAGACCCCAATGACCCCCGCAAAGATTTGACAGATTTGCTTTTCACGCAGTATATTGGCAGTATGCGAGGTTTTAATTGGAACAAACTTTCAGGTAATAATTTTGTGCTTTTTAATGCAGAATTGAGAATGCCTCTGCTCAAATATTTTTATAAAAGTTCCATCACGTCCAACTTTTTCCGAAACTTGCAGTTTGTTTTGTTTACGGACGTAGGAGCTGCATGGACGGGGGTAAGTCCATTTAACAGGGATAATGCACTCAATACGGTAGAAATTAATAAAACACCTTTTTTGATAAAAGTATCAAACTTCAAAAATCCTTTCCTAATAGGGTATGGGGCGGGCATACGTACTTTGCTATTAGGGTACTATGCTAAACTTGATGTAGGCTGGGGCTTAGAAGATGAAACTACTCGTCCTGCAACTGTTTATTTTACACTTGGGTATGATTTTTAAAAAAACGAAATAATGAGTTATTTTGCTTTTTTAAGTATATTTACTTATTTTTGCAGAAACATATTTTAGTACATTAAAAAGTAAAATAAATGTAATATTTACTACTTTTTTTGTCGAATATTATGCTTAATGTAAATACGATGCAAAAAATGATCACTTCATTAATTCCAACATGGCTTTTGAATACTCAAGTATATACGCTTGTAGTAACAGATTTTGATGGCAATTACTTGTTTGTGAATGAAGTTTTTAAGAAAGTATTTTCATTTGTAACTCCTAATTTTATAGGCAAGCACTTTAGCACAACTGTACACCCCGAAGATGTTGGCAAATACATCGATGCATCTATAAGGTGTAGAACGCATACTTTGCAGTCGGTAAGTGTAGAGGTACGAAAAATAAAAAACAAAAAAGGAGATTTTTTCTGGACAGAATGTGAGTTTTTTCTTTTGAAAGATGAAGATGGCACTCCCGTTGGCACTATTCATATAGGGCATGACATCAAAGAGGAAATAGTTAGAGAAAAATTGCAACATTCGGAGAATAAACTTAGGGCTATATTGGATAGTACCAAAGATAGCAATATCCTGCTAAGTCCAGATTTTAAAATCCTGAGTATCAATAATACGGCAAAGCAGAACATCAGAAAATCCTTTGGTAAAGAAGCTACAGAAGGGCAGGACTTTTTGCAGTATGTAGTCAAAGGCTCGGAAAGTGATTTTAAGATAAATTTCCATGATGCACTGTTTGGAGAGTATTTGCAAAAAGAGAGAGAAATTTTCTTTGAGCACGAAAAGAGTGTGTGGTTTGAGTTTTCTTACTTCCCTTCTTATGACAACAGCGGACGCATCATTGGTGTCGCTTTTAATGTCGCAAACATAGATAGTCGCAAGCAAGCAGAAGAAAAACTAAGACAATCTGAATATATCTTAAAGGCTATCTATCATAGTTCCTCTGAGTCAAGCACGCTCATCAGCCCAAGCTATAAAGTGCTTCATTTCAATAAAGTAGCTGCCGAAATGTCGCAAGAAATATTTGGTAAATACCCTAAAATTGGTGATGATTATGCCAACTACCTATTACCATACCTACAAGAAGAGGTAAAAAGCTGTTTTAACAGAGCCTTAGAAGGAGAAACAATACAGATAGAAACAACAAGTAACATCAGTTGGTATAGACTTATATTTTTTCCTGTTTATGACCAAGAAGGTAAACTTGCGGGTGTAGCTGTAAATATAAAAGACATCACGGGGAGAAAGCAAAATGAACTCCGTATTGCCAACCAAAATGAAAAACTAAGAGCTATAGCATGGCAGCAGTCGCATGGCGTAAGGCGACCTTTAGCCAACATTCTGGGCTTAATAAACCTGATTCGAACAGAAAAAGATGAAAATAATCTTCCTGCCTACATGAATTTTTTGCAGGTAGCTGCTGATGAATTAGACAAAATTATACATGAAATAGTAAGACAAACAATCAATACAGGCGAGTTTTGATTGTTTGTTGGGGTAACCCAAAAAAGCACAAAAACGCTTACATACTTACTACCAATTTCCCGAATTGATTGCCTGCTTTCATATCGTCAAAAGCTGAAATAATATTGGCAAAAGGTCTGACTGAATCTACAAATGGAACTATATTTTGCTTGCTCACAAAGTCTAACATTTGGCTAAATTCTTGGTCGTTGCCCATTGTACTGCCCTGTATTCTAAGCTGATAGAAAAACATTCGGTACAAGTCCAATGTAGTAGGCAAGCCTTGAGTTGCCCCATAGAATACAATCCTGCCTGCTTGCTTCATCATGCGAATAAAATCACTAAACCCTTTGCCGCCGCCACTATCTACTACCAAATTCAAACCTTTTATTTTTTCGTGCAACTCTTTGTTCCAGTTTACTTCCTTGTAGTTTGCCCCGCCGATAGCCCCTGCTTGTAGTGCTTTTTCTATTTTTTCCTTGCTCCCCGAAGTTACATAAACGTTGGCTTTGGCTGCTAAGGCAAATTGGAAAGCAAGCATCGCTACTCCGCCGCCTACCCCCGAAATAAGTACATTTTCGCCCGCTTGCAAGCCTCCGAAAGTAAAAACAGCACGATAAGCCGTTAGCCCGCCTAAGGGCAGGGTTGCTGCTTGTTCGTCTGTGAGATGGGCAGGTTTCAAATGCAGCCTGTCTGCTTTTACGGCTATATATTCTGCAAAAGTGCCATGCGTAGGCATTCCAAGTATTTGATAATGAGGAGATTGTGAAATACTATTTGTTCCCCAGTCTATATTGGGGTTAATGATGACTGTTTTTCCAAGCCAATGATTGTCTGCCTCATTTTGTACTTTTTCTACTACCCCGCAGCCGTCAGAACCTAAGGTTGTATTCGGTTTGATGTTTGGGTACTTATCTTCACGAATCCATTGGTCGCGGCGATTAAGAGCTACAGCCTTTAGCTTAATCAGCACTTCGCCCTCGCTCAGGCTTGGCATTGGCATTTCTACCATCTTTAGCTTTTCCTTGGGGTCATCTGCAATTTGTAATGCTTTCATAATCAGTGTATCAAATTGGTTTTTTTTATTTATTTACTTAATATTTCCTTTATTTTTTCTTGGTAAAGCAAAAAGCTACTTAAGTCGTTGTGGTCGCCCGCTTCCAAAGTGATGAACTCATCATTAGGCTTGAGCAAAGGCTTGAGTTTGTAGCCCGATTTGTAGGGAACGGTGCGGTCATAAGTGCCATGAAAAATATAAATAGGGCAGCGTACTTCCTTTATCCATTCGTTGTTATTAAATTCGAACTTAAGCAAAAGAGAGTAGGGTAGATAGGAAAAATGAAAAGCGGCTACATCTTTTAAGTTAAAATAAGGCGTTTCCAATAGGAGATAATGCGGCGAATTTGCGGCTGAAAGATAAGTAGCCACGCCCGTTCCCAAAGAACGCCCAAAGACAATAATTTGATTTTCAGTAAAATGTGTTTTTGCAAAGTTATAAACCAACTGACCATCAGCAAGTAGATTTTTTTCATTCAGTTTGCCCGTGCTTTTGCCATACGTCCTGTAGTCCCAGAGTATCACGTCATAGCCGTACTGCATCAGGTCATCTACAATATTTGCCCAACGCTGAATATTCCCTGCGTTGCCATGGCAATAAACAATTACTCCTTTAGGTTTTGCCGTTTTTAACCACACCAGATTTATTTTCCCTTCTGCACTTTTGGAAGTAAGTGTATGTTCCTCACTGTCTTGCATCCATGCACTTCGAAAGCGGAACTGATAGTTTTCGGGGAGTTTTTCGGGCAGGAAAAGCACTTTTTCTTGCCAAATATAAAAGCATACGCACACCAATAGATAAATGATGACAACTATTTTCAAAATTAGAATCACTATTTTCACGGATAAATATTTAGCAATTTTGTTTGGAACGAAAATTACGTCTTGACAAATTAAAAACCTATTCTTAACAGAAATATTATTTGTCAAATTAACAAATTGTATCTTTATTTTGCAAATTGCTAAAAATGACAAAACCTTGAATTATACTGTTTTTTCTGATAATCAATTAGCCGAACTCCTCTGCAAGGGAGATAGAAATGCTTTTCGAGAAATTTACCTGCGCTATTGGAAGAAAATGTACCAAGTTGCCGAGCGAAAAGTCCCCAAAGAAATAGCCGAAGAAATAGTACAAGATATTTTTGTCAATTTTTGGAACAAGCGAGAAACACAGGTTGCGAACCTAAATTATTACTTATTTTCTTCTGTCAAATACGCCATTCTCAACTATTTTAAAAAGCAAATTACGGAAAATGAATATGCGGCGTACAAACTGTATGTAAGTAAGGATAATGAAAATACCACCGATTACGATTTGCTAATCAGCGAGTTAGAAACGGCAGTAAACAACGCCTTAGCAAGTTTACCCGAAAAAACACAAATAGTTTTTCGCCTGAGCCGTTTCGATTTTTTGCCACACAAAGAAATTGCTATACAGCTTAATATCTCCGAAAAAGCCATCGAGTACCATATTACCCAAGCCCTCAAAGTCCTCAAAATGAGCTTAAAAGATTTTTTTTAAAAATATTTCAAATTTTTTTTAGGGATAGCACTTCTTTGTTTTTCTTATCTGTATAAACGATAGAAAAATGAATAAACAGGCTTTTAGGCAACTTTTAAAAAGGTACTTAGAAAATACAGCTACTGAAAAGGAAAAGCAGTTGGTAGATTTTTGGTTTGAGTCTTTGGACTTGGAGCAAGAAAAAAATGCAAAACAGAGTGATTGGGAACTGTTAGAAAATCGCCTTTGGGACAAAATTCAACTAACAACAAACGAAGCGTTGCCACTAAAAGTAATTCCTCTTTGGCAAAACAAAAAGTTTCAAACAAGTATTGCAGCAAGTATTTTATTCTTAGTAGGTTGTTTTATTTATTTTTTTAATTCTCAATCTGCCAATGACTCCTTTTTTGCTCAGCACGCCGAAGGGAATAGAATAGAGGAAAATACATCAGAAAAGATAAGGCAAATTCGCTTGGAAGATGGCACTTTGGTAAAACTTTATCCCAAGGCAAAACTTACTTATCCCGCACATTTTTCAGCCGAAAAAAGAGAAGTTTCCTTGGTAGGCAATGCCTTCTTCGAGGTTGCCCACAATGCGCAAAAACCATTTTTTGTCCTTGCAAATGAAGTAGTTACCAAAGTATTAGGCACAAGTTTTTATATCAAGGCAGGGAAAAATGCCAAAGTAGAAGTAGAGGTAAAAACAGGCAAAGTGTCCGTTTCGGAGCGAAAGCCCACAGACATCAAAAACAATGGAGTGATACTGACTCCGAACCAAAAAGTGGTCTATTACACAGATGATAAACATTTTGTAACAGGTTTAGTTGATAAACCAGAGTTATTGGCAAGCGAAAAAAACTTAGTTAGTTTCGATTTCAAAGATACCGAACTCAAAGAAGTAATTGAGAAATTAGAAAAAAGTTATGGCATCGACATCATCTTAGAAAATGAAAATATAGGTAATTGCAACCTCACAGGCAACTTAGACGGCATGTCGATGTTTGAGCAAATGGACGTGCTAAGTCATTCACTTGGCACAACTTACCAAATCAAAGGGACAACAATTTTGATTTCGGGAACGGGCTGTGAAAAATAGGAAAATTATTTACACAATAAAATTTTATAAATCAAATGAAAATGAAAAAACAATTACTACTTGGCACTTTGTGCTTACTTTTTGCCACTTTTTATGTGGGAAATCTTTTTGGGTACGACACCACAAAGAAAGATTTTTTAGATAAAAACGTATCTATCAGTTTCCAAAATACGGAAATTCAGGATGCATTGGCAAAAATAGAAAAAATAGCAGAAATTCGCTTTATTTATAGCCCAAAAGCTATTCATGCGGAAAGAAAAGTGAGTTTTGAGGCTCAAAATCAGAAACTTTCTGAAGTATTAACTCAATTTCTGACTCCTTTGGGTGTTGGCTACAAATTGCAAGGAAATCAAATTATTTTGAGTAATCAAACAAAAATACTTGATATTCAGTCTATTGAACTGTTATACGCACCTATCAAAGGGAAAATTACTTCTGCTACGGGTGAGGCACTTCCTGGAGTTACTATTGCTATCAAAGGTACAAGCAAGGGAACAACAAGCGACAGCGAAGGAAATTTCTCCATTGACGCAGAGAAAGGACAAGTGCTTATTCTATCGTTTATTGGCTACAAAAGCAAAGAAATTACTGTAGGTGATGAAACAAATCTTTCTATTTCGTTGGAAGATGCTACTACCCAACTCAATGAATTTGTGGTAGTTGGCTCGCGTGCTACGAAGCCACGTACGGACGTGGAACGCCCCGCACCCGTAGATGTACTTACAAGCAAGGAATTGCAAAACACAGGTCAAGTGGACTTAGGGCAAATGTTGCAATTTACTTCGCCCTCTTTCAACTCTTCCAAAAATGGCATCAACGGTGTAGCAAACTATGCCGACCCCGCAACTCTGAGAGGTATGTCGCCCGACCAAGTGTTGGTTTTGATAGATGGAAAACGCCGTCATCAGTTTTCTGCCCTCAATCTCAACATTACGATAGGCAAGGGAACAGTGGTAACGGACATGAATAGTATTCCTTCTTTGGCGACCGACCGTTTGGAAATTTTGAGAGATGGTGCTGCCGCCCAATACGGATCCGATGCGATTGCAGGCATCATAAACGTAGGTTTGAATAAAAGTGTGGGCAAGGGAACTTTCAAAACGCAGTATGGCGTAACTTCCAAAGGTGATGGAGCTTCGTACTTAGCCGCAGCAAACTATGGCATCAAATTGGGCAAAGAAAAAAGCTATCTAAACATGACTTTGCACTATCAGTATGCCGATGGCACTGACCGTTCTGACCCTTTTAACGGAAATATTTATTCCGCAAATGCTGCCGCAGAAGCTACGGCACGCACAACAAGAGGCGTTTATCCTACTACAGGCGAATTTAGAGTTTCCCAATATGGTAGCAATCAAACTGAAGCCTACCAAACTTTCGTGAATGTGGGCTATCCTATCAACGACAAATGGTCTTTGTATGGTTTTGGCGGTTTTTCTCAAAAGAATATCAAGGCATTTGGCTTTTTCCGCAATGCAATCCCTACAAATGCGAACTCCAATGTCGATATTTTTCCTGATGGCTATTCCCCAATTCTCCCTGGCAAAACCATTGATTATTCGGGTGTAGTGGGTATCAAAAGACAGATTGCCAATGAATGGAACATAGATTTTAGCACAGGCTACGGTTATAACTCTTTGGATTTGAACGCCAATAATACTTCTAACCCTTCGATGGGAGCAAGCTCTCCCAAAGATTTTTATGTAGGAAAGAGTGCGTTTGGGCAAAGCACTACAGAGTTGAACCTTTCTAAAAACTTTGATGGCTTTCTCAATACAAAAACATTTAACTTTGCCTTGGGTAGCCAATTTAGGATAGACCAATTCATTTTAGGGCAGGGAGATAGGAACTCTTGGTTTGTCGGCGATTTGGCACGCACAAGAGGAAAAGCACCTGGCTCAAGCGGCAGACCTGGCATAGCTCCTGATGATGAAACCAATGTAACTCGCACTAATATAGGTATTTATGCAGATGTAGAAAGCGACATTACGAATAAACTTTTGGTAGCAGCGGCTTTGCGTTACGAAAATTATAGCGATTTTGGCAGCAACTTATCGGGCAAATTAGCTACACGCTTCAAACTCACTGAGAGTTTCTCCATCAGAGGCTCTATCAATAGAGGCTTCCGCGCTCCTTCCTTACAGCAGATTTATAACAGCGTTACCACTTCTGCCGTACAAGCAGGAGAGATTCGTCAAACTAAGCAGCTACGAAGTGATGAGCCGCGCCTAAGCCAAATAGGAATTGGTAGCCCAAAAGCAGAAACTTCTTGGAACTACAACGTAGGCATTACGGCTAATGTGAATGAAAAACTTTTAGTTACCTTAGACGCATACCAAATAGACATTGCCGACAGAATTATTGTATCTGAGCCTTTGATAGTCAATAATATAGCAGCTTTGCGACCACTATTCCCCGGTATCCAAGAAATTTCATTTTTCACTAACCAGATTAGCACCCGTACACAAGGGATAGATTTGGTAACAACTTATAAGCATGAATTTAACCAAAATAATGGCTTTACGGCAAGTTTGGCGCTTACGCTTAATAAGACAGAAATTAATAAAATAGACCCTACGCCCGCCCAACTGCAAGAGGGAACTGCAAGGGCAATCGCACTCATAGATACGATTAGTATTTCTTTGATAGAAACGAGTCAGCCAAGAAATAAAGTCTTGTTATCACTTGGTTATCAGTGGAAAAAGCTAAATATTACAGTAAGAACTACTTATTTCGGCGAGGTTACAGCTTGGGAAAAACCAGCGAATCTGCCACACAGAAAGCAAGCCTTTGAAGGCAAAACTTTGACAGATATTGTACTTAACTACAATATAAGCAAGAAATTTATGCTTACTTTGGGTGCTAATAACGTCTTTGATGTCTATCCCGATAAAGTTTTCACTACGTATGCCTCTTATTTCAACGGGCAAACGCCTTATACGCGAAATGCGAATCAGTTTGGTTTTAATGGTGCATTTTACTATGCTAACTTAACATTCAACTTCTAATGCAAAATATCATCTTCCTTGTAGTTTGTATTTCTTTGGGAATTATCTTTAAAAAGTACAAAATTTTCAAGGGAGATGCTTATTTGGTAGTGAGCAATATTATTCTCTATATTTGCTTGCCCGCTACTACGCTACTCTATGCTTCGGAAGCCAAGATTGAAAGTGCATACATACTGCCTATTCTTATGCCTTGGATTTTGTATGTACTTGGTTTTCTGTTTTTTAAAGTAGTAGGGAAACTTACAAAAATGCACAAGCATAGCGAAGGAGTGCTAATTATGACGGGTAGTATTCCGAGTGTTTCCTTTGTAGGTTTTCCTATTTTTGAGATGTTTTATGGGGCGGAAGGTTTGCATATCGGCGTACTGATGAGTCAGGCAGGTTCTTTTTTAGTTTGTGCTACTTTCGGTGTGATTACGGCTTCTTACTATGCTGCCGAAAAACCTTCTTTCAGAGAAATAGCGCTCAACGTATTGAGATTTCCTGTTTTTTTAACTTTTATAATTGCTATACTGATGAATGTAAGCGATATTCACTTTGCCCCGATAGTAGCAGAACTTTTAAAGAAGTTAGCAGCACCATTTGGTTTATTGGCAATGTTTTCCATTGGTTTGCAAATAGAGTTACCTAAAAAAAATGCAATTTTTTTTAATTTGTCTTGGGGACTTTTTTTTAAGCTAATCTTATCTCCTTTGATTATTTTTGTTTTATTTGTAGTCGTTTTAAAGCAAAAAGGAAGCGTGGCAGAAATATGCTTACTTGGAGCGGCTTTGGGCCCGATGAATACGGCTGCAATCATAGCAAGTAAGTATGGACTAAATCCTCCGCTTGCTTCTGCAATGGTGGGAATAGGCATACCTATTTCATTAATAGGTGTAATGACTTTATATTTTTTGATACATTAATTTAAGTAATTATAAATTATGAATTGTTTTAAGTTATTCATTATAAAATATTTATAAAAAAAAAGCATACAAAATCATGAAAAAAATATTTACCAACCTTACTTTTTGGGTGCTTACTGCCATTACTTTGGGCATACTTTTAGGGCATTTCAGACCCGATTTGGCACTTTATCAAATTCTTGACACTCCTATCAAAGGCAAATTTTTGGGGCAGGAACTCGAAATGGGGGCTACTTTTAGCGAGTTTTTAGGTAAAACTTTCATTAGCGTTGTCAAACTATTTATCAATCCTATCATTTTCCTTACCATTACGGTTGGCATTGTGAGCATGGGCAATCTGAAAAAAGTGGGCAAAGTGGGTGCAAAAGCCCTACTCTACTTCGAGGTTGTTACTACATTAGCTTTGTTTATTGGGGTAGTAGTTGCAAATGTAATCCGCCCCGGTGATGGTGTAGTAACTGAAAATATAAAGGGCGGTGATATTTCCAAATACACAAAAGCAGAGGCTTTTAGCTGGTGGAAATTTTTTATGGACAATTCTACCTTGCAAGTATTGGCGATTGCGATAGTTTTGGGAGTGGTATTGAGCAATTACAAAGGCAGGCAAAAAGTCTTGGATTTTTTAGCTCCTATTTCCAGACAAGTGTTTTGGGCTTTGCATAAAGTCATGCTTTTAGCTCCTATTGGTGCTTTTGGCGGCATGGCGTTTACGATTGGCAAGTACGGCATAGATACACTAAAACCTTTGCTGCTGCTGATGGTAACGGTTTATACTACTATGGGCTTGTTTGTTTTTGTGGTATTGTGGTATATTTTGCGAACTCAGAAAATCAAATTGCTCGATTTCCTCAAATATATACGTGAAGAATTACTGATTGTTTTGGGTACGTCTTCTTCGGAGGCTGCCTTGCCTTCGCTCATGGAAAAATTGGAAAAAATGGGTTGCTCAAAGTCCGTAGTTGGCTTGGTAGTGCCTGCGGGCTACTCTTTCAACTTAGATGGCACAACGATTTACCTCTCTATGGCGGTCATTTTCTTGGCACAAGTTTTTAACGTTCACTTGGACATCGCTCAAATCCTGACCATTATTGGCATTCTAATGATAACCTCTAAGGGTGCGGCGGGTGTAACAGGCAGTGGCTTTATTGTGTTAGCATCTACACTTACAGCTATTAAAGTCATTCCTGTAGAAGGACTTGCCTTGCTTTTAGGTGTAGATAGGTTTATGTCGGAGGCACGAGCCATCACCAATTTCATCGGCAACGGAGTCGCTACTGTTTGGCTTGCCAATAATGAAAAAGAATTTGACCGCAAGAAAATGCGTTATGCTTTTGGGCATGTAGAGGAATCAGAGGACATCATCGAACACAATATTGATGACAAGGTATGATAATGCCTAAGCATCGGTATATTGAGGAAATTCTACTACAAAAGTAGCACCCTTTGCTTGGTTATCTTCTGCCCATACATTGCCACCGAGTTTTTCGGTGAGTGTTTTTACTATAGAAAGCCCTAAGCCCGAAGACGATTCGCCGTTGGTTGGGACGGCACTGAGTTTTTGAAACTTTTTGAATAGATTTTTTTTGTCGTCTCCTGTAAGTCCTTGCCCTTCATCTTGGACAATTACGTTGATATTTGTGCCGTTTTTTTTTATTTTTACAAACACATTGCTGTTATTGTCTTTTGGAGAAAACTTAAGAGCATTAGAAATCAGATTATCAAAAATACGGTTGATATAGTCTTCATTTCCATTGACATAGATTTCTTCGGAGTTATTTTCGTGATGGTAGTGTAGATTCACTTTTTTCTTCATATATTGCTCTCTGTAGCTATCAAGCATCATTGGCAGAATCTTAGAAAGACTTGTCTTTTTGAGGGGGACTTGGTAATCGATATTTCCTTCCAAGACTTTGGTATCGAGGAGATTTCTGATGTGCCTGCTTGCGTCTGAGATGTTTCTGCGAATGAGGTCTAAATAAAGTATTTGATTTTCTGAAAACGGTGTTCTGTTTTCCATAGTAAATAGCTCTATCAATCCTTTGATACGGTTAATTGGAGATTGCAAATCGTGGACTATCATGCTTATAATATTGTTTTTCTCACTATCAATCTCCTGCAACAAATAATTTTGCTCTTCTAAAGCCTTACTTTTCTTTTCTATCTCTTCTTTTTGCTCCATTACCTCAGTGGTTCGTGCTATCACCTTTTGTTCAAGTGATTCTTTTGCTTCTTTGAGGTCTGCAATAAGTTTCTGATTATCTTGTCGTAGTTGCTGAACTTCGGATGCTTTTTTCAAAGTCAATTTCATCTCATCACCATCCCAAGGCTTGGCTATATACCGATAAATATCACATTCATTAATGGCAGTAATAATGGCTTCCGTATCGCTGAAACCCGTAAGAATGATACGAATTGTTTCTGGATAATGAACCTTACTCCATTTTAAAAACTCTGCCCCCGTCATTTTGGGCATACGTTGGTCAGTGATAATAATATCTATCTTTGAGGATGCCAATAATTCTATTCCTTCTGCGGCACTATTTGCAGTAAATACATTATAATCACGCCTAAACGTAGCATTAAATACATTTAGGTTACTTTTTTCATCATCAACATAGAGAATGTTGTATTTCTCCGACCTCATTTATTTTATAATCTTAAAAAATTTAGCAAATATAATAATAATTTTAGTATTAAAAATAAATTTTTACAGAGTGATACCCATGCGTATTACCCAAGGACTTGCATAGATACTGCGGCTTTGGTACTGCTCGTAGAGAAGGTTATATAATATGGTAACATTGAATGCTGAACGCCCACCGCCTAACTGCTGACTATATCCGCCTCCTGCAAAGCCTGCGGGAATCCAATCTCGCCGAAGTTCATTGACGAGCGGGTCATAGTAGGTATTATTGAGCATTTCGTACTCCCCATGTGCAAATATACCGGGGAAAAGAAAATACCTCGCAAAAACCCTGCCTCCGAAAATGGAACTTCCAGAGGCGTTTCTAACGATAGTGCTACTGAATCGTACATATTGGTAGGTAATTCCAACTCCAATTTGTGTTCTGTCTGTAGCCTGATACATCACCAACGGAGATACGTTGATAAAAGTAATGCTACCAAACTGCAAACCAAAGTTCCCTCCCAAGCGCACTTTATCTCGCCAAGAGGGGCTGTTAGCCTTGTTGTTTTGCCCTGCATTTCTGATACTATCATTTCTAAAAACTTGCGCAAATATTTCTGTTTGCAGGAGAAATAAAAGCAAAAAAAGGAGTAACGCGAATTTCGAGAATTTCATATACTTTCTTTACTATTTGTTGTCGTATTTTGTTTTGAATTTCTGATATAAACGTTTGTGTTTGTCATCTAAATTTACTTTTCTGCCCTGAATGAGCGCATGAGTAACTTTACTTGTTCTCATATCAAGAATATCGCCTTCGGAAATAATAAGTGTTCCATCTTTGCCTTGTTCGAGGGAGCCTGTGCGGTCTGCAATGCCAAGTATCTGAGCAGGGCTTAACGAAATGCTTGTCAATGCTTCCTCCTTGCTAAGTCCGTAGCCTGCGGCAAGCCCTGCGGCAAAAGGCAAATTGCGCGCTTGCGTATGATTTTCTTCGTAGCCTATGGCATATTTTACGCCTGCTTTCTGTAACAAATAAGGCATTTTATAGGGCAAATCTACATCATCATCTACTCTGCTTGGTAGGTTAAAAGTATGGTTTAGAATGACTGAAATATTGTTGTTTTTCAAAAAATCAGTAATCATATAGCTTTCTATGCCGCCTACTATTACTATATTTTTTACTTTATTATCTTGAGCAAATTTGACCGC
The DNA here is from genome assembly GCA_004294445.1 of Cytophagales bacterium. Taxonomy (GTDB): domain Bacteria; phylum Bacteroidota; class Bacteroidia; order Cytophagales; family Thermoflexibacteraceae; genus Thermoflexibacter. Next base: position 45,845 of record REAZ01000010.1, read on the forward strand.
TTCCATGATTTCTTTTGCCCTATCTGCATGAATATACACTTTTTTAGAGCCATCAAATATCCCTTTCATCGCTTCAAGCCGAGCATTGATAACGGGTGGATTGATAATTTGGGCATAGCCATAAGCCTCTTTGAACAGATTATCGGCTTGCTGCAATACTTCTTTGCGTCTTTCATTTTTCTTAACTGCTGTTTCTCCTGCAAAAAAATTAGGGCGTTGGAACATAGATACCCAGTTAATGTGCAGCCCTTCGTCAGTTTTGAAGGCAGCATCTTCCCAGTTCCATGCATCAAGCTGCACTACGGAAGAAGTACCTGAAACCAAGCCCCCTTGCGGCGTAACTTGAGCCAAAAGAATCCCATTGGAGCGAGTTACCGCTATCACTTCGGAGTCCGTATTATAGGCGATGATAGAGCGAACGTGCGGGTTTATTTGACCCGTTTCCTGCTCATCTACAGTTGCCCTCACCGCACCAATCTCTGTCAAGCCTAATACCGTATTGAGCAAAATTAATCCGGGATAAACGTGTTTTCCTGCGGCATTTATCACCTCTGCATCTGTGGTGCTTGCCTGCTGAGAAGCACCAATATAGGTGATTTTTCCATTCTCGATGCGAATATCCCCTTTATCGATGACCTGCCCATTGCCAATATGAATTGTGCCACCTTGTACTAAAATAGGTGTTTTTTGTGCAGGAGCAGGGGAAGGAACTTGAGCAAGTAAATTACCTGCCAAAAATAGTACGCAACATAGGTAAAGTATTGATTTTGAATTCATGAGTGAAATAGAATGTTAAAAAATATATTTTACAATGATAAGTTTCAAAGCACAATTTACAAACTTCCACTATAATTTTATTATTTTTACAAAAAAACTACAAATAATTATATTAAATCATTTAAAACAAGGCGATTTTGCTTTTAGATTAGAAATTTTTACCCCCAAAAAGTCTATTGATTGGTATGAGGTGAGCGTGTTTTTATAAAATTAATCAAATTTTGCTTCATATCATACCAATATTTTAAAAAAGACTTGTATTTTTGACCTTGATTGTTTCAAAAGATTCAGTAAAATTTATACACATATTTTTCTATTATAAAACATTAATTTTTTTTGATTATGAGTACCGAAATAGACGAAAGCAAATTTGAAAAATTTGTAGCATTGACTACTTCTTTTATAGCTGTTGGTTTAGCCATTTCTACCATCCTAAACAATGCAGCAGGGGACGATTTATTAGTATTCCGAAGCGAAGCAAATAACAAGTGGAGCTATTTTCAATCCAAAAGCATCAAGCAAAACATTGTCGAAATGGAGATAGGCAATATTGAACTTTCTTTGGAAAATGAAAACATTTCGGAAAATTATAAAGCAAAGGCAAAAGAAAAAATTGCCTATTTTGAAAGCGAAGTAAAGCGATACGATACCGAAAAAGACCAGATTGGAACGGAAGCGAAAACGGCAGAAGGGCTGATGGAAAAGGCAGATAAGAAAGGACTCAAGCTTGATTTGGCAGAGGCTCTCTATCAAATTTCTATAGTTTTAGCTGCCATATCGATGATAGCCAAAAATAGACCAACTTGGTACCTTAGTATGGCATTAGGAGGTTTGGCTATTTGCATAACAACCTACGCACATTTTTTTATGCCCTAAGTGCTATTTTTTAAAAAATTATTTCGGATTACTATAAAATAGCTAAATTTTTTGTAACTTTCATTTCATACTTTGAAAATTACTTAGCTAAAATTATCACTTACACCAATCAATAATATGAAGAAAAAAGCCCTTTATCTCCTTATTGCCGTTGTTACAATCTCTACTGTAGCCTTTAATTCTCCCGATGACCATTATTTTGAAGTAATGAAAAACTTAGAGATTTTTGGCTCTCTCTTCAAAGAGGTGAATACCTACTATGTAGATGAGGTTAGCCCTAATGAACTGATGAACGAGGGAATTAATTCTATGCTCAATTCCTTAGACCCTTATACCAACTACATTCCCGAAGACCAAATTGAAGATTATCGTATTATGACTACGGGGCAGTATGCAGGAATTGGGATAGAAACTATCACTCGCGAAGATGGTAAAACGCTGATAACTATGCCTATGAAAGGCTTTGTGGGCGAAAAATCGGGACTACTCATTGGCGACCAAATCTTAAAGATTGATGGCAATGATGTTACAAACAAGGGCGGTGCGGAAGTAAGCCAACTTTTAAAGGGGCAAGCAGGAACTTCTCTGGAACTTGTAATTCAGAGAGTAAATAGTGATAAACCTCTTACTTTTAAAATGGTGCGTGAAAAAATCTCTACGAGCAACGTTCCCTATTTGGGAATGGTTACGGCTGATGTCGGGCTTATCCAACTCACCGATTTTACCTATAATGCAGGAAAAGAAGTGAAAGATGCACTTAACAAACTTAAGGAGCAAGGAGCAAAGAATATCATCTTAGACTTAAGAGGAAACCCCGGCGGCTTGCTCGGCGAGGCGGTCAATATTGCAAATCTGTTTGTGCCAAAAGGTAGCGAGATAGTAAGTACGAAAGGCAAGGTAAAAGAATGGAATAAAAAATATACGGCTCTTAATAATGCCGTTGACACAGAAATTCCTTTGGCGGTACTCATCAATAGCTCAAGTGCGTCTGCAGCAGAGATTGTTTGCGGGGTAATCCAAGACTATGATAGGGGGGTGCTGATAGGGCAGAATAGTTTTGGCAAAGGCTTAGTGCAAGTAACTCGTTCTCTGTCATACAATTCTAAGTTGAAAGTTACGGTTGCCAAATACTACATTCCGAGTGGAAGGTGTATTCAAGCGGTAGATTACACAAATCGTAACCCTGATGGAAGTGTGGGCAAAGTGCCTGATTCTCTTCGCATTGCTTTCAAAACAAAGGCAGAGAGAGTTGTTTTTGACGGTGGGGGAGTAAAACCCGATATGGAAAATGAAAAACCACATTTACCGCAAATTTTAGCCGTTTTGTATAGAAAAGGGCTGCTATTTGACTATGCAACGCAGTTCAGAGCCAAAAATGCAAGCATTGCCGCAGCCAAAGACTTTAAACTTTCGGAGGCTCAATACCAAGAATTTATCAAATGGGTGATTAACAAAGATTTAGACTACAAATCGAGGTTAGAGAGGACTATAGAAAATTTGGAAAAAACTGCCAAAGAGGAGAAATACTTTGATGATATTAAAAGTCAGATAGCTATGCTCAAAGAAAAAACAAGCCATAACAAAGATGTGGACTTGCAAAAGTTCAAACAAGAAATAAAAGATGAGCTGGAGCGTGAGATAGCAAGTAGGTATTACTTCGCAGATGGCAAAATGGAAGCCTCTTTTGATGATGATATAGACATAAAAACGGCAATTAGTCTTTTCAAAGACGGAGCGAAATACAAGAAAATTTTGAGTAAGCAATAGGGTTTACTAATTTTTAGACCCGTTATTTATAAAATTCTACCTTTGCGTGTTTTGTTAGACAAATACAAGGTGTGTATTCACGTAGAAAATTGTTTTTATTTTAAGAATAAACCTTGAATAAATTAATGAAACTGCACTTCTCAAAATTATTGTTAATATGTCTTGCAAAAGATACATTGCTATTATGTGTATTAATTTTTACTATCTTTCAGACTATTGCTGTAGCTACTGCCCAAGATGGAAAACTAGTGCGGGTGCGAGGAGAAATTTTGGATGAACGCACCCGCAAGCCTTTAGTCGGAGCGAATGTCTATTTTGAAGAAATAAGAAAAGGTGCTATCACAGATGCTGACGGCTTTTTTACCTTGCAGGTACCTGCTGGCAAATACAATATTAGCATTAGTATCGTAGGCTACGGAGTGATTAAGCAAGAAATTGATGCTACAAATGATGCAAATATTTCTTTAAAACTTTCCGAGAAAATCAAGGTGCTAGAGGAAGTTGAAATTACAGAAAAACGAACAGACGAGAATGTCAAAGCCATAGAAATGAGTAAGATACAGCTTGATATTCGCAACTTAATAAAAATTCCTGTTGCGTTTGGTGAGGCTGATATTATCCGAGCAATGATGCTACAAACAGGTGTAAGTACGGTAGGAGAGGGGGCGGGAGGGTTCAACGTGCGAGGTGGACGTACCGACCAAAATTTAGTTTTATTAGACGAAGCTCCTCTGTTTGGCACTTCTCATCTTTTGGGCTTTTTTACCAATGTAAACCCAGACGCAGTGCAAAGTGTAAGCCTTTATAAAGGTGGAATCCCTGCTCAGTACGGTGGACGACTTTCTTCCGTACTCGCCATTCGTACCCGAAGCGGCAATGATACTATAGTAAGCGGTGCAGGTGGCGTGGGCTTAATGGCAAGCCGCTTTTTGATAGAGGCACCTATTATCAAGCACAAAGCAAGTATTTTGGTGGCAGCGCGTGTTACCTACCCTAACTATCTCATCTCTATTGTCCAAAATCCTACTTATGGAAATAGCAAAGCATCTTTTTATGATATTAATGCGAAGTTAGAGTTTAAACCTACTATCAAAGATCGCATTATTTTGTCCTCGTATCTTAGCAGAGATGTATTTCGCCTACCTACAGATACGGCATTTGCTTGGCAATCTTCTTCTGCTACTTTTCAGTGGAATCACTCCTTTTCGAGTGCCTTGTTTTCCTCTGTTACGGCTTTGGTGAGTGATTATAAAATAGTAGTGAGTGGAAATAGGGATAAGTTTGACTATGAGCTTACTAATACTATCAATCATAAGGAGGTCAAAGCAAATATCATCTATAATCCGAGTGAAAAACTCAATGCAGAGGCAGGAGTAAGCACAATTTGGTACACTTTAAATCCTGCAACCCTCAAAGTGCCAGAAGGTTCAAATCTAATTGCTTTGAAAATACCCAATGAGCAAGGACGAGAAATGGCAGTCTATGCTAATGCAGAACTCCAGCTTTTGCCTTCGGTTTCTTTATCACTAGGCACTCGCTATTCCTTTTTTCAGAATGTGGGTGCAAGACCGCTTTATGTGTATGCAGATAATCTCCCTAGAACCGTACTTAGCATTACGGATACTATCCAATATGCCAAAGGAGAAGTTTTAAAAGGATACGGAGGTTTAGAGCCTCGCATATCTTTGAGATTTATCACAGGAAAATCAAGTTCTTTGAAAGTAAGCTACAATCGAACAAGGCAGTATATTCATTTGATTTCGAATACAACTGCGATTGCTCCTGCTGATTATTGGAAACTAAGCGACCCGTATATAAAACCACAAGTTAGCGACCAATATGCCATAGGCTATTTTCAAAATTTCAAAGATAATGGCTTAGAAGCCTCTATCGAAACATATTACAAAGACATTTCGAATATTGTAGAGTATAAAAATGGCGCAAGATTACTTTTGAATAAAAATATTGAGGCTGATTTACTGCCTGCTATAGGAAAAGCGTATGGAGTAGAATTTACCCTCAAGAAAAATTATGGCAAATTACAAGGGCAAATTGGTTATACTTATTCTCGCTCCTTGATAGCGGTGCAATCAACTTTTGACCAAGAAAGCATTAATAATGGTGCATTTTTCCCTTCTAATTTTGACAGACCGCACAACTTAATCATTACGGCTCGTTATCCACTTTCAAAAAAATGGACTATTTCAGGAAATTTTACTTATGCCACTGGCGTACCTACTACTTTGCCAGATAGCAGGTATCAATTTAGCAACAAAACGTACATAAACTTTTCTCTCAGGAACACAGACAGGATTCCTGACTACCATCGTTTAGATATATCACTAATTTATGAAAGCAAGTCTGTGAGCAAAAAATATGCGAGCAGTGTTATATTTTCATTCTACAATGTTTATTTTAGGCGTAATCCATTTTCTATTTTTTATGGGAATCGCTATGGCTACGACCAAGCCTACAAGCTATCCATTTTAGGCACTTTAATTCCTTCTTTTACCTATAATTTTAAGTTTTAATAAAGCATCTTAATGTGTTGATAATGAAAAAACTATACTCTTTTATATATTTTATTTGTTTTTCTCTTTTATTGGGTGCTTGTATAGACGCTGTAAATTTGCCAATTAGAGATGAGTCAGGAAAATTGGTGGTTGAGGGCTTAATTTCAAATGCACCACCTCCTTATACAATAATTCTAAGCACTTCTGTTACTTATGAAAGCGGGAGTGTTGTTGCCAGATTGCCAAATCCCTTGTCAGGAGTTTCTGTTGCCGTTCTTGACGACATGGGCAATAGAGAAGTCTTTAAGGAAACGATTAATGGGCAGTATAAAAATACTGCTAATGGTATGAGAGGGCAAGTAGGCAGAAGCTATCAGTTAGAAGTAATCATGCCCGATGGCAGGAAATTTGTTTCTATTGCTGAAAAACTTATGGCAGTTTCACCTATTGATTCCGTTACAAGCGAATATAGCAAGGTGCTAAAGGGACATTCCTTTTATGTAAATACCCACGATCCCAGAGGCGAGCGCAACTATTACCGATGGACTACCTACGGAATTGGCTCTTTGCAGGTAAGCCCTGTAAGTAATCCATCTCCTGCTTCCTGTAGTCCATTTTGTTGGCAGTACATCGAGAACAAAACATTGAATCTACTATCTGATGAGTTTATTGATGGAAACCAAATTCAAAAGCAGAAAGTATTTTTTGCACCCTATGTATCCCAGTCAGATTTTTATTTGGAAGTAAACCAATCTTCTATTAGCAAGGATGCTTTCAGATATTTACAGTTACTCGAAGACCAACGCAATAGGACAGGCTCTATTTTTGACCCTCCCCCTGCATCTATTTTGGGCAATATATATAATGCAAATGACTCCAAAGAAATAGCGTTGGGATATTTTATAGTCTCTGGCGTATCGAGGAAGAGAATAATCATCAAGCGAACAGGACTAAGCGACCGCTTGCCAATGCCTATTCCTCTCGCTTTTGTAGGAAAATGTTGCGATGTCTATTTTGGTACGAGTCAAGCTATTCCACCATGGAGGGATTAGCAGAAACAACATCTTGAGTAACCAATATTTTAGCATTAGTTACTGCTCTTTTTTATGCCAAATAGAAAGCAAGTAAGTGCAAAAGGCTTGATTAAAAACCAATAAATGCAAAGACAAACGATAAAAGTCAGAACACAGATAAGGAATAAACCTTGCCAAATTCCCATATTTGTTTGTAAGACATAGTAGCCTATCCAAATGATGACGGTTTGATGCAAAATATAAAAAGGATAAACTGCCTTGTTTGCTTCTTTGAGGAAGGGCGAATTGAAGTTCAAATGTTTTTTGGCAAAGCCCAAAATAGCAAAAATAGCACACCCGCCCAAGCCATTATCAATAATTCTATAAATAAATCCTCTTATGCCATCATCAAAATACAGTTTCAAAATGCCTGTTTCTCGGAAAAAAATAAGTAAAGTATAACATAGAACAGCCCAAAACAAAGAGGTAAAACGTTGTTTTTCAAAAATTTCTGTAAATTTTGGGTTGCTCGCAAACAAATAACCAAGCAAAAAGGCATACCAAGAACCTATCAGATTTGCCCAGTCAGAGGTAAGGTTGTGAGTAGTAGGGAAATAGGGCTGCAAAATGAGGCTAATCGTAAAACCGCCGATAAGAAAAAGATAAACTCGTATTGGTTTTGCACCCATGAACTTTGCCAATTTTTCTATGTTTTTCTTGCCTTTTTCACTTCTGAAATAATTGAAAATAGGAATGGAAAGCAAGGAATAAACCAAAATATAGGCAATAAACCACAAGTGATGCCATGAAAAACTACCTTGGGGATAGGGAACGAACTCGAAAACAGAGGGGTAAAAATCTAAATAAGAAAAAGTAGCTCCTTGCTGTAGCTTTTCAAAATAAATCTGAGGTGGCACTATCACCAACATTCCAAAAAGCAAGGGAAAAAACAAGCGTTTTACTCTTTCCATAGCAAATGCACCATTAGTACGCCTAATGAGGGCAAAGTAAACCCCCGAACCCGAAATAAGAAACAACAAAGACAATCGCCAACGATTCATTGCAAGCATAATAATTTCGAGAAAATTGCTTGTTTCTTGGCTTTTGATATGAAAACCCCAACTTACGTAAATCATGCCCGTATGGTAAAAAATGAGCAAGCCAAAGGCAAGTACCCTTAGCCAATCCAAATCGTAGCGTCTTTCGCTTTCTGTTAAAATCTGCATAAATATTTTTGATTTAAATTTTTCTCAAAAATACTCGCTTGTTTGCTAAACAAAGCACGTTTCTATAAGGTTGGCGTTTGAGATTATAAAGTCGAACAGACTATGAACTGTTATTTTTCTTAAATTCCGAAGGTGTAACACCCACGATTTTCTTAAAACTTGTATTGAAGGCAGATTTGGAGTTATAACCTACCATTTCTGCAATTTCTTCGATTTTTAGGTGTGCGTTCTCCTTGCTTGCCAATAGTTTTTGAGACGCTGCAATTCTATATTGTGCCGCAAACTCAAAAAAGTTTTGCTCAAGACGTTCATTCAAAATTTGTGAAAGGTGATGGGGAGAAATTTTGAGTGTTTTTGCCAAGCCCGTTAATGAAAAATTGCTCTCCAAATACGGCTTTTGTTCATTCATTAATGCGTGCAACTTTGTAAGCGTATTTTCTTCTATTTCAGATGTCAAAGAAGATTTTTCATATTTTTTGTTTTCCTTTTCTTCTGCTTGCGGTTGAAAAAATATAGATTGACGAATGACCTGAAAGCTAATCAGATAAATTACCAAAGTAATGTGTGCTGCCAAAATATGGTCGCCCAAATCTCGTTCAAAGCTCAATTTGATGATGATGAAAAGCACCAAAATAGAAAGCATTTGAAAAAACAAGTTTCTACACCACGCCAAAGTTTGGTTTTGATTTGACCAAAAAGATAGCTTTTCTTGCTTTAAAGAACTATAAATCAGGTAAAAAGATAAAAATATATAAACAAAAAATTGAGCTAAGGATAAGCTATTGACATTATTTTTTAGAAAGAAAACCCACCCATAATCCCAATACATTTTATGCGGTAAGTGAGGCAACTGTGGATGATATGAGCTTATGTAAGCATTGTATTTGAAAAGCACATCTTGAGGGTAAAAAATTAGGCACGTATAGAGTAGATAGAAGATAAAAGGGGCAAAATGCCAATATTGATTCCTATCAAACTGCTTTGATACCTTGTTTTGCATATACAGGTAGGCAAGCGGCGAAAATAAAAAATTAGTTGGCTCTGCAAAATCGACCAGATAAAGCAGATGAAACATGAGATTAGTATAACACAAGAATATTTCGGTAATTGCTACAGAAAAACATAAAAGCAGACCACCTAAAAACTTGTTGGACAAGTGATTAGATTCTTTTTTTGAAAGAAAAAAGTAAGATAGAAAAAAGCCCTGCACAATGCCCAAAAAAATGAGCAGAGCAAAAAGGTCAATATTTGATGGGGGGAAAACTAAATCTTTCATGTTGCGAATATACCAAATAATCAAAAGATTTGCCCAAAAGCAAATATACTATTAGCTTTGTAAAAAAATAGACAAAAATGATGGAAACCTTAACACACCAAGAAGAAATTAGAAATATTCTTGATACATTGAAAATCAATGAATTAAATCCCGCCTACAGCACAGGCTTGGCTTGGGGAAGTTTGAATCAGGCATATACTAAAAAAGTGTATTCTCCTACTGACAGTAGTTTTATTGGCTCAGTTTGCATGGCTACACCTACTGACTATGAGGAAGTAGTCGGTAAGGCAAAACAGGCTTTTGAGGTATGGAAAAGAGTGCCTGCACCAAAGCGTGGCGAAATAGTGAGGCAGATTGGTGATAAGTTGAGAACTTATAAAACCCCACTTGGCAAATTGGTAAGCTATGAAATGGGCAAAATTTACCAAGAAGGGCTGGGCGAAGTGCAGGAAATGATAGATATTTGCGACTTTGCTGTAGGGCTTGCTCGCCAACTTTATGGCTCTACTATGCACTCCGAAAGGTCGGAACATAGAATGTACGACCAATATCACCCGCTTGGCATTGTGGGAGTTATCTCTGCTTTTAATTTTCCTGTGGCGGTTTGGGCTTGGAATGCCATGCTTGCAGCAGTTTGCGGAGATGTTACTATTTGGAAACCTTCCGAAAAAACGCCATTGTGTGCGGTAGCGTGTCAGCATATCGTTGGTGAAGTTCTCAAAGAAAACAACTTGCCCGAAGGAATTTTCAATATCATCATTGGCGATGCGGAAATAGGTAAACTCATGGCTCACGACAAACGTATGCCCCTTATCTCTGCCACAGGCTCTACACGCATGGGCAAGCAAGTAGGCAAAGCCGTAGGAGAAAGATTAGGAAGGTCTTTGCTGGAGTTAGGCGGCAATAATGCCATCATCATTACCGAAAATGCAGATTTGGAAATGGCAATTCGCGCTACAGTATTCGGGGCAGTTGGAACTTGCGGGCAGCGATGCACGACTACTCGCCGACTAATAATCCATGAGAATAGATACGAAGAAGTAAAACAAAGATTATTAAGTATTTACCCTAAGTTACCTATAGGAAATCCTCTTAACGAAGGTATATTGGTAGGACCGCTTATAGACAAAGATGCGGTCAATAACTTCTCGAATGCACTTCAAAATGTGCAAAAAGAAGGTGGAAAATTACTCATAGGCGGCGAAGTGCTAAATGGAGAACACTATGCTAACGGTTGCTATGTAAGCCCTGCTATAGTGGAGGCAGAAAATCACTACGAAATGGTACAAGAGGAAACTTTTGCCCCTATTTTATACCTCATCAGGTACAGTGGTGATGTGCAAAATGCTATTGATATTCAGAATGATGTAAAGCAAGGATTGTCTTCTGCTATTTTCTCTACTAATATGTTGGAAACAGAGAAATTCTTGGCACATTGGGGTTCTGATTGCGGTATTGCCAACGTAAATATAGGCACTTCGGGTGCTGAAATAGGAGGGGCATTTGGCGGAGAAAAAGAAACAGGGGGCGGTAGAGAGTCTGGCTCTGATGCATGGAAAGTATATATGCGCCGCCAAACCAATACAATAAACTACGGCACAAGTTTGCCTTTGGCACAAGGAATTAAATTTGATGTATAGATAGGGTAGGGGAGTGTTTTTGAGATAGCCCTTCCCATAAAACAAAACAACCCATAAGTCAAAACCTATGGGTTGTGTTTGTTTCAAACCAATGTTAATGGTCTTTGCCATTAGTGCTTGGTGCGGGAAATCCCTCCATATCAGTCGTGTTATCTATCTGAATATCAGTAACATTCTCAGCAGTTACTTCTTCTGTTCCCTCTGCTTCTATGACTTTGATTTTTGCGATTGATGAAATATCGTCATCTTCATTGAGTCTGATGACACGCACTCCTTGAGTATTCCTTCCCATGACCCGAAGTTGGGAAATAGAAAAACGAATGGTAATACCTACTTCAGTCATAATCATAAGCTGGTCGCTATCAGCTACTTCCATGACACAAACTAAGTTTCCTGTTTTTTCGGTAATATTCAATGCTTTTACGCCTTTTGCTCCTCTGTTTGTGAGTCTAAAATCTTCAATATCAGAGCGTTTTCCGTAACCTTTTTCAGAAATTACCAAAAGTTGGGTTTCAGGATTGCTGATAACTACCATACCCACTACTTTGTTGGTTTCTTCGTCTATGGAAATCCCACGAACCCCTGCCGCAGTGCGTCCCATTGGGCGAACTTTGCTTTCGTTAAAGCGAACAGCCATACCCGTTTTGGTTGCCAAAATAATTTCATCGTTGCCGCTTGTGAGGCGCACATCTAAGAGCATATCTCCTTCGTGAATCGTGATGGCATTGATACCGTTAGCGCGTGGTCGAGAGTAAGCCTCCAAAGTTGTTTTCTTGATTGTGCCTTGTGTCGTACACATTATCAAGTAGTTATTATTAATGTGTTCTTTGTCCTCTAAGTTTCGCACACTTACTACGGCTTTTACCTTATCGTCTTTTTCAATCTGAATAAGATTTTGGAGTGGGCGACCTTTGGCAGTTTTATTCCCTTCGGGAACGTTATAACCTTTGAGCCAAAAGAGTTTGCCCGATTGGGTAAAAATGAGCAAATAACTGTGCGTAGAAGCGATAAAGAGATGCTCCGTAAAGTCATCATTTTTGCTTGCTGCCCCGCGTGAGCCTACCCCGCCTCTACTTTGCGTGCGGTATTCGGTAAGTGAGGTACGTTTGATATAGCCTTGGTGTGAAATAGCAATCACCATTTCTTCTTCGGCAATCATGTCTTCGTAGGTAATGTCCTCATCTCCGCCAATCTCTATTTGCGTTCTGCGTGAGTCTCCGAAACGCTCTCTCATCTCTGCTAATTCTGTTTTGATGATGTTCATTCGCAAACCTTCATCAGCAAGCACTTCTTTGAGGTAGTTGATGGTTTTAAGGAGTTCGTTGTATTCGTCTTGGAGTTTTTCGCGTTCCAAACCTGTTAAGCGTTGCAAACGCATTTCCAAAATGGCTTTTGCTTGGATTTCAGAAAAAGCAAACTGCTCTATCAAGCCAATTCGGGCTATTTCGGCATCTTTTGAGCCTCTGATGAGTGCAATTATTTCCCCGATAACGTCTAAGGCTTTGAGCAAGCCCTCTAAGATATGCGCTCTTTTCTCTGCTTCACTTAGTTCATATCTGGCTCGGCGTACTACTATCTCATGGCGGTGTTCTACGTAATATTTGATTAACTCTTTCAGATTCAGTGTCATAGGTCTGCCTTTTACTAAGGCAACGTTATTTACACTAAAAGCCACTTGTAAATCTGTATGTTTGTACAAATTGTTCAGGACTACATTGGCAATGGCATCACGCTTGAGTTCGTAAACTACGCGCGTCCCATCTCTGTCAGATTCATCACGAATGGCAGAAATTCCCTCTAACTGCTTGTCATTTACCAAGTCTGCCGTATGTTGAATGAGTTTTGATTTATTTACTTGGTAGGGCAGTTCCGTTACTACTATTTGTTGGCGGTCTTTGCCGAAATCTTCCATCGTAGTAACTGCTCGAATAACTACTCTGCCTCGCCCCGTAGCAAAGGCATTTTTGATGCCATTGATGCCGTAAATAGTGCCACCTGTAGGGAAGTCAGGAGCTTTTATGTAGTCCATTAGTTCCAAAATCGTAATTTCAGGATTGTCTATGTATGCCACAACGCCATCTATGACCTCTCTGAGATTATGAGGAGGCATATTTGTAGCCATACCTACGGCAATACCCGAAGTACCATTTACTAATAAATTTGGTATTTTGGCAGGCAAAACGGTCGGTTCTTCTAAGGAATCGTCGAAGTTAGATTGGAAATCAACGGTATTTTTGTGAAGGTCAGCCAAAAGCTCTTCAGCCATTCGCCTCAAACGTGCCTCCGTATAACGCATAGCAGCAGGGTTGTCGCCATCTACTGAGCCAAAGTTACCTTGCCCATCTACAAGTTCGTAACGCATCGACCAAGACTGTGCCATACGCACCATCGCATCATATACGGCAGTATCCCCGTGCGGGTGATATTTACCTAAAACCTCCCCTACAATACGGGCAGATTTTTTATAGGGTTTGTTAGAACTTAAGCCCAAGTCAGCCATAGCATAGAGAATACGGCGATGCACAGGTTTTAAGCCATCTCGCACATCGGGTAATGCCCTCGACACAATCACCGACATCGAATAATCGATGTAGGCGGTTCTCATTTCTTCCTCTATGTTAATCGGAATGATATTTTCCATGATAAAAAATGTATGTAAAGATCTTTTTTTCGCTAAAAAATTAACACACAAAGTTACAAAAAAAGATTAACTTCACAACCTTTTAATCAAAAAAATAGTTAGCAAAACTAAATACTTAATTTAGGCTAACTATTTGATAATCAGAATTAATTTTTTACTTTTTTAATACTGATGGAAAGCATCAGAAATGAAAGATAGCACTTCGGGCAAAGACTCTCGCCAATAAGTCCAGCTATGCCCACCGTTGCGAATCCGAAACTCATGAGGAATTTCTTTTTTTCGCATAGCAATGTGTATCAGTGAGTTACCTTCGAATAAAAAGTCGTCATCTCCGCAATCTATAAACCATCGGACTGCTTTTTTATTTTCCGCAGTCATGCTTTCTATCAAAGGTAGCACGCTATTTCTTTTGTAATATTCTTCTATATCGCTGTCTTTCAGGTCAGTGCCTGTCCCTCTTTGGGTAAGCCAACCCTTTGTTTCAGCCAGCGTAAGCGGTCCCGCACTTGCACTGAGCGGGCAGGCAGACGAAAACAAATCTGGTCGGCGAAGGGCATAAACGAATGAGCCGCCGCCGCCCATAGATAGCCCCGCAACTGCTCTGTACCGCTTTTCGGACTTCACCCTAAATTTTTTTTCTACGTAGGGCATCAGCTCTTCGAAGAAAAAATCTTCGTATTTCCATTTGCCATCAGCACTATTGAAATAGCCTCTTTGTCCCGTATTGGCATCGGGCATCACAATTATCATGGGCGTAGCTTTACCCTCCCGAATTGCCTTGTCTGTAATTTGCAACACTTCGCCAAACTGCACCCAGCCCGTTTGGTCGTCCCCCCCACCATGCAATAAGTACAAAATAGGGTACTTCCTATTTGATGTTTCGTAATCGGGGGGGAGATAAATAGCAAATTTTCGCTCGCTATTCAAGATTTTGCTCGGCAAAGACAAATCGTCAAAAACTTTTCCCGTTTGGGCTGCTAACGAAAACGAGAGCAGGCAAGTACATACAGACAAAATAGATTTAAGCATAATTTTTTCGTATTTTTGTGTGAATTAGTTTTTTCTTTTCTTACGCAATGTAAAAGAAATAAGACTTAATTTGATGTTATTATTGAGAAAAATAAAATAAAAATATGAAAATCAGAGAAATTACCAACTATCTTGAAAGCATTGCTCCCTTATCCTACCAAGAAAGTTATGATAATGCGGGATTACTCACTGGAAACGCGAATGAGGAGGTTACGGGCGTTTTACTTTCCCTCGACTGCATTGAAACGGTCATAGAGGAAGCCATCTCAAAAAAGTGCAATTTAATAGTGGCACATCACCCCATTATTTTTGGCGGACTTAAAAAGCTAACTGGCAGAAATTATGTGGAAAGAACGGTCATAAAAGCCATTAAAAACGATATTGCTATCTATGCCATACACACCAATTTAGACAATGTGCTAAATGGAGTAAATGCAAAAATTGCTGAAAAAATTGGACTGGAAAATACAAAAATCTTGCTTCCAAAAGCCAACCTTCTCCAAAGCCAAGAGGTAGGTAGCGGCATGATAGGGACTTTGCCCGAACAGATGGGAGCAGGCGACTTCTTAAAGCATTTGAAAGAAAAAATGCAAATAAACTGCATCAAACATACGGCATTATTGGGGAAAAAAGTTCAAAAAATAGCTGTTTGTGGCGGTGCAGGAGGCTTTTTGCTCCGAAATGCCATAGCAGCAGGGGCAGATTTTTTTATCACTTCCGATTACAAATACCACGAATTTTTTGATGCAGATAGCCAAATAGTCATTGCAGATATTGGGCATTATGAAAGTGAGCAATTTACAAAAGAACTATTGGCAGGTTTTTTAGAAAAGCAATTTGAAACGCTAAATATTCAGATTTCGGCAGTAAATACCAACCCTGTCAGTTATTTTATATGAAAATAATTTATCAGATACTCAAAGACCTAATTTCTAATGCAAATCTAATGAGTTTTGAAACAAGTTGATACGTATAAAAACTACTTTTGAGAACATCACGAAGCACACAAATTCTATATGAAAAAAACTATTTTTTTATTCATTACCTCTTGCTCTCTGCTCTTTTCTTTCCAAATATTTGAAAAACAAATCATTGATATTGGGAAAATTATTACTCAATTAGCAGATTTCTATCAAAAATATCCTACCGAAAAAGTCTATCTGCATTTAGATAAACCTTATTATGCGGCGGGAGAAAAGGTATGGTTTAAAGCGTACTTGCAAAATGAAAAAAGTGATACTATCGACATGAGTAAAATTTTGTATGTGGAACTAATTAGTCCTTATCAGTATGTGAGCCAGCATTTGCAACTCTATGTAAATTCTTTGGCGACCTTTGGCGACATCACTTTGCCTGATACGCTCTCCGAAGGTGTTTATAGACTACGGGCTTATACGAACTACATGAGAAATTTTGGAGAAGATTATTTTTTTGAGAAGCAAATCCAGATTTTTAACCCGCGCAATAAGGCAAATATTCAAAAAAATACGATTCAGAAAAGCAATGAAATTGACCTACAATTTTTTCCCGAAGGAGGAGATTTAGTGTATAGTTTGCGTAGCACTATTGGTTTCAAAGCCATTAATGCACAGGGTTTAGGGGTAGAAATTTCTGGAGAAGTCTATGATAGTGAGGGAATTAAATCAGCAACTTTTAAGAGTAACCAATTAGGAATGGGCAGTTTCAAACTTGCCCCTTCGCTCAATCGAGCCTACAAAGCAAAAATAAAATTGGCAGATGGCAAGGAATTGACTTATGACCTGCCCAAAGCCCAGCAAAATGGTTTTGTTATCAACTTGGAAAACTTACCCGATAATCGTCTTCGTTTGCGGGTACTTGCAAACAGGAATGGCTTAGAAGGAAAGGAAAAAGACCTTTTCATCATTGCCCAAAAAGACGGACAAGTACTTTATTCTGTGCAAGATACTACAGATAAGCCTGCTTTTCTTGCAGACATCTCCAAGCAAATTTTCCCCACAGGCATTACACATTTTACCCTATTTGATGGAAACGGTGTGCCTCGTGCGGAGCGAATGATTTTTGTTAATCAACAAGATTTTTTGACAGTTAGTATTGGCAAAGCTAAAGAAAGCTATAAGCCAAGAGAAAAGATAAATTTGAGCGTTTTTGTGGCAGATAACTTGGGCGGTAATGTGGCAACTGATTTTTCCGTTGCTGTTACAGATATTGACATTGTGTTGCCTTTGGAGCGAGAAGACAACATACTGACGAATTTGTTGCTTACCTCCGAACTCAGAGGAAACATCGAGCAGCCCGCCTTTTACTTTCAGAACACTGCCGAAGCAGCAAAAGCTTTAGATGATTTGATGCTAACGCAAGGCTGGCGTAGATTTCAGTGGAAAAACTTGATAAACAATAATTTAACTCCGTTTGCTTATCAAATGGAAAACAGTATGTCTATTTCGGGCATAGCCAAGGGCGCACTTGGCGTGCCTTTTAGAAATGCTGATGTCAAAATATTTACTGTAAATAATATGCCTTTTATTGGTAAAACCGATGAAAAGGGAAGGTTTGAAATTTCGGGCTTAAACTTTTTAGATAGTGTTGATGTGATGGTACAAATAGAAAATGAAAAGAAAGATAAGGCATCAAAAGTAGAAATAGCAGAGCGAACTTTTGCCGAAGTAAATAAAATCCAGCATAATTTTCTTTCAAATCCAGACCTTGTGCCATATATTACACAAAGCCAACGTGCTATTCAGGCTGAAAGGGCTTTCCGAGCCGAAAAAGATGTCAGGTTGTTAAAAGAAGTAACTGTAAATTCTACGAAAATAATTGGAGAGGATTCTGTGCATCGCCACCTCAAAATCTACAGGGTTGCAGATGCAACTGTAAGCGGTGCAAGGCTTACGAAGTTGGCGACGGGGAGAAGTAACGTTCTCTCTGCCTTACAGGGAGTTGCAGGGGTGCGAGTATTAGTGAATCCTTCGGGCGAGCCAACCATTACTATTGGGGGAGGTTTGGGTTCTTTGGGTGCAAGCACGCCTCTTGTGCTATTTGATGGAATGCCCGTTACCATCGATTTTTTTGGAGGAATCAGTGCCGAAGAAATAGACCACATAGACGTACTAAAATACGTGTCAGCAGCCATTTATGGAACAAGAGGTGCAAATGGTGTCATCGCGGTTTACTCGAAGAAAAATCCAAAACGAACAAGTAAAAAAGCAGATGTCATTTATCAAAAAATGATGGGCTATTATCTTGGCAAAGAGTTCTACAGTCCTAACTATGAAACAATGAGCAAAGAAGAGAAAATTCGCCCAGACCTACGTAGTACTATTTATTGGAATCCACAAGTTTTCACCGATGGAGAGGGAACAGCTAATTTGTCATTTTTCGCCGCAGATACTCCCGCTAAGTACAGGGTAGTCATTGAGGGGAAAAGTTGGGGGGGGAAACTTGGAAGAAAGGAAGTAGTCATAGAGGTAAAAAAATAATATTTTAGTCATCAATTTTATCGTAAATAATGAAAAAACAAATTTTAGTCTTCGTTTTTTATGCCATAGTGCTTGTTTCTGATGCTTTTGCCCAGTCAGTAGGGGAGGAGGGCAGGATTACGGGCATCGTTACAGATTTCGCTACGGGCAAGCCAATGGAGTTTGTCAATGTATTCATTGCCAACACAATGCGTGGGACAATGACTGATGAGAAAGGCTCTTTTGCCATAGATAAAATTCCTTTTGGTACTCAAGAAATTATATGTTCTTTTGTTGGCTATGAGCCGCACCGTAGCCAAATAAAAATCACTTCGGAGCCTGTGAAACTTACTATAAGCCTTCGTGCCAAAGCAATTGAACTCAATGCCGTACAAGTTACTGGAGAGGTAGATAAGGCTTGGAAAAAGCAAATGAAAAAATTTAAATATATTTTTCTCGGAAATACGCCAAATAAAAATAAATGCCTGATAGTCAATGAAGAAGTAATAGATTTTTTTGAAGATAAAACGACAAAAGCCCTTAAAGCAGTAGCAAATGATTTACTTATCATTGAGAATCGAGCATTAGGCTACAAAATAACGTATCTCTTAGAGCATTTTGAAGTGGATAAAGATAAAAATATGTATTTTGGAAAACCAAAATTTGACTTTCTTGAACCCAAAAATGAAAAGGAAAAAAAAAGCTGGGAATTGGCACGAATAGATGCCTACAAAGGTTCGCTTAGGCATTTTTTGCACGCATTGGCAACTGATAGCCTTCCGAAACAAAACTTTGACTTATTCAGTAGTCCCATTGTTGGCAAAGATGAAAAGGTGATAACAAGTGCGAAAGACATGGTATTATATGGGGAAATATCCTCACAACGCTTGCTCAAATTTAAAAACTACCTAAAAGTCGTTTACCACGGCAGAACGGAATATGTTAGAAATAAAGCCGTTTCGCAAACTTGCTGGATAAAAATGACACAAACTACCCCCGCAACTTTTTATGTTAATGGGTACTTGAGCAATCCCTTGTCTATTCTTTTAAATGGCTATTGGGCGAAATTGGGCATGGCTGATGAACTACCTTTTGAATATACGCCACCAGCAATAAATTGAGATATGCTGAAAAACAATAGACTTTAGACCAATAAATACTTTATAAAATTAGCCTAAAGTCTATTTTAATGATGTTTTATTTCACACTTAGCACATATTGCGTTACCAATTTCAGCTGTCTTTCCGACAAATGACTCTGTGCGGGCATTGGCTCTCCTGCTCTTTTCTTTCCGGGTGCTTTTATCCACTGAATCATAGCATTAGGATTTCCTTTGTAAATTTGTACCATTTCTTTGATGGTAGGTCCTATTAGCTTTTCGTTGAGAGCATGGCAAGTAGCACAGTTTTCTTGGAATACTTGCTTGCCCAAAGTAACTTCTGCTAATAGCTGTTCGGGTGTAAGTTTTTCCTCTTTTTTACCTGTATTTGCTGTTGTTTTTACTTTATCAGTTGCTGTTTTAGTCGCTGCTGTTTTGGCTTGAGTCGCTTTTGCTTTGGGCGAATATACTGCTGTTGCATTGCTTAGTTTTTCGCCGTCAGGAAATTCGTTGAGTGTGTAGTAGCCAAAATTATGCAATAAAGGCAGATTTTCTTCTTTGGAGCGAACTCCTAAAGCCCTGACTTCATGGATATAATTTTTTCGCAAGCCATCTACAACCATGCGAACTTTCATGCCATCTTCTGATACTACGATGCCTTTGATTTTGCATTCTTCCTCATTAACCATTGGGCTGCCGTATTTGCCATGATGCTTATAAACAAAACTTTTGATGACGTAAGAGTCTATGTAATTTGCTGTAGTTTTATCAATAGGTTTGGTAAATTCTATTTCAAAGCCATCAGGTTTTGCATAGACTGCCTTCATTTCGAAAGGCACTTTCCCATTCCATGCCAAGCGTTGGAGGGCAAAAACCGATTTGCCTGTGCTGCCCCAGCCTCTGTTGGTCTGCCCTACAAACATAGAGCCGTCCGCTCCCCAACTCATGCGAAGAACGCCCGATGCAAAGCCATCTCTGAAAGGGAAAACTACACCTTGATACTGTCCTTTTATTTTTTCTAAGAAAACTCTTGTAATTTTGCTTTGCCCTTCATCACCCACAAATAGCTGATTTTCAAAGAGTCCAAATTTTCCATTTGTCTTATCGGTAACAATATCAGAGTTAGAAATTCCTAAAATGCCATGTGGCAACCAAACAGAAGGCACTTTTACTTTGCCTTTATCTTTGAGCATTTCTGCCACTTCAAAGAGTGGCTTTCCCGAATCTGTAATGTCTTCTTTTCGCAATTTTACGGGAGAATTTGGCTCTGCTGCCCATGCCAAGCCCGCAGGATTGCCGCCCACAAAATCACCTGACTCTACGTGTGTAATAAAACCCGAACCAATCCAATCTCCCTGATTATCAGCATAGAAAATATCGCCATCTGCATTAAAACCTATGCCCGCAGGAGAGCGTAGCCCTGTAGCTATCGGAGTGAGTTTCCCATCTGGACTAATTTTGACCATCCAACCTCTCCATTTGGCAAGACTTCTACCAATCCACCATTCAGGGTTTAAAAAGCCAACATTCATCGTAACAATCATGTCGCCATTAGGCAATATTTTAGGTCCAAAACTATATTCATGGTAGTTGCCTGTTAAGTCCCAAGAAGCAACTGTTTCATAGCTATCCGCCACATCATCACCATTTTTGTCAGTAAGTTTGGTAAGTTCGCTTCGCTGTGCCACATAGAATGCGTTATTGCGATACGCCAAACCCAAAATTTCGTGCAATCCGCTTGCAAATAGTTTGAAATAAGGATTTTTCCCATCTTTCATGTATGGATTTTCTACCAGCCAAACTTCGCCCCTGCGAGTAGAAACGGCAATTCTGCCATCAGGTAGGGTTTCTATGCCGCCGCCTTCCAAAATAATGCCTTCGGGAATGGGCATGGTAATCATTTTGTAATAGTCATTCTCCGTCGGGAGTTTTGTAGTATCTTTTACTTGGGCGTTGGAAATGCTCACTATTTCCCAAAGTAATATTGTCAGAATTAGTATTTTTTTCATTTCATTATTTAGTTATGGGTTATTTGTTAATGGGTTAATGAGTTATTGGTTAATGCGCTATTTTTATCTCGTCCTTCGCTTTTTGGAGATATACAACATAGCCGTTTAACTTTTTTAGACAATCATCAATAATTGCCCTTAACTCAATTAATGTACTTTCATTGATATATTTTTCATCAAATGCACACAATAAGTGTTCTATTACCTCAAAAAGAGAACCTCTGGCTTGCCTACAAAACTGTATATTTTCTTGGTGGTGAAATCTGCCAAAACCTTCTGCAATATTTGCTGCCACAGAACGAGACGCTCTGATAATTTGGTCTGTAAGACGATATTTTTCTTCATTGGGTAATGATTTAGTAATGTCAGATATTCTTTTACGTAGCTCTCTTGCCGATTTCCAAACTTCAAGACTTTCAAAAGAATAAAAATTTTGACTGTTCATTGGGCTTTTGGTTAATGAGTTATTAGTTATTGGGTTAATTGTTAATGAGTCATTAGGTTAATTGTTATTTTAGTGTGCAGGCTATTAGCTTACTAACCTACTAACCAAGTAACCCAATAACTTACTAACCCAATAACCCAATATAGAATTACCAGATTACGGCGTATTTTATTTTTGCTTTGTTTGCGTCAAAAACTACATTAACGAGTAGTTCTTTTTTATCCCCACTTTGGCGAATGATGGCTTTTGATTTTCCAATATCTACAATTTGGAGGTAATATTGTTTGCCATCAATGCTGTAAGAACCGTCTGGGAGTTGGCTAATGTCTTTCCCTTCTCCAATTTTTGCATACAAATTTGTATGGCTTGCCGCACTGCTAATGCTAATTTCCCTGCTCAATATTTTGTTATCATCTTCGGGCAAAATACGGTCGTCTATTTGCATATCGTTGTAAAAATATTTGAAAATAGGTCTGCCATTTTCATCAATGTCGTAGCCTTTGATTTTGAAGCCATCATTTTCACTATATTTACTTGTCCATGAAGCATTTGCATCTGCTAAGGTGAGTAAGATAGGGGCAGAAAAAAGCTGCATAGGATTGCCGAGTGCTGTAGCAACTTGGCTGCCGCCTCTGTCTTGCCACATTCCCGTAACGTCTAAGAAATCACCTCGCCAAACTTGAAAAAGTGCGCCCTGCTTCATGTTGTAAGAATAATTTATTTTACTAATTTCACCAATGGAAATTACGTGTGTAAGTTTTTCATCTTTGAAATCCATAAAAGTGCGCAAAATTTCGGGCTTTTGTTTTGGATTCGTGTAAATTGCTCCTTCGGATGCTACAAAAGGAATAGAGCCAAGTGAGTGCAAATCTTGTCTATGAATACCATTTCCTTCTACCGATAAGCCCAAAGCAACGGGAATCCAGTTAGTATTTTTTTTGTAAGCGACTTCAAAAGAATGTTTGCCCGCACTTAAACTTACTATTTCTGTGCGTGGCTCCCCGAACCAACTTTCAAATTTGTTTTCTTTTACAGCTATTTTCCCATCGATGAGCAAATGACTGCTTCCTCCTTGATGAATCGTGAAGTAATAATCTCCCGTTTCAGGAATACTTACTTCTCCTACAAAACGGAGGGCAAAATTATTGTCTTCGCAAGCAAGTTCGCTACTGACGAACTCTGCTTTCCCTTGCTTTACTACCTTCACAGTATCAAATTTGGGGATTCCATTAAAAATACCTTTGTAGCATTGATAAGTAATATTTTCTAATCTAAGTGGTTGTTTATCAAAGCGTTTGTAGCGAATGTTGCGAAAAGCTACGGCGCCATGGTCGCCTTGGATACGCAAAGGAGCAAAAGCAACTTCTTGTTCGGAAACTGCCCCTCTGGTAACTCCCGATAGCTCAACATTGTCATGCACCAACATTCCATTGTGAACGACTTTGATAAATTTTGCATTTGCTATTTTTTTGCCGCTGGCATCAAAACGTGGAGCTTGAAATTCGATGCGCAAAGTTTGCCAAAGTCCTGGAGCCTTGCTTGCATTCATGCGTGGAGGATGCCCTTGATACCCTTTTTGTCCATCGGGTTTGCTTTCGTCCCATCTTTCGTAGATACCTGCACAGTCGCCTGCTTTCGGATTTTTCTTTCCCCACGAATCAAGGAGCTGTAGTTCGTACCTACTTTGGAGGTAAATGCCAGAATTAGAACCTTTTGGCATCATAAATTCTAACTCTATCTCTATATCGCCATGCTCCCAAGCCCCAAAAAGGTCGTCTTTTGCTTTATCGGAAGGTAGGTTTACCAATGTGCCTGCCCCTGCTGTTGCTTTCATCATATTTTGCTGATTGCGGTCAGCATAGACATCTCCTACAATTTGCCAGTTGGTAGATGGGTTCTTAAAATTACTCAAATCGGTGAGCGAAAAAGGAGTAAAAGGGTATTCTTGCCCTACTGCCATCGTTTGTAGTAGGAGGGCAAACAAAAAGCATAAAACGAATGATTTTATGCTTATGTTGAATTTTTGATTCATATTTTACTGATTTTAATGGTTTTGTTAGTTCTTTATAAACTTTTTAGTTTTGGCAGAAAGGAATAAAAAAGCTGTTATCTTTCTGAAAAGATGACAGCTTTTTTAATTTATGCTTCACCAATAGTGCCTCCAAAATTCATGGGGAAGCGGGCGGCTTCTTCCACGTATTTTATTTTTCCGAAATTTGCTTCGTATTTTTCTATATTTTCCTTTAAAGCCAAAAGTAATCGCTTTGCGTGTTCGGGCGTAATTACAATACGTGATTTTACTTTTGCCTTTGGTACACCGGGCATAATGCGAATAAAATCTACTACAAACTCACTATTTGAGTGTGCTATCATGGCTAAATTTGCATATACACCTTCTGCCATTTCTTCGGAAAGTTCAATACTAATTTGCTGATTATCTTCGTCTTGATTCATGTTGGTTTTAAAAGTTTGAGGTTTTAAAAGTTTGAGGTTTGAAGTAAATAAACCTCAAATTTCAAACCTCAAACTATAATTATTTATGCCATAGCCTCTTTTACGCTTTGAGCTGCGTCTTTGAGCAAGATAGCGGGTGTAATTTTTAGCCCTGATTCAGCCAAAATTTTTGCTCCTTCTTCGGCATTTGTGCCTTGCAAACGAACAATAATTGGTACTTTTATGTCGCCAATTTTCTTATATGCTTCCACAACTCCGTTTGCTACTCTATCGCAACGTACAATTCCTCCAAAAATATTAATGAGGATAGCTTTTACATTCGGGTCTTTCAAAATGATTCGGAAACCTGCTTCTACGGTCTGAGCATTTGCCCCACCGCCTACGTCAAGGAAGTTTGCAGGTTCACCGCCAGAAAGTTTGATAATATCCATTGTTGCCATTGCCAAGCCCGCCCCATTTACCATACAGCCTACGTTGCCATCTAATTTGACATAGTTTAGCCCTGATGCAGAAGCTTCTACTTCCAGAGGGTCTTCTTCAGCCAAATCTCTCATATCAGCCAATGCCTTATGACGGAAAAGAGAATTGTCGTCTAAATTCACCTTTGCATCTACGGCAAGAATCTGATTATCAGATGTTTTAAGCACAGGGTTTATTTCAAAGAGAGAAGCGTCAATACTTTCATACGCTTTGTAAAGAGCAAAGAGAAACTTTACCATTTCTTTGAAACCGTTGCCTTCTAAGCCAAAGGCAAAGGCAATTTTGCGCGCTTGGAAAGGCTGCAAGCCTACACTTGGGTCTATCCATTCCTTCATGATTTTTTCAGGCGTTTCATGGGCTACTTTTTCGATGTCCATACCGCCTTCTGTGCTGGCAATGATTACGTTACATCCCTTTGCTCTATCAAGCATGATGCTCAGATAGTATTCCTTTGGCTCTGATGCACCAGGATAATATACGTCTTGGGCAACCAAGATTTTATGCACTTTTTTGCCTTCAGCACCTGTTTGGGGAGTTACCAACTGCATACCCAATATTTGCTTTGAAAGCTCATCAACTTGCTCATAGTTTTTTGCCAACTTGATGCCTCCGCCTTTGCCTCTGCCCCCTGCGTGTATTTGAGCCTTGATAACGAACCACTTAGTACCTGTTTCGGTATTAAGCTGGCGAGCGGCTTCTACTGCTGCCTGTGGCGTAGTTGCTACGATGCCCTCTTGGACTCTTACACCATAGCTTTTCAAAATGTCCTTTGCCTGATATTCGTGAATATTCATTTTTTGAGTTATGAATGATGATTTATTGAAATTAATAGCGTGTTTTTTGTCGTGAAGATTCTTTTTTTTATAACTATTGAGTAACTGTTAATCAACAATTTGAGATGCTTTGTCGCCAAAAACGCTAACTCAATAATTTTATATATTGGAATCTTTTTCAAAAATAATTAAATTGCGGTGTAATAAAACATTTTCACTCAAAAAATTTTACTTGGCGTTATGAATTACCTAAAAAAAACAAATTACAGTCTGTTTTTGCTCTTGTTTTGCTTCCTTATTCTGTCATGCACCCGTAGTGCCGATTTTGCTTCCCCTGCCGATGTCTTGGTTATTAGCGACAGCGATATTCTTGGACGCTGGCAGATAGATAAATACATAGAGGGGGGCATAGACGAGTCTGCGGAGTTTGCAGACGTAACGGTTGATTTTGGAAAAGAAAATAAGGTAATCATTTTCAAAAATAATAGCAAGATATACGAAGGTTCTTGGCGAATTAGACTTAACAAAAGCGAACTCGCCATCAACATTTTTAATGCAATAGACCCCTATGACGAGTTCGAGGGAGATTGGTATGTTACTAAAAAAGATGCGAATACGCTATGGATTCTAAACATCAAATCTCTTGGAAAAGAGGAGTTTAGAATGAGCAAATAATATTATTGATACATCTCTTCTCTCAATGCCTTTATCTTTTCATCTATGATATACTCATCATAAGGTATCTGACGGTCTATGATTCCTTTCGGTGTAATTTCGATGATGCGATTGGCTACCGTATTTACAAACTCGTGGTCATGCGAGGCAAACAAAACAGACCCTTTGTAGTCCTTGAGTCCGTTATTAAAAGCGATGATAGATTCCAAATCCAAGTGATTAGTAGGTTCATCTAAGACAAGAAAGTTTGCCTTACTCAATATCATTCGGGAAATCATACAACGCATTTTTTCACCTCCTGAAAGTACAGAGGCTTTTTTGAGAGATTCTTCCCCTGAAAATAACATTCTCCCTAAGAAACCACGTATGAATGATTCATCTTTTTCTTCGGAAAACTGCCTCAACCAATCTATCAAATTGGCATCTATGCCCTCGAAGTACCTATTATTATCATTTGGCAAATAGGTTTTGGTGATGGTTACTCCCCATTTATATTCGCCTACATCTGCCTTCATTTCATCATTGATAATTTCGAAAAAAGACGTAATAGCCAAACTATCGCGCGAGAGAACAGCTATTTTATCCCCTTTTCTCATAGCAAAATTTACATCAGCAAATAATACTTTTTCATCATTTGCTTTTTTCAGGTTCTTTACTTCTAAAATCTGGTCGCCAGCTTCCCTTTCCTGCGTAAACTGGATGCCCGGATATTTTCGGTTTGATGGTTTTATATCTTCTACGTTGAGTTTTTCTAACATTTTCTTGCGGCTTGTTGCTTGGCGCGACTTAGCAACGTTAGCACTGAATCGTTCTATAAAACTCATTAACTCTTTGCGTTTTTCCTCATTTTTCTTGTTTTGGTCGTTGCGTTGGCGCAGGGCAAGCTGACTGGATTCATACCAAAAAGTATAATTCCCCGCAAATAATTGGATTTTCCCAAAATCTACATCGGCTACGTGGGTACAGACCGCATCCAAGAAGTGTCTATCGTGAGATACCACAATGACGATATTTTTGAAATCTGCCAAAAACTGCTCTAACCAGCTAATTGTTTCCACATCTAAGTCGTTCGTAGGCTCGTCCAATAGTAAAATATCAGGATTACCAAACAGTGCTTGAGCCAATAGGACTTTTACTTTCTCCCCACCGTTTAGCTCATTAAGTAGTCGGTAATGTTTATCTTCTTTGATACCCAAAGAGCTTAAGATGCTTGCAGCATCACTTTCTGCATTCCATCCGTCCATTTCTGCAAATTCAGACTCCAAATCAGAGGCTCTTACGCCATCTTTGTCGCTAAAATCAGGCTTTGCATAGATAGCATCTTTCTCTTGCATTACGTCCCAAAGCTTTTTGTAGCCCATTAGTACTGTTTGCAGTACAGGCAGTTGGTCAAACTCAAAGTGATTTTGTTTCAAAACAGCCATACGCATTCCCTTTGATATTACTACCTGCCCTGTAGTAGATTCTATTTCGCCCGATATAATTTTTAGCAAGGTCGATTTGCCCGCACCATTTGCACCAATAATACCATAGCAATTGCCCTCTGTAAATTTTACATTGACATCATCAAACAATATACGCTTGCCGTAGCGAAGAGAGAGATTAGAAACTGAAATCATTAATCGAGAAAATTTATAATTATACTTAAATATTTTGAGGCGCAAAGTTAATAAGTTTTTGCATAGAAAGTAAGTAACTTGTCAGATTATAAAAAAACGATATGTTAAGTGCTTCCCATTGTCCATAATCTAAATGGATTTTAATTTAATATAGATATAAGAATTTAAACTTTTGGAAAAAGTGTATTGCCTACGTAAAAGCTATACTATTCCCATGGCAGAGCAATTAGTTGCTTTTGAAATGCGAATAGGGGGGGAAGTCTAAATGTTTGGCATGAAGTCTATGCCATTTTAGGAATGGGACAGTCTTTTTTATAAAATAATTCCCTAAATCACAAAAGAATAAAAGTGATAAAGAGTGTTTATTACCTTGTTTTCTGCTCATAAAATACAATTCTATAACTTATTGACATACAGATAGTTAAACCAATCATACATAATAATATTACATAAACTATTGATAATAAGATAATTACAATAAGTTATATAATAAAGTTTATGTATAATAAAAACTAAATTATTTTTAATTATATATAGTATATCATTAAGGCAAATATACTTTTAAGGTAGTCCCTACGTCCAATTTACTTTTTATTTCGATAGTTCCATTTAAAAACTCTACTTGAGTTTTCACCAAATAAAGGCCTAAGCCTTTCCCTTCTACATGGTCGTGCATTCTTTGGTACAGTCCAAATATCTTATATTGGTCTAAATTCGTCAAATCAATGCCTATGCCATTGTCATGGATGGCAATACATACCAAATCATTGACTAAAATAGAGTCGATAGTGATAACTAATTTTCTTTTCTTAGATTGGTATTTAATGGCATTAGAAATGAGATGAAAGAGAATACTTTGTATATAGCTTTTAATAGAAACAAATGTATCTACTTGGAGATTATATTGTATTGTAATGTCTTTACTTTCTATTTGTTCGCTAAAATAATTTAAAACAACACAGATTTTTTCTTCCAAATTTATAATTTCCTTTACAGAGGTAAAGTCTTTGCGTATAGAAATTATATACGTCAAATCTTTGATAACTTCGTCTAAATCAATAGTAGTTTTTTGTAAATGAGTAAAAATTTCTTGGTTAGATTGGCTGAGTATCTCATCTTTATCAAAAATATTTGTTAGCCCTAATATGCGTGCTACGGGGGCGCGCAGGTTGTGAGAAATGATGTAGGAAAATTGTTCTAAATCTTGGTTTTGCTTAGAGAGGCTTTCAATCGTAAGTTTGAGTTCGTGAGTTCGTTCATTTACTACTTTTTCCAAATTATTGTTAAGCAAACTCATTTCTTCATTTTGTTGGTTTAGTTCCTCATTAATTGCTTGTAATCTTTCTCTTTGCTCCTGTATATAAGCATTTTGGGAGATAACAATCAGATTTGTTTTTTTGATTTTTCGATAATTGTAGTAGAGAATATACCCAAAAATACAAAGCATGGTAAAACCAATACCAAGACCATATTTTGCCATTCTTTCCTCTGCAATTATTTTTGCGTTTAGCCTGATAGTAATATTTTGTTTCTCTATTTCGTACTGTTTTTCCTTGATTTCATAATTTGCCTGTAAACCCGCAACAGCGTTTATTTTGTCTTTGTTATAGATACTATCTTTGAGTACAAGCATCTGCTCATGATGATATAGGGCTGTGTTTATATCTTTTTTACTTTTGTACGTTAAATACATGACTTCATGTATTTGGAGCATCTGATGCTTTGAATTGGTCAAAGAAACAGATTTTAGTGCCTCTTTGCCGTATATGATGGCACTGTCCAGTTGCCCCATTACTTGATGTATTTTGGCAATGCTTTTTAAAACGTTTGTTGTAAGTACGATATCTTCTTGGGTTTTATTTGCCTGTAGGGATTGATAGAAGAATGAAAGTGCTTTTCCGTACTCTTTTTGTGAATAGTAAGCTCTTCCAAGAAATAGCAAGCAATCGCCTTGTCTGTCTTTTCTATTAAATTGTTTTGCAATTTTCAATGATTTGGTAAGTATTTCAATTGCTTCAGTATATTTTTTTTGTTCTACGTAAAGTTTGCCTAATCTGTTCATTGCCGCAGAGATAGTATTATTATTTGTTTTTATTTGGGCTACTTCCAAAGACTGTTCGTAATATACTTTCGCCTTGTCGTAATCTTGTTGCATGAAATAAACATTTCCGACAATGCCGAGACAAGCAGATTTGATTTGTAAATAATTTGTATTTCTTGTTTTTTCAATGGCATCAAATGCGTATTTCAGACATTGTGCATAGTTACTTTCCACATAATAAATATAACTTATATTTCGTAAGGATAGGGCTATTCCGTAGGTATAATTAATTTTTTTGGCTATTTCCAAACTCAAATTTCCATATTCCATTGCTTTTTTTGTATCATAACTTGCATACTCATAGACAATATCTGTGATGATATTTACTTTGATTGTATCCTCTTTCGTGGCAGATAACTGATACAAAAGACTGTCTATTACTGTCTGCTTTTGTGCTATACATTGGATATAACAAGCAAAGAATAGTGGAAATAAAAGGGTTAACTTTTTGCACATAGTTTTTACTTGTTAAATATTAAGCAAACTTAAAGGTGTTATTTTTGATAAAACATTACATCATCCTTATCAAACTAAAATTCGCTTGTTAGTGTTTTAAAATTAGCTAAATATAGTCATTTTTTTATTGTTGTTATCTACACCAAATATACTCTTAAACTTCTTGCTCCATGCGCTCCAATCACCAAAGACTGTTCTATGTCTGCCGTTTTTGAAGGACCTGCAAGGAAAAGCCCAAAACCTATGCTAAATAAATCACTTTGAATCCTTTTGTATGCCTTGTGCATATTGCTAACTATGTTTTCTTTTTTCAAAACAATAATTAAGTGTTGGGTAATAAAAGGCAGCACCCGATGTCCACCAAAACAACTTTCATCGAGCCAAATAGCTCCATTTTCGGCTACGCCCATTTTCCCTTCTATAATTGCCAAGTCCACCGAAGCCAAATCATGGGCATCGCTGATTTCTCTAATATCTTTTCCTTGTATTTCCAAATTTGGTAATAAATTGATGACATGATGGTAATGTATTGTATCAATCTCTTTTTTGATAAAATCAAAATCTGCAGCCTCTATTGCCTCTCCGCCAATACTTTTGAGTACCTCTGCAAATCGTTGGGAGGCACTCCGCTGGATGTTATCGTCAAAGGCTGTATTTTCCCAATCGAGGTTGGTAGGCAGCACTACTTTTTCCGAAGGTTTATTTACCCTTATTTTTGCTAATATTTGTTCTCTGCTTGTCATTTTTGTCATTATCCTATTGGTTTTTTTATGTTAGGAAGGGCTTTAAGATGTAATTTCTTATCAAAAATTACATCTTTTGCTTCATATACCATTCCCTAAAACTTTCTTTGGGAGCATCGGGCATTTCCCTATTTTTGAACCATTTGTTCAAAGAATTATTGACGGCAAAGGGGGCAAAACGCATAATTTCTCTGCCCATTTTCCCAACAAAGCGATAGACTTTTGGCTTAGAAAGTACGGTATTCATCAGTTTGATGCCCTGTGTTTTCTCAAATCCCGCATAGCCTTCTTGGGTGACTATCTGCCGCCATTTCCAAATCTGCTCATGTATGTTTATTTTTACGGGGCAAACGTTGGTGCAGCTACCGCAAAGTGTGGAGGCAAAAGGCAAATCGTTGTTTTGTTTCATGTCCAAATTGGGGGCAAGAATTATCCCAATAGGTCCTGCAACGGCATTGTGGTAAGAATGTCCGCCGCTTCGCCGATAAACGGGGCATGTATTCATGCACGCACCGCAGCGAATACATTTGAGGGAGTTTCTGAAATCTGCCCGCCCCAACTGCGTAGAGCGACCATTATCCACGATGATAATGTGCATTTCCTGCCCTGCTCTTGGTTTTTGAAAATGACTGGAATACGTGGTAATTGGCTGCCCTGTAGCACTTCGGGCAAGCAAACGAAGGAAAATACCCAAATTTTCTATTTTGGGAATAATTTTTTCAAAGCCCATGCACGCAATATGTACTTTTGCCAAATGCGCTCCCATGTCTGCATTGCCTTCATTGGTGCAGACCACAAAACCGCCTGTTTCGGCGATGGCAAAATTTACGCCTGTAATTGCCAAATCTGCCGCTATGAATTTTCCTCTGAGGTGTTGCCTTGCTGCTTCAGTAAGGTACTGCGGGTCAGATGCACCTTTTTCCGTACCAAGATACTCGTGGAAAGTATCGCCAACGTCTTGCTTTTTGAGGTGGATAGCGGGCAGAACAATGTGGCTCGGCGGCTCATTGCGTAGCTGCACAATGCGTTCTCCCAAATCTGTATCAATGACTTCAATGCCGTTTTTCTCCAAAAAAGGATTCAAATGACATTCTTCGGTGAGCATAGATTTTGACTTCACTATTTTTTTAAAGTTATGCTTTTGCATTATCTCCAAAACAAGGGTATTATGCTCGGCAGCGTCAGTAGCCCAATGAACATGAATGCCATTTTTCTGTGCCTTTTGCTCAAATTCGAGCAGGTAAGTATCCATATTCGCCAAAACATTTTCCTTGATTTGCGAAGCTGATTCCCTCAGTTCCTCCCATTCAGGAATAGCAAAAGCGGCTTTATCGCGTTTTTGGCGGATAAACCAAAGAGATTCATCATGCCAATCTACACGCGATTCATCTTTGTTGAAAGTATCAGATGCCTGTGAATGTGTCAATGAGTGTGTCATTTGCTATTTAATATTTCTGCAATGTGAATAATTTTTACGGTACTTTTTTGCCTTTTTAAAATTCCTTCTAAGTGCATCAGGCAGGACATATCACCACCTGTAATGAAGTCGACATTTTTTGACAAGTGGTCTGCAATTCGGTCTTTGCCCATTTTGACTGAAACGGCTTCCTCTGTTACACAGAAAGTGCCTCCAAAACCGCAACATTCGTCTTTTCTGCTTAGGTCTGCCAATGTCAAGCCGTTTACTTGTCCCAGAAGAGAAAGCGGTTTAGAGAAAGTCTCGCCTACTTTTTCGGACATAGACGACAAGCCCAACATTCGCTGTCCATGACAGCTATTGTGAAAGCCTACTCGGTGCGGGAAATGAGCGTTCAGATTTTCGACTTTTAAAATATCAGTCAGAAATTCGCAGAGTTCAAAAACCTTGTTTTTCAAACTTGTTACTTGTTCAGGATAAGCATCACTATGCAACGGATTGCCGCCCAAATGTTCTTTGATGTGCAGCACGCAACTGCCCGAAGGAGAAACAACGTAATCAAAGTGTTGTGTGCCGAAACTACCAAAATTTTGTATAAAATTATCATCACAACCCTTTGTGAGGTGAGCAAAGCCCGAATTTGCCATAGGTTGCCCGCAGCAAGTTTGGGACAAGGGATAATGTACTTGGACACCTAATTTTTCTAATAATTCCAGCGTAGCAATGCCTACTTTGGGATAAAATTGGTCGATATAGCAAGGAATAAAAAGCCCTATTTTCATGGTTTGTTTTTATAAATTAATGCTGCTCCTAATGCTGTAGCCTGAGCGGATTGCCACCCAGCCGCTTCAGCAGCTACTATTTTTATATTAGGGAAGGAAATTTTTAAAAGTTGTATGTACTTATCATTTTTGGCAAAACCGCCATCTACAAAAATCGTTTTGATATTTTCATTATCTTCTATCACTAACTTAGTAGAGCTAACTTGCTCATTTACAATTTCTTCTATTAGTTTTTTGTAAGCTATTGTTTCTGTGGGCAATAGACCGTCTGAATCTTTTGTTATCTGTTTTAACCCAACACTATGTTTGTTCCCTGCAAAAATGCGTGATGCCTTGACCGATTTGCCTTCGTAGCTCATAAAACATAGGCAATCTTTTGTTAAATCTTCATGCGTTAAAGCATTATGATTGAATGGATTGAGAGAAATACACCAAGTTCCTGTTGAAATCAAAA
This sequence comes from Cytophagales bacterium, assembly GCA_004294445.1. Classification (GTDB taxonomy): domain Bacteria; phylum Bacteroidota; class Bacteroidia; order Cytophagales; family Thermoflexibacteraceae; genus Thermoflexibacter. The sequence continues at coordinate 79,547 of REAZ01000010.1, forward strand.
CAAATGGCTTATCTTCACGCATCAGGTACGGAATCAGTGCGGCAGAACTGTCGTGCAAGCCAACGCCTACTTTTATTTTTCTCCCTTCAAAAAACATTTCTGTTGTTTTATCGGAGGGAACAATGGGTGCTAAAATACAATCTATTTTTTCATTTTTCACCCAATTGTGGTAATCATTTTTTTCGAAGTCCCAAAGTTGCGTGTGGCAGCCAATACTTGTGAGTTCGGAAAATGCTTGTTTTGTGATTAAATAGCTTACATACTGAGGGAGGTGCAGGGCATATTTCACCTTGTTGAAAATATCGGGTTTTGCATATTTGAGTCTATAGAGTTGCATGCCCGAATTAAGATTCCCCAAAACAGGCGATGCGGTTTGTTTTGCAATAGTGGAGTGCTGCCCAGCGGAATGCCGCCCAATCGTTTCACCTTCGTATTTCTGATAAAATCTTTCTTTTAGTTCGTTCGGAAAAGGCTTTAGGTAATTGTAAAGCGGGGCTACGGGCTTTCCATCTTCGCCAATAAGCACAAAACTTGCTCCATAGGCAGCAAAATTTATTATTTTTACGTCAAATACTGCATGATTTAGGGCAAAATCTACGGCAGCAAGCACCCAAGCAGTAAGTTTGTCTATATCTTCGCAGGGGTCGCCGTCTTCGTCTGTTGTTTCTTCAAATTCCTCACTTTTCTCGAAAACAACGTTGTACTGCTCATCAAAAAAGAACAGCTTTTTATTGGTTTTCCCAATGTCTAAAATGGCAATAATTGGTCGCTTAGTCATTTGTAAATTCGTCTTTAGGCGAATATACAAATGGTTTTGAAAAGTTTATAATTTATAACTCATAATTAATTACAGCCCTGTAGCTACGGTTTTTTGTCCACGTTTTGCTATTAAACGCTCCCTTATCTTATGCCCTCGGTACATACTCAGTGGGTCGAGGGCTGCCCCCGAACGCAAGCGCGCCTCTGCAACCAAGGCTCGCACATCTGTCTGATAGGCGGCTTGCAAAATTTCTTGACATCGGACTACATCATTCTCATTTTGAGCATTTTCTAAGGCATTTCTATCTACCAACAAGGACTTTGCGTAGGCTTGCATAATAGCCTCTACGGACTGCAAAAGGTCTTCCAAAGGGTCTTTTACGTTGTGAGAGGCATCTATCATCCAGCCCAAATCTGTTGCATGATTCATATTTCTTGCGTCCATTCCCTCCACCAACTCATTGAAAATCAGAAATAATTGGTATGGATTAATGCTTCCTACCGTCAAATCGTCATCTCCGTATTTGGAATCATTGAAGTGGAAACCTGCCAATTTCCCTTCCATAAGCAAAAGTGCTACTATCTGTTCTATATTGGCATTTGGGAGATGATGCCCCAAATCTACTAAGGTAAAGGCTTTTTCGCCTAACTTTTTAGCGTAGAGTAAAGACTGCCCCCAGTCGCCTACGGTCATAGAATAAAAATTGGGTTCGAAGGCTTTGTACTCTATAAATATTTTCCAATTTTCGGGTAGGGCAGCATAGATTTCTTGCAAACTTTCTAAGGTATTTTGAAAGGCTCTCCTGAAATTTAGCTGACCGGGAAAGCAAGAACCATCTGATAGCCAAACCGTTAAAGACTCAGAACCTAAAGCTATGCCATGTTTGATGACCTCAATATTATGGGCAATGGCTTGCTTGCGAACTTCCTTATTGGTGTGCTGCAATGAGCCAAATTTATAACTTAGTGTTTGCCCTGCTTGGTCTTGGAAAGTATTAGAGTTTACGGCATCAAATTTCAACTGATGTTGTGCCGCTAATGTGCTGATAGCTTGCGGGTTTTCGGGAATGTCCCAAGGGATATGCAGGGAGATAGCACCGCTTGACCGATTAAGGGCGTGCAGCAAGCCTACATCTTCAATTTTTTCTTCTAAGTTTCGTGGCTCTCCACCTCCCGAAAAGCGACCAAAACGCGTGCCTCCTGTGCCTAAAGCCCAGCTTGGAATGGCAATTTGGAAAGCAATTAATTTTTGGATAATGGCTTGAACGTCTGCTACTACGGATTGTAGCCCATCAGAAGCAATAAAATTAAAAAGTTTCTGATGCCCAGCGTATCTGTTTTCATTGTGTATGTCTATTTCTTGTTGCATATTTTTTGGTTTAAATTGTCTAAACTCTACCTCCCCTCTAAAAGTCGGGGGAGGTTACAGCATACTTATCTTAAAAAACCCATAGCAATTCCCCCATCTACATTCATGGCGTTACCTGTGGACTTATTAAGCAAGCCACCTACGAAGGCAAAAGCAGCATTTGCAATGTCTTCGGGCAGTATAATTTCATTCAAAAGCGTTCTTATGGCATAATAAGCGGGTAACTCCTCCACACTTACGCCATAAGCCTTTGCCCTGCCCTCTGCCCAGCCGCCCGCCCAAATGTTAGAGCCAGCAATGACTGCATCTGGGTTTACCATATTTACTCGAATTTTGTCTGCACCAAGTTCTGCCGCCATCAGCCGAGTAGCGTGTGCTTGGGCTGCCTTTGCCGAGCCATAAGCAAGGTTATTAGCTCCCGCAACTACGGCGTTTTTAGATACAATGTTCACAATGTCGCCGCCAAAATCTTGTTTTTGCATCACCTCCACGCCTTGCTGACTTACTAAAAACTGCCCTTTTACTAAAATATCATAAATCTTGTCCCAATCCTCAATTGTATGGTCTTGGATAGGTTTTGAAATGCTTATTCCCGCATTATTGACGATAATATCCACCCCACCGAAAGCCAAGCAAGTATTTTTCATGGCGGTTTGGATAGCATTTATGTCCGTAACATTGAGCAGCGTAGTAGCGACAGCATCTTTGCCAAATAATTTGATAAACTCCTCTTTTGCCTCGTCCAAACGTTCTTGATTAATGTCGTTCAGGACTACACAGGCTCCTTCTTCGGCAAACTTTTTGGCGATAGCCTTGCCAATGCCCCCCGCTGAGCCTGTGATGAGGGCAATCCTGCCTGAAAGTGGTTTAGGCTTGGGCATTCTTTGCAATTTTGCCTCCTCTAATAGCCAATATTCTATGTCAAAAGCCTCTTGATGCGGCAAAGCGGTATATTCAGATACTGCCTCTGCCCCACGCATTACATTAATGGCATTGATGTAGTATTCTGATGCCAAACGAGCCGTAGTTTTGTCTTTGGCAAAAGTAAACATTCCTACTCCTTTGAATAAGATTACTACAGGATTCTTATCTCGAATAGCAGGGCTATTTGCGTGTTTGCAAGCCTCATAGTAAGCAGCATACATTTGGCGATATGCCTCAAATAATGGAACTAATTTGGCTTTGATGGCATCCGTATCTTCCAGATTTTCCGATGCGTCTATTGTTAGTACCAAAGGGCTAATCTTTGTTCGCAAGAAATGGTCGGGGCAGCTTGTTCCGAGAGGGGCAAGCCTGTCCAAATCGTTGGAATTGATGAACTGAAGAACGCTTGCATCATCTGTAAAATGTCCTATCATTTTCCTTTCTGACGAACACAATCCTCGCAAAATAGGGGCTATTTGTGCCGCTTTTTGCTCCCTTATTTCTTTGTTTGGGTTTTGGGCAGCCGTTGCTATTTTTTGCCCCCCAAAAACAGGGCGTTTTTTGCCGTAATTGTTCGCTAAGTATTCCGCACATTTTTCTATCACTTCCAACGTGTTCAGGTAACTTGCATACGCCGTATCTCCCCAAGTAAATAAGCCATGCGAACCTAACATAATGCCTTTGAGTGCAATGCCTTTTGCCTTGTTTTCTTCTAAACAGTGTCGCAATTTCAAACCCAAGTCAAAGCCAGGTCTTTGCCACCCTACCCAGCCAATTTCGCCATTGAAAAGCTCTTCCGTAATTTTTTTGCCATCTTTCGATGCCGCTATCGCAATAGCCGCATCGGGGTGCAAATGGTCTATGTGGGCAAAGGGCAAAAAGCCATGCAAGGGCGTATCAATAGAAGGAGCTTTGGAAGCCAAATCGAAAATACAATGATTGAACAGCTCTACCATTTCGTCTTCTTGTGCCAGACCTTTATATATTTTTTCCAAACTCAGCAAACGTTCCATGTAGAGGGCGGCACAACCCGATTTTTTGAGCGTACCTATGTCGCCGCCTGAGCCTTTTATCCACATTACTTCGGTTTGCCTGCCTGTGAGAGGGTCTTTGTCCATGATTTTTACCGAAGTATTGCCGCCGCCGTAGTTAGTCAATCGCAAATCTGTCCCTAAGAGATTGGAACGATAAATAAAAAGAGCTACCTCATCACCTGCCATGTTTGCGGCTTTGGCTTCGTCCCACAGATAACTTACGTGCTTAAACTTAGTTTGCATTAATCAATTATAAATTATTAATTATTAGTTATAAATTAAATAAATTAGATATATATTTACTTCGTCTCAAGGCGAATTTACTATTTAACTTAATAAAAAAAGATGAAAGCACAAATTTTTATCAATTTAGCGGTCAAAAATCTTGACCTATCGTTGAATTTTTATACACAAATGGGTTTTACAAACAACCCTCAATTTTCAGATGCAACGGGCAAGTGCATGGTTTTTAGCGAAGAAATCTGCGTAATGCTGATGACCCACGAAAAGTTTAAAACCTTTAGCAGCAAGCCCATCGCCGACACAAAAAACGCTATTGCAGGGCTTTTTGCCCTATTGGTAGAAAGTTTGGACAGAGTAAATGAAATAGCAGATAAGGCAGTTTTGGCGGGGGGCATCGAGCCAATTCCGTTCAAGGATTACGGATTTATGCAGCAACGCACAATAGAGGATTTTGATGGGCATACTTGGGAAATATTCTATATGGATAAGAGCAAGTTTCCGCAGCAGACTTAAATTTTTACTTTGCCGCTCTTAGTAGTAAAATCCAATATATACACTACCTTTGCAAAAAAAGTTGAAAAGCGGGTAATTTTTAATTCATTATATTCAGGTTCATGTCAAGTTCTAACTTCATAGATTACGTAAAAATAAATTGCCGTTCGGGTGCAGGTGGGGCAGGCTCAAGGCATTTTCGCAGGGAGAAATTTGCACCAAAAGGAGGACCCGACGGCGGCGATGGTGGGCGCGGCGGGCATATTATCCTCAAAGGAAATACCCAACTTTGGACACTTCTGCACCTAAAATATACCAAACATATTTTTGCCGAAAAAGGGGAAGGTGGGCAAGGAGCAAACTGCACAGGCAAGCAAGGGAAAGATACTTACATAGAAGTTCCCGTTGGCACCATAGTAAAAGACGCGGAAACTGGCGAAAAATTGGCAGAAATTACAGATGACGGGCAGGAAATTATCTTGCTCAGAGGCGGGCGCGGAGGATTAGGGAATATTAACTTCAAAACATCTACACAGCAAACACCACAATATGCCCAACCGGGGGAAGATAGCATAGAAAAATGGGTGATTATTGAGCTAAAATTATTAGCTGATGTAGGGCTGGTTGGCTTCCCAAATGCAGGAAAATCTACCCTACTTTCCGTAGTTTCTGCGGCAAAACCCGAAATTGCAGACTATCCTTTTACTACGCTTGTGCCTAACTTAGGCGTGGTGAGTTATCGCAACAATCAATCTTTTGTCATGGCTGATATCCCTGGTATTATAGAAGGGGCAGCAGAGGGCAAAGGGTTGGGAGTGAGATTCTTACGGCACATAGAGCGAAATGCTGCCCTGCTTTTTATGATTCCCGCAGATAGCAAAGACATTTGCCAAGACTTCGATATTTTGCTGAATGAATTGCGGAAATATAACCCTGAGCTATTGGATAAAAAACGGCTTTTAGCCATTACAAAATCAGACCTGCTCGATGAAGAATTGCAAAATGCCATACAAAAGGAGTTACTCAGTAGCACTTCGTCCGAAAATGTCCCAACCATATTTATTTCTTCGGTGACGAATAAAGGTATTGTAGAACTTAAAGATTTGATTTGGAAGAATTTGCAAGAGGGAATGGTGAAGGTGGAAACAAAGGAGATAACCAACGAAATAGAGTAGGAAAAAGCTAAACTTTGACAAAGTTTTATCGGTTCAAACTTTGTCAAAGCTAAATTAAACTATCCCCTCATTTTCATAAATAAAAATCTCCCTACTTGTTTCTACGGCATTGCCAAAGGCAGTTAAATCGAGAGCTAAATCTATTTTCTTTTCCAAAAAATACTGTATCATTTTCTCCGTAGCTATGTTTCCTGTAAGCTCGTCTTTTGCCATTGGGCAGCCACCAAAGCCGCCTATAGCCCCGTCAAAACGCTTACAGCCTGCTTGGGAAGCGGCTTCTATCTTTTGTATAGCTGTTTTTGGATTGGAGTGAAAATGCGCACCAAACTCAATATTGGGGAAAGCAGGATTGAGTTTGGTGAACAAATCTACAATGAGATCGGGTTCAGAAACGCCAATCGTATCGGAAAGCATAATTATTTTCACGCCAATTTCATTGAGTTGGTAAGCAAAATTTTCAACAATATCTCCATCAAAGGGGTCTCCGTAAGGATTACCAAATCCCATAGAAATATAAACTAAGAGTTGTTTGTTTGTCTGCAAACACATCTCTTGAATTTCCCTCACCGAATCCATAGATTGCTTAGAATTCTTGTTAGTATTCCTAATTTGGAAAGTTTCAGATGCCGAGAGAGGGAAACCTAAATAGTCAATTTCGGGATATTGGATTGCCGTTTTTGCCCCATTCACACTTGCGGTAATGGCAAGTAGTTTTGTTTTTGTAACCGATAAATCTAACTTGCCTAATACCTCTGCTGTATCTTTCATCTGTGGAATAACCTTTGGGGAAACGAAACTACCAAAATCAATTGCATCAAAACCAACTTGGAGCAGCTGGTTTATATATTGTGTTTTAACTTCTGTAGGTATCCATTCTCTGATGCCTTGCATGGCATCGCGCGGACATTCTATTATTTTCACGTTCTTGTGTATTTATTGGTTAATTTCAAAACAATTAGTACGTAAAAATAATTATAGAATTCGAAATATTATTTTTTGAATAGAAAAAAAAGATAGGTTTGTATTATTTCACTTTTTTTATATATTGCGTTCTGTTTTGACTTACTTTATGTTCATAGAGAAATCAGAAATTAGCAAAATAATTAAAAAACATCATAAACTAATTAATATAATGTCAAAAATAGCAGAACTGCACTATGACGGCAAAGTTTATCAGTTGCCAATAATAGAAGGAACAGAAAACGAATTAGCCTTAGACATCTCCAAATTGCGCGACCAATCAGGACTTGTTACCTTAGATATAGGTTATAAAAATACGGGCGCAACCAGAAGTGCCATCACTTTTTTAGATGGGGACTTGGGAATACTGAGGTACAGAGGTTATTCTATTGAAGAATTGGCAGAAAAAGCATCCTATTTGGAAGTTGCTCATTTGCTTATCTATGGAGAGTTGCCAACCCAAACCGTCCTTGATAAGTTCAAAAAAGACATCACCTTGCACACACTCGTACATGAAGATATGCGCAAGATTTTTGATGGCTTTCCTGCTTCAGCCCATCCTATGGGCGTACTTTCTTCTTTAGTATGTTCGCTTACAGCATTTTATCCCGCTTCGTTAAATCCAAATCGCAGCCCTGCTGCCGTAGATCTTACCATTACTCGTCTTTTGGCAAAAATGCCAACGATAGCGGCTTGGTCTTACAAGAATGAAATGGGACATCCCTTGAATTACCCTAATAATTCTTTGGATTATTGTGCGAACTTCTTGCACATGATGTTTGCCTATCCAACAGAACAATATGAGCCAGACCCTGTAGTAGTGGATGCGCTCAACAAATTGCTTATTCTTCATGCTGACCACGAGCAAAACTGCTCTACATCCACAGTACGTATTGTTGGCTCTTCTCAGGCAAGTTTGTACTCTGCCGTTGCTGCGGGCATCAATGCTCTTTGGGGACCGCTGCATGGTGGGGCAAACCAAGAAGTAATAGAAATGTTGGAAATGATACAAGCAGACGGTGGAAATGTACAGAAATACATCGACAAGGCAAAAGATAAAAATGACACATTCCGTTTGATGGGCTTTGGACATAGAGTATATAAAAACTTTGACCCAAGAGCAAAAATTATTAAAGTTGCTTGCGATAATATCCTCAACAAACTTGGCATTAATGACCCTATGCTTGAAATAGCTAAAAAATTGGAAGAAGCAGCACTCCAAGACCCCTATTTTGTTGAGAGAAAACTATATCCGAACGTGGACTTCTACTCTGGAATTATTTACAGAGCCATTGGTATTCCTACTGAAATGTTTACGGTCATGTTTGCACTTGGTCGCCTCCCCGGTTGGATAGCTCAATGGAGAGAATTAAGCCTTGCCAAAGAGCCTATCGGCAGACCAAGACAAATATACATTGGCGAGAAAGAGAGAAAATATGTGGAGATAAGCAACAGATAAAATAGTTATTTATAAACGTAATCTGAAAAGGGCAAGCTTTGTTTATTTAAATTAAATACAGCTTGTCCTAGTTTGATTATTTTGAGTAGAGAGGTTTTATTATATTATACATAATAAATATTATATAACTTTTTGTAACTATATCATTATCAATGACTTACAAAATATTATTATGTATAATTGGTTTAACTGCCTATCTATCAATGAGTTAAGTACATTTCTTTTAAGTAAGTAAAAGTAATAAATATTCTTTATTACTTTTATTCTTTTGTGATTTAAAATATCTATCTGTGTTGAATGGTAGTTATTAAATTTTTCATGATGCAATAATTTTATCTCGACATATTACACAACTACAAATATTTATTTACGTTTGCTTAGGTAAACAAAAATGATACTTAGGAAAGATTTTTATGATAGAACACCTCAATATCAACTTAAATGAAGACTTAACTGTCGATAGCGGATATTTACTTATCTCGGAGCCGTTCATGCCTGACCCCAATTTTGAGCGGTCTGTAGTGCTAATTTGTGAGCATAAGGAGAAAAGTGGCACTTTTGGCTTTGTCCTCAATAAGCCTACAGAAGTAAGTGTTGGAGAACTGATAGATTTGGAACTTCTTGAAAATAAAGCTTTTATAGGAGGTCCCGTGGAGCAAAATACGCTACATTTCATTCATACTTTTGATACTATCGAGGACGCTACTCCGCTCGGCAATGGTGTGTATTGGGGCGGCAACTTCGACCAAGTGCGTGTTTATGCGGATAGCAAGATTATCAGCTCGACAAATTGTCGGTTTTTTATGGGCTATAGCGGATGGGGTAAAAAACAATTAGATAGTGAGCTGGAGCAGAATGCTTGGATTATTTGCAAAATAGACCTAAATATTATTTTCCAAACTCACCCCCAAGAACTTTGGCGAACTATCTTGAGGCGTATGGGAGGGAAATACAAGGCTTTTGCCCATTTCCCAGACGACCACCACCTAAATTGATTTCACTATTTCTATTATTTTACTTTTTATTTTCTGATAAAGAGAAGGTTGTTTTATGATTCCTGCTTTTCCTCTCGGCTGATATACAGCTCTGATGGTATCTATCAGGGCTTTTTCTTCGGCATTTTTCGGATTTTTCTTTACAAATAAGTAATCACAGGCTGCATTAAAAGAGTACATATAGCCCGTCCAGCCTATCTGCTCGAACCCTAAACCTTCCAGATACTTACATACCTCGGAGTCTATGACTACACCCTTGTACATGGGGTAGCGAAAAGCCTCTATCTCTAAGCCAATACAGTCAGTCTTTAGCCAATTTTCTGCCCCTTTGAGTACGTAATACTCTCCACTTTGTGTATCACTTTTCAGAAAATTGAATTTAATAGCTTCTTTCCCAGCATTTTGCAAACTTGTATTTACCTCTTTTAGTACAGTATCTATTTTTTTAACAGGTAGTTTTTCAGTACGTTTGATTATAGTTCGCTCATGCCAAGTATCATTAAATTTTATATTTCCCTCTTTCCTTATCTGCTCAAAGTTTTCTTTTACCCACTCATAATTTGGCTCCAAAAGCGAAGAACCCTGCCCAATACTGCCAATAATATACAAATTTCCTTCCCCGTCATAGTCCCAAATAGCCGTATTGTATTTAATGAGTTTTTCACCAAAAATTGGCTTTTCATTCGGTTCAAAAGTAAGGGCAAAGTCTATTTTGTCTTGGTGCTTTTTCCAAGGAATATCAAAACCATCTAATGCACCTACATCTATGATGTTTATTTTCTGCATATTAGCTAAATTAAGTAGTTATCAGTTTTTTTATGTGTGTTTAATACAATTTGCATAGTACAAAGTTATAATTTTTTGCGAAAGATTATAACTCAGGTAGAGCATCAAGCCTCCCCTACTCTACCAATTTTCTTACAATTTCCTCAAAATCTAAGTTCTGCCAAGTAGCTTCTATGTCAGGTCTTTGCATTATTTCTGCCATGATTTTATCCTGCTTTTTCCCCATTGCCAACGCCTCCGAATAGCGCATGGGCGGCACTCCGCTTTTGGGACTAAAAGTTACCATGCTATACAATGGAATCCATTTTTCGGGATAAAGTTCATTAATTTTTGCCTCTATTTTTTTGCGAAGTAAAAATTTGGGGTCACCTACTAAGTCCCTCATTTCTACAAAGTTATTGAGGGCAAGCTCACAAATGGCATCTGCATCGGGTAGGCGGCTTTCTTGGTATTCTTGAAGGCTTGTTTCCCAAATATCCATATTTTTTTCTAAAATTTCGTTCAATACATAGCAATCCTCAAAACCTGCGTTCATGCCTTGTCCATAAAAAGGCACGATTGCATGTGCGGCATCGCCTATGAGGGCTACTTCCGCCTTGTATATCCAAGGATTAGCTTTTACCATCACCAAAGACGAAGTTGGGTTGGTAAAAAAATCTTCGGTAACATCAGCAATATGCGGAATGATGTCTGGGAAGTAGGTCTGAAAAAAGCTAATAGCCTCTTTGTCAGTCTTTACGGACTCAAACGAAGGCTCTCCTTTGTAAGGGAGAAACAGTGTGCAAGTGAAACTTCCATCTGTATTTGGCAGGGCTATGAGCATAAAATTGCCGCGAGGCCATATATGCAAGGCGTTTTTTTCCAAGCGGTGCGAGCCATCTGCCGCCGCAGGAATAGTTAGTTCTTTGTAGCCATAATCAAGGTAGGTTTGGGAATAATTGAACCTATCTGTTTTTTGCATAGCCAAGCGAATAGGCGAAAAAGCACCATCAGAACCGAAAATAAAGTCAGCAGTAATTGAATAAATTTCCCCTTCGGTAGCAGATTGCTGCCCAGTCAAGCCATTTTCTGTATTTTCCAATGTAATTACTTTATTCTCCAAATCTACTTCTATACATTTTTGGTTGAAGTAAAAGCGTACATCTGATTGATTTTCAGCATAATTAATAAGTTCTATGTTAAGCAATGCTCTCGATACAGAGTAAATAGCCTGCCCATCTTTGCCATAAGCCTGAAAGGTGAGATTACCCTGCACATCATGCATCATACGTCCGTTCATAGGAATCGCTATTTCTCTGATTTTAGCATCAATCCCTGCTTTGGCTAATGCCTGCCAGCCTCTATCGCTCAGTGCCAAATTGATAGAACGTCCACCAATATAACCTTTTTTGCGGGGGTCTGGTCGTCGCTCATAAACCTCTACTTTATAGCCCCTATCTGAAAGATAAATAGCTAATAATGAGCCTACTAAGCCCGCACCAAGTATTGTAATATTTTTCATTTATTTTTTTCTTTGTAAAACTTCCCAAATATAATCAAAAATTTAAAACACTTTATTTTTACCAACTGTTTATCAAATACATCAATCAATCAAATAAATGTTAGATTTCAAAGGCAAAAACATACTCATTGTAGGGGCAAGTTCGGGCATAGGCTACGAATTAGCAAAAACGTTAATAGCAAGCGGCGCAAACGTAATTTCTGCATCCCGCAACGCCCCTCCCGATTTGGCAGTAAAGCACCTCACTTTTGACCTACTTACTGATAGCGGTAGCGAATTGGCAAGCATTCCACAGTTGGACGGCGTGGCTTACTGCGTAGGCAGTATTAATTTGAAGCCATTTGGCAGGCTTTCTCAAGACGATTTTCTCAAAGATTATCAGTTGAATGTCTTAGGAGCCGTCAAAGTTATTCAGCAGACTATCAATGCTTTAAAAAAATCTGATACATCAAGTGTCGTACTTTTCAGCACTGTAGCCGTTGCAGTAGGTATGAATTATCATGCAAGTATTGCCGCCGCAAAAGGAGCCGTAGAGGGCCTGGCGAAGTCGCTTGCTGCGGAGTTTGCAGTCAATAAGGTCAGATTCAATGTGATAGCTCCCTCACTCACAGATACGCCTTTGGCAAAAAACTTACTTTCCTCACCTGAAAAGAAAGATACTTCTGCCAAAAGACACCCGCTTGGCAGAGTAGGAATACCTTCGGACATAGCAAGTGCGGCTGCTTTCTTATTGTCAGACCAAGCAAGCTGGGTGAGTGGGCAAGTTATTGGCATAGATGGTGGCATGAGTACCTTAAAGCCTCTATAATTTTTATTTCAAAATGAACATTTTACGATAAAATATGTTCTAACAAATAGGTGCAAGCAATAAAAATAACTAACATTTTTTAAAGATAGGTCTGTCCTTCTATTTTTCTTAGAAGCCATTACAGACGAAATCATAATTTTATTAGGGAAAGGCAAGAAATTACCTAATAATAAGTCATTATTTTTTTAACAAAATCAAAACATGAAAACTTCTGTATTCCGCAAGGAACACTTTAATGCAGCACACCGCTTGCATAATCCGCATTGGTCGCCTCAAAAAAATGAGCAAATATTCGGCAAATGCAACAATCCTAATTTTCATGGTCATAATTATGACCTCATTGTGCAGGTAATAGGAGAAATAGACCCCGAAACGGGCTATGTGATGGATATGAAAGTATTGAGCGATATCATCAAAGAAAATATATTAGACCGCTTTGACCATAAAAACTTGAACATGGAAGTTTCTGAATTTCAGAATCTTAACCCAACTGCCGAAAATATAGCATTGGTCATTTGGCAGATTTTAAAAGAGAAAATAAACACACTCATAAACCCCAATTTAGCAATCAAAGTAAAACTTTATGAAACAGAACGAAACTTTGTTGAAGTCCCTGCTTAATGGCAACGGAAACAAGTCAACCATACAAAATCATTCACACGACGAGATGGGAGATGAGCATGTGCTAACGGCTCTCAACACGCCTATCAGGGAAGATGCATTCCAACTCGATGACGAACTGAAAATTGAATTGATAGAAAAGCATTTCGAGCAAATTATGCACGTTTTGGGCTTAGATTTGACTGACGATAGCCTAAAAGGTACACCGCACCGAGTAGCAAAAATGTACGTAAAAGAAATTTTTGGTGGGTTAAACCCTCAAAATAAGCCAAAAATGACACTTTTTGACAATCATTATCAGTATAGTCAGATGTTAGTAGAAAAAAATATTACTTTTTATTCTACTTGCGAACATCATTTTGTCCCTATCTTTGGCAAGGCACATATTGCCTATTTTTCGGGAGGTAAGGTAATTGGACTTTCCAAACTCAATCGGATTGTGCAGTATTTTTCAAAGCGTCCGCAAGTCCAAGAACGACTCACAAATCAGATTGGAGAAGAATTGAAAAGGGCATTAGGCACTGAAGACGTTGCCGTAGTAATGGATGCCTATCACCTTTGCGTAGCTTCTCGCGGTGTCCAAGATACTAATAGTAGTACCGTAACGGCATTTTTTTCTGGCAAATTTGAAAATGAAAATACGAAAGCAGAATTTCTGAAGTATCTGGAAATGAAAACTGCCAACTAAAATATGATAAAGTTAAAATCTTTGTGGAAAAGTCCTGAAAATCAGATATATGCACTTGGTTGGCAATGGATGGTAGGCGTGGATACGCTCCAATACATTACAGGAGATATAGTAGAAATTTCTGAAGAGGAGGCAAATAACTATGCGCAGGCAGCAAATGAACTTTATGAAATGTATGTTGCCGCAGGGCAGTATGTTATTGATAATCATTTATTTAGCCAACTTGCTATTCCTGAAAATTTAATAGAAACAATTAAGTATTCGTGGGAAAACGAAAGGCATTTGCACCTCTACGGTAGGTTTGACCTAAGCGGCGGCACAGATGGTATGCCCATCAAACTTATTGAATTTAATGCAGATACTGCTACTTGCATTCCCGAAACGGGGGTAGTACAGTGGGCGCATCTCAAAGCAAATGGTTTGGACGATACGTGGCAGTTCAACTCGCTTTATGATATGCTTAAGGCAAATTTTGAACGACTCAAAGACCTTAATGCCGACCTATTGCCAACTTTGCTCATTTCTACCATGAAAGACTATCCCGAAGACGAAACAAACGTGCAAGTGCTTGGGGAGGCAGCAAAAGAGGCGGGTTTCGAGGTGGCTTACTGCCATGTAGAAGACGTGCAGTTTTCTGCCGAAGAAGGTATTTATACGCATGACCATTTTGATAATTTTTATCATTTCAATTTTTGGTTTAAGCTCGTCCCTTGGGAATACATAGCCTACGACGAGCCTGAACTTATGGATATTCTGAATAAAATAGTTTTAAATGAGAAGGCTATCGTTTTAAATCCAGCTTATACGCTCCTTTTCCAATCAAAAGGCATTTTAAAAATATTATGGGATTTATTCCCTAATCACCCGCTTTTATTGGAAACGAGTGATAAACCTTTGAAAAACAAGATGTATTGCGTAGAAAAATCACTTTTTGGCAGAGAAGGTGCAAACATCAGGATTTTAAATAGCGGCGAAGAAACGGTAGCAGAACGGGACGGGGATTATGCTCATTACCCCAAAATTTACCAAGATTATGTAGAGTTTTTGCGTGATTATCAGGGTAATTGTTATCAGGCGGGTGTGTTTTTTGCTTACGAAGCCGCTGCTGTTGGATTCAGAAGAGGTGGCAGAATCTTAGACAATACTGCACAGTTTGTAGGACATCTAATAAGCTGATAAGAAGAACTTAAACGCCAAGAGATTTTCTTGAAATCATTTGGGTTTAAGTTCTTTTAAACATTCAATTTATTTGCATTGTGGGCAAATAAATTAATTTTGACTACCTAATATACTGATTGATAATATTTTCAAAAAGTTCTTGCTTGCCGCTTTTCTGCATGGGTTCGCCGCTTTCTATAGCTATTTTGTGTAGGTCAGTAAGCGTGAGTCTGCCTTCTTCAAACTCTTTGCCCTTGCCACTGTCATAAGAACTATAGCGTTCAGCTCTTAGTTTTTTGTATGGAGATTTTTCCAAAATATTATGTGCTATGAGCAATGCTCTTGCGAAAGTATCCATACCGCCAATGTGTGCATAGAATAGGTCTTCCAAGTCTGTGGAATTTCTACGAGTTTTGGCATCGAAGTTTACACCTCCGTTAGCAAAACCGCCTGCTTCCAAAATAACAAGCATTGCTTCGGTAAGTTCGAACAGATTAGTTGGGAATTGGTCGGTATCCCAGCCATTTTGCTCATCACCTCGGTTGGCATCTATACTGCCAAATAGTCCTGCATTTGCAGCGGTCTGCAATTCGTGAGCAAAAGTATGATTTGCCAAAGTTGCATGATTGGTTTCTAAGTTGAACCTAAAATCCTTTTCTAAGCCATACTGACGTAAGAAAGTAATGACCGTAGCCACGTCATAGTCGTATTGGTGCTTAGTAGGCTCGCAGGGTTTTGGCTCGATAAGAAAATCGCCTCTGAAACCCATTTTTCTACCATAATCTCTTGCTATCTGTAGGAAACGCCCCAAATGCTCAATTTCGCGTTTCATGTCGGTATTGAGCAAAGAAAGGTAGCCCTCTCTCCCACCCCAAAACACATAGTTAGCCCCACCCAATTCAATGGTAACATCTATCATATCTTTTACCCTTGCCCCAGCGTGAGCAAGTACTTGAAAATCAGGATTTGTAGCTGCCCCATTCATATACCTTGGGTGAGAAAATAGGTTAGAAGTCCCCCAAAGTAGCTTTACACCTGATGCTTTTTGCTTTTCTTTGGCATAGTCCACCATAGTTCTCATTCTCTTTTCAGATTCCAAAATAGTAGTCGCTTCATCTACCACATCTACATCATGGAAGCAGTAAAAAGGAATCCCCATTTTTGATACAAACTCAAAAGCAGCATCCATTCGCTCTTTGGCAAGAGCCACAGGATTTTGCTGCACCGCCCAAGGGAAGTCCTTAGTACCTACACCAAAGGGGTCAGCCCCTGTGCCGCAGAAGGAATGCCAATAGGCAACTGAAAAACGCAAATGGTCTTTCATAGTCTTGCCACCTACCAATCTGTTTTCATCATAGTATTTGTATGACATAGGGTTATCGGAATCTGCACCCTCATAGCTCACTTTTTCTACAAAGGGGAAATAAGTTTTATCTCCAACTGTTACATTGATTGACATAATTTTTTATTATTTTAGTTACAATTTTTAATTTCTTATTTTTCAGTTCGCAAAGTAAATAAAAAGGCATTTGTATTTCTAATTTTTGTTTGTTTTTTTCAAACGATTGCATAATACATAAATATTTGATTATCAAATATTTATTTTTTTGTCCATGAAAACATCTTGCTTTTGATGCCGCCAAGACGGCACTGTTTTTCAATATTAAATTAATTATTTGTATTTTTTCTGTTTAATAAATTATTTTCTAAATACTAAGTTATTAAATTTGCATTTCCTTAGTTTTACGCGAAATAGAAAAATCTATGCTCAGTCGTTTATTTATTAGAAATTATGCTCTCATCAAAGAGTTAGAAATTTCACCTTCTCCCAAGCTCAATATTATTACGGGCGAAACGGGTGCAGGAAAGTCTATCATGTTAGGTGCTATCGGCTTGCTGCTCGGCAATCGGGCGGACGTGCGTGTGCTATTCGACGAGGGAGAGAAATGCGTAATAGAAGCCGATTTTCAGATAGGAGCTTACAAACTTCACGCTGCTTTCAAAGAGGCTGATTTGGATTTTTCCGAGTTGTGTACTATCAGGCGGGAAATTAGCCCAAGTGGAAAATCGAGGGCATTTATCAACGATACCCCCGTAAATTTGGATAATTTGCAGCTTATCACAAGTAGGCTCATGGATATTCACTCGCAGCACGACACGATGGCTCTCGGTACTAACGATTTTCAGTTGAATATTGTAGATAGTTATGCCCAAAATCAGCAATACAAAGAAACTTATATACAAGCGTATCAGGCATATACTAAGGCGGAAAATGCCTATAAAAAAGTGATGGCAGAAGCCGCCCAAGCCCGCAAGGAACAAGATTATAATACTTTTTTGCTCGAAGAACTCAATAAAATAAAGTTAGATGACATCAATCAGGGTGAGCTGGAGCAGGAGTTGGAAATGCTCGAAAATGCCGAAAATATCAAAACTAAGCTGAATTTTGTACTTTCCTACCTGACCAATGAAGACCAATCCACAGAGAATACGCTCCGCTCTGCTCTTGGCGAAATAAGGCAATTAGGCAACTATTCTCCTCGCTTTCAGCAACTTTCTGAAAGAGTAAACAGCATTTTTATAGAACTCAAAGACATCATTGCCGAAACAACAAGAGAAGAAGAAAAAATGTTTTTGGACGAGGAAAGAATTGCACAAATCAAAGAATCTTTAAATTTAGTGTATTCCCTGCAAAAGAAACACTATAAAAACTCGGTAGCAGAACTCATTGCTCTGAGGAACGAACTCAGCGAAAAGGTAAATAGGGTAATGAACTTAGATGAGGAAATAGAGAATCTTAAAAAACAAAAAGAGCAGTCTTACCAAACACTTTTAGATATTGCTGATATTTTGGGTAGCTCGCGCAAAGAAGTAATTGTCCCTATAGCCCAAGAAATCGATAAATTACTCAAGGAATTAGGTATGCCAAATGCCCATTTAGACATTCAACTCACTGATATAGAGCCACAAGCCTCTGGTGCGAACCAAGTTGCTTTTCTTTTTAGTGCCAACAAGGGTGTGAAACTCGATACACTGAAAAATGTAGCTTCTGGCGGTGAATTTTCTCGTCTGATGCTCTGTATCAAGTACATATTGGCAGGAAAAACAGCTCTGCCTACCATTATTTTTGATGAAATAGACACGGGTATTTCTGGGGAAATAGCCATCAAAGTAAGCAAAATGATGAAAGAAATGGCAAAACGACATCAATTAGTGGTTATCAGTCATTTGCCACAAACTGCCGCAAATGGCGATTGTCATTATTTTGTGTATAAGGACGATAGCTCAGAAAGGTCTGTGAGCCGTATTAAGCAACTTACAGAAAAAGAACGACTTAGCGAAATAGCACAAATGATTGGCGGGGCTAATCCGAGCCAAACAGCACTACAAAGTGCCAAAGAATTATTAGAAATGTATTAAATCAGCTATTTGAGTAGCCAACGCACAGCAGCAATTCGGTCATCAAAATAAAGAAAATCAATAAATTTGTCTGTTTTTACTTCCTCAAAAGTCTGCTCTATAGAAAGTTGGGCATAGAAGTCTGGTGTTACAAGGTTAGCTACCTTCGTTTTTCCCGTAACATATTGGATAGAAACAGAGAAAATATTTTCTAAGTGCCACGTCTGTAGCTCAGGAGAAATGGTAAAGTGAAATTCTCTATGGTCTATCAGCACCTTATTAAATGGAATTCGAAAGCCAACTTTGATAAGTTTGAGAAAATCTTCTTGGTAAAGCTCGTCTGTAAGTTCTCTGCTCCCTTCTTTCCATATTTCCTCGAAAATGCCAGATTCGGTATGGTAAAGCAAGGTTTGATATTGGCTATCGTAAATAATACTTATATGATTTTCTGGAGTTGTCATTGGGGATATTTTTAATAAAGTTAGTAGGGCATCTATTGTCTGTGATGATTTCAAATGTATGATATAACAACTTTTACCTCACCCTGCCCCCTCCGAAGGGGGAAAAACTATATTCTCCCCCTTTGGCGGGGACGGGGGGAGGACATCATACAATCAGAAGCACCACCTATTAGGCAGAAAAATAGCAATCAAATATACCAAAATAAATTGATAATGCAAATTTTTACTTTTTTGTCATGTCTAATAATACTGAAAAATAATAAAAGCCGTGTATCAGCAACTGCAATGCCTTTGGTTATCAATTGGCTAATCAATCACGTTTTGTCAAGCAATTCCTTCATTTCCATACAAGACTGAAGGATAAGCACAGCACTTATTTTGTCCACATTGGCTTTATTTTTCCTATCTTTCTTCTTCATTCCTCCGTCAATCATGGTTTGCAGGGCTATAGAAGAGGTAAAACGCTCATCAATTTCGTAAATTTTTTTTTCGGGAAATGTCTTTGCCAATATCCTTTTGAACCCAAGCACATGAGAAGAATTATTGGTATCAGTATTATCCAATTTTTTGGGGATACCAAGAGCAAAAGCCTCGATGCCCTCCTGCTTATCATAGTCTTGCAAAAACTTGATAACGTCTTTGGAATGGATTGTATCTAAGGCAGTTGCAAAGATTTTCATCGGGTCAGTAACGGCTATTCCTACCCGCTTTGTTCCATAGTCGATACCTACAATTCTTCCCATTTTTCACTTTATTTAAAAAAAATTGATTTACAAATCTGACGGCGGCATATTGAAATAGGCTTCTATTTCCTTCTTGCTCGGCTGCAATAGCGGTCTTACGACTCTGAATCCACAAAAAGAGGCATCAGTAAACCACCATTTACTTTTGGGGATTTGCGGGTCTCTTTGCTTCCAAGTAGGTTTTGAGCCTCTCCTTGCCGCACTACGCAATAGGTCGGGGTCATCGTCCCATGAGCCTCCTTTGACCGCAATCGGGTAAAGCGTAACTACAGGTGCATAGTCAGTTCCCTTACTTTCTTTGGCTACGGCATATCTGTCTGCAATGTATTGGTCAAGTGTCCACTCGCATACGTTTCCGTGCATATCGTGAAGTCCCCAAGCATTCGGCTTTTTGATTCCTGCTTTTTTGTACCCTCCATCACTATTTTCATAGTACCACGCATAATCTCCTAACTGTTTGATGTCCTCTCCGAAACTGTAGGCGGCTGTGCTTCCTGCTCGGCAGGCATATTCCCATTCAGCTTCTGTTGGCAGCCGATAAAAATTTCCTGTTTTCATGGTAAGCCATTTGCAGTACATCAGGGCGGCATATTGCGTCATGTTAATAGCGGGGTAGCCATCCCTGCCCATGCCAAAGCTCATATCTACATAGGGCGGACTTGGGTAAGAAATGGCGTCCACTAAGGTTTTGCCATTCACCAATTTATCCATATTAAGCGACTCCTCACGCATCGCCTTCGACATAAACGGCTCATATTGATTCCAAGTAATTTCTATTTTTCCCATCCAAAAAGGGGCAACTTTCACTTTATGTTGCTTGCCCTCATCTTCTTTTCTATTTAGCTCATTTTCAGGGCTTCCCATCAGAAAACTTCCTTCGGGAATAGGCAACATTTCCAAGAAAATATCTTTGGTGCCAGGTACTAACTCCTTATAGGCTTCTAATTTTTTCTGTGCTTGTGATGGCTGCATCAGAAATAGAAAGCAAGCAGTCATTAAAAATACAATCTGATAAATTTTATCTAATAGCTTCATTAAGTGTTTATATTTAATTGGTAACTCATCTTACAAATGTAAGATTTCCTTTGTGCTGTAATGAAATTGGATGTAAATTATTTTGTTGAACTTCCATATTAATGTAATTTGGGAAAGAATTGTTATCAGACAAAACTTACTCACTAATATATACCTTTTTGGAAAAAACTTGTTCGCTTGCATATACTTGTAACATATACATACCTGCCGCTAATTTTTGTGGGAAAACAACTTTATAGCTGTCCAATTCTATCTGTTTTAAGCTAATTTGAATTTCTTTTCCTGTAGTATCAAAAAGTTTGACAAGCCCAATTTTGTCATTTGCTGCGTATTTTATACTGATAAAATCAGTAGCAGGGTTTGGGAACACCTCTATTTTTTCACTTTCTGCCAATTCTGCCGTAACAACAATAATTTTTGAGTAGTTATTGCCGCCGTCTATATCTACTTGTTGGAGTCGATAATAATTTACTTTTTTCGCTTCCCTATCTATGAAGTTATAGTAGGTTTCTCTTTGTGTATTTCCTTGTCCTTCTACTCTCCCAATTGGCTTAAAATCAATTCCATTCAAAGATTTTTCTATGATAAAATGGCTATTTTCATCTTCATTCACCGTAGCCCAGTTCAAATAGACAAGATTATTTTTCTCTAACTTTCCTCTAAAATAAAGATAATTTACAGGTAATACAACAGTAAGTTCTACTAAACCATTTGATGGCGAAGTAGCACAGTTAGCAAGACCAGCACCTGAAGTTACGCATATAGGCGTAACACAGCCAGCACCACAAACATTTACCCCAGCAGAACCGCTTGCAATACTGGTAGTAAGATTAGTAACTGAGGATAATCCTGCTATCCATATAAGTCCGCCACCACCACCACCGCCAGGTCCTCTGCACTCATTATTAACTGTTTGCGTATTGCCACCACCACCACCTATTGCCTGTATAGTTATAGCGTTAGTAAAACTACTGAGTTGCATAATCACAGAACCACCTGCCCCACCTCCACCTGCTCCCTCATTACTCGTTACTAAGGCTGGTTGTACCCCATTTGCTCTAATAGGGTTTGCTATTCCTGAATTATTAGTGATATTTGTTGCAAAAATAAAAACAATACCACCTCCATTGCCACCACCCGAGCCAGGCGCCCCATTCCTTTGCCCACCGCCACCACCGCCGCCCAAAAACATACGGTTATTTGCAGAGCCTGCTGATAGTGCTTTCCCACCTAAACCCCCTGTCATAGCTCCATTAACAGCAGAAAGATCTACTTCACAAACATTAGACTGTACCGTTCCTGCGGCAGGAGTACCACAACTCATGCCTGTATTATTCCTACGAATGCCACAGCTCGTGATAGACTTCCCCCCATTGCCCCCAGCACTTAGGTTAGACCCACCACCTCCACCTGCATTGTGTTCGCCTGCCCCGCCGCCGCCGCTTGCTTGTGCTCCCCTTGCATAGTCATTCGGAGAGTCATCTGCTATTCCCTCTCCTTTTTGCGCATAAACACCTGTATAACAATCTGTTAATATATTTGTACTGCGAAAATCTGCAAAATTACACCATGCTGTTGCATTCGATGTAGCAGAGACGGCACCACCTCTGAAGCCTGCTCCGTCAGCATTAATCGTATGCCCTGATGCAATCGTAAGAGTGCCTGTTACTGCTATAGCTACTACGCCGCCAACAGTCCCATTCCATGCTACTGCAGTAATGCTACTTGGTGTACTCACACTCGTAGCACTTTTTTTGAATCTCACTAACTGAACCCTGCCCGTTGCTGTGCTGTAGGTACGGCTGATGGCACTCAAAGTAATATTTAGCCCTGAAATAGCTGTAATATCTCTGACTTCATAGATTCCTGCATTGCCTAAAGAGGAAATAGTTCCGTAGTTTATTGTATTAGTAACGTCAATTGTTGCTCCTTTCATCTGAATAAGCAGCACTTGATCGCCGACTACAAAGTTGCCTATGGTAGGCGTAATGGTAGCTACATTACCCACAATCGTACTAATAGCTCTATAATCGCCAGCAGCCATTGTGGAGAGTTGTGCTTTAGCCAAATGCTGACTAAGAAACAAGAGAAGCATGCCGAAAATTTTTATAGGTAGCAATCTGCACTTTGGAAAAGAGTAATTTTTCCAAATTTTTGAATCCTTCATATTTAGCATAACATAAATGGTATAAAGCAAAGGTAGAAAGTTTCTTTGGAATATAACAAGTTTAGCTTATAAAAATTGTATTATTATTATTTTATACTCTTTAAAATGGTAAATAAATTGTACTATTCTCATAAAAACATATTAATAGAGAAATAATACTTTTTCAGTTACTAGAAAAAAAAATCTCCACTTTTAGCGAAGTGGAGATTTTTTTTTATTCAAAATAACTTGTATCAATATAAAATAGCATTAAGAAGCAGTTTGGTCTATAGGAACATCTTGCTTTAGGATTTTTACCTGCAAACCTTCTTCTCCTTCCACAAAATCAGCCAAAATAGTATCGCCCATTAGCATTTCTCCTTTGATGAGTTCTTCGGCAATTGGATCTTCCAAATACTTCTGAATCGCCCTATTGAGCGGTCTTGCACCGTACTGCGAATCGTAGCCCTTTTCTGCCAAAAAGTCTTTTGCAGATTCTGTAAGTTGGATTTTGAAACCTAAATTATTAATTCTACCAAATAACTTTCCAAGCGAAAGGTCTATGATTTGATGAATATGCTCTCTTGATAATGAATTGAATACAATGACATCATCTAAGCGATTCAAAAACTCTGGTGAAAAAGTTTTCTTCAAAGCATTCTGAATCGTAGTTTTAGTCATTTCATCTGCACTATTTCGCTTTGTTTGGGTATTAAAGCCTATGCCCAAGCCAAAATCTTTTAAGTCCCTCACGCCAATATTGGAAGTCATAATAATAATCGTATTTCTGAAATCCACGCGGCGACCTAAGCTATCCGTAAGTACGCCATCATCAAGGACTTGCAAGAGAATATTATACACATCAGGGTGTGCTTTTTCTATTTCGTCCAAAAGAACAACACTGTACGGCTTTCTGCGGATTTTTTCGGTAAGTTGTCCGCCTTCTTCGTAACCTACATATCCCGGAGGTGCGCCTACTAAGCGAGAGATAGAAAACTTTTCCATGTACTCACTCATGTCTATACGCACCAAAGAATCTTCTTTATCAAACAGATACGTAGCCAATGCCTTTGCCATTTCAGTCTTACCCACGCCAGTCGGACCCAAGAAAATGAAAGAGCCAATTGGCTTCTTAGGGTCTTTTAGCCCTGCCCTTGTTCGTTGGATAGCTTTGGTAAGTTTTTTTAGAGCTTCATCTTGCCCTATAATTCTACTACTCAATTCTTCGTACATTCCGAGTAGTTTCGTTCCTTCATTTTGCCCTACCTTACGCACAGGAATACCCGTCATCATCGCTACTACCTCAGCCACATTATCTTCTATTACAGGATAAACAGTCTTGCGAGTTTCGTTTTCCCATCTTGTTTTTGCATTCTCCAACTGCTCTATCAAGCGTTTTTCCCTATCGCGTAGCTGTGCTGCTTCTTCGTACTTCTGGCTTTTAACTACCTGATTTTTAAGTTTTTTGATATTTTCTATCTGCTCCTCCAACTTCGTAATGTCTTCGGGGACATGAATATTGCTGATATGTACCCTTGCTCCAGCCTCGTCCATTACGTCTATAGCTTTATCGGGCAGGAACTTGTCGGTAATGTATCTATCAGAAAGTTTTACGCAAGCCTCTATAGCCTCATCATCATATTTGACGTGGTGATGCTCTTCGTATTTGCTTTTGATATTTTTGAGAATTTCGACAGTTTCCTCTACCGAAGGAGCATCTATCATCACCATTTGAAAGCGGCGAGCAAGTGCGCCATCTTTCTCTATATATTGGCGATATTCGTCAAGCGTAGTCGCTCCTATACATTGGATATCACCTCTTGCAAGTGCGGGTTTGAACATATTGGAAGCGTCTAATGAGCCAGAAGCACCGCCAGCTCCCACTATAGTATGCAACTCGTCAATGAACAAAATCACCTCTGGTGCTTTTTCCAACTCATTCATCACTGCTTTCATTCGCTCTTCAAACTGACCTCTGTACTTAGTGCCAGCTACCAAAGATGCCAAATCGAGCGTAACGACTCTCTTGCCGAATAGCACACGAGAAACTTTTTTCTGAACTATTCTCAGGGCAAGTCCCTCAGCAATAGCTGTTTTACCTACGCCCGGTTCGCCAATGAGGATAGGATTATTTTTTTTCCTACGGCTTAGAATCTGTGCAACCCTTTCTATTTCTTTTTCTCTACCAATAATAGGGTCGAGCTTATCCTCTTCAGCCATTCTGGTCAAATCTCTACCAAAGTTGTCTAATACGGGAGTGCGTGATTTTTCGTTGGTGCGGGGGTTGTTGCCTTCGCGCCCGCCGCCGCCAAACATTTTGCCTGAATCTTCTGCATCGTCTTCGGTATCAGGTCCCGCTACAGGGTTTTGCAAATGATATTCTAATAATTTTTTCACTGTTTCGTAGTTTACATCAAATTTGTACAATATCTGTGTTGCCAAATTGTCTTCATCACGCAAGATAGAGAGCAACAAATGCTCAGTACCTATGATAGGTGCTTTGAATATTTTAGCTTCTAAATAAGTGATTTTTAATACTTTCTCCGATTGTCGTGTGAGAGGAATATTATTCAGGTTCTTAATATTGTAGTTGGCTGTGCTTTTTGTGTTTCGCTCAATAATTTCTTTTAGCTCTGGCAAAGAAACCGCCAATTTCTTCAATAAAATGATAGCTACCCCTTCGCCTTCGCGAATCATGCCGAGCAGTAAATGCTCCGTACCGATATAGTCATGTCCTAACCGCAATGCCTCCTCTCGGCTCATTGCTATTACTTCTTTGACTCTATTTGAGAATTTTGCTTCCATTGATGACATAAGGATTCCTTTGTTTTTATCCTAAATATACGGATTTTTATTAAAAACTAAAAAATTAACATTTTTTAAATAACTACCTGCTTGATTCCCTACACAAAATAGCAAATCTATGATGCTCAGATTGCTTACAAACGAGTTGCCAAAAATTTGCTGATAAGTAGGTATTTCAGCTTTTATTAGTTGATTATCAGCTACAAACGTATTTCTGAAGTCTAAATTTTCCACTTCATAGTTTGTCTTATAGACTGCCGTAATGTCTATTGAAGCATCTACTCTTAAATATTTAAGACATAATGTCAGTATTTCTACGTTCAAATCTAATAAAAAATTTTGCTTTTTGAAAATAATTTGCTCAAAATCGTCTATAAAAATATCAAAAAAAGGGGCTTTGCTATAGGCAGACCTCATCGCACGGGCGTGAATACTTTGCCAGCGTTGGCTATAGTCTATACGAATGTCTTGTGTGAGTGCGCCCAAAGGTGCTTTGAGTACAGGAACACTTAACCTATCTACTTTGTTTGCTGCCCTGATATAACAGCGATTCCGATAGCTTTGTTTTATATAATGCTCTTTTGCTTCCAATAAAATTTTTTCTTGTCCACAGAGCGCGGCAAAGTATTGGATACAAGGGAAATAATGCGCTTCTAATACTATCATTTTCAGTAAGTAAATTTAATTTTGAAAAAATTTAGCTCAAAAATTTAATATTCCGAACAAATATCCGTCAGATTTTAATGTTAAAACACCAAGAGATGAATTATTTTTACAAAAAAACCACAAATGGTGTGGGATTATCAAATTAAATCTTATTTTTACATTTGTCTAAGTAGCTCCCTTAGTTTTCTACCTTTGGATTTTCAAATTTTTCAAACTTCTAATTCCATCAAAATATGAAAAAAAGTAGCTTATTGGTATGGCTACTCTGTTTTAGTGTTTTTGTGCAAGCACAAGTCTATCAGATAGATAGCTTAGAGAAACTTATTCCCCAAGCGAAAAGTATGCCCAACAAAATTCATATTTTGAACCAACTTACCTATTGGCTCTCGGTCTATGATATAGAAAAAGCAGACAAATATAGCAAAGAAGCACTTTCCATAGCCCAAAAAGAAAATTATACGAAAGGAATTGCCTCAAGCAAAAATGCAAGAGGCAGAGTTTATTTTATTCAAGGAGATTATCGGAAAGCCTTAGACCTTCATTTTCAGGCTCTTCGCGAATACGAGAAAGCAACAGACTCGCTGGGCATAGCCGAAACATTCAATAGAATTGCTACCGTTTATACACGCGAGGTAGATGTAGAAAATACCATCAGATATGCTCAGATGGCAAAGGAAATAGCAAAGAAAATTGGGAATAAAAAAGTGTTATCAGAATCGTTCTTCAATATAGCCCGTGCCTATTTCTTCAAAAAAGACTATAACAATAGCATTGCGTATTATCAGCAAGCACTCATCATTAGTCTAAAAATAGGTGATTTAGAGGGACTTACCTACGTATATAATAATATTGGCATTACAAATGCTCGGATGGGCGACTATGAAAAAGCAAATGAGTTTTATCGCAAATCTCTGGAAATCAATGAGAAATATGTTAGAGATTATGCCATACTCGCCGCTACTTATGACAATCTAAGCGACATCAAGCGGCTTATGGGACAGTATGATTCCGCTTTTTACTATGCGAACATGGGTTTAGAGTTTGCCCAAAAAGTAAATGCACAGCATAGGGTAATGGAAAGCTACGAAAGTCTGATGCAGATTTATAAAGTCAAAAAAGACTATCAGAAGGCTTTGGAAAATTACGAAAAATTCATTAATCTAAAAGATAGTTTATTCAGTGAGCAGAAAACAAGAAGCCTTAAATCTTTGGAAAGCGACTATGCCACCGAAAAAACGCAAATAAAAATAGACCTGCTTAACAAAGAAAGGCAAGTAGAAAAAATAAGGGTTTATTGGCTCATTGGTAGCTTGCTTTTTGTGCTTGTGATTGTATTTTTGCTTTGGCGAAACAATATCCAGAAGCACAAAGACAACCAACTTTTAGGGCAAAAGCAAAGCGAAATTGAGGAAAAAAATAACGCACTTTTTGAGAGTAATCAGCAAATTAAGGCAAGCATACAAGCCGCACAACTCATTCAGAATGCGATACTTCCCTCTTCTCAAAAACTGTCAAGACTATTTCCATCACATTTCTTGATTTATAGACCCAAAGACATGGTTGCAGGGGATTTTTATTGGGCAAACGAAGTACAGAACAAGATGATGCTTGCCATAGCAGACTGCACAGGGCATAGTGTTGCGGGGGCTTTGATGAGTATGGTAAGTGCTACGCTCTTAGACAGGCTTACCCGATTGAGGTTGATTGTTGAGCCTGCACTGGTGCTGGAAAATTTAGATACAGAAATAAGAAACCTGCTCAAGCAAAATGAAGATGGAAATAGCGAAAGCGGATTGGACATTGCTTTCATAAGCATCGAAAAGCAGATAGATAACACTTTTTTGCTTACCTTTGCAGGGGCAAGAAGACCGCTCCTCTATTTCACGCAGGCAGACGGGCAGCTACACACACTCAAAGGGGCGCGCAAGTCTATTGGTGGGAAAATTTCTGAGAAAAAACTATTTACTCAAGAGCAAATAATTCTCGAAAAGGGAGATATGATTTTCCTAAGCACTGACGGATTTGCAGACCAAAATAACGAAAAATCAGAAAAAATAGGCACCCAAAATTTTGTGAAATTTATTGAAAATCATGTAGATAAATCAATTGAAGACCAGAAAAAAGCATTAGAAAGCCTTTTAGATGCTTATCAGACAAATACGCAACAGCGTGATGATATTCTGGTGATGGGCATACGATTGGAATAGCAAAACAAGTATATATTCATAAAATTAAAAAAATGAGAAAACAAATAGTCGCAGGGAATTGGAAAATGAACATGACCAAAGAAGAGGGACAAGCCCTGATTTCGGAAGTGGTGAACATGGCAAAAGATGAGGTGAAAGCAAATACAATTTTAGTGCTTTGTACCCCCGCACCGCACTTAGGTTATGCCAAAAGAATGTTCCAATCACAGGCAAACGTATTTTTGGGAGCGCAAGACTGCCACGAAAAGGCTTCAGGTGCTTACACAGGTGAAATCTCCGCCCCTATTCTAAAATCTTTCGAAGTCGATTATGTCATTTTGGGGCATAGCGAGCGCAGGGAATACTTCAAAGAATCTGACGAGCTACTCAAAGCGAAAACAGACCAAGCCTTAGCCAACAACCTCATTCCTATTTTCTGCTGCGGGGAATCTTTGAGCCAAAGGCAGGCAGGCAGCGGCTTTATTGAGTTCGTTTGTGGGCAAATCACCAACAGTCTTTTTCATCTTTCTGCCGAGCAGTTTGCCAAAGTAGTGATTGCCTACGAGCCTATATGGGCTATAGGCACAGGGCTAACGGCTTCCTCTGAGCAAGCCCAAGAGATGCACGCCGCTTTGCGAAAGCATATTGCTTCCAAATATGGAGAGCTGGCAAACGAAATTTCTATTTTGTACGGCGGCAGTGCCAAGCCAAGCAATGCACCCGAACTTTTTGCTTGCCCCGATGTAGATGGCGGCTTGATAGGTGGTGCTTCGCTCAAATCAAGAGATTTTATAGACATTGCAAAGGCGTTGAAATAATAAAAACGCTTTGCTATACTTCCTCATTTTGTAATAAGAACGGGCTTGGAAAAATGGTAGCCTATTTCAAAATTTAAACTTTTGGGATAGGCTTCCTGTCGCTGTCCGAATCCCTCGGACAACGGTGCAAAACGTAGTCAAGGGTTGAAGCGAAGCGCAAACCTTGACTATCGTTTGGCTAAAAACGCTGTTAGTGGTCGCAGCCCCCACAATGGAATTGCTACCAGTCGTTTTTTATACAACCACTTACAGGGCTTGCAGCCACTGGTAGGGTTAGGGCAAAAACGTAGTCAATGGTTGAAGGCGACAGCCGCAGACCTTGACTATCGTTTTACTTCCTACCTTCTTTTCAGCTTGTCAAGGTCTTACTTCGTGCGACCATTGACAATGTTAAAAAGAAACTTCGCACCCCTTCGGCAGGAGCTTGCGTATCTTCTCCTGCTCGGCGGGGGAAAAGGTGTTCGGGTTTTTCTTTTTATCATCATAATTTCTTAAATCTAAGGTTTTGAGGTTTTTCAGGCGGAGGATGCTGGCGGGCAGGGTACTCAGCCCCAAATCTCCCAGACTTAAACTCTCTATCTGTGGCAGGGACTGCAATGCCTTGTCTATTTCGGTGATAGAGAGAGTGTTGTTGCTTAAACGTAATATTTTCAAATTTTTCAACTCTCCAATTTCAGCAGGTAGAATTGTGAGTTGATTATCAGATAAATACAAAGTAGTTAAGTTTTTCAACTCTCCAATTTGTGTAGGTAAAGTTGTAAATTGGTTATTACTTAAAATCAAATAATTCAATTTTTTTAATTCCCCAATTTGAGTAGGAAGTTCTTTAATTTGATTACCTTGTAGGTATAAGTTAGTTAAGTTTCTTAATTCCCCAATTTGGATAGGAAGTTCTTTAATTTGATTTTTTTCTAAATATAAGTCTGTTAAGTTTTTTAGATTGTTAATTTGACTGGGCAAATTTACTAATTGATTTTCGCTTAAGTCTAAATAAGTTAGACTATTCAATTCTTTTATAGACAAAGGGAAAGTTTTGAATTTATTATACCTCAAATTCAAGTATGACAAATTCTTTAATACTCCAATTTGTGTGGGTAAGTTTGCTAATTGATTACCACTTAATTCTAAATAAGTAAGATTTTTAAACTTGTTAATTTGTGTAGATAAATCTACTAATTGATTATGGTATAGGTCTAAAACCTTTAAATTTTCCATTTCCTCAATTTGCATAGGTAAATTTGTTAGTTGATTACCACTTAATTCTAAATAAGTTAAATTTTTCAATTCTTTAATTTGTATAGGTAAATTTGTTAGTTGGTTACCATTTAATTCTAAATAAGTAAGATTTTTTAATTTACCAATTTGGACAGGCAATGTTATTAGCTTGTTACGATTGATATATAAAGAAGTTAAATTCTCTAATTCCCTGATTTGGGCTGGCAAAGTGCTTAATTGATTAGCAGACAAGTCCAATTCAGTTAAATTTTTCAACTCTCCGATTTGGGCGGGTAAACTACTTAATTGATTACCAGACAAATTCAACTCAGTTAAATTTTTCAACTCTCCGATTTGGGCGGGTAAACTACTTAATTGATTACCAGACAAATTCAACTCAGCTAAATTTTTCAATTCCCCGATTTGGGCAGGTAAAGTGTTGGTTTGGGGTATCTTGATGAGTAAGAATTCTTTATTATAATTTGAACTATTTACGTCCGTTGAAATATGTATCATTTTAGAAAAATTGGTAAAGGCTGTAAATACACTTGCTAAGTCCAAGTTTTCATTATTTGTTAAATCCAATTCAGTTAAATTTTTCAATTCCCTGATTTGTGCAGGTAAAGTGCTGAATTGATTAGAAGACAAAGACAAAGTCGTTAAATTTTTCAACTCCCCGATTTAGTCGGGTAAAGTGCTTAATTGATTACCAGACAAATTCAACTCAGCTAAATTTTTCAACTCCCCGATTTGGTCGGGTAAAGTGCTGAATTGATTAGAAGACAAAGACAAAGTCGTTAAATTTTTCAACTCCCCGATTTGGTCGGGTAAAGTGCTTAATTGATTAGAACTCAAATACAAAGAGGTTAAGTTTTTCAATTCTCCAATCTGAGTAGGTAAGGTGGTGAGTTGATTTCCCCCCAAATCCAAAGAAGTTAAACTTTTCAATTCTCCGATTTTGGCGGGTAAACTGCTGAATTCGTTGCTACGCAAATCTATTTCAGTTAAATTTTTTAGTTCAAAAAAAGTAGGGGGCAAGGTATCTATTTTACAATATTTTAACTTTAAAAAAGTCAAAGCCTGTAATTCATTGATTTGCTCTGGGATAGTGATTTTTCCTTCATAGTCATAACCATTATCCATTATCAGTATTTTTAGCT
Organism: Cytophagales bacterium; assembly: GCA_004294445.1. GTDB lineage: Bacteria > Bacteroidota > Bacteroidia > Cytophagales > Thermoflexibacteraceae > Thermoflexibacter. The sequence goes on from REAZ01000010.1 coordinate 111,153, forward strand.
GAGGGTATTGCAGGGCTTGTAATGGAAAGTTTGCTTGTTCCTTGTTTCGCAGGTCTAAGGCTTCTATATCGGGGCTAAGGTCGGCGAGGTTGTAGGCTACTCGGTAGGTATTGCCAAGCGTGTCCAAGAGGTATTCTTTGCCGTCGACCTTGCTTACGTAAGCCCAGCCGTCCTTATCAAAGTTATTTGCTTCTTTATACTCTCCTAATTTTGCGATTTTATTTCCCTCCTTGTCTATGAAGTAAGATACGTTATAACCGAAATCACTTAATCCCAAAGCTACCGCAAACTTTCCGTCATAAAAATAAAAGGCATTGATGAGTTTATTTGCCTTTTGCAGATTTTCATCAGCTATTTGTTTTTGCTTTTCGGTTTCGGCAAGTGCTTTTTTTGCTTTCTCTGCTTCTTGTTTTGCTGTTTTCTCCGCCTTTTCTATCCTCAGCATGAGGGCATTGATTTTGCCCATAGCAGTTACCGCATCTTTCCCGCAGTCTTTCACTGCCAAGATGTACTTGCGGATAGCCTCTTGGTACTTCCCTTGCTTTTCGAGTGCCATGCCGTCTTTGAGGAAGTCGCATTGGGCGGAGGCGGAAGTATAAAATAGTAGGAATAGGAGAGAGAGAACCAAACTCTTCGAGAGTTTGATACTTTTACTTTTACTTTTACTTTTTTTACTTTGGTTCTTTAAAAGGAATAATAGATTTTTCATAGGTTTTGTATTTTTAAAGTTATTTTCAAGAGTCAAGCGCAGAGTATCAAACTCTTCAAGAGTTTGATACTTTGGTGCTTCGAGAGTTTGATACCCTTGATACTCATGTTCAATCCTCTTCTATCAACAAGTGTTCAATGGAAGACAAGTCTTGCAGTTCAGTATGAAACTGCTGATACGTCTCTTTCCCTCCAAACCATTCCAAAACGGCTTTCTTTTCCAATTTGGTAGGTTTATCATTTAGTATTCTTTGGTAAGAACTCCACACATAGTTCTTGTAATGCTGCGCCAAACGGTGATGTACAGGATTGCGGTGAATATAGTAAATCAAGCGACTAAAATAGGCATCACTGTCCACCAGAACCCGCTTGAAGGGGTGTAACAACAAATTGCCTTTGCGATTTTGTTGTTTGTTTACGCCCATGGCATACGAAATAAAGAAGTTTTGCATTTGTTTTACCAAAAAATCATTCTCGTTTTGTTCGGCATATTTCTTTTGGAAAGTTAAACATTTTTCATTTTTATTCCAAAAATCTTCTTTGATACGCACTAAGAAATGAAAATGATTGGGTAGTAAACAGTAGGCATACATTTCCGCATAATCAGAAAAATATTCATCATATTTTTTCAAGAAATGAGTATAATTACCATCATTAAAGAATAACAGATTTTTTGCAACTGCCCGATTGTAAATGTGATAAAACTTTCCACTTTCCAAATGAGCCAAATATTTTGAATTTATAGGCATTTTTTTAGATTGATTAAAGACCAGAGTATCAAACTCTTTAAGAGTTTGATACTCTTACTCTTACTATAAATTACTTTGGTAATTTTGCTTGGTTACTCAATGCCAAAGAATCCTTGGCATCTATTTTCAGCACCTTGTCTATTGCTTTTTTAGCACTTACATACTCTTTGACGGTCATGTAAAACTGTATGTCCTCATAAAAAGTAACTTTCAGGTCATTCAGTGCTTTCTTGGCTTTTGCGGCTTCCTCATTTGCCTTATATCTTGCGTCATCTGCTCGCTTGCTGTATAGCTTTGCAGCTTGTAGGTTGCGGTCAGCTTGGTTTTTCTGCACCAAGGCGTACCACACACCACCCACCGCCAAGAGCAAGGCAACTACTGCCACCACCAAAAGCGTTCTTACTGTCCTTAGCTGTTTTTGTATCTTTTCCTTTTCCTTGCGGTCTGCTTCGGCTTGTTCTTTGAGTCTGCGCTCTTCCTCTATATGGTCTTGCTCCGCTTTGAGTTGCTGTTCTGCATCCTCTCTCTTTTTCTTTGCCTGCAAGATAGGGGTGACCAGCGTATCATGCGAAAGTTCGTAAGAAATACCGCCAGTGTTATTGCGCTCTGCTCGGAGTAGGTGCGTGTTTACGAGTAGTTCCAGTGTCTTTTTGCTCACAAAGTCAAAGCAAATCAGCTCGTCTAAGGAAATGCGCTGCCCTTTTTTCACTAATTCATTTTCCACAAAACGCCTTACTTTTGCCTGTTCTTGGCTGTCCGTTTTGCTGATACTTTCCTCATAAAACTGCAAGAAAATATCTTCAAAGTTAGGAATGTCCCTTTCCGTTATCTTTGGCAGGCGCAGGTTTTCCAAGCGGTTGCAAAGGATTTGGAGTTGGGTAGTTTCTACGCTTTGGGTGTTTTCCTTGGTGAGAAAGTTTAGGATTTTCTCCAAAGCATCAGGCATATAGCTAAACTTTTCCGAATTAAAATCGCCCTCCATGCTCGCAGGGGCGATGACCGCCTGTCTTGCCTGCTCTCTGTCAAGGGGCGCAAGGGCGTAGCGGTTGTGCATGGCATCGGGCAGGTAGTCCGCCAGCAGGTTCATCTGGCTGTACCTATCTTCCCTGATGGACATAAGGCTTTTGACCGCCAGACTTTGGTTGAGCAGGAGTAGCTCGCTTTGGCTCAGTAAGTCAGGATTTTTCTTTTCCTTGATTTGCAGCACCTTGCGGAAGTTTTGGGGGACACTGCTGTAAAACAAGTCCGCCATCTGCTTTTTGAAGCTAAAAAGCTGGTCTTCGGGATAGCTAAACACCTCCTCAAATTGGTCAAAAATGAGCAAAAATTCTATGTTGGGCTGTGCCAACTGCCAAGATTTGAGCCTGTACCAAAGGGAGTTTTCATTTTCTATGATTTTATCCAAAAAAGAAGGCTTGCTTGGCGGCAGATAGCTCAACATTTTGTCCAAAGGGCTGATAGAACGCTCCTCTTGGTACGCCCCAAAGCGAATCTGAATGACTTGGAGATTTTCGTTTTGGCTTAGTTTGGGCAGTAAGCCTGCGTTTATCAGCGAACTTTTGCCCAAGCCCGACTTGGCATAGAGCAAAACTTGCTGCTGCGAACTCACCAAACTATACAGTTTTTCGGAATCGCTATCCCTACCAAAGAAAATATCCTTTTGCTCTGGCTGAAAAGGGGCAACGCCCACATAGCGGTTGAGTTTATTGTTCTTCATAGTAGGGCGCAAAGTTTTTGAATTGAACGGGGTTTTCTTCTTTTGCCAAGTCTAAGAAATTTTCGTAGTCCGATTTTCTCTCCAAATAGTCGAGCAGGGCATTCAGGCGTGCCGATTGCCCTTGCGTAGGCGTAAAATTGTCATACACTTCGTCAAAGTTAATCATGCAAAAAGTTTCGAAGTCTGTGGCATTAAACGCCTTTGCCATGAATTTCATGATGTTATTTTTCAGATACTTGCGATTCTGCTTAGTAGCTTCTGCCGAAGGTTTGCGGAGCTTTTCTGCACTAAATTGGCTGTGCAGGGTATTGACAAAGCTCTCCAAATCATTGCTTGCAAAGTTGATTTTGAACTCCGATTCTATCAGCGTTTGGTGCGCTTCGGAGAGGTTTTGCTGGGAGGCAGCATAGCGAATGCAAGAATCGTAATTGATACCGAGTAGGTGCAAAATCAACTGAAAATACCACTTTTCAAAGTCAAAACCCAAGAAAATAATATTTTTGGTGAGTTCCTTGTTGAAAACCGAAGTGATTTTTTCGGGCAGATTTTTATCCGCATAAATGGATTGCACCAAGTTAAACAAATCGTAATGCGAGGTAATGAGGCTCTCCTCGTCTTTGACGCAGCCCAAGAAATTGTAAAGCAGGGGTTTTTCCTTCGTTGGGCTTTCGCCTGCTTCGGTGCGTATCTTGGTGCGGTAATACTGGTGCGTGTGGGCAAACTGCTTTCGCTCAAAAATCTTTTTCAGACTCAAATCAGGCGTGAGGCTGATGATGAGGTGAAAAGGAATATCGGCGATTTTCTCCAATAATGGATTAGAAAAATCCTGCTCGTAAAAAGGGCGTATCTTATTCAAAGAGAGTAGCTTGGCATCATGGTTTTTGAAAACTAAAAAGCCGTCTTGCTCGTGATAAGACAAAATATCTGCCTGCCTCTGCCCTACAAAATCTTGGAAAAAAGCGGCTTCGTGTTTGGGGTTTTGGTAGTTAATACTTACGCCATGCCCCAAGAATAGAATGGTTTTCTGGTTTTCTATGGTGCGGGCAATGAACTCCCAGTTAATGTTTTCTGTCTGCATCGTTAATATATAGTGTATTATGAAACTAAAAGTAGTAAACGGAAATGAGAGAAGCAAGAAATTGAGGAAAGTTTCATACACAAGGTGCAGGCAATCAGATTTTCACAAGCATAAAGTCAAAAAACACATTATATTTGTATCTAATAGGTACATTTTTATCCTAATTGTTTGATAAGTTGTAACAGTTCCATATCAGAAAGCATATCAGTCATATCTTTTGCCTTTTCATTGGTTTGCTGTATTTTCAAAGGCTCTTCTGATTGGCTTTCTAACTGCTTTTGCTGCTCCAAAATACTCACTAACAACTCTCTGTGTTCTTTGGAGAGCTGCAAAACTAAGCTAAGTAAGGTTTTAAAATCTAAAACAAACTGAACTGTTGTATTTATATTAACCATATTTTTCTAATTTTTTGATATACAAATTTACGATTTTTTGAGTAAGAAAAATATCGAGAAAGAATCAAACTTTTAAACGGTGCAACGCTCACAAGTTTGATTCTTTCATTTTACTCCTTCAATATCTCTTTAATTTTCTCTACGTCAAGGTGATAAATTTTAGTTTTTATATTTCTCCATCAGTCAAATTCTATCTTACAATTAGGCAGAAGTTTGCGAATTTTTTCTTTTTCCTCTTCCGAAAAATTATTAGGATTTTGCTCATCCTCGTCAATATCATAATTAATACCTAAATACAATGTTTTCAGGTTTTTAAGGTTAAAAACGGCATCAGGGAGAGTCGTAAAGCCCATATCACCTAAGTCTAATACTTCTAATTGAGGTAAAATAGTCAATATCTCATTGATTTTGTCTTTTGAAAATAGAGTATGAGAAATATTTAACCATCGTAATTTTTTGAGTTCTTTTATTTCAGAAGGCAAAAATCTTAATTCAGTTTTCGTTAAAGAAAGATATTCCAAGTCCTTAAGCTCTCCGATTTGAGGAGGTAAAGCCCTAAGTTCATTGAAACCCAAACTAAGTTCTCTTAAACTTTTTAGTTCTCCGATTTGAGATGACAAAAATTGTAATCTATTACCATGTAAGACTAACTTTTGTAACTTTTTGAGCTTTAAAATTACAGAAGGTAGTTCTGTAAATCGATTAAGATATAAATCCAAATTTTCCAAATTTATCAAATCAGCTATTTCTGAAGGCAATTGTGTTAATTGATTATTGCCCAAATTCAAAAGTTGTAAATTTTTGAATTTACTAATTTGGGCAGGCAATTCTTTTAATTGCATTTGTTCTAAATAAAGTTCTTTTGAATTAATGAATTCTTCCATTTGGGCAGGCTGTGCCTTGTCTAAAACCTTGAAGAGGTTATCGTTATCTACATATACCCATAATATACCATCTTTATACTCTTTTTTATCCGTAATAGCAGACAGAGGGGTAAATAATATTTTTTGAGACATTCCTGATAATGTCTGAATAGTTTGCTCCCAATCCAAATTATTATTCCCACCCACAATCAGTTTTTGTAAATTTGTGAGTTTTCCAATTTGCGGGGGTAATATTTTCAATTCATTCCAGCCCAAATCAAGTTTTTTCAAATTTATAAGTTCTCCAATTTGAAAAGGGATAGTTTTTAAATCATTTCTTTTCAAATCCAAAACTTGCAAATTTTTGAGTTCTCCAATTTGTGGAGGTAAAGATATAAGTGAATTTAAACCCAAATTAAGTTCTCTCAAGCTTTTAAGTTCCCCAATTTGCGGCGGTAATATTTTTAATTGATTCCAATACAAATCTAAAACTTGCAAATTAGTGAGTTCTCCTATCTGGACAGGCAACTCAGTAAGTTCATTTTTATTCCCTAAATCTGGTGAACCTAAATTTAATATCTGTAAATTTTTCAATTTCCCAATTTGAATTGGTAAACGCAATAATTTATTGTTATTCAATACTAATTTTCTTAATTGCCTGAGTTCCTCAATTTGATTAGGTATGCTGTCAATTTGATTATTGCTTAAATCTAATTCTTCTAATGATTTAATATTGAAAATGTAGTGTGGTATAATAACCAAGCCTTTTTTATTTAATTTTAATTGTTTTAAATTATATTCTGTTTGATTACCAAATGTATCTACGTTATATGCTATACCATTTAATATAGCATTTGCAAATCCTGTTTCTTCATTGAAGGGAGTAAGATTATCGTATTTGTAATCTATAATAGCATCACCTTCTTTGTTAATGAAGCCAAATCTTTTCACTTTCACTGTTTCATTACTTTCATCTTCTTCATCTACAGGAACTTCAATTTCTTTTACCGCTAAAGCAAACCTATCGTATGCAAAATAAAATGCATCTACTAACTTTTGATTTTTGGCTTTCTGCTTTTCACTTTCTGCTAATGCTTTTTTTGTTTTTTCAGTTTCTTGCTTTGCTGTTCTTTCTGCCTTTTCTATCCTGTCCATGAGCGCATTGATTTTATTCATAGCAGTTACTGCATCTTTGCTACAGTCTTTCACTGCCAAGATATACTTGCGGATAGCGTCTTGGTACTTTCCTTTTTTCTCTAAGGCTTCTCCGTCTGTGAGGAATTGGCATTGGGCGGAGGCAGTCTGGGCATACGTAAATAATAGAAGTATAAAAAGTAGCTTTTTCATGTTTTTTTGGCTTATGGTAAAGGTTTGTGCAAAATAAACAACTCAAATAAAATATACAAATAAACTGTGCAAAGAATCAAACTTGTGAGTATCGCACCGTTCAAGCATGGGCAATTACGTTAATGAAGTAATTGTTTTTCTGCCACGCTTTTTCTCTTGCTTCTTTCCATGCTGTATCCTCTATGTCAATATCAGCAAGGTCAGCCAAAATTTCTTGTGCCGCCAAACGAAGTAAAGCCTTTGTAACATAGTCTTGCACAAATTTTTCCACTGTTTCTTTTCCAAGATATTGAATAAAACTATCTGCAATTTGAATTTTTAGTTCTGTCATTTTCTATCTATTTTGTCATAAAACTACCTAAACTAAGGCAGAGTTCCAAATTCTGCTAATCAAAATACGGTTTAAACTGCTCAAACTGTGCGGGGTTCTCTTCTGCTACCAAGTCTAAGAGCTTTTCTACTTCTTGCTTCCTTTTGGTATAGTCTATCAGAGCCATGAGTTTTTGGTTTCTGCTCTGCCCCGTCCCAAAGTTGTTATGCACGTCTTCAAAGTTTATTTGGCAGAAAATCTGCAAGCTCTCGTCATTGAAAGATGCATTGAGTAGCTTGTAGATATTGCCAACGCTATATTTTCTTATCATATTCAGTCGCCAATCTAAGGCAGTTTTGTCTTTGGAGAAAAGTTCCCAAGGCTGTTTTTGAGGAATTTCTTTTGCTTCTTTTCGGTACAAGCCTCTCAGGTTTTCACTGCCTTGCCTGATTTTTAGCTCTATCAGTGCATCTTCCCAAGCCTTGCCGATAGTGAGGTTGATTCCCAAGCCCTTGTAAAAGCGAATGGCTAAGTTAGTAGCAATACCGTCTTCTATCTCGCTGCTCGTTCCTATGACTGCTAAGTTACTTTTATCCGCCAATTCTTGGGCTTGCTGCTCGGTAGTACAGCCATTGAAAAATACCAATTTGAGTGATTTTTGTTTGGCAAAAAGAGCGACTAAGCCTTCGGCATGGGCAACGCTATTCGAACCACTGTCAGGGTCTTCGACCACTGACAGGGTTTCAGCAGACAGGGTTTCCAATAAAAGTTGATAGCCATCAGCATGACCGCCATAGTGAAAAACTACGATTTGCTCTTGGTACTTCTGAAAAGTATCTATGATTTTTTCGATACTACAGTTAGGCTCATAGATAATTTCGCAGAGTTTACTGTCTTGGGCTTTTTCCAAGGATTTTCTGATACCATCAAGCTCAAATGGTAGGTTTCTTAAATATCTTGCATTGTCTTGTCTGTCATTGGCAAAAGCCAGAAATATTACAGGTTTGGGCATAAGGTTAGGAAGTTTGTTTTTACCAACAGCGAAGTTATAAAAAAAAGTTAAAAAGCAAAGAAGTAGGGAAAATAAAAAAGCCCTTACGAAAAATCGTAAAGGCTTTTTTAAATAGTGGCGGAGGCAGGACTCGAACCTTTTTAAATTACTTACCACTACTTTTCATAAAAATACCTTTACAGACACAAAAATACGTATTTTTAAAACTAATACAAAATAATATAATAATTATGTAAAGAAAAAATACTAACTATTTTACGTACATAAATTAAATTTATATATTTGTGCGAGTAAATTTATTTAGCATGAAAAAAGACAAAGTCAGTATTAGTTTTTATCTTCGAGATTACAAAGCACAAAGGAAAACTGCTATCTGTGTGCAATTTTCCTTTGGTAAAAATCGTCTGCAATGTACCACAGGATTGAGTATCGCCATTGAGGAATGGAATATGAAAAAAGCATATCCCAAAAGCCAAATAGCGGACTACGATTTTTATGACGGATACCTCAACAAGGTAAAAAAGCATATTGTTGATTATTACAATTCGCAGAGAGCAAAAGGTATTATTCCTCTACCAAGTTCCATCAAAGCCTACCTTTTTGAACAAATGAATCAACAAGAGCAAGCAAAGCCCGTAGAAAAAACTTTTTTTGAATACTATGATGATTTCATAGACGCAAAAAAACCAGAAGTGAAATATCCGACTATTCAGAAATATATCTCTCTAAAACATAAGCTCCAATCCTTTGAAAAAGAAAAAAAATATCCATTAGATTTTGATTCTATCAGTCCACTTTTTGAGTCAAAATTTAGAAGTCATTGTTTAGAGCAACGAAATACAAAATATGGTAATGAAGGCTTGCTAAATGATACAGTAGCAAAGTATTTTTCTTGTATTAAAACTTTTATGCAGTGGTCTTTAGATATGAAATATCACCAAAACGATTTATTTAAAAAGTTTAAAGCAACAAGAGCGAGTAAGCATGAGATTATAACCCTCACAGAGCAGGAGTTTTATCAACTACTCAACTACGATTTTTCTACTAACAAGCGTTTAGAGAGGGTGAGGGACTTATTTTGTTTCATGGTTTTTACACTGCAACGCTGGTCGGATACAGCAGCTTTCAATCCTAAGCATATCAAAAATGATGTTTGGGACTTTATTTCCATTAAAACAAATGAAAATATCCTTGTACCATTGAATACCACCTATACCGCAGGAGCAAAAAAGGTTCTTCAAAAGTACGAACACAATCTGCCTAAAATTAGTGAGCAGAAATTTAATGAGTACATCAAAGAGGCGTGTCAAATAGCAGGTATCCAAGAGGAAGTAAGCATTAGGCGTTATTCGGGAAAACAAGCCTTTGATATAGCCAAGCCCAAATACGAGTTTATATCCTCACACTCTGCAAGGCGCACAGGTATCACGCTCTTGCTGCAAAAGGGAGTTCCGCCTACTACTATTATGAAGGTTACAGGGCATGAGGATTTGAAAACGCTAATGAAATATGAAAACACAAGTGATGACGCTGTTTTTAACGCATTTAACAAGGTAAATTTATAAAACTTTAAAATCAAATACTACATGGAAAATTTTGATGAAGACAAAATGAAATTCTTACAGTTTATTCTTGAACGGAGTAAAGAAACTATGCTACAATTTGCTACTGAAGAAGACAAAAAAGCTATTAATTTAATTTTTAGTGAAGAATTCTTCCTAAAACTCCTTCCTCCAAATCAGCAAAATTTCATCTCTGACTCACGTAGGAATTTTACACAATCTAAAAAACAAGAAATTAGTGCAATCAAGCAGGAGCTACAAGCAGCAAAAACACAAAGACAAAAGGACGAAATTATAAAGAAGTTCGACAAAATAAAACAAGAATTAACGGAGGATAGTGAAAATAGAATTAAAAAATTAGGATTAGAAGCAAAAACTTCCTTCGCTGAACTTTCAAAAAAAGAGGAAGTCAAAGAGCTTAAAAAAGCAATTCCTGTTTTTAAAGAACTGAGAGATAGAATGAGTATTGATGACCACAAGGTAGTTGCTATTGCTCCTTTATTTGACGAGTTTATCAAGACAGTTACTAACCAAGTAGAATTTCGTGAGTTAGAAGAAAAAGAAGCTGATAAGAAAGTAACTAAACCCAAAACCAAGGAAATAAAAATTATACCCCTCCCCCAGCTTTTCAAAGACCCGAAAAATTTGGAAAAAAACTTAGAAATACTGATGCGTGAGGAAAATAGGTATATCATCAAAGGTGAAAATGGCGAATATGTTTGGCGTAAAAAGAAAATACAATTAGTTGCTTTTGCTTTGTATTGTCTAAATAAAAACTGCCTGAATGAATCCATGCAAAACTTTTCTACCAAGGTCAGAGAGAGTTTTTGCAAATTTTTTAATAAAGAAATTGATATATCTATGTTTCAAGGGAAAAATTTAGATGATTCAGAAAAATATTTATCCGATTTTCAACTTTTATTAAAATAACTTATTCAGTTTATTCAGTCGACTGAATAAACTGAATTTTTACGGTAAATAATGCTATTTATTTGCAAGGTCAAATTAAAACTGACTTTAAGAAATGGATAGTAAGATTATTGTAACAACGAAAGACGAGCTTATTGCATTGATAAATGATGCAGTGAACGAGGCAACTTTGAAGGTGATGAATAGGGTGCAAGATACCCCAAGTTCGGAAACCTTAGACGAAACGGAACTATGCAAGCGGTTTGGTATCACTCGCCAAACTTCAAGGGCATGGGAAAAGGCGGGGCTTCAATGCTACCGACCCACAGGCAGAAGAAAATATTATATGCTCAATGAAATTATTAATTTTTTAAAACAAACTAATAGAGAAGAAAAAGTAAACAAACATATCCAAAAAAGAAAAAAGTCTTAAAAGTGTTTGCACCACTTCTAAGACCTAACAAAATGACCGTTGAAAAACAGGAACATTTGCGTAAAATGCCATGCAAATATACTGTTTTTCAATGGTTGGGGAAATTTTTTGGTAAAAAAATTTTAAAACTATGGAAAAACAGTTTTCAAAAAATGAATTAAAAAGTTCCATTGATGATAACATGGCTGACATCAAGGAACAGCAGAGGAAAGCTCACAAAGGGAAAATACCGCACTACAAAGCCGAAGGAGTAAGAGGAAAAATTTCTTTCAAAAGAAAAGAACTCATCGAGTTCTTGGAAAAGGGAAGAAAGGCAACCGCAAGCGAGCGGGACGCACAAGCAATCGAAAAAGTAATCAAAATCTCTAACCGTTTAAAATCAAAAAAATAAGGTCTGAAAACTTGCGTTTTCCAGACCTAAACAGTGCTTTTTGTCTTGTTTTCTTGCAGAGAGAACAATGCAAAGGTATTGATTTTGTTTGAATTGCGCAATTTTCAGGCATAAATTTTCTAAAAATTTATAGTATGGAAACCAATCAAGCCAAAAATTTAAACAATAG
>REAZ01000042.1 GCA_004294445.1 Cytophagales bacterium
AAAGCTCAAATGGGTAGAGAAACAAGCAGGGAAATTGGGGTTTAGCTTAGTCCCTAAGTAGCTGACTACAAAATAGATAAGAGATACGTTATAGGAAGAGTTTAGCGAAGCGACTCTACGCAGTTCTGCTTGGCAAATCTCCAGATTTGCGTAAGAGGCGCAAGCTAAAAAGGTATTTTCAAAGAAACAACACTTCCAATAATCCTTGCTCCCTTGCATAATTCCTATCCTGCTACCAAAATGGGAGCAAGGTATTCCTTGAATTTTTCATTGCTTTTTTATAGCAAAGTAAAGAGTTTTCCGCAAATAAAAGCACTTTTACGCAAATATAGAGATTTGCTTGCTAAATGCGGTAGAGAAAAACGTTTTCACTCTACCGCAAACAGGGGTTTTGTCAAAGCCCCGTTGATTTTTCCATTTGCTCATTATAGCGTGTCCCTTCGATTTGGATTTGAGCAGAAGCAGTTTCTATCTCCTGTAACTCATCCGAAGTAAGTGTAATAGAAGCCGCACCATTATTTTCGGTCAAGCGGTGCAGTTTTGTAGTGCCAGGGATAGGTACAATCCAAGGTTTTTGCGCCAATACCCATGCCAAAGCAATTTGGGCAGGAGTAGCGTTTCTTCTCTCCGCAAATTGATTTATCAGTTCTATCAAGGTTTGGTTCGCTTTGAGTGCCTCCTGCGTAAATCGGGGGAGTTTATTGCGAATATCACCCTCGGCAAATTTTGTATTTACGTCCATTTTTCCAGTTAGATAACCTTTTCCGAGTGGGCTGTAAGCCACAAAGCCAATTCCTAATTCTTCAATCGTGGGAATTATCTCCTTTTCGTGCTGGCGTGTCCACAGCGAATATTCACTTTGCAAAGCAGTAACGGGCTGAACCGCATGAGCTTTACGAATGGTATTTGCTCCCGCTTCCGAAAGCCCGAAGTGCTTTACTTTTCCTTCCTTTATCAAATCCTTTACCGTTCCTGCCACGTCTTCAATAGGAACATTTGGGTCGACTCGGTGCTGGTAAAATAGGTCAATGACCTCTATTTTAAGCCTTTTTAGGGATTCTTCTGCAACGAGTTTGATATTTTCTGGGCGACTATTTACGCCCGCATAAGTACGATTTGTGCGGTCAATGTTGAAGCCAAATTTGGTAGCAATCACCACTTTCCCTTTGAAAGGAGTTAATGTCTCTCCCACTAATTCTTCATTGGTAAAGGGTCCATAGACCTCTGCCGTATCAAAAAAGGTGATTCCCTGCTCCACAGCCGCATGAAGTACCTTTATCATTTCGCTTTTTTCGCCTGCGGGTCCGTAGCCAAAACTCATGCCCATGCAGCCCAAGCCTATAGCCGAAACCTCTAAACCGCTATTTCCTAATGTACGTTTTTGCATATTGATTGCTATTATTTTTGTTCTAAAATGATAAATGCAAAGTTAGCATAAATGCAAATCAAAAAATAACGGAAATGAAGCAAAGAATTACGAAAATCAAATAGTAGGGAAAGTTCCTGATTTTGGTTTCTTTTCTATGGAAGTGATTTTTTAAGAATAGCCATAAGTATGCTTTTAAAACGTATAAATTTAGAATAATTTCAAAAAAACAGTAAATTTGTTACCAATTTAACTTAAGGGTTTTTTAAAACTGAATAATTACACGAAATGAGTGAAAAATTAATGATAAAAACCATTTCTAAAAAACTTATTTACGAAATTCAAAATGAAGGTGTAAAAATATCTTATGGTAAATGGTTAAGAGGCATACATACCTACTATGAATATATAGTTCATTTTGAAGATATTGGCAAAGAACTTACTTATAAAAGAGGTAAGAAATTTGCTTTTTATATATTTTTGATATTTACAATCCTTTCTATTATCGGGATGATTTATAGTATTTTAGGATTAGACGGATTCGATGGAAGGGGTCTTTTTTTGTATATATCCAGTATTTTAATGTGGTCTATTTGTGCTTATTTTTCGTATAAAGATGAAAACTTGAAAACCACTTACTTGAAAACTAGAAAAAATGCGTTGTACTTTATAGAAACAGAAAAAAATGGAGAAGAAGTGAAAAAGTTTATTGACCTTATCTATGCAAAGGCAAAGGAATACATTAAAGAAAAGTACGGAAAAATAGACATGGATTTGCCTTACTATTTTCAATTGAATAATATTGAGCAACTAAAAGCAAATGAGATTATCACAGAGGAAGAATACAAGCAGATGGTAGCACCAGTTGTTCGTAGTCTTAGTGAAGCGAGACTACGAACTTTTTACTTTGCAAATCTCCAGATTTGCGTGTAGGTGCATGAGCAAAGGTAAGTTTATTAAATTGTCAATCAATTAGTTATCTAACTGACCCTTTCCACCTACACATTGCAGCGACCAAGCGGGGCACCGCAAACACCGCCTCCAACGGCTCGACTTTTGGTGAATGTGTATGAGAAAGGAACGAAT
>REAZ01000011.1 GCA_004294445.1 Cytophagales bacterium
AAACCTTTTTCCAATCCTGCTAACTGAAAAACCTTAACTCTTTCCCTACTGTCGTCGTTTCGGGGTGCAAAGGTAATACAACCTTTTCTAACCTCCAAAAGAATTGATGAAAAAATTTCACGAAATTATAAACTTCGTGAAAGATTAAATACTCATTAATTGATAACCAGTTGTTTAATCTAATAGCAATTTGTGCTGGCTGGTTCTACCTCCTCGTTTTACAGTAATGATATATGTACCCGTAGGTATTTTAGCAGTATCCCAAAGCAAGCTATTTTGTCCTTTGTCTAAATAAGCACCATCTGCGATGGTTGCCATTTTTTGCCCTTTGGTATCATGCACTTCTATTACTACAGGTTCACTTTTCTCAAGGGCAAAGCGAATATTTACGTAAGACTGCGTAGGATTAGGGAATACTAAGACTTCCTCGCCTTTAAGCGGTTCGAATTCTGTAACTTTAATACCTTTAGAAATGTCTTCTGGCTTTGGTTTACTCATCGTTTTAGTGGTGTACATAACTGTTGCTCCGTTTTTCCCTTTATCTCCATAAGCTTTCATTGCTTCGCTTTTTCCAATCACGTTAATGGTATGGATATTTTTGAAAATTTCGGGAGAATCAGCCTCTTCTTTGCTTACTTCTTTGCCATCTAAGATGTAAAGGCGTTCGCCTATTTGAGCATTATCTTTTTCTCTTTGCTTGCCTTCCTTGGTTTTAATGATAATGACTCCATCTTTGCCTTTTTCACCATGTAGAGTTATAGCTGATGCTCCTTTCAATATATCCATTGATTGAATATCATTAGGGTTCACTTTTTTCAATGCCTTATTACTTTCTTCTTGTGTCATGGTTACTCCATTAATTATTAACAACGGCTTCCCTTTGGATTGCGTATTTGGGTCTGCTATATGGAGGCTAAAATTTTGGGGCTGTGGCGAACCTTCGTCCTTAGAAATGTTTATTTCCTCAGAAGTATCGCTTTTCTTTTTCTTGCCTTTCTTGGTTTTAATGACGATTACCCCATTTTTGCCTTGCTCTCCGTACTTCTTGATGGCTTTTTCACCTTTGAATACTTCCATAGAAGCAATATCATTTGGATTGAGTTTCCTTAAAATTTCTAAACTTGCGTCTCTGCCTTCTGGAAGTTTTTCTCCGTCAATGACATAAAGCGGGTAGTTTTCATCTAATCCTATTTTAAACTTGCTACCTTCTCCATTGACAATAACAAGCGGGTTTTGCATTGCATTATATTTATACACATAAGTCCGTCCTCCTTTTGGCAAAGCTTTTCCAATAGAATCTGCACCAATCCAAAATTTCCTGTCTTTTGGATTATCAGTTGAAATAAAGTCTTGCGGATTTAAAATTTGAAAATCATTACCTTGTTTTAAATTTTTCAAATGTTTAAAGATACTATCAGTAGGTAAATATCTAAATTCCTTAAATGATTCTAAATCATTGATTAACAAAAGTTTATTTTTCCCATTAGGATAGTGTAGCCATATTTTTCCAAGACTATCTCCCAGCACTCCCGACATTTTTTCCCCACTTGTTACTGCGGTTGGAGAAGTCCTAACAAATAAAAACTTTTTATCCAAAGTATCGCCAGAACTATTCAATATGAACTCCTTTGTTAGGTTTTCTTCATTGAATTTGTAGAAAAACGGCATATTGGAATGATGGGCTATATTATGCAAGGTATCGCTTTTACCATTTTTATTAATAATAGTAGTAATACTTATAGTAGTATCATCATTCAGCAGACTATCAAAACGAACGGTTACTGTTTTTTGTACCTTAACCACTTTTTTAGTTGTATCATTCAAAGCTAATTCCTTGTCTTTCAAATTATTACTATTTTCTTGATTTTCAAAAGGTTCTACCAAAGAATCCAAAAAAGTAGTGGCTTCGGTTTTGGTGGCTAATAACAGTAAACACATTATCACTATCATAGCGGCAGTGAGTTTGGGGGAAACTGTGTGCTTTTTTGCCAAATTGGTATTTTGGGCAATGCGGCTTACTCTTTGGAATAAGCTACCTTTTCTGCCTGTAACTGCTAAGGCAGGAGATAAATTAGTTGTTTTCATGCTTGCTAAATTTGTTAATGCTTTGATATAAGTTAAAGAATCGCCCATAGTGGCTACTGCAATGTCATCGCAGCAGTTTTCTCTTTCATTTTCAATGTGTTTAGAGATGTACCAAGCTGCGGGGTGATAAAAAAAGAGAATTTCTACTATAGATTGTAAAATATTGATAAAAAAGTCGTTGCGGTGGATATGCGCTAATTCGTGTGCTAAAATGCTCTCAATTTGATAGGGAGGTAAGGACGCAAACATTCCTAAAGGAAGCAGAATCACAGGTTTGAGCCAACCGACTACAGTAGGCACTGCCACCAAAGCGGATTCTACTAATTTGATTTGACGATTTGTTTTTATTTTTTCTGCGATAGCATTAAGCCTTCTCTCCCACTCTACTGAAGCTGGTTTTACTTTGTATGTTTTTAGCTGGTGAACATATAATAAACTGAATAAGAAGCGAATAGACAGAAATGTAACACCCAAAAGCCAAACCAAAGAGATTTGAGGGGAATAGGCTGTAAGAAAACTCATAGCTATAGTAAAGGAGTACTGCCAAGTTTTTTCAGTTTCTTGAAAAGTAGGCATCTCAAACCAAGTTATGACTTCAGCCGAAGCCAAAGGTACGGTGGCGGGCTGGTAAATAGTAAAAAAAGTAATTCCTGCCATTAATAAAATAGCAAATAAAGAGGAAAGCGAGATAAGATAACGCTGGGAAGCATTGCTATTTTTCATAAGTTGTAAAATGAGCATCAGCACCGTACCTATCAAAGTAGCCTGCCAAAGCGAGTGCAGAATAGTCCAACCGAGGGCTTCTGCGATATTTGAGGGAATGAATGTATCCATGATATTTTATTAGTTTTTTGCCCCACCCAAACCCTCCCCAAGGGAGAGGGCTTTAGTAGTTTATTTTTTATTTTCCATCTCGTCGATGAGTTTCTTGATTTCTGCGATTTCCTCTGCGGTAGTATGCTGATTGCCTAATGCTTGCATGACCATTTTCATAGCCGAGCCTCTAAAAACCGAGTCCATGAAGCGGTCTAAAAGCTGTTTTTGTGTGTCGCTTTCCGTAGCTACAGCAGTAAAAATATGCGTCTTCGCAGTGTCATCTCTACTAATCAAACCTTTCTCGTGCATGATTTGCATCGTTTTTAGCGTAGTAGTGTAGCCTATTTCGCTTTCTTTCTTCTTGCTCAATTCCTCGTTTATCTCCCTGACGGTACAGCTGCCTTTCTGCCAAAGTAGCTGTAGGATTTCTAATTCGGATTCTGTTGGTTTTATCATTGTACTTTATTGCTTATCAATTTTATCTACGATTAATTTCGTACAAAGATATACGAGAGATTTCGTAAATGCAAATTTTATCTACTATTCTTTTCGTAAGTGATTGTTATTTTGTAATTTTTAACTCTTGGAGTTTGGCTTCCAAGTTTATACTTGGCTTAAAGGCATCGTGGGAAATGTACATTACTTTTCCTTCTGGACTGATAATGAAGTAGGTAGGATATGCATTGATAAATAAATCTGAAATTAATTTGCTATCACTTCCACAATAAAGGAATGACCATTGGTAGTTATTTTTCTTGATGAATTTCTGCATTTTTTCAAAATTTTCATCTGCTGATATACTTACAAAGGCTAATTGGTCTTTATATTTGTCTATCAGGCTTGGGAAATTTTTCATTTCTGTTATACAACCACTACAGCCCGTAAACCAAAAATCTACTAATACATATTTATCTTTGATAACTCTGGTAGAAACAAATTTACCAAAATGGTCTTTTAGCATATAGTCAGGGAACATATCTCCCACTTTAAAGAGGTTATTGGCAGCTATGACTTCTTGGAGAATAATTTGGTGTTTTTTGTCGCTTATTGCATTCTTGATAGAGTCTGCTACTTTATTAAAGGTTGATTTGTCCTCATACCAATTATTGCTATATACTATTTTTACACAAGCAACTTTTGCCAAATCCTTTAAATTAGGCTGTTTGAGATAGCTTGCCTCTTTCAATAGCTTATCGATTGTTCTCACGTTGCTATACTCTTCATGTAATAAAGAAGTCGTATTAATTCTCAGTTCAAGATAATTAGTAAGCAGGTCTATGTAAAACGGGTTTTTCAAATTGGGAGGTATGGAGTCAAAATATTTGGTTTCAAATTTTCCGTACAAATCTCGCATATCTGTATTTTTGAATAAAAAGCTCATGTTACAAAGGCTTAATTCCCTATCCGCAAACTTAAATTTTATTAGTTCTGCCAAATAAGGCTCCTTTTCATAAGCATAGCGTTTTCTAATTTCCTCAAAATCAGAAATTACTTTGGAGAAAGAAAGCGTAGAGTCTCTCAATGCGCCTATTTCTAAGTTCATAACAGAAGAAAACCATGCAAAAAAATCTTTATCAACTTGCTTTAGCGTACTATTGATACGGCTATTACTTTCAGAAATCCAACCTAATTTTTCTTTTTCAAGCTCTATTCCATAGCTACCTTGGGGCATCGCGTAAAACTCAAGCAGCTTTTCTTTTGATTCGACAAGAATGAGTTGGGGTTCCTCAAGCGTAAACTCTGCTAATAAGTTTCCTGCATTATCAGTTTTACTTTGTGTTATCAGGTAAGTATTTTTTGTAAAATAATTGCTGAAAGCATAAATATTAACTACTTGATTTTCAAGAAAAAGTAGTTTTCCTTTGATAGTAGTGGCAGAAGCACTCATGGTAGAAAGTAGGCACAGTATAACAATAGTAAGCAATCTTTGGGTTTTCATTGGCTATTTTTTTATCAAATTAGGTGAGAGATTTCGTAAATACAAATTTTATCTACGATTTTTTTCGTAAACGATTATTATTTTGTAATTTTTAACTCTTGGAGTTTGGCTTCTAAGTCTGTACTTGGCTTAAAGGCATCGTAGGAAATGTATATTACTTTCTCTTCTGGACTGATAATGAAGTAGGTAGGATATCCATTGATAAATAAATCTGATATTAATTTGCTATCACATATCAGTTTACCCTCACTTTCAGACTTTCCAAGAACTACCAAACATTGTGCTTACAACTTCTGTATTTTATGGAAATAAACACCTTTTTCGGTAGTCAGCATGAGCAAATATACTCCTGACGGAAAATGAGAAAGACTTATTTTTTCCTCAAATTGCCTATTTGCCTTTGCTTTCAAAACATGATTTGCTAAGGTTTGCCCTGCCAAATTGATAACGGTCAGCATAGCAGTTTGGCTTGTGTTTTCTTCTTTTAGTAACAAACTAAAATCACTTTCACTCGGATTAGGATAGATAAATAATTGATTTACATAGCTTTCTCCATCGCTTGATAGCACTATAGAAGGTCTTGCACTTACTATGTTACTTTTTTCACTTTGCCCAAATTTGCTCGATGCGGTCAGGTAAAAACTGTAATTTATTGAATTTTGTAAACCGTTGATTACAAAAGTATTATCTGTAGTTGTGCCTATTAGTTGTGCGGGAGTATTTGCGGAAAAAGCGTAAATTTCATAGACCAAAGGTATTGAGGTTTGACTTTTCTCCCAAGTGAGTGTAATAATTGCATTTCCCGCCTTTGCAGATAGATTAGGGGAAGGGATGGGGCAGGTTTGCAAAGCATAAGCACCAATTTCATCAAAAACGCGTTCTTTCCCCAAAATGTCTGTTTTTGGCATATTTGTTTTTACTGCTGCGTTGAGTGCTGGGTTAATGCGTGCCAAATCGTAGCACAACAGTCCAAAATTAGTATCTTTTGGGCTGATAAAAAGTGGCTTAACCTCGTTTTGGTCGGTACTTTCCTGCAAAAGGGCAAGCATCGTCCTATCGCTACTCAAATTGCCACCTTTACTTACTGTACTCATAGAGGCACTTATAAAATTGCCATTTTGCAAATCTGGGTGATGAAAAATAGTATTTTGGGTGGTCATGCCTGCCAAATTTGTCAGATTAATACCCGCAGCAGCATTATTGGCAACCTCATTTGACGGGGACTGATTTGCTCTGTTCCCTGCAATCGTAACATTGAGAAGGTTCAGACTGCCTGCACTGAAAATGCCTGCTCCCAAATTAGAGGCTATATTATTGGCTATGAGTGTATTTGTCAAATTTGCCCTTCCGCCATTTTCAATAAATAAGCCGCCGCCGTTTTGCCCCAAAAGCGTTGTATTGTTGTTATTTGAGTTTGCTATGTTATTGGTAATGAAAGAATTATTTATATCAATGCTTGCGAGCGTGTTGATTGCAATGCCTGCCCCTTGCGGAGATTGATTTTCAATAACAGACACATTTTCAAGTATCAGATTGCCGTTTGCTAATCTAATGCCTCCGCCATTTGCCAACGGATTCATATTTGCATTGGCGGCTAATTTGCCATTTGCAATGCCAATGCCTTTCAAATTTACCGCAATTCCACTTGTATTTTCGATGTTGAAAATTCGGAAAAGGGGTGCATTTGCATTTCTGCGAATGACTATTTTTCCATCTCCTATGATGGAGATGCCTTTTGTGATACTAAGTTGGGATGAAGTGAGTCGCACCTCTTTGACTGCCGAAGAAAAAGTGATTTGTGTATCATTGGGGGCGCAGGTAATTGCTTCCCTCAAAGAACCTTCCCCTGTATCATTACCATTTTTAATAATAAAACTTTGATTGTCAGGTATTTGCCCTGTATATTCTATAGCTCCTCTGTCTATGATGCCTATTCTGCTGTTGCCCAAAATGTCTGTAGCGGGAGCAATACCAACGCCTGTATTTACGGCTGGGCTGCAATAAGCAGGGGCAAAAACAAGCAAGCGAGGGTCTGTATTGCGTAGGTCAGTTGCATGATTGAGCAGCACAGTATTGTCGGCAGATATATTTCCACCTGCGGAGATGACGACACTTGTAGCCGAGGCATTGAGTCCGCCTTGTGGCTGATTGATGATTGTGTTTTGTAAATTGAGTGTACTTGAAGACGAGCTTCTGATGGCTATCCTGCCTGCAACTCCTGTATTTTCTGTGATAGTACAATTTTGCAAAGTCAGCAAAGACGCTCTTGCAAATCCATTTTGAATGGTTGTTCCAGTGGTCGATTGTGCTGTTGTCGCATTAAAAGCCATTACACAGTTTATCATAGTAGCAGTTCCTGATAAGTTTCCAGCGCCGTTGAGCAAGGCACTTCCCATGACTCCTGCATTATTATAAAGCAAATAACAATTTCGCAAAGTCAAATTTCCTGTATTTAAAATAGCCCCTCCGTTATCCACAACTGCACCATTTTGAACGCTTAAGTTATTCATATTGACTGCTCCTGCTATGACATTAAAAATGCGAAAAGGAGTTTCACTATTTCGCTTGATGATGACTGTTTTGCTGCCTGCCCCTCCGTTGATAGTGATATTTTTACTTATCAGCAAGGAAGATGTTAGCAGCACTTCGCTCACGTTTGGAGCAAAGGAAATAGTATTTGCTTGGCAAGCGCGGTCTATGGCTTCTCGCAGAGACCCCTCCCCGCTATCGTTCCCATTGGTTACCATTACATCTTTGTTTTCTGTGAAACTATAACTAATGGCAACAGACCTCTCGCCTACTACGCTACCATTTCTTGCCCTTACTGCATACCAATACGTTTTTCCGATTTCCAAAGCCCTTGTATCTGTGCTGTTAGTGGTGATAACGGGAGAATTTGGCAAGGGCGTGAGAGAGCCATCTGTAATATTTACAGCAAAAACATCATAGCTTGTAGTCCCAGCAACAGCACTCCAAGAAAGTTGAATGGCATTGCAACCTGTAGCGGTAAAGCCTGTAGGCGTACCCATTACACTAAAATTTTCCGAATTTGCAACAATATTTGGGGAAAAAGCGCCACTCACCCGCACCTGCACTTGGGCATTAGGGGCGATGGCAGGAATATTCCAATTTATAGATGTTTTTGGTGCATTTACCGTACCTATAAGTGTCCAAGATGTACCACCATTAGTAGAATACTCTACAGTTTGTGGACTTCCGCTTGTTGCCCCTGCTTGCTGCCAATAGATAATTGTATTGGTACTTGGGCTGATGCTTTGCCCGCTTGTGGGAAAAATAATTTCTCGATAAAATGGATTTGCAGTCCATGTAATTGCATAGTCTTGAGTGCCTTGCGGAATATTTACCCCTACAACACTGATGGTATAGTTTCCTGCTATTGGGTTATCTATAGTAACCTGCTCTATGTTGTTGCGGCTGTCTATCTGTCGAGTTGCTATAGCATTAGGGGTAAGAGGATTTAGCACCCAAGGATTGAAAATAGTACCATCTGGAGATATTACTTGCAGATTTAGGTCATTTACCAATGCGACAGAAGCACCCGTCAAAGCCTCTACATCTATCCAAGTGAGCATAATTTTTAGCTCGGCAGTATTAGGAGCTACAGTAATCGTTTTTATATTTGTTTGGTTTTGGCTCACGCTTTTCTTTTCAAAACGATTTTCTTCTAATGCTTTCAAAGCATTGCCGCCGTTGAGCCTGCCAAAGCCCGAACGATAGTCAGGTCGTAAGTTATTAATATCGTCCGCATTGTTGCAAAGGAGTGCCTTGATGAGGTCAGAAGTAGGATTCATATTGCCATTTATTTGCTTAAATCTTTCATAGAGCAGGGCAGCAACACCCGAAACCATAGGTGTAGCCATCGAGGTTCCAGACTTTATAACATACTGATTACTAAAACTTAATGAAAATACATTTTCGCCAACAGCACTAATATCAGGCTTAATTCTGCCATCTCTGGTAGGTCCGAAACTACTCGAAGTAGCAATGACATCTGTGCTATCTACAGAACCGACTATAATGGCATTTTTGCTTACATCACTCAACGTAGTAAACCCTCCCGCGCAAGCGGCTTGTTCGTTGCCTGCTGCCACGCATTGGGTAAGAAATGGAAAAGTTCTTGCTAACATATCTCTCCTTCGGGCGCGCGAAGGGTAATTGTCCAAACCCGCACAAGCGGTAATGGTAGGTCCGAAGGAATTTTGGGTAATGACTACTCCCAGCGAAGGATTAGAGGGATTAATGGCAGCCAAAACCTCGTCTTCTACAAAACTACTCGCATTGATTCTACCGTTATTGTGGTCGCTGTAGCTGTAGGAAAATAGCGTAGATTTGGGTGCAATGCCTCTCGCTCTTGGGTTAATGATGCCCGCCCCGCCTACTGTCCCTGCTACGTGGTTGCCGTGGTCGTCTTGATTCGCATCTGTGAAATCATTATAAATTTCCTTGTTTTGCATCCTATTTTCAAAATCTGCATGAGGTCTTAAGATGGCATCCCAAATACCTACTATTACGCCATTCCCTGTCAGATTTTTAGGTGCATTATTCATAGCATTCACCCCTTGTCTATTCCTTCCAATATTATTTTTATTTTCCAAAGGAGCTTCCATATAGCTGATAAATTGCACCGAAGCAGATTTGGCAAGCACAATTACTTGATTTTTGGGAATAATAGCTTTGATGACACCAAAAAAGATGCTTTGAGCAAGTATTTTCCCTTTGAGCCGCATGATTTCATTCCTAACTTCGGCTATTCCTTCTTTTGAAAACAAAGTAACTTCTACACCTATCTGATTATCAGCAAATTGGGCGTGTGCGGGAACTTCATTTGTACGAATGTCGAAGGCTATTTTGCGAAGAGAAGCCTCTGCCACGCTGTCTCTGACCTGCGTTTCACTACGGTAGGGACTTTGGGCAAAAGCGGGAAAAATAGCTAAAAAAAAGATTGGCAATAAAAAAATAGTGCTATAATTTACACATTTTGGAACACGAGAAAGGTAAGTATTAAACATAATGATTCGTTTTATTCTGTGATAGTGATTTCGGCAAAAATACACAAAAAAACAATCCAATATTACATACTTTTTACTTTCTTTGCCAACTGATACAATAAAAAGCCCACAGGTCCCGCCATCAGCGTGCAAAATATGCAAACAGAAGTAATGATTGCATTTACCTGATGTTTCTGACTATCGTTGAGTACCCAAGTCCCTACGAGCAAATCAAAAGCTAAATAGTGAAACCAACCACCTACCACTACTTGGTCGTTACCCATTTTGAACAAATTTTTGATACCTTCGAAAGTGCTGAAATCGGGCATCTGCCCGCCACCAAAGAGGTTAGGTAACACCAAAAACGCATAAGCCACCGCCAATGCCAAAGGAATGAGGTACGAGTTTGCAAGGAGTAGTGTCCATCGCCATTTTGGGGCAAAAATCATAAGCAACCACTGCGGCAAAATCAGGGTATTAAAAATCGAGAAAATAGTTTCTATATTCATGTCTGTTGATTATTAGTGTTTTGTGTTTTAGCCTACAGAGTAAATTTCAATAGTAATTTCCCAATTAAAAAATAAAAGCACCATTTCGTAAAAAAAAAATGGTGCTTTTTGTTCAGTTTTTTTATGCTTATCTCTTTTTGGACTTCATTTTTTGCAGTTGGGCAGGATTAATCTGATTCATCTTTTTCATCATTTGCCGCATCTGGTCAAACTGTTTGATGAGGTTATTTAGCTGCTGAATCGTAGTGCCACTTCCCTTCGCTATGCGTTGCTTTCTGCTATTGTCCAGAATTTCTGGTTTTGCGCGCTCCTTTTTAGTCATAGAGTGAATCATTGCTTCTATTGGTTTGAAGGAATCATCATCAATGTCCACATCTTTGAGTGCCTTACCCATACCTGGCACCATTGCTATCAAATCTTTCAAATTTCCCATGCGTTTGATTTGCTGAATTTGGGAAAGGAAATCATCAAAATCGAGTTGGTTTTTGCGAATTTTTGCTTCTATCCGCTTAGATTCCTCATCATCAAAAGCACGTTGCGCCCTTTCCACTAAGGAAAGTACGTCCCCCATGCCCAAGATACGCTGTGCCATACGGTCGGGATAGAAGTAGTCTATTGCTTCCATTTTTTCGCCCGTACCTATGAATTTGATGGGTTTATTTACTGTTTGGCGAATAGAAAGAGCCGCACCACCTCTGGAATCGCCATCGAGCTTAGTAAGCACAACACCGTCATAATCAATTCGTTCATTGAATATCTGTGCTGTGGTTACGGCATCCTGCCCCGTCATGGAGTCCACAACGAATAGCGTTTCCGAAGGATTAACCGCTTTTTTGAGGGCAGCTATTTCCTTCATCAGCACTTCGTCTATTGCCAAGCGACCCGCAGTATCTACAATAACTATTTTTTTATTATTTGCCTTTGCATATTTAATTGCGTTCTGAGCTATCTGTATGGCATCTTTGCTCTCCATTTCGGTATAAACGTCCACGCCTACTTGCTCGCCCAATACCTTGAGTTGCTCCATAGCGGCAGGTCTATACACGTCGCAGGCAGCAAGCATCACTTGCTTGCCCTGGCTTTTTAGAAAGTTTGCTAATTTGCCCGAAAAAGTAGTTTTACCCGCACCATTTAAGCCCGCAATCAAGATAACAGCAGGGTCTCCTTTGGTGTTCATGTCTTGTTTTTCTCCACCCATTAGGTTGGTTAGCTTGTCATAGACAATCTTTACAAACATCTCACGAGGCGAAACAGCAATCAATATCTTGCTCCCTAAGGCTTCTTCTCTAATTTCGTCAGTAATTTCCTTAGCAACTTTGAAGTTTACGTCCGCATCGAGTAAGGCTCGGCGTATCTCTTTCACCGTAGTTGCTACGTTTATTTCTGTGATTGAACCTTGTCCTTTAAGTACCTTTAATGCTTTATCTAATTTTTGGCTTAAATTCTCAAACATTTTACTTAGTGAGTTATGAGCGAAGTGCCGCCCAGTTGTTTTCTAAAATTTTGCAAATATGCAAATAGATAAGACGAATTACAAAATTAGCAGCATAAATTACAAAATTTTGCATTGCAAAGCAACTTTTCTCCAATAAGTTGCATCTATTAAGCAAAATGTTCTTACTCGTACAACATAGTGTTCGTTTATGAACGCATAAGATAAATATTAACAAATTAAAACATTGATATACAATATTTTATAACTTTTGGTATGCTAATTGGCTTGTATGCCTACATATTGGTACTTTTTACTTTGCAGTAAGATTAGTCATCAAAAACATTGGATATCAAACTTATTTTTACACTCAATAACAATTAAGAACATGGAAGACATGATTGCAGTTACATTCATATTTGGAACGCCTATAGTAGCTATTCTGAGCTATACATTCATCAAAGGCTTGCAGATAATAACAGGCAGAGGGAAGTACAGTCTAAGCAACAAAGATATTTTGCAAATAAAAAATGAAAATGAGCAAATGAAGCAACGTATTGAAAACTTGGAAGTTATCGTTACAAATGCTGACCCTGTGCTGATGGAAAACTATGTAAAACTACAAAATCAAAATAAGCAATCACATCTCAATCAGCCACAGTACCAGTCGCAAAGTAGCTTTTCGAGGAAAGGGCAAGAAATACCATTAGAGGAAAACTTCAAAGCCGTTATGAATAAAATGTTACTCAAAGTAGATACAATGTTAGACGATAAAAGAAGACGCTAATTGCCCTATTATGAGTTATTAATTATGCATTTTTTTGTTTCAAATGGCACATTATAAATCATTTACACAAGAAAATACAAACGAATGGGCTCAATCAATTAATCATCAAAATAGTCTGGAAAAAACTTAAACTTATTTTTTACACAAATGGAAACGACTGAAATTGTTTTAGAAAAGAAAAAAGTAAAGGAAGCCCCCAAACAAGAACGGATTGAAGGCAAACGCCTCTCTGTTGGTGCTATCTTCAAAAAAATGTTTTTGGGCTTGTTTATCATTGGATTTGTGGCAGGCTCTATATGGCTTGTTTACTATTTCATCAATAAATCGAGTACGCCTACGGTGATTTATAAAACAGAAATGCCGTTCAAAGCGAACATTACCAAGAAAACGGTGGCAACTGGTGCTATAGTTCCTAAAAGAGAAGTGCCTGTAAAGCCACAAGTTTCGGGCATCATCGAGGCTTTGTATGTAGAGGCAGGACAGCAAGTGAGTGCGGGACAGCTCATCGCAAAGGTGAGAGTGGTGCAGAATCTTTCGGGGAAAAACAATGACCTAAGAACTATCAATGAGGGCGAACGAGCAGTACAGACCGCAAAAGTAAGTTTTGAAAACGCACAAATTGAAAAGGAACGCCAAGAAAAATTGCTTGCACAAAAAGCCATTTCCCAGCAAGAATATCAGCGCGCATTGACCGAATTTAACATGAGGAAAGAGGAACTTGCAAGAGCAGAAAAAGGATTAGATATATCCTTGCAAAATGTAATGCAAAATTCTGGACGCATTTCCAACGATATTTATTCTACTGTTGATGGAATGGTGCTTGACGTACCAGTGAAAGTAGGTAGCTCTGTCATAGAACGCAACAATTTCAACGAGGGAACGACCATAGCGATAGTGGCAGACATGAATAGCCTTATTTTTGAGGGCAAGGTAGATGAATCGGAAGTAGGCAAAATAAAAGAAGGCATGGACTTAAACTTAACTATTGGTGCCATTGTAGATAAGACATTCAAGGCAAAATTAGAGTTTATTTCCCCCAAAGGCGTTACCGAAGAAGGCTCTATCAAGTTCCAAATCAAGGCAAAAGTATTGCTCAATCAAGGAGATTTCATTAGGGCGGGCTACAGTGCCAATGCCGACATCGTCCTCGACCAAAAAGACAGCGTGCTATCCATCAAGGAAAGTATGCTACAGTTTGGCAAGAAAGACAGCGTTTTTGTAGAGGTGGAAACTTCTTCTGCCCAAGTATTTGAAAAACGCCTCATCAAAACGGGTATTTCTGACGGTATTAACATAGAGGTAATATCTGGCATAGACAAAAACAGCAAAATAAAGCTACCAGAGATGAAAACAGCAAATAAAGAAGACAAAAAATAGTGGCAAACGAATAAAATTTCAAATTTTTTTCTCAAAACGTTTGGAGAAGTGAAATAAGCCGCTTACCTTTGCAACACATTTCAGGATAACCAATATGAAAAGTAAACGGAGTGGTAGTTCAGCTGGTTAGAATGCCTGCCTGTCACGCAGGAGGTCGCGGGTTCGAGTCCCGTCCATTCCGCAAAAACATATAGCTAACTGATAGTAAAGCAGTTACAAAGACAAAAAAGAGGTTACACATAAAAAGTGTACCCTCTTTTTGTTTAACCTATTGGAATCTGCATTTGAATATTTTGATTGTGCAAAATACAATAATTGCCTCTAAAGTATAAATAATTGAAAAAAAGATGTTCTCATAAATGCACCTATTTTTCACTATTTAACCCGCTCCTTACAACACAAATACTTTCAGATTTAGCGATTATTTCCAAGCATTTTCCAAAAATCTTAGCCAATTTCCGTAAAAGATATTATTCACATCTTGGTCAGAATAGCCACTATTTTTCAAAATACCTTCTAATTTTTGGAGGTCTGCTATCGTTTCCAAATCTTGCGGACTCTGTTCCTTTCCAAATGCACCGTCTAAGTCCGAGCCAATGCCAACGTGCAGCGAATTGCCCGCTATTTGGCAGATGCGGTCTATATGCGGAACGATATGAGATAGCTTTAGCCCTGTATTTTCGGGCGTGCTTTGCCCGCGTACCCAGTTTGGTATCATCATCCATGCATCGAATGCCATGCCTATTACTGCTTGTCTTTCAATGAGTTCCTTGAACTGTTCGTCAGAAAATTGGCGGTTATGCGGGGTGATGCTTCGGCAAAGGTGATGACTTGCCCAAACTGCTCCGCCAAAGTAATCCATTGCCTCCCGAAAGCTTGTATCGCAAAGATGAGTAGCGTCTAAAATAACATTGAGGCGTTCCATTTCTTTGAGTAATGCCCTGCCTTTTTGCCCGATACCGCCTTCCGAATCTGTGCCATACGCATAAACACCTTTGCCGTAATGGGCTAACCCAACTGCTCTTAGTCCTTTTTGGTAGGATTTTTCCAAATACGAAATATTTACTATAGAGTCTGCACCCTCCAAGCTCAGGATATAGCCAATGGGTAGTTTTTCCGTAGTTTCGGCGTTTTCCCAAAGTGCCAAATGCTGCTGCAAACCTTGCTTATCTCGTATCTGCACCATCTCTCCCTGCTCCTCCATTGCCTCGTACCAAGCCAACTGCCCTTGCGACTGCGCCCATGCTTGGGACTGTGAGTTCCAACCACTTAGAGAACTTTCAGGCGTTATGTATCGAGCTATTTGTGTCGCTACGCACAGCCCAATGTTGCCCTTTCGCATTTCTGACAAACTAATAACGCCCTTGCCTCTGTCTGGCTTATCAGTCATATCTTGCTCACGTTCTCTAATCGTCTGAATATCTTGTGTCAAATCTCTATTCCATTCGAGAGCATTCATGGAGAGGTCTAAATGTGCATCAAAAATGAGTTTTGCCATTAGTAGCCTTTAGTTTCTGTGATAACTACGTTTTCGGAGGCGATACCAAAGCGTTTTTTTGCTTCTTCTATCATTGCTATTGTAGCTGTTGCCCCTATGCGGGTTACACCCAATGCCTTTACTTTGAGCAAATCGTCTAAGGAACGTACACCGCCCGCTGCTTTTATCTGCACAGAGGCGGCACTATGCTTCCGCATGAGCTTTAAATCGTAGTCGGTGGCTCCCAAGTACGAATATTTGCCATCACTGCCTTTTACAAAGCCGTAACCTGTAGAAGTTTTGACAAAAGCAACACCTACTTCACTACAGATTTCACATAGTTTGATTTTGAACTTATCTTCGGGTAAATAGTCGTTTTCAAAAATTACTTTCAAAATAGCCCCATGTTTCACGCAAGTATCATTAATTTGCCTGATTTCCTCTTTGACGTAACCCCACTCTTCGCCCAGCACTTTCCCAATATTTACAACCATGTCTATCTCCGTAGCTCCATCTTTGCAAGATTGCTCGGTTTCTGCTATTTTGATAGCTGTAGTGCTATTTCCATGCGGAAAGCCAATGACCGTACAAACGAGTACATCAGAGCCTTCGAGCCACTTTACTGCATCTCGGACAGCATAAGGCTTGATACAAACAGAGGCAACCTCATACTTTTTAGCAATATCGCAACCCTCTATTAATTCTTGGTCGGTCATGGTTGGGTGCAAAAGTGAATGATCTATCATTTTTGCAAGTTCTTTGATTTGATTCATTTTTCTACCTATTTTTAAAAATTATTACTCATTGCATACTTATCTGTATTACAATACAAAGTGCTGTAAATAAAGAAATTAGATTTATTGGTGATATAACGGCGATTGATATGGAGTATTGGACTTTTGGTTACTATCCTTAGCATTTCAGCGATATATTTTTCGCTTTCTACCGCTCTGATAGCTTGCTCTAAGCCAACAACTTCTATTTCAAACTGTATTTGTAACGTTTTGAAAAGTGAATCATTTACCAAAGGTGCATCACAAATAGATGATAATTTTGCTGTTGTTTTTGTATTTACGGATAGCTCAAGATTTGGCAAATATGTCTGTTCGAGCATGACAGGCGTTTGGTCTGCGAAGCGTAGCCGCTCCAAATAAATACAGCCCACTTCTTGCTCTGTTTCGGAAAGTTCTTCAAAAAAAATGAGAGGAAAGGATTTACAAACAGGTTTTTGTAGTATTCTCGTTTGCACCAGATGCCCCTCTCCAACTACTTCAGAAAATCCTTTGAAGGAAAGCAAGCCCAAAGAACGTTTTTCTGCCTTCACAAAAGTTCCTTTGCCATGTATTTTGTAGATAAAACCCTCTTTGCGAAGCTCTTCGAAGGCTTGGCGAATGGTAAGGCGAGTAGTTTGGTAGCTTTCGCACAACTCATTTTCAGAAGGCAATTTGCTATCTGTTTTATATTTGCCGTTTAAAATGCTGTTTTTTAAGTCTTTGTAAACTCTCTGATACAAAAAATCTCCTTTCATAAGACAAATATATGAAAGAAAACTTGTATATACAAGTTTGAGATTAAGAAAGTTTGATTCCTAATACCAAAATATCATCACGTTGGGCAGATTTGCCTTGATAGATTCGGAAGTTGTCTTCTAAGTGAGATTTTTGAACGTGCATCGAAAGGTGGGCATATTCACTAAGTAGATTTACAAACCTTGCACTTCCAAGTCTTACTTGCTGGGAATTATCTTGGTCGCCATAGCCATCACTACTCATGTAGATTTGACTGCCTTTTTCCAAGAAAATTTCGTGTGTAATGAATGGTTTTTCCTTTTTAGTAGCAAAGCCAACACTTCTATTCACGGGCTGGATTTGCTCCATTTCTTTGTTACCTTTTCTGATGAACCGCAAAGGAATTTTTGCACCAGAAAACATCACTTTTTGCCAATCTATGTCATTTCGTTCAAAAACAATAATTCCCATATCCATTCCATTATCGCTTTGCGCACCGTCTCTCCGTAGGATAATTTTGAGTTCTTCGTCTAAGTGTGTAAGTATTTGAGCGGGGTCTGCTATCCTTTTAAGCCTCACGATACGGTCTAAAAGTGTACTCCCAATAATACTCATGAATGCACCCGGAACACCATGCCCCGTACAGTCGGCGGCTGCGACCACTATTTTGTTATCTAACTGTCCAAGCCAATAGAAGTCGCCTGAAACTATATTGCGGGGCTTGAAAACAACAAAATGCTCATGCCCAAGCATTGCATCCATTTTTTGTTTATTTGGCAATATGCCCTGCTGAATGTATAAGGCAGATTGAATACTTTTGCTAATCTGCAAATTACTTTCGTTTAGCTCTTGGTTTTGCAATTCTATTAGGTTTCGTTGGTTTAAAATTTCTTCTTTTTGCAGACGTAGCTCATGGTTAAGCCCTACTAACCTATTGGTGTGTTGCTGTCTTTGCAAATAGTTTCTATAGACAAGAACTCCGAAAATGAGCAAAAAAATGACAATCACCCCAACGCCAATATCCATATATCTTTGACGTTTTTTCTGTACCTCATCAGCCATCTGTAGTTTTTTCATTAGCTCCATTTCCTGCCTTTGCTCTTTTACTAAAACTTGATTTTGCTCCATTCTGAACTTTGCTTCCAACTCAGCATATATGTTGTCATTGGTTTGGTTAGCAATGCTATCTTTGATAGAGGACAACATTTCGTGGTAAAGGAGGGCTTTGGGAATATCTTGTTTTTTCTTGTATGCCAGATAAAGCGTTTTGCTATTATTAAGAATCATATCTTTGTTATTCATTCTCTTGGCAGTGAGCAAACTTTGTAGGGCTTGCGCAATGGCATTGTCCAAATCGCCTTGTGCCAAATAAATCTCTCCCATGATTTCTGCTACCTCTATTTGTGCTTCTTGGTCATTCATTTCTTTGGCTATGTTCAAGCCTTTATTGAGGTATTCGAAAGCAAGAGGATATTTTTTTTGCTCCTTATAGGTATTCCCCAAATTGATAAAATTAACAATAATAGCATATTTATCGCTTTGTTTTTCTGCCAAATAGAGAGAACGAAACATATAATCGGTGGCAAAAACAAAATTTTTCTTCAGCATATAGGCATTTCCCAAGTTTGCCAAGCAGCTTGCCTGCTGAGATTCGTCCCCTATTTCTTGGTTTATTTTGAGGGCTTTATCGTAATTGTCTATTGCCAAATCGTATTGCTTTTGGTTATTATATACGTTGCCAATGTGTTTATAGGAAATTGCCATTCCTTTTTTATCTGTGAGTCGTTCTCTTATTTTCAACGCCCTTAGGTGAAAAGAAAGGGCATTGGCATAATTTCCTTTTTGTGCCTCCAAAAGACCTATCATGCTATACGAGGAAGCAATTCCTACATCTTCTTTAATTTTTTCACGAATACTTAGTGCTTCTTCCTGATATACCAACGCTGTATCGTACTTGCCCTGCCTAAAAAATACCCAACTCATATTATTGAGGGCATCAGCACGCCCTTTCTTCAGATTATTTTTATCTGCAATTACTAAGGCACGCTGGGCATAGTCATAAGACCGCTTAATGTCTCCGTTCCGATAAGCAGCACTTAAGTCATTATAAACCCTTGTGCGCGTAGTATCCGTACGGGCAACTTTTAATTCGTCCAACAAAAAATTTATCCTCCCTTGCTGCGCCAGAAGAGGAGTAATACTACAACCTAAAGTATATAAAAATATTCCTACAAATACGAGTTTTACCCGTTTCATTTTATAAAATTCGTTAGCTGAAAGTTAAGATATTTTAATTGTAATTAGTGCAAACTTAAGTTGATAAATTTTCTTAATAGTTTTTTACAGGTAGTAAGATTGAGGTAAACATGAAGACAAGCACATTTATTTGGCATAAAGATAGGAACAATTTTATATTTTGTGTATATTATGTTATTTTTTTTTCATATCATTTAATTTTAGTATGTCTTTACTAATTTAGCAAGCACTTCTTGTGAGTAGATGAATATTTTTCGTATGTTTGGTTTTTAGATAATATAAATAGCAACAAACTTTTCTGATGCTTAATTTTTTTAAAAGAAATAAACCTCCCTATTTCCGACAGTTAGACCAAATGGACTGCGGACCTACATGCCTCAAAATGGTATCTAAGTATCATGGCAGGGATTTTCCTATCCAATACCTGCGTGATAACTGCTTTATAGACCGTCAGGGTGTTTCTATTCGTGGCTTAAGTGATGCGGCAGAGAAAATAGGTATGCGGACGATGGCAGTAAAGGCTTCTTTTGACTTGCTCAAGAACGAAGCTCCCCTACCCTGCATTGCTTATTGGCAGCAGAAACATTTTGTCGTCATTTATGACATCATCGAGGGGAATGGTAAAAAACCAACAACTATCGTAGTGGGCGACCCCGCAACAAGTTTGCTTACTTATACAGAAAATGAGTTTGTAAAATATTGGTTGGAAGGGACTCAATCAATGGAGCAAGAGGGTTTTGTACTGCTTTTGGAGCCAACGCCCGATTTTTATAAGGAAGACCCGCTCATAGTAGAGAACAAGGCAGATTATAAGTTTTTCCTCAGATACCTTATTCCTTTCCGAAGGTACATTATTCAGCTTCTCATTGGTTTATTTACAGGTAGTTTGCTTACACTCATCATACCTTTCCTCACTCAGGCGTTGGTAGATTTTGGCATCAATCACCAAGATTTGGGCTTTGTTTATGTCATTCTCATAGCACAGATTATGCTTTTCATAGGCAAAACTTCTTTGGAAATATTGCGAAGTTGGATTCTTATGCACGTAGCCTCAAGGGTAAATATTTATATCGTTTCTGACTTTCTCATGAAGCTCATGCGGCTACCTATTTCATTTTTTGAGGCACGCAACATGGGCGATATATTGCAGAGGATTCACGACCATGAAAAAATCAAGAAGTTCCTTACTTCTTCCTCTTTGGATATTGCTTTTTCGCTTTTCAACCTCATCATTTTTGCGGGTATTTTACTGTTTTATAGCGTTACTATCTTTCTGATTTTCATAGTTTTTAGTATTGTTTATGTAACATGGGTGATTAACTTTTTGGAAAAAAGAAAAAACCTTAACTATAAAAGCTTTAATCAACTTTCTGCCAATCAAAGCAATGAAGTACAGCTCATTACTGGTATGCAAGAGATAAAACTCAATAATACAGAAAAGCAAAAAAGATGGGAATGGGAAAAAATACAAATCCAGCTATTTAAAATTGATATTCAAGGACTTAGGCTTCGGCACTATCAGAATGTAGGGGCGGCTTTTATCAACGAACTAAAAAATATTATCATTTCCTTCGTAGCGGCAAAGCAAGTGATAGACGGTAGCCTTACGTTGGGCATGATGCTTTCAGTAACCTATATTTTGGGGCAGCTCAACAGTGTGTTGGCTCTATTCATCAATTTTGCGGGGGAAGCCCAAGACGCAAAAATTAGCTTGGAACGGTCAGGAGAGATTCATAGCAGAGAGGAAGAGGAAGAAGGCAACTTGGACGGCACAGCGTTTATCCTGCCCGAAAACAAAGATATTATCTTTCATAACCTTCATTTTCGTTATGGCAATCCTCATTCAGATTACATATTAGACAAGATAAATCTGACAATTCCTTACGGCAAGACAACGGCAATAGTAGGGGCGAGCGGTAGTGGGAAAACAACATTGCTCAAAATGTTGCTTAAGTTTTACCAAGCCGAAATAGGAGAAGTGCGGCTCGGCGGTATGCCCTTAGACCAAATTAATACTCAGCTTTGGCGAAGTAAATGCGGGGTAGTGATGCAAGACGGCTTCATCTTTTCTGATACTGTAGCCCGAAATATCGCTCTTTCCGAAGAAAACATCAACAAAGAAAAGTTATTTTTTGCCGCCGAAGTAGCCAATATAAAAGACTTTGTGGAAAGCCTGCCCCTGAACTATAACACAAAAATAGGCAATGAGGGCTTAGGACTTAGCCAAGGGCAAAAACAACGCATACTCATTGCAAGGGCTGTTTATAAGAATCCTGACTTTATATTTTTGGACGAGGCTACAAGTGCCTTAGATGCCAATAATGAAAAAGAAATTACCGAGAAACTCGACGATTACTGCATGGGCAAAACGGTAGTAGTAATTGCCCACCGATTGAGTACGGTAAAAAATGCACACCAGATTTTGGTACTAAATAAGGGGAAAATAGCGGAAATAGGCTCGCACGAGGAACTCACAAAAAAACGAGGTCTTTACTATCAGTTAGTAAAAAATCAGTTGGAATTGGGGAGTTAGCGAGCAGATAAATAAGTTTTTGGCAATGCGTAGGGCTTATTTGTATTCTAATTACTACTTTTGCAGGCTAAAAAAATCAAAATTACAAACGCATGATTATTAAAACTGCCAAATTTCTTATTAGTGTTACGGATTATAAAAAATGTCCGAAGTCCACTCTTCCCGAATATGCTTTTATTGGCAGGTCAAACGTAGGCAAGTCTTCACTTATCAATATGCTTACAAATCATTCACATTTGGCAAAAACTTCGGGCAAGCCAGGAAAAACACAAACAATTAACCACTTTTTTATCAATGAAAATTGGTACTTGGTGGACTTGCCTGGATACGGCTATGCCAAAGCAAGCAAGACCAAACAAGTAGAACTTGGGGGAATCATAGAGGAATACATCACCTTTCGTGAAAATCTTTGCTGTGTCTTTGTCCTCATTGATATTCGGCACGAAGCCCTCTACAACGATTTGCAGTTTATGGAATGGCTCGGAGAAAATGATATTCCTTTTGTAATTGTATTTACCAAAGCCGATAAACTTAACCCTACCCAAATAGCAGCATCCGTAGAAAAATATAAAACGGTAATGATGGAAACTTGGGAAGAAATGCCTACTTATTTTGTTACTTCCGCAGAAACAAAGCAAGGCAAAGAAGATGTTTTGAATTTTATAGGTAAGACAAATTCGGGAATAAAAAAATAGCTTATTTCGCAAAAAGAAAAAAAATGTATCTTTGCATAAAATTTTTAAATACTTAACTTATCATTAGTAAAATGACGCTAAAAGACATTGCTTCAGTAGCAGGAAAACCAGGACTCTACAAAGTGCTAAAACCCTCACGTACAGGAGTTTTATTGGAAGCTATAGACGAAAAGAAAACAAAAATGATTGCTAACGCCCAGCAGCGAGTATCTATTCTCAAAGAAGTATCTATCTATGCCAACAATGCAGAAGGCTCTGTAGCTTTGAAAGATGTTTTCCTGAAAATACAAGAAAAACATGGCAACAAAATAGATATTGACACATCAAATAATAAACTTTTATTGGGCTTTGTTGCCGAAATAGTGCCAGACTACGATACCGAAAAGGTGTATGCCTCTGACGTTAAGAAGTTGGTGAATTGGTACAATGTTCTTGCCGCCCACAGCCCCGAAGTATTTACGGCGCAAGAGGAAACCGAAACTGCTCCCGAAGAAACCAGCACTCCAGAAGAAAAACTTACTGAATAAGCTATTCGCAATAAATATATGAATACAAGCTACTTACTTACTAATCCCGCAGTCATTGCGGGTTTACTTTTCGCAGTATTGGCGACAGTATTCTATACTTCGTCATTGGAAATTCCTTTTTGGAAAAAATTTTATGCCTATGTTCCTGCTTTGTTGTTGTGCTATTTTCTGCCTTCGTTGCTCAATACTTTTGAGCTAATAGACAACAAAGACACTACTTTGTATAAGTTTGCCTCGCGTTATCTGCTCCCAACGAGTTTGGTCTTGTTTACGGTCAGTCTTGATTTGAAAGAAATATTGCGGCTTGGCAAAAAAGCATTAGTTGTATTTTTGGCGGGAACTGTCGGTGTGATGATAGGAGGTCCTATTGCCCTTTTTGTGGTCGGTTCTATTTTTCCAGAAATTTTATTAGGCACAGGAAGCGATGAAATCTGGCGAGGTTTAGGTGCTATAGCGGGAAGTTGGATAGGAGGAAGTGCCAATCAGACAGCCCTGAAAGAAGTATTTCAGCCAAGCCCCGCACTTTTTGCCCAAATGGTTACTGTAGATGTGATAGTTGGGAATCTGTGGACTGCCGTACTGCTTTTCGGCATTGGGCGGGTAAAGCAAATAGACAAGTTTTTGAAGGCAGATACTACGGCTATAGACGAAGTAAGGACAAAAATAGAGAATTACAAAACAAGTGTAACGCGCATCCCTACTACGGTAGATGAACTGCTCATCATTGCCGTTGGTTTTGGGGCAACTGCTCTGGCTTATGCAGGGGCTTCGGTAGTAATGCCCGTCATGGAGGCAAATCGGGAATGGCTCGTTGCCAATAATCTTTCTTCAGTCATTTCAGAGTTTTTTTGGGTAGTCGTCTTGGCTACTACGGTCGGGTTAGTTCTCTCATTTACCAAAGCAAGGACGTTGGAAGGTGTAGGGGCATCGCGCATTGGAAGTATTTTATTGTTTTTTTTGGTAGCTACTATTGGTATGCAAATGAACGTATTGGAAATATTCAAAAACCCTATTTTGTTTCTCATAGGCGTTGTCTGGATGTCCGTGCATGCTATTTTTGTCGTTATTTCAGCTAAAATAATGAAAGCACCCTATTTCTTTGTTGCAGTGGGGAGCCAAGCCAATATTGGTGCTGCTGCTTCTGCCCCTATCGTAGCGTCTGCTTTTCACCCCGCACTTGCCCCTGTAGGTGTTTTGTTGGCGGTATTAGGCTATGCTATTGGCACTTACGGCGGCTGGCTATCCGCACTAATGATGCAGTGGGTTTTTCAACAGTTTTAAAAAGTAGATATACAAACTTCTCTTTTTATTTTCCTTTTGCTAACTTACTGTTTTCCAGCTTACTTGCCTCGCCAAACAAGGTGAGTGCTTTTTTCACTATTTCATCATGCTGATTCCAAACGGAGAAAGATGCTTCGCTATCCCATACCATTCTCCCTATGTATGCCTTGATGTTGTTTCTGATATAGTTTTTAGACTTCTCGAAGCCTGCCTCATCATATTTTACCCCCTGCCTATTCGTCATTTTTACAAATTTTTTCAGAATTTCATCATCTATCTGAAAATCTCTTACGAAATTTCTGATGCCCATTTCCAAGCACTTGGTTTTATTTTCGGTAGCGTAGAGGAGGGCAGTTTCTATAATAGATTCATTGATGCTGCTTGCTGACTGTGGGGTGAAATAAGTGCTATAATGACTTGTATCTACGGCAACAAAGTGGTCGGGCATGATGCCGCCGCCGCCATAAACAGTTCTCCCTTTCACAGTTTTATATTGCTTCGTTTGGTCTAATTTGTTGCTATCGGCGTGAAAAAGTTCCCCATGCGAAACCCTCTGCTCGTAGTCGTGGGCGTAGTCGTCTAACTCTCCCATTACATAAGGTTTTTGGATAGACCTACCGCTCGGAGTATAGTATCTGGAAATAGTCAGGCGTAGTTCGGAACCGTCATTAAGGTCTATTGGTCTCTGTACCAATCCTTTGCCGTACGAGCGTCTTCCCACTATCAAGGCTCTATCGTTGTCTTGCAATGCCCCTGCCATAATTTCAGAAGCTGATGCACTTTCCTCGTCTATCAGCACTATCACTGCCCCTTGTTCAAAAATCCCCTTATTTTTTGTTCTATATTTTTCATCATATTTGTCTAATTTGCCATCTGTATAAACAATTAGTCTATCGCCGCCTATTAGCTCATCTGCCATATTAATAGCCCTATCCATGTAGCCACCGCCATTATCGCGTAGGTCTATCACTATTTGTTTCATTCCTTGTTTGAGGAGTTTTTCCAAAGATGTTTTAAACTCATCATAGACTGTAGCCCCAAAACGAGATATTTTTATGAAACCTGTTTTGTTATCTATCATGTAGGCAACGTCTATGCTATGTTGTGGTATCTTTGCTCTTACTACGTTGAAAGTCAATATCTTATTTATTCCCTTTCGAGTTACACCTATCTTCACCTTTGAGCCTTTTTTACCTCGCAAGCGGTCAAACACCCCACGATTCGTCAAGCCGACCCCAGCTATTGTTTCTTCGTTTACCTGCACTATTTTGTCGCCTGACTGCATACCCGCTTGCTCAGAGGGTCCGCCCACTACTACGGATTCTATATTTAGCGTATCGCGAAAAATTTGAAAACTAATGCCAATGCCTTCTATGTCGGAATTGAGCTGCGTAGCATAAGTGCTGTTCATGTCTTCAACGGGAATATAAGAAGTATGCGGGTCTAATTTTTGTAGCATCTCCTTGATAGCGTGGTCAGTAAGTTTATCTATATTTGTGCTATCTACATAATCGTTATTGATATAGTTCAGAATTTCCCTTATTTTAGCTACGTTCATACTCACATCACTCGTACCCGACTGATGACCACCAAACATTTTTGCACCCACAAAGATACCTGCACAAATGGCTATAGCTAAAAAAATAGGCAAGCGAACGTAGAAATTATTACTCATGGTGAAGAAAATGGTTAGGCTAAATAAATAATTTAGAAAAAAACATATTTCCATTAACGAAAATAGTGTATTTTTAGTTTGAGAATATGTAAATAAAAATATTCATTTATTGGGATAATTCCCTATCTTTACTGCTAAAAATTATGTCTATGCCTAATAAATACATTAATTATGAAAAGTGGTTATTTATTCTCAAAAATCTATCCTTGTTAGACTAGATATCTGCAAAATTAAGGGAAAAATCTTTTCAAAAAGTCTTTCAGGTAGCAGAAATAGCCAAGTATAATGCTAAAGAAAGGCAGAAATATGAAGACAGCTTGAAATATTATCGAGATATAGAAAACTCATTAGAGCTGAAGTATGTGAAAGGCAAAGAGGAAGGACTCAAAGAAGGCTTACTTACTACAGCTCGTAATATGAAAAAAGAAGGATTTACAATAGCACAAATTATAAAAATAACTGGCTTGACAGAAGGTGAGATTAAAAAAAACGTATAACATTAACTTTACTAAATTTTTATACCAAAAATGATTGATTTCCAACACTTTACTTTAGAAAACGGATTGAAAGTTTACGTCCATGAAGACCACTCTGTGCCTACGGCAGCAATGAACATTCTCTACAATGTAGGCTCAAGAGATGAAAACCCCGAAAAAACAGGCTTTGCTCATCTTTTTGAACATCTGATGTTTGGCGGCTCGAAAAATATCCCTGAATACGATAAGCCTTTGCAGAAAGTAGGCGGGGAAAACAATGCTTTCACTTCCCCCGATATTACCAACTATTACCTTACTTTGCCCGCCCAAAACTTAGAAACGGCATTTTGGCTCGAATCTGACCGTATGATGTCCCTTAATTTTAACCCCGAAGTGCTGGAAGTACAGCGAAAAGTAGTCATTGAGGAGTTCAAACAACGCTACCTAAATCAGCCTTACGGAGATGTCTGGCTCAAACTCCGACCGCTTGCCTACCAAGTTCACCCCTATCAGTGGGCAACCATTGGCAAGGACATTTCGCACATCGAAGATGCTACTATGGAGGACGTAAAATCATTTTTCTATAAATATTACCTACCCAATAATGCTATTATGGTGCTGGCGGGCAATGTAAAAACAGATGATATTAAAAAACTGTCAGAAAAATGGTTTGCACCTATTCCCGCGGGAGAACAATATGTAAGAAATTTGCCAAAAGAACCCAAGCAAACAGAGGCACGTTTCATGGAAATACAAGCAGATGTCCCTGCCAATATGATTTATAAGGTATTCAAAATGAGTGATAAGCAATCTCCCCAATACCTCCCAACTGATTTATTGAGCGATATTTTGGGGCGAAGCAAATCATCGAGGTTGCACCAAAAATTAGTGCAAGAAAGCCAACTATTTGCTGCCGCAAATGCCTACATCACAGGCTCGATGGACGAAGGGCTTTTTTGCGTAAGCGGCAAGGTAAAAGAGGGCGTAAGCATTGCCGATGCAGAGAACGCAATGAGCGAAGTAATAGCAGAAATAAAGCAAGAAAGGGTAAGCGAGGAAGAGTTGCAAAAGGTAAAAAATCAGGCAGAATCCACACTCATTCTTGGCGAAATAGAGGTACTAAGTAGGGCAATGAATTTGGCGTACTGTGCCTTGCTCGGCGATGCCAACCTAATCAACGAAGAATCTGCAAAAATACAAGCTATTACAAAAGAAGAACTTTTCAAAGTAGCCAATGAAGTGTTAAGCCCTGAAAGCTGCACAACTTTACATTACAAAATGAATTAGAAACAGCATTTTAAAAAAGTTGGAAATGCAAAAAATATTTTTTTTATCATTCGTTTTGTTGCTCATTTCTGCAAACAGTGTCGCTCAAATCAGGGTAGCAACAGCAGCAAATTTGGCACTGCCAATGCAAGAAATCAAAGTAGCCTTTGAAAAAAAATATGCCGAGAAGGTAGAAATTATTGCAGCAGCTTCGGGTGTACTTTG
Source organism: Cytophagales bacterium (assembly GCA_004294445.1). Taxonomy (GTDB): domain Bacteria; phylum Bacteroidota; class Bacteroidia; order Cytophagales; family Thermoflexibacteraceae; genus Thermoflexibacter. Next base: position 27,874 of record REAZ01000011.1, read on the forward strand.
TACGCAAATTCAGCAGGGTGCGCCCTTTGATGTGTTTCTTTCCGCAGATATGACGTATCCCGAAGTGCTTTCCAAGAAAAAATTGACTATGCAAAGCCCTAAATCATTCACTTTGGGCAGGTTAGTTGTTTGGTCAAAGAAAAAAACAAATATCAATGAACTAATCGCTTTCTTAGCAAGTGCCAACATTCAGACGATTGCAGTTGCCCAGCCCACACTTGCCCCGTATGGAGCAGAAGCAATAAGCTATCTGAAAAACAATAAATTATTGGCAAAAGTAAAGAGCAAATTGGTCTATGGGGAAAGTATCGGCAAGGTAAATCAGTACATCGCTGCGGGAGTAGTAGATGTAGCATTTACGGCTAACTCTGCCATCTTTGCCGAAGAGCTAAAAGACAAAGGCTTTTGGATAGAAATTCCTCATAATGTGGGGATTCCTCATGGTGCGGTGGTGATAAAAAGCACTGCAAAAGCAAAAATAGCCCAGCTATTTTATGAGTATCTTTTTTCAGAAGAAGTAAAAGTCATTCTTAAAAAATTTGGCTATACTTCCTAAGCTACCTAATCGATTGTTCCTGCAAATAAGCCGTTTCTCTCCAAAAAAAGGCGATAGGGTTTTTTGTAGGCTTCTGCATTAAAAGAGAGAGAAAGAGCCTGTTCAAAAGCCTGCATAGCATCCAAAGGCAGCCTCTTGTCCTCGAAATACCGAGCCTCAGCAAGTTTGCTAAAGGCTGTATCTCGCTTTCTATCTCTAAATATAGCATCTATTTCTTTGTTAATTTCTACAGTTTTTTCCTGCTCCATTTTCCCTATACGGTAGGTGTCATTCTTGTAATCTTTGGCTAAATCTGCTCCTTTTGCATCGGTAGGCACTACTTGAATTAGCAAAACTTGATGCTGGGCAAACTTAGGGCTGGCAAGGTCTAAGAGAATTTGCTGCCGTTTTGCATCTTTGAAGTATAAGAGATTTTCTTGGGTATCATAGACCATCACCTGATAGAGTACAATTTTTTCTTTGAAGGGCAACTGGCTAAGGGTATGCCATCTAAAAAAGAGTTTCGTACCATACATTTTTTGCTCGTTTGTGGGCAACAAAGCCATGACGGGAGCTACAGATTTCCGCCCCATGTTTTTTAGAACTGTAGTTTCTTGTGCCAATTCGCCAATCGTATAGTAGAAATAATCGCTTTCCCAGCCTTTTGCTGCCGTTATTTGCTTTGCAAGGTCTTGACCCAAAAAAGTACCTTTTCGGGCTATCTCTATAACTTCCTTTTTCCCTACATAATAAATAGCAATATAGCTGCTATCGTCTGCTATGAGTAAGGTCTGTGTCGATTTGAATTCGCTCCCTATTTTTACTGCCTGCCCGTCAGCCGTAACATTACCGCTTAATGCCAATACTTTAAAAGTAATGTTTTGAGCAAAAAGAGTAGAAATACTCATTAGACAAAACAGAATAAATCCAAGACTCTTCATTTTCATATTTTTTTAATTACCAACTATAAAAATAGGAAAAAAAAATCATACTCCAAATCTATTCCCAAAATATGGTTTCTGATATGCCATTAAAGTATGTCTTAGAGATGCCTCGCCAAGCCTACGGTATTTTCTACCTCTTAAGGAATATATATTGCTCCAAAATTGTTTTCTGATTTTCAGGGACTTTGATAAGATTAGAAATAAGCCAGCCCGTATTGTAGCCCGTCCGATTGTAGTTAGACACTTCGAAATACCAATTATTGAGTTGGAAAAAGTGAAACTTCACCTCCGATATAGTTTCAAATTTCAGATTTCCTTTTTTCATTTCATAGAAGAAAATAGTCAGGAAATCAGGTTTATAGCCTTTTTTGGTGTAAAGTTCTACATCTTTGATTTGCTCAAATGCCTTAATCAAGTTCATAAAGTCTATTTCGTGGCTTTGGGGATGCAAAAATTTCTTGCCTGCCTGCGTAGTATCTGCCAAAAATAGGCTATTGAACGGTGGGAAAAAGACATTATTCAGCACCCATTTCGTGCCTAAACCTTCTTTTTGTAGCTCTAAAAACAAGGTTACTATCTCTGCCTTCCCATTGTAATTAAAATTGGCTTTGACTTCCGAAAACCAACTACCTCCCTGAAAATTAAGAAATTGTCCCTTGTCTTTTGAAGTAACGGCTTGTATAAACTCATTTTTCAAATTCGGTGTCATCGCCTGATTTTCAGCATTAAAAAGCAAATTGATATACTTTTTGCGTTGCTCTGGTTCTCTGTAGAGCTTGTCTGTACTCATGTATAACTTCCCGTTTTTGTCTTCCTCATTATTAAATCTGCGAAAAAACTGGCTCATCTGCTTAGTAGCAGCATAAAACGGTGTTTCATCGCCAAGGTAAGTACCTATCTGCTGGGCATGAGCCTGAGAAATAAAAGCAAGCACCATCAAAAATACAATTAGCAATTTTTTTTGAGTATTCATGGAAAAAGTATTGAAACAAAAATGATTTAAAATGTCTATGTTTAATAACAAAGTTCTTAAAAAGTTAGTCATCTTTGCCATTTTGGATAATTGATTTCCAAAATAAGGCAAGTCATTGCACAAAAATTCATAAAATTTCGTAAAGTTGCATCATAATAGTATCAAATTCAAATCTGAAACCCATGTATGCACCAACTATAGCATTCTTATTCGTACGCTTCCAACTCATTGTGTTACGGCACTTTGTATTTAGCTCCGCTTACCACAAAAGCGAGGATGAGATACGTGCTGAGTACGAAATAGTGCAGAAAGCAAAAATGAACCCTCAGTTTTTTGCCCCGCTTTATGAGAAATATTACGATTCCATTTTTATCTACATCAGCCGCCGCATAGATGACGAAGAACTGACAGCAGACATGACCGCCCAAGTTTTTTATAAATGCCTTAGAAGTTTAGAAAAATATGATTTCCAAGGAGTTCCATTTTCTGCATGGCTTTTTCGGATAGCTATTAATGAAATAAATCAGTTTTTTAAGCAGCAAAAAAACAAAGAACGCTCTGTAAGCCTCAAAGAAAAACACATCAATATTCTTTTTGAGGAGTTGCAACACCATGACGTAAAAGACAAGCACGATATTGTTATCAAACTCTTGGAACAGCTTGATAGTGATGATGTTCAGTTTGTAGAATTGCGATTTTTTGAAGGTCGCTCCTTCAAAGAAATTGGTTTTCTGCTTGGGCTTACCGAAGTAAATGCCAAGGTAAAAACCTATCGTATTTTAGCCAAATTAAAGGAATATGCAGAGAAATTATTACGATAAATTAAACACTGCTATTGTTCTTTTTTTGTTGGTAACGGGTTTTATATTGTTGTTCACACCTTATACTATTTACCAAACCAATATTATTTCGCACCTTGCGAGCTTAATGGAACTGTTGGGTTTGCCCAAAAAAGATTTTCCTACTATCTTATATAATTTCCGAATTTCTAAAAATAATATTCTTGTTTTTAATTCAGGTATTCTTTTCATTATCAGCTCTGTAATTAATTTTTTCATACTTATTTATGCAAGAAAAAAATCTATTGCTGCTAAAGATATTTTCTTCTTTTTGCTAATTTTTAACGCCTTCAATTACTTGTTTTCCACCAACAGCTATGTCTGTGATGATATTTTGATAAGTTGCCGCACTGCCGATAATTTTGTAAACGGCTATGGCTTGCGATGGAACACCAGCGAAAGAGTGCAAAGTTTTACCAACCCACTTTGGTTATTGTTGATAATTATTTTGTACTATCCCTTACATTTTTTTGCCGAACCTCATGCCGTAGAAAAGTTTTGGTGGATAGTTATTTTGCTATCGTATAGTTTTTCTTTTTTACTTACCCATAAATTAGCGGTTTACTTCCTCAGAAGGCAAAATTATTGGCTGCTTATTGCAGTATTTCTTTTACTTTTTAGCTCTCGTGCCTTTGTCGATTTCATTTGCTCAGGCATGGAAAATCCACTTTCTTTCGTCTTGTTAGCGTGGTTTTACAAAGATTTTTTATCAAGAAAGCAAGAAAAAAATGTAGAATTTACCAAACTCTATTTGATAGCGAGTTTGGCTTTCCTCAATCGCCAAGACAATGTGCTGTTTTGTATTTTTCCAATATTATTTCTCCTTTACGAGCAATATCAGCACAATAAAAAAATATCTCCTATTTTCAAATCTCTATTGATAGGCTTTGCGCCCGCCTATTGTTGGCTCATTTTTGCAGTTGTTTACTACGGGTTTCCCTTCCCAAATACCTACTATGCCAAAATGGAATTGGGCTATCTTGACATTATTTTTAAGCAAAGTATCAATTTTTTCTACATGACTTTTCTCAGAGATACTGCTACCGTCATTATCATTCTGTTGGGGCAGATGGCGTGCTTCTTTTTTAGGGATAAAAAATACATTATCAGTAGTTTATCTATTATTTTATTTTTGGTATATGTTTTTTTTACAGGTGGAGATTTCATGGGAACAAGATTTTTCAGTATGCCCGTAGTAGTTAGTATAATAATTTTAAGTATCTGTTTATCAGATATTTATTTTATTCAGCGTATCGTAATTAATAAGTTTATTGTAGTGCTTGCCATTTCTTACAATTTTTTGGCTTACTACGCCCCTATTAAATATAGTTTTCATTACAGAAGAATATTGGCAGAATATGGCAAAAGAGACCCGTATCTGTTTTACCTACAAAGAAGTTGCAGTTACTTATTTTTTGATAAGGCATTCTATTACAAAGCCTCTAATATTTTGTTTTATCAGCCCAATACCTATCCATTTTTTAAGTTCCTGCTAATCAATGACATAAACGAATGTATAGCGGTAGGCAAGCAGGGCGATAGAGCTATCATGGGCGGTGGTATTGGCATGATAGGAATATGCAGAGGCAAAAATTGTAGTGTCGTAGATTCTCTCGCATTGGCAGAACCTCTACTTGCCCGCCTTCCCGCCAAAGATTTGCAAAATGGCTTTTTCCCAGGTCATGTTCTTAGAAAGATGCCTAAAGGCTTGCTGGCTTCTCATCAGCAAAATACTAACCTATTAGCAGACAAAGCATTAGCAGCTTATTATGACAAGATTTTGCTAATAAGTAGGGGAGAAATTTTTTCTTGGCAACGTTTTAGATATATTTGGCTACTGAATACGAGTGAAAGAAAATACAAAAAACCTTACTTTTAAAATACATGAAAATAGCAAATTGGGGTAATTATCCGATGGTCGAGGGAAATATTACCTCTTTGGAATTTGAGGACGAAATCAGGCATTATGCCGCACAACAACACTCTTTTACCATCAGGGGCAACGGCAGAAGCTACGGTGATTCGTCTTTGGACACACACATTTTCTCTACACTTAAGTTCAACAAAATTCTTTCTTTCGATACAGAAAAAGGTATAATTTGCTGTCAATCAGGGGTTTTACTTTCGGAAATTTTAGCATTAATCGTTCCCAGAGGCTTTTTTCTGCCCGTAACGCCTGGCACCAAATTCATCACTGTTGGTGGGGCTATCGGGGCTGACGTACATGGCAAAAATCACCACAAAGACGGCTGTTTTTCGGCACATCTCATTGATTTTGAGCTATTAAATGCCAATAATGAAATCATCAAATGCTCAAAAACTGAAAATGCTGACCTATTTTGGCTTACTTGCGGCGGCATGGGCTTAACAGGGATAATTTTGAGTGCTACTTTTGGCTTAAAAAAAATAGCAACCGCCTATATACGCCAAGAAAGTATCAAAGCACGTAATTTGGACGAAATCATGGATTTGTTTGAAGATTCGCAGGATTGGACTTATACGATGGCGTGGTTAGACTGCTTGCAGAAAGGCAAATCACTCGGTCGGTCGGTGATGATGAGAGGAGAACACGCTGAAATAGAAGAAATTAGCGAACAGAAAAAAGCAAGACCTTTGGCATTAGATATCAAACCAAAACTTGCTATCCCTTTTTATTTCCCTAATTTTGCCCTCAATACTTTTTCGGTCAAATCATTTAATTTTCTTTATTACCACAAGCAATTTACCAAGCAAAGCAATCAAATTATTCCGTATGAACCGTTTTTCTATCCTTTAGATGCCATTTATCATTGGAACAGAATGTACGGAAAAAATGGTTTTACGCAGTATCAGTTTGTACTTCCCAAAGAAAGTAGCAAGGAGGGCTTGGAACACATACTCAGGCGAATAAGCAAAAGCGGACAAGGCTCTTTTTTAGTAGTTCTGAAACTTTTTGGCAAGGCAAACCTGCTTTCTCCCCTATCTTTCCCGATAGAGGGTTATACGCTGGCATTGGATTTCAAAATTCAGAAAGGCATTTTCGAACTCTTGGACGAGTTGGACAAAATAGTGCTTGACTTGGGCGGAAGACTCTATTTAGCAAAGGATGCGCGCATGAAAGCTAATTTCTTTTTACAAACCTATCAGCTTGATAAGCAGAATATTAACAAGCATTTTTCTCGCTCAAAATTCGACTCGCTCCAAGCAAAAAGATTATTAGATTGAAATAAAAACAATGATAAGTTATGAGTTTGCTGTCAGAGATTCCAAATTTGGGATAATAATGGTAAAAGTTGTTCCTTTGCCTATTTCTGAATCTACTTCCAGCCTACCCTGTAGCTTTTCTATCACCTCTTTGACAATATAAAGCCCTAAGCCAGAGCCTGTTGTCTTTTCGGTAGCGCGGTAGAACATTTCAAAAATTCTCGGCAAATGCTCCTTGCTAATACCTATTCCATTGTCTATAACTTTCAATATGGCTTCTTTTGGGGAAACTTTTACTTCTATTTTTACAAATGGATTTTTCTCGTAAGGATTTTGGTAACGGAAAGCATTGCTAATCAAATTATTGAGTGCGGTAACAAGGCGTAACTTGTCTGTAAAAAAAGCATTTTTTTGCTCTACATAGATAGCAGTCTGGATTTGAAGGCTTGCTTCGTATTGGGCATGAATAGAGAGAATATTTGCTAATTCTTGCTCAAAATCAATGGATTGTATCTGAACTTCTGAACGTTTATTGCGCGAATAACTCAGAATATCAGCAATAAAACTATCCAATTTTTTGAGGCTTTTTTCTTGTAAGTTAAGGTACTGATGAATCTCTGTTACATCTTGCGTTCTTTTGCCCAAATAGACTAAGCCTAAAACAGAAGCAATAGGCGCACGCAAATCGTGCGAAACGCTATATACGAAGCGGTCTAACTCCGTATTGAGTTTTTGGAGTTCATCAAACTTTCCCTGTAGCTGCCTGTTCGACTTCTCCACTAAAACCATTTGTTTTGTAAATTTTTGAATATAAAAATAAGCGACAATAACGCTGCCGACTATGCCAAAATAGACAATTATCCAACTTGTAACGCGCTGCTGCAAGGGAGAAATATTTGGTATCAGCAAAAGCGAAAAATCTGTAAAAATGAGAACAAGCAAGGACAAAACGATGGCAAAAAGCAAAAAAAGTAAACTTCTCATTTCTGCCCTGCTAAAGTTAAGAATGGTAGCGAAAATGATGATGATGTAGGTAAAATGTGTGCTGCTCTCATAGCCAAAAGAAGACGAAGCCAAAAATGTGTTTACAATGGCAACAGTAAAAAGAACAATTTTTGCCAAATGATGAAAGCCAAGTCGGTTAAAAAGAAAAACGGATAGGTAGTTTGCTGCCAGAAAAACATTAAAAAATACTTGATAGAAGTTATGAAAATAGCTATAAATAACAAAAGTAGTAGAAAAGGTAATGGAGAAAGTAAGAAAAGTAGCCTGATTAATAAACTCAATATTTTTTACCAATTCCGTAGGATATTCTTTTTTTACGCCCTGTCGCCCGACCCATCGCCAAATAAGAAATAATGTATTCATTTTTTGCTGTTTTGATTTTGTACCACCAATTTAAGTATTTCTATTGTAAAAGTACACTCAAAATTTTATACTTTTGTTGAATATTCTTTTTATACCATCAAACTTGTTCTATTTAAGGATAAAAATCAAAAATTACATCTTTTCATAGTTTCATTTCCATTAGCAAACTAAGCAAATTTCTTAATATGAAAATTATAAATCTACTCTTTGCTTTTGTTTTTCTGGCTTGCGCATGTGATAGCAACAAGCAAGAACAGTCTGAAAAGCAGCAAATAAATGCCAAAATTACAGATGCCGCAGTTTTGCACCAAAGTATCAAAGCACTCAACGAGGTCATCATCAATGATATTTTTGTGCCACCCGTATCGAGCCGTATTTATGCCTACACAGCCCTTGCCAGCTATGAGGCTTTGCATCATGAATATAATGATTATCAGTCTATTACATCTCAATTAAATGGCTTTGAACCAATGCCGCAACCCGAAGCAGGAAAAACCTATAGCTTTGCCGTTGCGAGTATCAAAGCATTTTTTACTGTGGGCAAAGGCTTAATTCATTCCCCCGCCGAATTGGAGGAGGCAGAAAATAAACTTTTATCCACAGTAAAACCGCAGTTAAGCGAAGACGTTTTTCAGCGTTCTTTGGACTTTGGGATAGCCGTAGCGAACGTCATCAAAAAAAGAATAAGCAAGGATAACTACAAGGAAACCAGAGGCATGGCTCGTTATACGCCCATAGCTGGGGAGGAACATTGGCAACCTACAGCCCCCGCATACATGGATGCTGTGGAGCCTTATTGGAACAAAATCACGCCTTTAGCCTTAGAAAATCCCGCCCAATTCAAGCCCGAAATTCCTTACAAATTTGACTTAGACAAAAACAGTCCTTTTTACAAAGAAACGCTGGAAGTCTATAATGTCATCAGAAATCTTACAGATGAGCAGAAGAAAATTGCTCTTTTTTGGGATAATAACCCCTTCGTTATGGTCTATGAGGGGCATTTGGAATATGCCATCAAGAAAATATCTCCTGGGGGGCATTGGGTACAGATAGCAATGCTCGCCGCCGAGCATACAAAAGCCGATTTGATAAAAGCATCGGAAAGTTATGCCTTGCTATCCGTAGGTTTATTAGACGGGTTTATTAGCTGCTGGGACGAAAAATACCGTAGTAACTACGTAAGACCGCAAACAGTGATTGAAAAACACATAGACAATAAGTGGATTCCCTTTATCCAAACGCCTCCATTTCCCGAATATACGAGTGGGCATAGTGTAGTTTCTCACGCCGCCGCCACTATTTTGACCGCACAATATGGAGAAAATTTTGCTTTCGTGGACTCTACCCAAATCGAATACGGGCTGCCGTCCCGCAAGTTCAAATCGTTCTTAGACGCATCAGCAGAGGCTTCCATCAGTAGATTGTACGGTGGCATACACTTCCGCAAGGCTCTTGACAACGGGTCAGCTCAAGGAATAAAAGTAGGAGATTGGGTGATAAAACGTATAAAAACACGAAAGGAACTTCCTATTTAAATGTATCTTTGCCTTTAGGAGAATATACTATTTTAGAAAACTTATTTAGCAGCAAAAAATGGATAAAATTTCACGTTTTTTTCAAAAAATAGCTTCATTTTGTGCTTACCAAGAAAGATGCCTAAGCGAGGTGAAAGAAAAACTATACGAATGGGAAGCAGAAAGCGAGGAAATAGAAGCCATCATTGAGAAACTTATTGATGAAAAGTACATAGATGAGGAGCGTTTTGCAAAGCTATACGTAGGGAGCAAGTTCAGAACCAAAAAGTGGGGAAAAGTAAAAATAAAGTATATGCTCAAACAGAAAAAAATCCCTGTCGCCCTGATTAGCAAAGGTTTGCAAGAAATAAATCCTGATGCATATTATGAAACGCTTAAGGAATTGGCTTTGCAAAAAAAAGAGGCGATGAAAAATAATTTTGACAAAGCAAAACTATATAATCATCTCATTTCCAAAGGGTACGAAAACGATTTAGTTAGGGAAGCAATCAATGAATGCTAACCGACCATTAAACAAAGAAAAACATAAAACTTAATGAGTATGTCTATTCACACCAACAATCCGAAATCTCATTGGGCTATAGCCCACATAGACGACCTTCGCCATATTGCTACCGCTAATGACCTTAGCTTGGCTACACGCAGACTCATGGATTTATTTGCAGACCTTTCTTTGGAAAAAATTGATAATCAGCAGCTTAAAAGCAGAGCTACTGCCCTCAGAGCAAATTTTAATCATTACGGCAGCAGCGAAGAAACAATGGCAGAAGCACAAAAAAGAGAACTTTGGCTGGAGTTTTTAGCACTTTTGGATGCCTTAGAAAGAGATATTTTGCAAGATACTAATACGGATAGAAAAGTAGGTACTTTCGAAGACGCACAAACGGTATTTTTGAAAGATAAATATCTGATTTTCAACCCAACATCAGGAGCTATTCAGAGCAAAGCAACTATTTTTGAGGGCAAAGCCATGGTAAAAATATATCGCTCCGTAAACTTCAAACTTGGCAGTATTGATTTAGCACTTAACGCAGGCGAGATTACAGGCATCGTAGGGGAAAATGGAAATGGAAAAACTACCCTGCTCAACATAGTAGCGGGGGAATTGAGCATCGATAGTGGCACTATTTTTTATCCCGCCGTAGAGGATTTTTCCACAGAAAACACTCAAGCCAAAACAAAGAATTGGTATGCCATCAAACAGAGAATTGCCTTTATTCCGCAGCACTTAGAAAAATGGACTGGATTGCTCAAAGATAACCTGCACCTTGCCGCCGCTAATCATGGGCTTTTTGGACAAGAAAATGAGGAAGCCGTAGATTTTATTATTCATCGCTTGGGCTTAACCCGCTACAGGCAAGCAACTTGGAAAGACATATCAAGTGGTTACAAATTGCGTTTTGAGTTGGCAAGGGCATTGGTTTGGCGACCTCAACTCCTCATCTTGGACGAGCCTCTGGCAAACTTAGACATCAACTCCAAGCTCATGTTTATGCAAGACCTTCGCTTGCTGTCCAATTCCATGCGTTATCCTATCTCTATCCTGATGAGTTCGCAGCAGCTCCACGAAATTGAAAATGTGGTAGATAACATTATTTTCTTGCAGGAAGGAAAGCCCATCTACAACGGAAAAGTAAGCGAATTTGGCAAGGACAGAATGACAAATGTTTTTGAACTTTCGGGGGACTTTTCTCGTATAGATTTGTATAATTGGCTTAGTGAATATCAAGCCATCAAAATAGAGGATACGGGGCAGTCTTTTATCATAGAAGTTCCCGTACATCTCACAGGTAATCAGTTGCTTCACTTGCTTTCAGGCAAACAAAAAATCGACTATTTCAGAGATATTAGCCAGTCGACACGGAAACTTTTTCAGAAATAGAGAATCAATTTGAAAAAACTAATGTGCAGAAATTTCATCAATAGCTTAGATGTTTGAAAAAAATTCAATCTAAAGGGGAAAATTGAAAAATAATAGAATAAATCAGAGCCAACTTGTTTTAATTAATGAAATCTATTACTTCGTATTTATTATTTATTTGGTTTGCTTTTTACTCTTTTGCTGCAGTAGCGCAAGGCAAGTTTTATATTGAAGGCAGGATAATAATGTCTGGTAGAGATAGTAGATTTTTAGGGGTAACAGCTATAAAATTAAAAAATGAAGAAAAACTATTTGAGATAAAAATTAAAGATAGCAATCTTTTTAAAATAGGGAACTTAAAAAAAGGACAATATACGATTAGCATTGACAAGTTTGGCTACAATAAAGTTGACACCACTGTCTCTATTTTTGATTCATCTATTCAAAATTTTGAAATATTACTACGTGAAAAAAGATTTTCTATTGTAGGAAAAGTAATTGTAATATCAGGAATTGGCAAAGAAATATTAGATAACATATCTCTACGGGTTTATAACGAGTTTCAAACTTTTTGGGGAAGAACGGATAAAAATGGGTTGTTTGAGGTCAGCCATTTAAAAAAAGGTAAATACAAAATAAAAGTTGGTAGAGATGGCTATGCGAAGGTAGATACAAGTATTACTATTAGTGGCAATGATTCCACTAAACAGACTCTCAATATTACGATTCGTGAAAAGTGTGAAGTCAATCAATATCTTGCATTAAAAGATATCCAAGCGGGGACGATTAAACTTTTGATTTTTGGAGGCATAGCCCCGTCAGTAAATACAAAGTTTGATGTCAAATTTGAGAAAAAATATAATTTAAAATACCATGACTTTGGCTGTATTCACGTTGGTTACGAATGTGTTAGAGATTACAACCAGACTATTTTTACTTATCTAGATAAAAAGTATGGTAAAAAGTGGCGAGTTGGTATCCGCAAAGATGTTATTTCCTTGAAAAATCATTAACCAAAATATACCTTATGAAACTATTAAATTTGCTTACGCCCAAGTTTTTGAAAAATTTGGATGATTATTTTCTCCTCAATTACCGCCTTTTGTGGATTACAAAAGTGCATTATGTGCTTTATTACGGTGCTTTGGTGGCTTTGGGTAGCTCGGCTTTGGTTTGGGCGTATCCCTTGCACACCTATAGTAGCCTGCCCGAAACAGGTTTTGTGCTGTTCCTTGCTATTTTATTTTCCCTTCCTGCTGCCATTTTTTGGGTTTATAAGCAAGCCATCTACAGCGTAGAAAAAAACTATGGAAGTTTGTTCCCGTTTATGGAGCAGTTGCGTTTTGGGGCGTACATTTTGTGTTTTACCGTTTTTCTTGGCTTGCCTATTTATTTTACCTCTTTGGTAGAAAGCAAAATAATGAATTTGGAAAGCAGCGAACAACTTAGCAAAGATGCCTACGACCTCAATGCAGGCAATCCCTATTTCCCTTCCAATGACAACGGAGATGCTATTTGGGAAGAAGACAAAGAAGTAATTAGAAATTGGCACGACCAATATCAGTTTCCACAAATGTCGGACGGACGCAATTACTATAACTTTATGCCTTTCTATGTCGATTATAGCTACAAAAGAGCAGAAAGCGGTGATGATGTACTTACTTTCAGAAATTTATTTTTGAACACCAATACAGAGGAGAAGAAGCTACAGCTTATTGAAAATTTTATCACAGCCCATAACAAGTATAGCGCTGAGAAAATCACTATAAGTGCCAAAGAAGCATTGGCTGCCTATAAAGCACACCAAATTATTCTCTCTCGTTCAAATTATTATTCTTATAAGTATGAGATAAGTAGCAATATGTCGCTTATCTCCCGTACGCACTACTATCCGTTTACCCGAACAAGTGATTTTTGGTTGGTGATTATTTGTTTTATCTTTGGTCTGTCCACCCTGCTTTCTGTTTTCCAGAATGTAAAATGGCAAGATTTCGTCTTGGGGGCTATTAGTTTCGGTGCTATGGCTTTGGTATATGGTATTTCGGTATCGTTTGTAGAATCCGTTACCAATAGCAATGGCGTTATCTTTCTCACAGGGCTATCTTCTGCTTTTGTCTTTTTCTTGTTCAAGTCCTATCAGATAAACAGTTTGCAGGCTTTCTCTCGTCCCAAAATTTTTGCATTAATGTTTGCTAACGCGTTGAGTCCGTTTATTTTATTTATCTTTGGCTCTTTGCTCAATGTCTTGTTTGGCTTCTCTACCCACATTTCAGATAACAATTTGTGGATGGGCTTTTTGGGGGGAATGTTTATACACGTACTTATTTTCATGCCTTTTTTCAGAAAAATGTACTTGAAAATGAAAGCATTACCAAGAGTATAATATTTTGAGTAGCAACGCTGATGAAGCCAATTTGCTTTGTCAGCGTTGCTTAATAGCCTATTGATGGGCTTGTTCTTATTTTTAAAAAATACGAGCCAAGTGAAGTGCCTTTCTGATACAATCTGCTACGGAAACACCATCTTTCCAGTTGGCACAAACAAAGATATTTTCTTTCTCTAAACCCTCTGCCTGCCGATACACTTCATTGATAGTTAGGTCATATTGCGGAATAGCTTTTGCCCAATGATGTAGGTGTTGAAAAATGGGTTTCCCCTCTATTTGGTAGTTTCTGCACAGCTCTTGGTTGAGTTTTTCTAACAAAATTTCTTTGGGAAGTAACGCATTTTCAGCGTATTGCGAACCTCCTACAAAACTTGTGAGCAACACCTCGTCAGCAGGGCAGCGATTGGGGAATACGCTACTCGTCCAGATACTTCCCGCCGAAAATTGCTTTTCTATTTTGGGGTGCAAGCCTCCAAAGCCGTTCAGATGATGCCCTACTTGTGATTTTTTGAAAGCAGAATAAACAACAGTCATTGGGGGGTAATGCACCTTCTCCAAAGCGGTAGCAAAATGCGGAAATAGAGTTTGTAAAAGCTGTGCAGTAGCAAATGCTGGCGAAGTAATTACTAATTTATCACACTGATTATCACCTATTTGAAATAAATTATTAGGTAATTTTATTATTTTTTCTATCCTTTCTATTTTTCTTATGCTCCCCAACTGCACCAACGAAGCCAATCTGTCGGGCAAAGTCTGCATCCCATTTTGAAAATTGATAGATTTGCGGCGTTCTGCACCACTATTTTTGATAAATCCTTTGAGAACCGAACCATAATTTTGCTCATATTCGGCTAAGACAGGGAAAGTTTTACCTACGAGCAATTCATCGGGATTTCCTGCATAAATTCCTGATATAAAAGGATTTAAGGTGTAATCTACTATTTCTTTAGAAAACCGTCTTTCAAAAAAAATACTAAGAGTTTCATTTGCCTTTGCCTTAGATTTTACGTTTCTTTCTTTTAAAATAGCCAACTTTGTTTTCCACGAAAAAAAATTACTAAATATCAGTTTTGGAGGCGAGGAAGGTAGTATCTGATAGCGTCCATTTTTGAAAATATAGCGGTTTTTGCTCACAGAATTCGTATGCACTACCTCGCCCGCCAATCCTATCTCTTGGATAAAATCCAATATATTGCTATCGCAAAGTAGCGAATTTGCTCCGTACTCCAGTAGGTAATTCCCTATCTTTTCAGAATGTAAGTAGCCGCCGATACGGTCAGTAGTTTCTAAGATAAAAAACGGGATATTTCGCTTTTTTAGCGAATATGCGAGTGTTAGCCCCGAAATTCCCGCACCAATAATGCCTATCATTTGCTTTTTTTTGTAAAATTACAATCCTTTATGTTGCGAATTTGTATAGTATAAGAATTTTTATTAGTTTTGAGTAAAATGAGAATATTTTATTGGAATAATGATTGATGTAAGTAGAATGGCTTATATTTATTTTTTGCAATTAAAATTAAACGTATTTACTATAAAAATATGCGATATATCTTTGAGATTCAATCAAAACAATTTGCTTTTTTTATTTTGCTTTTGTTTCCTTTGTTTGCCTCTGCCCAGTCTGCCCAAGACTTTTTTGATAAGGGCTTGGAGGCTACCGATGCCAAAGACTTGGACAAGGCAATCGACCTTTATTCCAAAGCCATTGGCAAAGATGCTTTCTTTATTGATGCCTATTTTAATCGGGCATGGTGCTATATAGAATTGGGCAAGTACAACGAATCTATTAGAGATTTTAGCAAACTCATAGATTTGGACAAAGACTATCCGAATGCCCACGTAAGTAGGGGTATTGCCCGATACAGCCTTGGAGATTACGAGAAAGCCATCGCAGATTATTTGGCTGCTATCAAACTTGACCCTAACAATAAGTTGTGTTACAACAATATAGCCGTTACGAAAGAGAAACTCAACCAGCGAGACGAGGCAATGGTCTATTACGAAAAAGCCTTAGAAATAGACCCAAACTATGACGTTGCCAAAGAAAATAAGAATGCCTTGAAACTGCTTTTGGACAGCTTAGACCAACAACAGCAAGTAGTAGGCGTGGCAGAAGTAGCAGAAGTTTCCGCACAAGACTACTTCAATAAGGGCTACCAAGCAAGCGAAAAAGGAGAATATAACAAAGCGATTGAACATTATAGCAACGCTATCAGCATAGACCGCAACTACCGTCAAGCCTACGAAAATAGAGGCTGGGTAAAATACAGAATCGAAAAATATATTTCTGCCTTAGACGATTTTAATGTAGCCTTAGACATGGGCGTAAGCAAAACAACTTACTATCAGCGAGGTTTGGTAAAGATAAAATTAGGCAGTTTGGAAGGTGCTATCAAAGACTTTGACAGGGCGTTGGAAATAGACCCCGAATATGCCTCTGTGATGGAATATAAAAGACTTACTCAGAAGGCTATTGACGATAAAAATGCGAAATTTTTTGATAAAAATCCTCCAAAAATTTCTATTACCTCGCCCAATTTAGCTGAAACCAGAGGCATCGGCGTAGTACGATTAGATGAAAATGTTACTATAGCAGGGGTAGCTCAAGATGAAAGCGGAATCAAAGAAGTAGTGGTAAATGGAAACCACGCACAGCTACGACCAAACGGCGAATTTGATGTGCAACTACCACTTGGGCAGGGCAAAAATCAGATTTTAGTTGTTGCTTTTGACCTCAAAGGGAATAAGGCAGAGCAGCAATTTATGATAGAAAGACCTATCAAAGAAACTGTGGCGGCGGCGAAGGAAATTACCTCGACCAATGGGAAAAACTACGCACTCATCATTGGCACTGACGATTATGATACTTGGGAAAAACTCAACAATCCCGTACAAGATGCAAAGGCAATCGGCGAAGAGCTAAAAGTTTCCTATAGCTTTGAAACAGACTTCGTTATCAATGCTAAAAGAGAGCAAATTTTGCTAAAACTTAGGGAATATGCCAAAAAAACTTACGAACCCAACGACCAGCTTTTTATTTTTATTGCAGGACATGGGCATTTTGATGAAGTGCTTAGTGAGGGCTTTTTAGTAGCCAAAGACAGCAAGAAAGAAGACGAAAGCGGAGCAAGCTATATTTCTCATAATACTTTGAGAAACAGTATTAATAATATAAAATGCAAACATATTTTCTTGGTGATGGACGTTTGCTTTGGGGGTACTATAGACCCGCTCGTAGCAAAAAGAGGCGGAGCAACCGAGTACGACAACATCTCCAAACAAGAATTTATTGCTCGCAAGTTACGATTCAAAACGCGCCGCTACCTCACCTCTGGTGGGAAAGAATATGTTTCTGACGGTCGCCCTGGTATGCACTCTCCCTTTGCCCGTAGGCTATTAGAGGCTTTGAGGGGCTTTGGCGGCAATGATAGTATCCTTACGATTGGCGAAATTATTACCCAAGTAGAAGCGCTAAGCCCAGAACCACGCACAGGCGAATTTGGTGATAATGAGCCAGGTAGCGACTTTGTCTTTATCGTAAAGTAGATGTAACTTCGCCTTCAGCAAAAAATTGCTTTTGAGTCGCAGTAGCAGCCCTAAGTATTCGCTTAAAGACAAATGTACTTTTATAGATTAAAAATGAAACAACAGCATATAAAAATTTTCCTTTTATTATTACTTATTAGCCGTTGCATATCTACCTATGCCCAGCAACAAGGCTTCCATTTTGGCTTGCTCTCTGCTGACCCTACCTACGCCAATATGGTCAGTGGGGGTAAAAAGCAGCTTATCGCCAAGGCACTTAACCTGCCAAAAACAAATTATTGGCTTGCCTTTATGGTAACGGAACGCACAGAAGACCAAGACCTTTGGTCGCCTGATAAGGCAGACCGCACCGTAGGCAAAATTTTCGTGTATGACGCACTTAATAAACGCCTCGAACCTACGCTATCTAACTATGTAAACACACAATTAGGGGCTGACAAATACTATGAGGCTAATTTTTGCGGTGGCTTAGGTTCTCTCGAAGAGAAAGACTATAAAATAGTAGGCGACAAAATTGTAATTACGCAATTCTACGCTCCTGCTACTGAGCGTAGCAACTGTGCTACTGAGATAGTTTTCAGAAATGGACAAATAGTGGTACAGAAACTAAGTATGGAAGATACAAGTTTGGAAACTGCTACGGGCAAAGAGCGAAAGCTACTGAACCAAAAGGCATTAGACTTGCTTAAGGCGGGCAAAACCAATGATGCCATCATGATTTGGGAAGACTTGTACGGAGAGTGGCTACACGGAGCTTTCCCACGAGCAGGCACTCCCGATGAAGTGCTTAACAATCTGGGGTTTGCCTATTGGAAGCTAAAAATGTATCCCGAAGCAGAAAAAATCTTGCTCGAATGTAAAAAAAACTTCCCTCAGCGAAAGTCAGTCTATGTAAACTTAGGTGATTTGTACCGAGATATGAAAAAGAAAAAAGAGGCAATTCTTCATTACGAACTATTCATAGCCATAGGTGTTACCCAACAGCAGCAGTACTACGCAAGCGAGGAGATAAAAAGATTAAAACAGTAGCCTAATGAAAAATAGCACAATTTTTTTATTCCCTTCATATATACTACCTTTGCGATATCTAATTTCGAACGCCTGCTTAGGGTACGCATAAAATTTACTTATGGAACAAACATTTGATAATGAAGAGGAAACACTTTTCGAACACCATCGCATCGAGGTCGACAAGGGGCAAGCATTGCTAAGAATAGATAGATTTCTGACTGACCGTCTGCCTAATGCTTCCCGAAATAAAATCCAATTAGCCATTGACTCGGACTTTGTGCTGGTAAATGGCAAACCTACGAAGGCAAATTACAAGATACGCCCTTCAGATGTCATTACTATTTCCTTGCCCGAACCGCCGAGAGATACAGATGTAAAACCTGAAAATATCCCTCTGAATATTGTCTATGAAGATGATTATCTGTTGGTTGTAAACAAGCCTGCGGGCATGGTCGTACACCCTGCTTTTAATAATTGGTCGGGAACTTTGGTCAATGCACTTACCCATCACTTCCAAAATCTGCCAACAATGAAAGGTAATGACGGACGACCTGGGCTGGTGCATAGGATAGACAAAGATACTTCGGGCTTGCTCGTGATTGCCAAAACCGATGCCGCTATGGTGCATTTGGCAAAACAATTTTATGTTCACTCTATTGAAAGAACCTACTACGCCCTTGTTTGGGGAGAGCCAAAAGAAAGCAGAGGTACTATAGACGCACCGCTTGGGCGAAGCCTAAAAGATAGGCGAGTAACTATAGTTTATACGCCCGAATCGGGCTTAGTAGGTGGCAAAGAAGCAGTTACGCACTATGAAGTGCTAAAAAATATCCGCTATGTTTCCCTGCTCAAATGCAACTTAGAAACAGGCAGAACGCATCAGATTAGGGTGCATTTGAAGCACTTAGGACATCCTATTTTCAATGATGAAACCTACGGCGGCAATATTGTCCTCAAAGGAAATATGTTTTCCAAGTACAAGTCTTTCGTGGAAAATTGCTTCCAAGTAATTCCGCGCCAAGCACTGCACGCCAAAACATTAGGTTTCATACACCCAATTACCAAAGAAAAGATGCAGTTTGACTCTGACTTACCTGCGGACTTTCAGGCAGCATTGGAAAAGTGGGAGCATTATGTGAATTATAATTAGTTTGGGAACAATATTTTTACAATTTGCTTTTTAACTCTATCAGAAAGGACTTTACGTCTTCGAGGGCATTGATGATTTGAACGGTATTATCAGCGATTTGAGCCTTATTTTGGAGTACCTCTTTAGCCCCCTGTAGGGTATAGCCTTTTTTTTTCACCAAAAAATAGATGGTTTGTAGGGTATCTATGTCCTCTTTGGTATATTGCCGAGTACCATTTTTAGTTTTGCGGGGCTTTATCATGTCAAAATGGCTTTCCCAAAATCGAATGAGCGAAGGGGCAACATCAAAAAGTTGTGCTACCTCTCCAATACTATAATATTTTTTTTCTATGTCGTTGTCTTCTTTCATTTATAATATAAGTTCAGAGGCAAGAAACGGAGGGTACACAGACCGTTACAAGACTAATATGTTTTTACTTTCAAAATTATATGTCTTCCCGCTAAAGAACAGCAATTTATAAATCATTTTTCATATTTCAAAACTTTATTACTGCTATTCATTATTAGAGATTTTTCATATAAAAAATGGTGTTTTTTTTTGCTTATTATGAATGAATTACTAAATTCAAAAAAATTTTAAACCTTTTAATAAAAAATATGAGTAATGCACAAGCTTTTTTGAATGCTCGTGGGGTATTCAGAGTAAGCGTAACAAATGAAGGGGCGCGCAATAGGTATGATGTTTCTTTCCCTCGCCCTACAGGTGGAGTAGGCACGGCTACTTTCAGAGATAACGTACCAAGTTCATTTTCAGTCTATAAGGAAGGAGTTACCTATGCTGGTACGCCTACAGCAAGCATAGATAAGTTACCTCCGCAGGCTTTTGCAGCAGCAGGGCTGAACGCAACTTTGACCAAAGCACTCCGCTTAGTTTCTTCGCATGAAGCAAAATTTGATGGCATCAACAGTTATGACAAGGCTATTTTCTCTTTTGGATTTATCCAATTTGCAGGAGGTTCCGTATCAGCAGGACAGCTACCTAATATGATGATGCTTTTCAAAACTAAACAGCCGCAAATGTTCCAACAAGCCTTTGGGCAGTATGGGATAGATGTAGTTGCTGGTTCACCCCGTCCTAATGTACTTGTGTGGACTGAAAATGGCAATCAGGTAGGTGGGGACGATGCGTGGATGTACATCATGCGGAATAAACAGCTTACTACAGCGTTTATTGCGGCAGGCAACAGCCCTATTTGTATGGCTATGCAGATAGAACAAGCCGCAGTTGGCTATGTGTTTCCTGCTTTAAAGATGAATTTGGATTTGGGTGCGCTTGGCAAAGTGCCTGCAAGTTCCATTCTTCGCTCTGAGGCGGGCAATATATCATTGATAGACCGTACTATCAATATGGGCGGCGGTGGCGCGAGCAAGCTCTTTACAGAAGCCATCAATACTCTTGCACCAGGGGCTTCGCTTGGGCAGATTCAGGCATTGAGCGACCAGCGAATCTTGCAGCAATTAGTGGCTATCGGGACGACTCGTAACGATAAACGCATCATCGACCGTATGAATAGTATTCTTACTGGCGGTTATAGCTTTGCCAAATAGTTCATTTTTGATTGTGTATCTTTAAAATTATAACTCTAAAAATGGTTGAAAATCAATCTGGAGCAGGTTTCTCCGAAGCTCTCCAAGCACGTCAGATATTTCAAATAGGGAAAGAAGAAAAATTAGGCTATAGCGAATATACGGCAACTTTTCCTAAGGCAGATGGTGAAATTAGCACTATAGTCTTTCGTGATAATGTGCCAAGCCCTTACACGACCTACATGGACGGTATTGTTCATACTGGTTCGTTTATGCCCAAAGACATTCGCCCAGGTAGCTTGCCTAATGTGGCTATCTCGGATACATTGGCAAAGTCGCTACAGTTTGTTTATGCCGAAGAAGGCTGCTTTGATGCCGTAAATAGCTATGACAGAGGCATTTTTTCTTACGGATTTATTCAGTTTTCGGGAGGTATGGGCGGTACTTTGAACGATTTTATGCTCCTGCTCAAACTAAAGTATCCCACAACTTTTGAAGAATATTTTGGGAAGTACGGAATAGACGTAGCAGAAGGAAGTCCGCGTGCTATAGTTTCTGTGCTGAATACTGAAGAAAATACAGTGCTAACAGGTGATGCGGCTTGGATGTACATCATGCACAGCAAGCAACTTACGACTGCTTTTATAGCTGCTGGTTCAGACTTAAATGTTGTTTCTACTCAAATAGAATACATCATGTATGCCTATATGAACCCCGCTATCAATACGCTGATTGATTTGGAAATAGGAGGAAATATTTATCAGGGAGTTCCTTTGCATTCCGTTATCAATTCAGAAATGGGTGTGGCAGCTATGATGGATTTAACTATAGTGATGTGGGTACGCAAAATGGGAGTTTTGTTCAAAAGAGCAATCGAAGAGGTAGCAAGCGAATTTGGACTAACTGCTCTTGATGATGTAAAAAATATAGATGAGCGTGCTGTAATCCAAAAAATAGTGAGCTTTGAAGAAACTAAAGTCTTAACAGACAGGCGTTTGGCTAAGGTACTAAGTAGCGGCATGAGTTTCGAGAAAAATACTTTATAGGTTTTCCAAGCCTATTTTCTATAAGTAAAGATGTCATCTTTTTTAGGAAGATGACATCTTTTTGTTATTTGTAAATTTTCTGTACTTTAAAAACCCAGCAGCTAAACTCATCTTTTCGTTCTCCAGTTATTGGGTCGTCTTCCACAGGTCGCTGTGAAGAATCATTGTCATTTTTAATCTTCTTTTGGTACTTCGTCCCCACAACTTTTACTTTCTTGCCTACCCACTGCCCAAAAAGTTTTTGAGAAGGAATTTTGCTTACATTCTCTAAGACAAGTTCCTCATTGGGAAGACTAAGTACGTAGTAATCACTCCCCCCCGCACAGTAACTCTGTGTGGTTTTTGTCCATGCTTTTTTGAGAATAATCCCCGATAGCTCTTCTGTAGGGGAAACAAAAGAAGAAAAAATAAAAAATAATAAAGCAACAGACGTTAAAAAATACTTTTTCATAGAAATTTAAAAGTTTGGATATACATAATCATCAAAAAATTGCTGCACGCGCTTCTTTCGTTTTGGTCTGATAATGGTGTTTATCAAGCTGTTATAGTCTTGCTGCACATCTATATTGTACTTGCTTTCGCTTGGTACTAAATCGGGAATCCAAGTACAGTGCAAGGTAAAAGTGAAAGCCATTTCGCTATTGCCGAGCCTACAAACGGGTTTTTTAAGGTTCGCGGCATCAAAAATCCAAATCTCATTGTAGTAATCTACATTTTGCCCTTCGCCTTTGCCGTTAAGCATAGCACAGAAAATATAGCCATGCAGAGATTCTTCTATGCCCGCAGGCACTTCTCCTTTTTTGGGCATGAATTGTAGGCTTCGCAGATTGTAATTTTTTGGGAAAACATAGACATCTTTTCCCTCCATTGTGCTTGTGTCTATCCGCAATAAAGTATAAGGAATTTGCTTTTTAGTAATTTCTTTCAGCTCTTCCAAAGGAATAATGCGGTTTTTATAGTTTGCATACAGATTATAGATGAACTGTGAAAGCATATTGCGGTCTAAGCCGTAGGTCTGCCAAAAAATATTTTTTAGCTGTGCCTTCGTAGTTGGTATTTCGGCAGAAATCATGTTGCGGAAGGTATGCAAGCCAATTCCCCAAGAATTTATGCCAATCTGTTCAGGATTATTTACATTGCCTTTTTCCAAAAAAATCTTTGATTTGGCATCTATGATTTCTGCTTTTTCGGCATCAATGACGAACTTCCCTATTCGCCCTATGTCCATATCTCCCAAAGCAAACAGTCCCATGTAATCCTTGTTAATTGGCTGACCATCAAGGGCTGAAAGGTCGTAGGCACGCAGCCATTCCGCCAAGCAAGCCGCACTATTATGGGCAGTATGCAGGGTAATTTCTCCATTCGGGTTTTCGTATTCGGCAGTGAGATGCACGCACTCAAGCGGAATTGGTTTCACCAACTTTTTGGCAGTAACCTTGCTCACACCCGCCTGCAAATCAGCTCTTTTTATCAAATATACATCAGTGAAAGGCTCCATCTCTCCCGAAATAAGTCGGCGAATAATGCGGTCTATAGTTTGATTATTGGGAAAAGGGTTATTCACCAAAATATCAATCGAGAATTTGAAAGAGGCATCTATCAGCACCAAATAATCTTGGGTGATGGTTGTTTGGTGAATACATTGTTTAATCGCAATCGCTTTTCCTTCATTATCAAGCACTTCCCACTTTTTCAACTCTCCCCCTTCGCCGTTCCATTCCATCACATAGAGGCTGTCATAAGTTTTTGATTTTGCTTCCACGTATTCTTCTACCTCTCCCAAAATCCAATTGACAATTTTTTTCCACCAAGTAGGTTTTCCTTTTATTTCTAAACGGATATTACTCAAAAATTGATTGATTTTTTCCAAGCCCTCTTTCTTCTCTTTGCCTTCTATTTCTTTTGCCAAATTTTCCAAACGTAGCTCTACCTTGCCCTCATCTTCTATCATCATGGCAAATAAGTCCATAGAGGAAAGCATCGTTTGCGTTGATTTAGTAAAGTTTACCGTATAAAACATTTTTTTTACGGGGTCAAAAACGGGGTGTGCCGTACTTTGCACCAACGGAAAAGGAAAGTTGAACAAGGGCGGCGTTGCGGCAAGCCATTCAGTATTTTTGCCAATTGGCGTAAGGATTTTTAGACTTACAGGGTCTATCTCATACGCACGCCCTACATCATACGTAGCGAGCATACGGTTACCCTTATCTGCGGCAAATTTGATAGGTACTACGGCAGTATTGAGTTCGTTTCTTGCCCCCAAAGCCAAAGAAATACGTGAAATTCCCATGTTTCTGAAAAAGAAATTAGGATAATCATTGGTAGGGGCTTGCGGATTGTCCTTTTTGGTAGCAAGGTCAGCATAATAACAAGGCGTTTTTAATAGGCGTGTTTTTAACTTTAGTTTCCCTACCTCATCGAAATCGAAGCGAAAAACGTAGGCATCACCGTTCATAATTGGGCTTGCATATTCTCTATTATCGCTCCCATCTGTGTTTTTTTCGGGAAAAGGCAAACCTTCAGAGTTTACACTTCCGCAGGGCGAATTGACAAAAACATGACCATAAATATCTTTAGGTAGCTCACCCTCAATTACTTCCAACTCAATATCCAATTCTTTATTAGACGCATACATGACAGGACGATTCGGCATATTTATTCAGATTTTGATATTTGATACATCAGTTATTTTATGTTTGAAATTTAAGAAAAGAAATGCTTAGATTTAACAAAAACAAGCATATTATTTTACTATCTCTTAAATATCTTCCCCTTAACAAAATTAAACACCGAGTAGTCTTACTTTTCGCTAAATTTGCAGCATAAACAATAATCTATATGACTAAATTGGCGAATTGCTTTTTTGTCTTTGTTTTCACCCTTGTATCGCCTTATGCTTTTGCCCAAAAAAGCCAAGCACAAGGAGCAACCGAATACCCAAAAGGCTCACAAATAGAGCTTATGCCAGGAGCGGGCGAGCTTGTCGGCGATATGCTTAACGGAGAGGCGTTTCGGAAGGTAAAAAAAGATGTGAGTACTCAAGTGCTTTTTAAGCAGGGGCAAACTCTTATGTATTGCGATAGTGCGTATCAGTTTGTATTACGCAACCAAGTAGAGGCATATAGCAACATTATGTTTATAGATGCGGATAGTACGGTAACTACAGGCGACACACTTTACTATGACGGCAACACACGCAAAGCAAGGCTTCGAGGCAATGTAATCATGAAAGATAAACAAAAAACAGTCATTACGCGCTTCATGGATTACGACCTCAATACCAAAGTAGCTTATTATTTCAACGGCGGCGTGGTCAAAGACGATAGCTCTACACTTACGAGCGAAACGGGCTACTACAACGTAGGGACAAAAATTTCTACTTTTCGCAAAAATGTCAAATATACCAGCCAAGATACAGAGTTATCGTCAGATACACTTACCTATAATTCGAATACAAAAATTGTAGATTTCAATGCACGCACCAATATCCGCACGCGGCAGGGCGTAGTAGTTGCGGACAAAGGTAGCTATAATACTGTGTTAGGAACTTCTATTTTCAAAGGTCGAGCAAAGATAGATACCCAAGAATACACGATTAGTGGTGATTTTTTGGACTATGACAAGGTGAAAGAGAAGGGAATAGCAAAGGGAAACGTCGAATTTGTAGGCAAGAAAGACAACGTAATTATTTTGGGAGATTTTGGGAAATATGACGGCATCGACGACCGCTCTGACGTATATGGCAATGCGGTCATGATTAAACCCGATGACAATTCCAAAGACACCCTCTTTGTTTCGGCAGATACACTCATAGCGATTAATGAAACCCCAGATACGATGGATATTCAGGTCAAAAATAAAACTATTAAAGAGGGTAAAGGCAAAGAAAAGAAAACTGATACGAAAAAAGACGATACAGGAAAAGACGAAAAAACGCAAAAAAATGTTAAAGTAACGCCTAAAAAACAACTTTTTGCTTACAGAAATGTAAAAGTATATCGCAAAGATTTTCAGGCAAAATGCGATTCTCTTTTTTATAATATTGCCGATTCCACCATTCGTTTTTTCTTCGAGCCAATTATTTGGGCAAAAAATTCGCAAATGACCGCCGATAGTATCAGGGCGATGCTCCGCAACAATGTTATCGATAGGATATTTCTCAAAGATAGGGCTTTTGTTATTTCATTGGACACCCTCAAGCAGTTTAACCAAACAAAGGGCAGAGAAATAGAAGCTATTTTCAAGAAAAGTGAGATTAGGAAAGTAGTCGTCAAAGGCAATGCAGAAAGTCTGTACCATATTTTGGAAAATGATACACTTTTTACGGGCTTAAACTATATGAAGTGTAGCGATATGGATATTCATTTTAACGATTCAAGCAAGTTGGAAGAAATCATGTTCAGAGGTGCGCCCGATGCCAAGCTCATTCCGCCTCATGAGCTAAAAAAAGAAGATAAAGAACTTAAAGATTTTAACTGGCGAATCCAAGAAAAAACCGAACAAGGCGAAGTGCTTGGGATACACGCTGCCAATCAGTATAAAAGCGGTGAGCTGAAAGGAGCAAAACTAATCATTGAGGATGCTTTCAAGGTTTTTCTGAAAAGCAACACGCTCATTTTTTACAAGCAAAACGCCAAAGAAAAAGATATTCAAGGGAAGTTTTTTATACAGCTATACCCCAAAGATAAAAATGACATCGGCATAGAAATCCGCAAGAAAGGTTTTGAAACTATAGATTTTAAATTCCCTGCGGAAAACCTACTTAATGAGATAGCCAAACACAGTGTTTCTTTGCCCGACTACAAAACATCAAAAATCATCATCGGGCAAATGAATGAGAAAAATAAGGTCATTTGGCAAAAAGTTTACTTAGTCAAATAGCTTATCTACTCGGTTGGTAAGGAGGATTTTCGCTCTCAAACTTATCGTAAGCAACCACTATTTTCTTCACTAATTGGTGTCTGATGATGTCCTTGCTTTCCATACGCACGAAACCAATGCCTTCTGTCCCTCTGAGAATTTCGCTTGCGTGGACTAAGCCCGACCGTTGGTTTCTTGGCAAATCTATCTGCGATTCATCTCCCGTAACTACCATTTTGGAATTTTCCCCTAAGCGAGTAAGCACCATCTTCATCTGCATAGCCGTTGTGTTTTGGGCTTCGTCCAAAAGTACAAAAGCGTTGCCGAGCGTACGCCCACGCATATAGGCAAGCGGGGCAATTTCTATCACATTTTTTTCTTGGTAAAATTTGAGTTTCTCTGACGGAATCATGTCCTCTAATGCATCATAAATAGGTCGCAAATAAGGGTCTATTTTTTCCTTCAAATCACCGGGCAGAAAGCCGAGATTTTCGCCCGCCTCTACTGCGGGGCGAGTAATGATAATTTTCCTGACCATCTTATTTTTTAATGCTTTTACCGCCATCGCTACGGCTACGTAAGTTTTGCCTGAGCCTGCGGGACCGAGGGCAAACACCAAGTCATTGTTATAAATGGCATGAACTAACTTGAGTTGATTATGACCTCTTGGCTTGATAGCAGCCCCTTTTGCCCCATACAAAATAGTATCGTCTTCGAGTTCGTGGAGTTGTACCTGCTCTGGATTGGAATGGATATAAGACTTTACGTTGTCAAGCGTAATTTTACTATATTTATTGTAATGTTCTATTAATGAATTGATTATTTCATTAATACGGACTATTTCAGTGCTATTGCCCATGATTCGGACTTCGCTACCGCGTGCCACTATTTTGCTATTAGGAAAGGCTTTGGCTATCTCTTTGATGTTGGCATTTTCTACTCCCAAAAAATCTACTAAAGAGATGCTTTCTAAATTAATAATTTTTTCTACCAAAAGAATATTGATGTTTATGAGTTTTTGATTAAGAACCTTACTTAGAAAACAAAAATAATTTTTTTTAGTGCAAAATGCAATAGATAAATAAGAATGTTTGCTTTTAAAAACATATTTGGCAATTATTTAATCATTTGAGTAATATTATTTTTTTAACATGAGCAACTCTCTTGCAAAACCCGCTAATAATTCTGCTTTTCTATATCCCAAAATTTTGCTTAACCACCTCATTTTTAATGATTTTTGAGGAATATAGTTTGGATTTATATCTTCTATCAGATTTACTGCCGCATGGAATAAGTTGTTATTTTTATGCACAAAGGCTTTGGCACAGTCCCGCAAAGCCTCAATCAGCTCTTCTCTGAAAAGTTTTTCTTCTTGTCCGTCTGCCTGCTTTGCTGTATTTTGGAATACATAATCTAAAGAATAGGTACATAATAGTGTGAAATAGTCCTCAAAATAGGCTACTAATCCTTTTTTCCGCGAAAGAGAATCTGCATGCACTTGGTAAGCTACGGTTAAGTTGGGTGTATGAATGAAGATTGCCTTATTCGAACTTGCTGCCAAATAGTAGGCTACATCATAGAAAATTTTGAGTGAACTGTTCCATTTCCCTATTTTTTCAGTAATTTCTTTTGAAAAAAGGAAGCAAGCAGGAGGTCGCCAAAATTTTCTCAAGAAATCTACTTTCGGATTATTAGAAATCTTTTGAGCATAACGGGAGGGTTTTGTCTGCCCATTTTCATGCACCTCTATATAGTCTGCATAAGCTACATCTGCTTTATTATCTTGCATGGTCTGTAGCTGTTCCATTATTTTATTGGGCGGTAGTACGTCATCACTATCAAGGTATTGGATAAAATTGCCATTTGCCAACGTTCGCCCTATTTCCAAAGCAACGGCAGCTCCTTTATTGTCTTTGTATGCGTAAATTTGATGGAACAAGGTTGTTGTTTTTAGGTAACTTGCCGCCACCAATTCAGATTTGTCCGTTGCCCCGTCTATGACTATAATGACTTCCATATTAGCATGACTCTGCCGAGAAACGGACTCCAATGTACGGATAATCCATTTCTCGGCATTGTAGCAAGGAATAATGACTGATACTAAGTCATTCATTTACATACGCTTAGGCTCTTTTTTCATAAAAGTAGCTACGGCAGCAGCCAATATAAGTCCGATACCTAACCCGCGTACAAGCCTTGTAAGTGCAATAAACCAAGGACTCATGAGCGTATCCATTCTCTTCATTAGTTCATTAAACTGTTCGTCAGGTAGTTTTTGTTTGGCTAAATCGAGCATTTCTTCAGTTCTTAACGCCTCTAATAACTCTTTGTCAAGTTCTATGTAGAGAAATATAAAGCTTGCAGTGAGCAAAGACGACACGAGCATAGCCCAGAACCCTACCATGATGCCCTGCTTGTAGGTAAGTGTATCATAAAAATTAGCTTTGAACGCCCTACAAGCCAATATCAAGCCTATGAGCATGATTAGGTTATCAAGATAGGCTATAGAAGGATTGTCCGCATAAATATGCGTAACAAATAAAATAAGATGTAGAATGATAGACCCCACGCCAATCATTAAGCCATATTTAGTGCCGATTTGCTTAGGTGTAGTTTCTTGTTGCATATTGATAAATTAGAGATTTGAGTGTAAAAAAAATATTTGTGTTATTGTTTTTTAGGCTTTCGCCTACAGGCATAATATCTTCGGTTAGATTCTGAAGCCAAATAAAGCAAAAAATTGGCTTTGAGTAAAGAAAAATCAAAAAAATAAAAGCCTACTCAAGCAAATAATTTGTTTGAGTAGGCTTTTATTATTGTTTTATACTAATTTATCTTAAATCAATTACAGTTACCTTAGGGTATTTTGCCTTGTCGAAGGTAAAATCTGTATCTTTTGCAGTGATATTTGGGACGAACTTCACGATAGAATACAAGAATCTTCGCCCATTTTTTTCAAATATTTTCCAACTTTTAAGGTCTTTTGTCTTTTTGTCTATCACTAACCTAACCTTAAAGTAGTTCAGATTTTTATCTTCGGGGATGAGGTCAATCACGTCATTAAGGCGCGTGTCTGCATCAGGTGCGTCATCTGCAAAAAGATACTTAAATCCTTTTTTATACATCGTATATACTTCGGCAGGCGTAATATCTCCGCCGTCAGGGTCGTAGTCCGTAATCGTTACTTCGTTCTCGCCTTTGAGGAAAGTCCATACTGTATTCATATTATTATAGATTTCCTGCTCGCCAATTTTGAGCTTGAACTTTTCCCCTTTTACCATGATGCTGCCTTCCTGAACATCTCTGATTTTCTCTTGCGCACTCTCTATAGTGTAGGTAAAATCTGCTTGGAACGACTTAAAAGTCTTGTATCTTTCGCTCATGGCATTCAAAGAACTTTCGGCTTTGGGGTCTTTGGCTTGAGCTAACAAACATTGATTAGCAAGGAAGAAGGCTATAATACTGAAAAAAAATAGTTTTCTCATACTGATTTTAATTGGGTAAATTTTGACCATATAAGGAAAATTTTAAATATCACCAAGTTTTTTATTTTCATAGAAAGTGCATTTTGCTACTTTATATAGTGATGTACATAATTATTGTATCTTTCAATAACTGTTCCAATGCGTAATAGTTAATACAAGGTTTTATCATTTTTTTCTGCCCATTTTTTAAAAGCCTCTATCGCCTGTGGATGATGCAAATGCTCCATTGGAATTTTGCGTTTTTCAAAAGGCATATTTATCTCCTCATAAATGAAGGCATCATCAAAATCGATAGCTGCGGCATCTTGGCGAGTATTGGCATAATATACTTTGGAAGGTCTTGCCCAATAAATAGCTCCGAGGCACATTGGGCATGGCTCGCAGCTTGTATAGAGTTCGCAGCCGTCAAGTTGGAATACGCCTAAAACTTTGCAGGCTTCGCGAATAGCTACCACTTCGGCATGGGCAGTAGGGTCATTATTTTTCAATACTTGGTTGTTTGCCTTCGCAATAATTTGCCCATCTTTAACTATAATAGCACCAAAGGGGCCTCCCTCGCCGCGTTGCATATTTATCAGAGAAAGTTTTACAGCTTCCTCCATGAATTGGTATTTTGTCATTTTTAGATTATAAGGGTTAAAATCAATACGTTAAAAAAGTTATTTATCTGATATTTGGACGAGCATGCCCAAAAAAAGCCACCCCAGATTAGTTTGGAGTGGCTTTTTTGATGCTTTACTCAAAAAACTACATCATTTCTTTGATAACAGCAATAGCCTCGCTGAGTTGGATGTCCTTTTTAATAGACTTATGCCAAAAGTCTATTCGCGATTTGGTGAGCGAATCAGCATTATTTTTTGCAAAATCTGCTTTTAAAGGCATAACTTCTATGCCAGACTGGTAGTCGCTAATGGCTTTGAATTTCGTTCCTTCATCATTCAGCTGCTTTTGCCAACTACGGAATTTTTCCAAATTTAATGAAATTTCAGAATTATCATTTTGCTTTCTGATCCTTTGGGCGTTCTCATTAATCAGTTTGAACACTTCATCTTTGGCTATTCGTTCTGCACTCTTTTCTTTTGCCTTTGCTATTTTGCTTTCGTTCTTTGTCCAAACCTTGTATTTTAATGGGTCTATTTTATCTGCCGCTAATGGATAATCTTGTTCTTTTTCGCCTACTTCTATAGCATTGTACAAGTCAGGGAGAATGATGTCAGGAATCACTCCCGTAAGTTGATTGGTAGTTCCATTAATGCGGTAAAACTTTTGAATAGTAAGTGTAATAGCACCAAGCGGCTTTATATTGTCAAAACTTGCGGGTAAGAAGCGGTCTAAATCCACTTGGGCTTGCACCGTTCCTTTTCCATAAGTAGATTTGCTACCTATGATTACACCACGCTTGTAGTCTTGGATAGCACCAGCCAAAATCTCAGATGCCGAAGCACTAAAAGAGTTTACCATCACTACCAATGCGCCATCATACTCTATTTTGTCATCTTCATCATCACGAATTTGTGGGCTACCTTTTCTGCCTTTTACCTGCACTACGGGTCCGTCCTCGATGAATAGACCTGTCATTTTTACTACTTCATCTAAAGAACCTCCGCCGTTATTTCTCAAATCTAAGACGATGCCCTCCGCACCCTCTGCCTTCAGCTTTCTTATTTCTTCTTTTACGTCTTCGCCACAGTTTCTTCCGCCAGTTTCTGAGAAGTCTGCATAGAATCCAGGAAGGTTAATATAGCCTATTTTCTTTTTATCTTTGTCGGTAACAATCACGGATTTGGCGTAGGTTTCTTCTATTACTACCACATCACGCACGATGGGAACAACAGCAGTAGTGCCGTCCAAACGCCTTACTGTAAGGCGGACTTCGGTAGCTTTTTTGCCTTTGATGAGTTTTACAGCATCCTCTATGAGCATATTAGTAATTTCTACAGGCTCTCCGTCTGCTTGGGCTACTTTTAGGATAATATCTTCTGCTTTTAGCACTCCGTTTCTAAAGGCAGGTCCTCCGGGTATTACCTCGCTCACTTTGATAGTGCCGTCTTCTTTTTTTTGTAGCCTCGCCCCGATGCCTTCATAGCGACCTGAAAACTCTTCTACAAATTCTTGGCGTTCACGCGGTGCAAAATAGTTGGTGTGCGGGTCGTAGCACGCAGTAATGGCATTAATGTAAGTAGCTCTTTTGGAAGACATTTCTTCTTTTTCCATTCTCAAAAAGAAGTCGTCCATCACCCTTGCTGTTCCTTTTCGTGCCTCTGCCTCTATTTGTTCAAACGTTTTAGGAGTAGTCTTGCTATCTTTGCTTTTTTCTTGGGCTTCCAACGCCCCCGCTACTCGTCTAAGCACGTCATACTTTAGGTATTGTCGCCATCTTTCTTTTATTTCGGCTTCGTTTTTGGCAAGCCCTATTTTCTTTACATCAGTTTCAAACGTTTCATCTTTGGCAAAATCAAAAGGTTGGGCGAGAATTTCCTTGTAGTAGCTCTGTGCCTCTTTCCTTCTTTTGTCGCGAATCTGGAGCGATAGGTCGAACAACTGATATGTTTCGCCCATCATTTCGTCATCTATTTTGGTTTCGAAAGCTTTCAACGCATTAAAATCACCTTCTGTAAGGAATAGTTTTCTGAAATTGATAATATCTGTGTATTCCTTGAACACTTTTTTGGAAAAATTATCATCAATCGTATTTTCTGCATAATGCCTTGCTTCCAAGTTCTGCCTCACGAGCCGCATTAATACCTGCTCCTTGCTCATGTCGGCAGATGCAGCTACTTCTATTTCACCACCCTGATTTGTCAATGCCTGAAAAGCGGTGGGGACATAAGAGGCAAGAAACAAAAGACCCACTGCTATGGGTAAATAACCAAAATACTTCATCTTCATCTCGATTAAGTTTATAATTACTAAAACGGTTTAGCGTTAAAACGCTAATATACCAAATCATAACGAATAATGATGGCAAGCGTTACTATTTTTTAAAATCTTAACAAAAGAGGGAGATATTTTGGGTACGGCACTCATCATACTTCCAAAATTTTCGTGTTTCTTTTCTTAAGAGAAGGGTCTGCGACATTAGGCGGCAATACGTACACACCTTTTGGCAAATCGAGTGTAGGGAAGTCATCGTCTAATAAAAGATTTACCTCGTTAATTTTTAAGCCTTTTGCGCTAAAAGGAAGTGTTTTTTTTGCTAAATAGGTTGATTTTTGAGCTATTTTTTTCATAGTAAATCGAAAAATAATATAACAAGCTCCTAAAATAAACATAGTTTTAAATATTGCTAACATCATGGTTTATTGATAGTTAAGGTTGTCAAAGGGAAATACTTGTAAAATCTTAAACTAAAATAAATCCAAAAAGGTTTCGTTTATTTGTTTATTTTTTTGCGTAGGCAAAAGTATCTGAAAGCATTTGACAAAAAAGAGAGAAGAACGGCGAAAAAGGGCAATATTTAGAATCGAATACCGATTACCATGACATCATCTAATTGGCTTTCGCTTCCTTTCCATAGCTCAAATTCATTGTCCAAGATGAAACCTTGGGTTGGCATATCGTGAGGCTGCACATCAGCCAATAACTTTCGAAGGCGGCTCGGAGAATATTTGCGGGCAGGCATATCACGATAGCCGCCAAACTGGTCGGTATAGCCATCGGAGAAAATGTAGAAAGTATCTCCTTTATGAATATTAATATTGTGCATATTTAGTTCTTGTTTGCGTCTGCTGATGCCTCCTACTGTGATTCTATCTCCCTCTATTTCATGAAAAACATTTTTTTGGAAGTACCAAAGTGGTCTGTGCGCACCTACGTATTGCAAGGTCATTTTTGTCTTATTAATAACACAAAGAGCCATGTCCATGCCATCATGCTTGTTGTGGTGATGGTGTACGTCCTCTTGCTTTAGAATTTTCTTTACTCCATTATTGAGTTTTCGGAGTACTTGGGCAGGCTCAAAAGTACGCTCCACCACAATTACCTGATACATGAGCGTATCACCAATAACCGACATGAGCGCACCCGGTACGCCATGCCCCGTACAATCTACGGCAGCCACGGCAATAAGTTCGTCCCCTTCGGGAGAAACCATTTTGCGAAACCAATAAAAATCACCGCTTACTATATCACGTGGCTTAAAAAGTACAAAAGATTCGGGAAAAAGACTTTTGATGTAATCTCTATCGGGCAGGATGGCTGACTGTATGCGCTCTGCATAGTTTATACTTGCTGTAATATTTTTATTTTTCTTCTCTATTTCTTTTACAGCTGACTCCAGATGCCGTTTTTGCTGGCTCATTTTTTCGTGTTGCGACTGAATTTCCTCATTTTTTAGCTGCACTTCATCAAATTTGACCTTAAGCTGGTCATTGATATTGACAAGTTCATGATTAAGGTCTTCTTGCTCTAGCATTTTAAATTTTAATTTGCTCGCCATCGATGCGAAGTGCGACCAAAGTATGCCTATTTCATCTTTTCTATTTCCGCCAAACTCTTTCTGTACGGTAAGGTTTACATTGAGATTCCCCTTCTCTAACTCCTCTACAGCCTCTGTGAGGGTGATGATAGGATAAGAAAAGTATTGCCCAAAAAAGAGTGCTAAAAACATAGCAACCAATAAGATAGGGATGGAAGTTAGCATCAAGCGAGTGCGTAAATCTTCGGCATCTTTATAGGCTACTTCTTTGGGCAGACTCATTATCAGTATCCATTGTTGCCCTCTATAAGCCTCATAGCCGTTGTCTTTGATGTAAAAAAACACTTTGCCTTTGCTCTCAAAATAATTAGGGAGCCACCTATGCTGTTTGGTTTGTTTCTTTATGTAAGAATTTAGTACGTCGATTTCAGGATATTTTTCTTGGAGTTTGTTGTTTTTTAACTCATTGGAATACAAGATATTACCTGTACTATCGAGCAGTGCCACGCCCAATTTGCGATTTTTCTGCGTTTCATCTTCTATAATACTTTTGAACAGTTGGTTGAGATTACTCACTAATATCTGCGAAACAATCACACCAACATATTCACCTTTTTGATTATGGACTTTTGAGGCAAAATGTATGACAGGTGCTTGTTTGGACTCTTCTGAGAAAGAAATATCAAGAACTACAGCTTCTTTGGCTACTCGTGTCCAGTATTTTGTGTAGCTGTGTCGCTGCCCAATCAGGATATAGGCAGTAGTATCAGTATCTGTGATGCGTATGCGTGAGGTATCAAAATAGGACAAATTTAGGTATAAAGGATTTGACTTGCTAAAGAGCGTCAACCTCTGATTGATTTCATTGGCAGTCGCACTGCTTTTGCCGTAAGTCCCCTTGCTTATTACCCCATCTTTGGCAAAAGTAGCTATATCATTGAGCCGTTCGTAGATAAAACGGTCAATGTTTTCCAATGCAAAATTGGATTCTCGCTCTAACTTTACCTTGATTTCCTCTCTGAGTGAGCTTTGAGTCTGATAGTTTGCTAAGTATAGCAATGCTAAACAACTAAAAAGCACTAAAGCCAAACAAAAAAGAGTGAATTTTAAAGAAATATTCATTCGCAATAAAAAAATAGACGGCTATACATTAGCACATTCATCAAAGGGGGCGAAATCCAAAACAAAACTAACAAATTTCATGTCAATCTTTGATTATAATAAAAATTTTTCGGAGGTAAGCAGGAGAAGCGTACAAAAATATATCTTTATCTTGATTTAATACTAAAAAGTTAAATATTTTTTTACATTTCTATTATTGAATATTTTTGCCTCTTCATGGGCAGTTAATTATACTTTTTGAAAGAAAGATAAAAAGTAGTGCCTTCGCCCGGTATGCTTTCTATCTCAATACTACCTCCAAGAGCTTCTATTTGTGTTTTTACCAAGTAAAGCCCTAAGCCCTTGCCCTCTACATGGTCATGAAAACGGCGATAAAGTCCAAAAATTTTTGCTTTGTTTTCCGACAAATTCATACCTAAGCCGTTGTCTGCAACAGTAAGCAAAAAACTATTTTTCTCTACTGTAGTTTGTAGGTGAATTTGGGGGATTCTTTTATAAGACCTATATTTGATGGCATTGCTTACTAAGTTGTATATAATACTTTCTATGTACGGATTAACTGACTCTATGACATCGATGGCTGAAAAATCAGAGGTAATAATGGCTTGACTTTCAATGATTTGATTTTCTAATAATCCACATACTTTTGCTAATTTATCGCTTAGTTTTACATTGGAAATAATCTCATTGACTCCTTTTTTAATCTCCAAAATAATATTAAGGTCTTTGATAACAGTATCTAATTCATTGGATACAAGTGCCATTTTTCCTATAATATATTCATTGTCTGGATTTTGTTTATTTTCAAGATCTAAGATACTCGAAAGTCCTAATAGGCGTGCTACGGGCGCACGAAGGTTATGAGCAGTAATGAAAGCAAACTGCTCTAATTGGTTATTTTGTTTGATAAGTTCTGCATTTGCCTGTGTTATCTGCTGAGTACGCTCCCTAATTTGCTGCTCTAAGTTTTCGCTATATACTTCTAACTCTTTGTTTTTATCTGCTACCATCTGCTTTGCATCAGAAATTTTGCTATATGCCTTTCGCAGTACAAGCTCATTTGTGAGCATTTTTTTATTAAGTAAGGTCAATTCCTTATTTTTCTGCTCTATAAGTTGCTGCTGCTTAAACAACTCTGCCTGCTGCTGTGTGAGTTCTTCATTTTGCCCAAGTATTTCATCTTGTTTTCGCTGTAGCTCATGTATTCTTTCTTTTATGTTTTTTTCCAATTCTAATTTCTGCTCATTAATAATGAGTTCTCTGTCCTGCACAGTTGCGACTAATTTAGTCTGCATCATCATTTTTTCCTCTTCCGATTGCCTGATGCGGTCAGCAAGGGCAAAAGAGAGAAAGAGCATTTCAAAGGCTGAACCTAACTGTAGTTGGTAGCCTACAAAAATAGGCGATGGCAATATGTTCAAATAAATAAAAATGAGCCAAACAGCAAAAAACATAAAACCTCCCCAAGCTAATAAGAAATAACGAGCAGGCAAAAATTTTTGCTTACACGCATGAATGCCTGCGTATAACAGGCAAGTAATGAGTAATAAAGCAGTGATATTAAATATATACCTAAGTGTATGCGGGGTAAAAATACGGAAAAAATCTACTGCAAAGAAACCTGTGAGTATCAGCAAAAACACTTTAAATACCAAGTGTATTTGTGGGAAATACTTGGCGGTTTGAAGGAAAGAAGTTGTAAATAAAATAGCTGCAATAGATGGGAGTCCAACAGTAAAATAGGAATATTCGATAGCAAAATGAAGCACATAACCACCAAAAATGGAGATATAGCCCAAGTTATAGCAAGCATTTAGCAATAGCCCTATGCCGTACAGCACATAGTATCCGTAGCTGCTCTCTCGCAACGAAAAATACATGAAGGCATTATAAGCAATGACAAAAAGCAATAAGCCCATGTATAAGGCATCTATCCAATAAGTATTTGCAATCTGATGCCAAATAACATTTTTGCTACCCACTTTAATCGGCAATGTAGTATTATTTTTTGTTACAATCCGTAGGTAATACGTTTGCGGAACTGTGCTATGCGGAAGGGAAAAAACAAGGGCATTTGCATTCAGCTCTCTTTGTTCGTTTGGGAGGTAATAGCCTGCTCTTTTTGCCGTAAACCCACCCAATTCCATTGGAATATACAGCGTGAGCGAATCGATGGCAGGATTATCAATCATTAAAAAACATATATCACTGCTTAAGTTATGCAGTGTAAACTTGCACCAGATAGGATAGGGAACTACGCCAAAGTTGGGAATTTCTTGTGATGTTTTTATAAATTTAGACACAAAAACTATGTCAGACGTTTTCTCTATTGAAAAAGCATCGTTTTTATCTTCAAAAAAATAAGTAAAAGACGAAATATCAATAAGTTGATTTGTATTTTTTAAAACAATAGCATCTTGCGCCTGCGTACAAATAACTATCATTAAAAATAGGTGAATCAAACAGATTTTTTTCATACCAATAATTCTTTGTATTGCATTTGATGGAGCTGTGCATAAAACCCATTATGCTCTATTAGCTCGTCATGTGTTCCTACTTCTTTGATTTCACCCTTGTCAAGCACTATAATTTTGTGTGCTTTCTGAATAGTAGCAAGTCGGTGTGCTATCACTATGGAAGTACGCCCTTTCATCATTTTTTCTATTGCATTTTGTATCAGCGCTTCGGTTTCGCTATCCACGGAGGACGTTGCCTCGTCCAAAACCACAATAGTAGGGTCATATACCATCGCCCTTACGAAAGAAATAAGCTGTCGTTGCCCTACCGAAAGTGTAGCACCTCTTTCCATTACATTGTAGTCAAATCCATTAGGCAGCCGCTCTATGAACTCCCTCGCCCCTACCCATTCTGCTGCCTGAATCACCTTCTCTCTGCTAATGTCTTTTCTTCCCAAAGTAATATTATTCATAATAGTATCTGAAAAGAGAAAAACATCTTGGAGAACTACCCCAATTTTGGCTCGCAAGGTCGCCAATTCGTATTCTTTGATGTCCACGCCGTCCACAGAGATTATACCTCCATTTACTTCATAGAAGCGACTCAGAAGGTTGATAATAGACGACTTTCCAGAGCCTGTAGCTCCAACCAATGCAGTAGTTTGCCCTTTTGCCACTTCAAAAGAAATATCTTTGAGTACGTAGTTGTCTTCGTTGTAGGCAAAAGAAACCTTGTCGAATTTCACATTTCCTTCTATATTTTCGGGTTTGAAACTGCCTGTATCTTGGATTTGGTCTTGGCTATCAAGCAACTTAAGGATTCTGTCCGAACTTACTATGCCCATTTGCAAGGTATTAAAGCGGTCGGCAATGAGGCGTATAGGTCTGAAAAACAATGCTATATACATAATAAAAGCAATGAGCGTGCCTAAGGTAGTATATTCTTGGATAACGCCCTTGCCTCCGTACCATACCAACATTCCTGTAGTGATTGCACCAATTACCTCTGCTACAGGGAAGTAAACAGAGTAATAAAAAACGGACTTTAAGTTTGCCCTTTTATGTTCTCTGTTTATTTTTTTAAATTTCTCATATTCAATCTCTTCGCTATTAAAAATCTGCACTATATTCATGCCCGTAATATGCTCCTGAACAAAGGAGTTTAGGTTCGCTACGGCAGTCCTTACTTCGTTGAAGGATTGCTTTACCTTTTCTTTGAATATATAGGTCGCCACAAAAAGCAAAGGAATAGACGAAAGACTCACTAAGGTAAGTCGCCAATCTGTATAGAGCATGATTCCCATGATAAAAATGAGCTGTAGCAAATCGCCCACTATGGCTGCCATGCCCTCGGTAAATACACTTGATAATGTTTCTACATCTGAAATATTGCGAGTAACGAGCCTGCCAATAGGTGTCTTATCATAAAACTGAGTTTTCATGGTCGTAAGATGCCTATAGAGTTTTACACGAATATCTCTGATGACGTGCTGCCCTATCCACTCCGAAAGATATACCTGCACAAATTGTATGATTGCCTGTGCGATGGTAATGCCTATCAAAATACCAATCATCATCATCAAACCCTCTTTGTCGCCTAAGGCTACATACTTATCCATTGTGAGCTGGGTGAGCCACGGACGCAAAGGAGCGATAACTCCCTGAATAATAATGAGAAAAACAAGGAAATAAAACCATACAATATATGGCTTAATAAAAACAAAGATTCTTCTAAGAATTTTGCCGTCAAAGACATTACCACTTGCAGTTTCCTGTTGTGCCATTTGGAAGGTTTTTTTGATAAATTAATATTCCTACAAAAGTAAGAATATTTTTATAAACTTGGTAGTTAAAATCTATAAAACAAAGTTTGGTATTACGATTTGGAACTCGCTCCCCTCTCCTACTGTACTGCTAATATTTATTTGCCATTTATGTGCCTTTACTACACTCTTTACATAGTTTAGCCCTATGCCAAAGCCTTTGACATCATGCAAATTGCCCGTAGGTACTCTGAAAAATTTTTCAAAAACACGCTTATAATATTTTTCGGGAATGCCCATGCCATTGTCTTTGATGCAAAGAATGAATTTGTTGCCTTGATTATAGGTACTAATAGTGATTTTCGGAACTTTATCACAATATTTGACGGCAT
The DNA here is from genome assembly GCA_004294445.1 of Cytophagales bacterium. GTDB lineage: Bacteria > Bacteroidota > Bacteroidia > Cytophagales > Thermoflexibacteraceae > Thermoflexibacter. The sequence goes on from REAZ01000011.1 coordinate 68,276, forward strand.
TATCTATCAGGTTGTAGAAAACATTGGTGAGGTGTACCTTGTCTGCCTCTATATATTGGTTCTGAGCCTGCAAATCATAGATTAGCTCTCCTACTTTGCCGCTTCCCGTCTGCCCATCTTTTACTTTGAGGGCAAGACTTGCTGTTGCTTCTTTGATAAAATCGTGCATCTCTACTTTTTCCTTTTGCAAATCAAAGGCAGATTGCTCTACCTTCGCCAACTGTAGCACCCTTTCTACTTGGTTTTTGAGGCGACTATTTTCATTCTTAATAATGGAAACATAGTTTTTAAGGCGGGCAGGATTTTCCAAAATAGCGGGATTGCTAAGTACGTCAGCAGAGATAGCGATAGTGGAAATAGGTGTTTTAAACTCATGTGTCATGTTGTTGATGAAATCTTTTTGAATCTCTGCCAAGCGTTTCTGTTCAAAAATAGCAAATAGCGTATAACCAAAAAAGACAATGACCACTAATAAAATAAGTGAAGAAAATATCCAAATTTCCATTTCCGAAGCCAAGTAAGTAGCTCTGTTCGGGAAATAAACTCCAAAATAATATGTAAATTTATCCCACTTAGGCAACTCCGTTTTGGGCTTTTCTATGCTATTCCGATTGGAAAAGTTTATGTAGTTGCCATAAACCATTTTCTCAGTAGTGCAGTCATAGATACCGTACTCAAAATCAACTTCTATTTGATGCTTTTTGAAATCTGTCTTGAGGTAATGTTCCAACAAATTGGCATCAATGACATTGTTTATATGCACAATATAATAGTCGGAAGAAACCTGCGTAACTACGTTGGCACTCGGCAAGGTCGTTTTATTGAATTGTGATATTTTTTCTGCTACATCTTGCAAACTCACCTGCAGGGTCTGGTCAAATTGTCTTTCTTTGAGGTCAAAAGCCCTACGCACCCAATACACTTGGGTAATGACGATACCAACAATGGAAATAGTCGCCAAAATGATTATCAGACGTAAGGTTTGGTGTGTCATAAACTCAAAGTAAAAATCTGCCTCAAAGGTAAGAAAAAGTAAAGAAATAGCCATATAGCAAATCTGCGTTTTGTTTGGTTTTATTATTTTCTTATGTTTGTGCAGATTGTACAATGTATCTATTTTTTTTACGAGCCAATGAAAACAATTTCTGATTTGATGCGCATCCCACAGTGGGTCAAGAACTTATTTATTTTTGTGCCTGCTTTTTTTGCCGAAAAAGCAACAGATTGGCAGGTAGAAATAAACCTACTCCTTTGTTTTGTGGCTTTTTCGCTCATGACGAGTTGCGTATATATCATCAACGATTATTTGGATATAGAAAGCGATAGGCAGCACCCTACCAAAAGTAAAAGACCTTTGGCGGCGGGAACGGTCAGCAAGCAGCAAGCAATTTTTATATGTATATTCTTGTTTTTTTCAAGTATTACGCTGGCTTTCTTCAGCAAGCAAAATCTACTATTTATTTTGTTTTTCTACCTGATAATGAATATTTTGTATTCTTTCAAACTGAAGCACATTGCTTTGTTGGATATTACTATTATTTCTATTGGCTTTTTACTTCGCATTTTTGCAGGCGGCGTGGTGGCAGCGGTTCCTATTTCCAAATGGCTGATACTCATGGTCTTTTTGCTTGCTATGTTGCTTGCTTTGGCAAAGCGGCGGGACGAATTTCTGATTTCCCAAGAAGGCAAAGACATCAGAAAAGCCATCAAGGGCTATAATTTAGAATTTATCAATATTGCGATGGTTTTTATGGCTTCTATCACCGTAGTTTCGTACATCATGTACACTGTTTCTGAGGAAGTTACCAGCCGAATAGCCAATGAAAATGTTTATTTAACTTCCTTTTTTGTGATTTTGGGTATCCTACGCTATCTACAAATTACGATTGTCTATCAGCAAAGCGGCTCACCTACGAAAGTGCTTTTTACAGATATTTTTATACAGTTAGTCTTGGTGGGCTGGATTATGATGTTTGGCTTTTTGCTGTATTTTTAGGTGCTAAGGGTTTTTCAAAATCATCTACAAGTTCCTGAGAAACTTACAGCACTAAGGGTTTTTCAGCAAGTTCTGAGGAACTTGCTGCACAGAAGCACAAAGTGGTGCAAGTTCTGAGGAACTTGCACCAACAAAATTGTAACAATAAAAATCTACCTGCTCGCTTGTATCTTGATAGACTCATCATGGATAAGTTTGAAGAGTTGGGCAGTAAAGTCGCTGTCCAAATTCATTTTCTTGCCCCATTCTGGTCTGGTCTGGAATACTTTTATCCATCTATCTACTTGGAAAACAGTTACATTGTTTTCTTTTTTATAGTCGCCAATTTTCTCGACCAAAGACATACGAGTTGCCAAGATTTCCAAAATTTCGCGGTCAATCATGTCTATTTTGTGGCGTAAATCGTCCAAGTGCGTATTAAATTCGGGGTCTTCGGTAGTAGGTCGTTTGATGCGTAGTTCGCTCAGGATTTCATTGAGGCGCATAGGGGTAACTTGTTGGCTTGCATCGCTCCACGCCTTGTCGGGGTTGATGTGCGTTTCTATCATCAAGCCGTCATAGTTCAAGTCTAAGGCACGCTGGGCAAGAGGCAAAATCAAATCTCTGGAGCCTCCGATATGGCTTGGGTCGCAAAAGATAGGAAGGTTTGGCAGCAAACTTTTTAGCTCAATCGCTATTTGCCACATAGGTACGTTGCGATATTTGGTTTTTTCGAAAGAAGAAAATCCTCTATGCAAAGCTGCTAATTTGGTAATGCCCGCCCCAGCAATACGCTCAATGCCACCTAACCAAAGCGACAAATCGGGGTTAATAGGGTTTTTGACGATTACGGGAATATCCACGCCTTTGAGGGCATCTGCTATCTCCTGCACTGTAAAAGGATTTACCGTACTTCTTGCTCCTATCCAAAGCACATCAACACCATATTTCAATGCCAACTCTACGTGCTGTGCGTTTGCTACTTCGGTTGCTGAGGGCAAGCCTACTTCTTTCTTCACTTCTTGGAACCACTGCAGCCCTACTTCGCCAACTCCTTCAAAGCTATTTGGGCGAGTGCGAGGCTTCCAAATGCCCGCTCTCAAGATGTCGATGCCTGAATCGGTCAATGCCTGACAAGTTGAAAGGAGTTGCTCTGGAGTTTCTGCGCTGCAAGGTCCCGCTATTACCACAGGTTTTTTTTCGCCGTTTGGTTGCTTTTTGCCAATCCATGATTCTAATGTACTGATTTCCATTTGTTAAAAAAATTAATTGTTTAAATACCTTAAGTTTAGTTAGTTCTTTCGTTGTTTATTTTGAGCCAAACAAAAAAGGCTTGCCGTTCGTATGAACAGCAAGCCTTTTTAAATTTTATCGTTAATCTTTAACTCATAAAATTAGCTTTCTGCTCATACGATTGCCGTACCAGAAATAATAAAAGCTAAAATATGCGTTAAATGACAAATTCATCTGAAAATATTTTTTTGTATATTCTTCTGCAAATGTAATGCTTTTTTGATATTTGTCAAATTTATTACATTTTTTTTGCTAAAAATAATGGAAATTATCGTTTTTTATACCATTTGTGCAGTCGTGCTATGCTCTGCCTTGTTCATATTGTTTACCAAAAACGTGATGTATGCAGCTTTTTGCCTCTTGCTCACCTTTACAGGCGTAGCAGGAATCTATGTATTTTTGTATGCCGATGTAGTTGCGGTTGCCCAAGTGATGCTCTATGTGGGCGGAATTTTGATATTACTCATCTTCGGCGTAATGTTTACCTCCAAAGCGGCAGATGGAAAAATACTTACCACACATCAGCATCAGTTTAGCGGCGGCTTATTAGCATTATTTGTTTTTAGTTTATTGCTTTTTACAATTATCAATGCTAACTTTGAGAACTTAGCTTGGATACAGCAGGCATCAGCCGTCCCTGATGAATCGTCCATAGGAAAAGTAGGCTTTTTACTGATGACAGACGAAATGCTTGCTTTAGAAATCGTAGGTATTTTGCTCTTAGTAGCACTGATAGGCACAGCACTTATCGCAGGGAGAAAATTTATAGATTAGGTATTCACTATTTTTTAACATTCAGGAAACTTTATAGTTATTGTTGCGTTCTATAGATACTTGCTTTTTGTTTTTAATTTAGAAAATTATGAACTCGGTCATGAAAGTTACCCCGTTAGACATCCGAAAAAAATCATTTGACAAAGTTACCTTTGGCGGGTATGATAAAGAAGATGTGAATGCTTTTTTGCAGGCTTTGTCTGTAGCTTGGGAGAATTTGTCTGTAAAAAATGACGATTTGGAAAGACGATTGCAAGAGGCAACCAACGAGCTAAATAGGGTTCGAGAGATAGAAAACTCACTTCTCAGCACGCTAAAGCAGGTAGAAGCAAGCAATCACGTCCTCAGAGAGCAAGCCCAAAAGGAAGCCCATCTCATTGTCCAAGAAGGATATGCAAAGTCGAACCAGATAATAGAAGACGCTAAAAGCAAGGCGAAGTTAGTAACCCAAGAGGCTAATCAGTTGGCTTATAACTCTATGACCCAAATGCGAGAAGAACTCCGCAAACTCGACTATAGCTACCGCCTCATAGAAAAGCAAAAAGAAAAATTATCTTCGCAAATGAGCGAATTTCTTAGAGATACTCTCAAGAAAATAGACCAAATAGAAGACTACAAGCGAACTATTTTCTATGATGAGGAGATGAAAAAAGCGAACCAGTTTATGCAACGCAACAACGAGATGACCAAACAAGAGTTGCAAGATTTAGAGAAAAAATACCCAACAAACAATACCCAAAACAAGGAACAAGCAAATGGACAGCCTAATAGCCAAAAACCAAATTCCGCCTACCTAAACGGAAACGGTGTAAATGGAAAAAATGGCACACATCATACCCAAGAAAATGGCGTTCATTATGAAAAAGAAAATGAAGTAGTTTCTTTTTTTGATAGCTTATAAAAAAATTACTCGTACCGCAAAGACTCTATAGGGTCGAGTTTTGATGCCTTAGAAGCGGGGTAGTAGCCCGAAACAATGCCTACAACAAAGCAAACGACAATGCCCGAAATCATCCATGCCCAAGGAATGACAAAAGTATCTGCGTTGACCAACGTTGCCACTAAATTACCTATCAAGATACCCAATACTATGCCTACCGCCCCACCAATCTGACAAATTACTATAGCCTCAACCAAAAACTGCTCCCTAATTCGCTTAGGCGTAGCTCCTAAGGCTTTACGAATCCCTATTTCACGAGTGCGTTCTGTAACCGAAACCATCATAATATTCATAAGTCCGATAGAAGCACCAAGTAGCGTAATGAAGCCAATAAAGCCGCCGCCAATCCGCAAACTGCTTGAAGTTTCTGCCAAAGAAGTGGTCAGAGATTCACTGCGAGAGATTTCAAAAGAACTTTTATCTCCTAAGCGGTCTTTGCGTATCTGCCGCATAAGTCCTTCTGCCTCGCTCATCTGATAGCTAATTTTAGATGCATCTTTGACATAGTTCATTGCTGTAAAATAGAGCCTTCGCCCTGCTGCTACACCTACGCCTGTTTGCAGGGGAATAAGTACGGAACGGTTGATGCCCGAACCGCCTATGCTACTTTCTTCGGCGAGTACGCCCACTACCTTGTAGTGCGCCCCGCCAACTGTAATCCCCTCATTGATGGGGTCTTCTTTATCGAAAAGTGTTTTAGCAAGCTCACTCCCTACAAGGCATACATAGCTACCATTGCGAATTTCCACAGAGGAAAAACCTCGCCCGTTGGCTATGCTATAAGATTTTACTGTGAGGTAGTTTTCATCTACACCTGTTACCGAAATATTAGGATTTGTCTTCTTAGAAAGGTGTTTAGCTTCTGCTGCCCCTGTAACATTGGTATAAATACTGATCATAGCGCTCGCAGGGAAGCGTTCTTTATATTCTTTGATTTCGTTGTAGGTAATAGACGATTTGGTAGTTTCTATAACCCCTCCCCTATTTCGCCCGCCGCCCCGATTGAGGTCTTTGATGTCAAAACTATTCGCCCCCAAGTCCGAAAGCCCCGAACTAATAGAATATTGGATGCCATCAATAGCAGTGAGGATGCCTACCAAAGCGGTAATGCCTATAGCGACGATAGCCGCAGTAAGCGAGGTACGCAGCAGATTATCTTTGATGGCTTTGAGTGCCTCATTTACATTTTCGGTAAAATTCATGGCGTTCTACGTTGAGTAATGAAAAGGAAAATTTTGACTGAACAACCCACAAATAACATAAAATTTCTTCATATTTGCCTCATATTGCCAAATAAATCTCTGAAAAATGTTATTTGAAGAAATTAAACAACTCATTATTACCAATTTGGGAAGTGATGTAATAATCGAAACTAACGAAAAAGCCTTGCAGCCTTACCTACAAATACAAACAGAAAAGATAGCTGAAGTAGGCAAAGTTCTTCATGAAAATGGCTTTGACCACTTGGCATGTATTACAGGCATGGACAATGGAGCTACAATTGGCACGATGGAAGTGATTTACCATCTGTACGCAATTCTGCACGCTACTTCGCTGACACTCAAAGTAAAAATCTTTCGCAACAGCAATAACGAACCTATGCCTACCATCCCTACTCTTTCGGCTATATGGCGAGCTGCCGACTGGCATGAGCGAGAAGTTTACGATTTCTTTGGTATAGCCTTCGAGGGGCATCCCGATATGCGCCGTATTCTCTTGCCTGCTGATTGGCAAGGATTCCCGCTTCGCAAAGACTATGAAGCCCAAACGCTCTACAGAGGGATACAAGTAAAATATTGAGGGGGCAGAAAGGCAAAAAAAACGCTTCACTAAGAGCAAAGCGTTTTAAAATATAGTTTTCTAACACTTAAAACATTTAATTTCTAAAGAGGAATCAGTGCCTTGTTGTATTCATAAATAAAATAGGCTACTGCCATACCTACCATCTCGTCGGGGTCGCTGAAAGAGCGAGAGAAAATATCTTGCTTTACTGCATCTGAGGTAAGTGTATGATTGTTGTCAAAACACTCTTTCATGTATCCGCCAGCCTCTATGTTTGTTTCATTCGTGCCTGCATTGAAAGTGATTTTCAGAAAATCATCTCTACGAATCTCGACTGTGTAGCCTTTTTGTGTCCAGAGATTAATTTTTACCACAAACTCCTTGCTTGAGCCACGATTATCAATCGTGAAAATATCCCCTGTGTACATGAGCGTACTCAAATTTTTGATAGTCGCATTAATTTTCAAATCTCTTTTTTTATCACTTGTTTTCAAAGCAACAAAAACATAGCTTGTTTCAGCTACCTTCCCCTTAACTTTCGCCTTGCGTGTAAGAATACATCTTACCTCTGTAGCTTTTGTTTTCGAGTTGCACTTATACAGCGTTGCATTTGGTCTTGCCACACAATCGCACGGCGGCTCAGTGAGGCTTTTGGAGTTTGACCCTGATAGGAAACTCAACCCAAATAGTAAGGAAGTAATCGCAAAAAAATGAGTTTTTAACATAATCATTGTTTCTGATGTGAGATGAGAAAATTGTTTTAAAAAAAATAGTGTGAAAGCAAATAAGTTTTTATTGCATTACGAAAATCACGCCAAAATTTGGTTTTTAGTTAGCCTGCTAATTTACCGCTACAAACTCTGATGTAATCGTAAGTCCTGGAATTGGTGATTCCGAATAAACCATTTTTGTATTACTCAATTCGAGAATAGTAAGCCTCTGCTCGCTCGCCCCTCCTGGTACGCCACGAATCAACCCCCGATTGTCCGAGGTAACCGCCCATATATCTTGCCCCACTTGCTTTCCTGCATCGGGGCAGTTTGTGCCATTGTATATTTTGACAAACCAATCCCTTCTGAATACTTGCTCCGTTTTCCCGTTGCAGTTGTCATTTGGGGAATTATTTAAGAACTGTGCAGTCTGTCGCCAGCGTTTTTCGAGTCGTCCCGCTATTTTATTGGCGATAGAACCTTTTATTTTTGTTTTATAATTTTGCGCTTGCTCGTCTATTCTGGTAAATGCAACAAGTTTGTTTTCTTCCCAATTATTCTGCTCTCCAAGTTCCGCACTCACAAAGTAAGCATACGTATTAGGGCTTAGGTTTTTAAAGAGAACTAATCCTTTGCTATCTGTCTGTGCCTTAATGATGGGGTTTGTGTCTTTGGCAAAATCGTCTTGGGAGGCAAAAAGCGTTACGGTAACGCCCTCTACCCCAAAGTCAGTAGCATCACCTACAAAGACTTCTAAATAATAGCCAATTTCTTCTGTATCAAGAGGTCTACAGGCATTTATAAGGAGAATTAAAAAAAGAAAAACTATTTTTTTCATTCTAAAAAAAGGGATTTAAAAATTTGTGCAAAGATAATATAGAGAATCAAAAAATATGATACTAAAACAATTTTTACACCTTTGTATGCACTATTGGGTTTACAAAACCAAGTAGTTTTTCATTTTTCAGCCCTTTGATAACGTTCTGGGCGGCAATAAACGCCATATTAGCCCGCGTATCTATGGTGGCGGATGCTATGTGAGGTGTTACTATCGCATTAGGCAAGGTCAGCAATGGACTTTCGGAAGACATTGGTTCGGGATTGCTCACATCAAGCCCTGCCCCCCAAATCTCTCCCGCTGAAAGTGCTTCTATGAGGTCAGCCTCTTGGTGAATTTCCCCTCTGGCAGTATTGATAAAAATGGCACTTTTTTTCATCTGACGGAAGGCTTTTTTATCAAAAATACCTTTGGTGCCTTCGTTGAGGCTTGTATGTACCGAAATTACATCACTTTGGGCGAGCAATTCGTCAAAATCAACTTTTTTTGCACCAAATTTTTTATCAATTTCTGGCTTTGCTGTATTGGAAAAGTACAAGATTTTCATACCAAAGGCTTGGTGGCAAAGTCTGGAAAACTCCTGCCCAATCCGCCCCATGCCAACTATACCGAGTGTCCTGCCGCGCAAGTCTTGCCCCAAAAAGCCCATAGGCTCCCAATTTTTCCACTTACCCTCGCCAATACTGCGGTTGCTATCCAAAATTTTTCGGGCTACGGCAAGCATGAGCGTAAAAGCATGGTCAGCAGTAGCTTCGCTAAGTACGTCAGGAGTGTTGCCAATAGGAATCCCCAACTCAGTAGCTGCGCCAATATCTATGTTGTTAAAACCAACAGCATAGTTAGTAATTACTTTTAAGTGCTTGTTTTTCAGCAAGAAATCCTTATTGATATTATCACTTAGCATACAAATCAGGGCATCAGCCAATGCGGTGTGTTCTGCCAATTCCTCTTGGGTAGGCGGGATAGCACTTCCCCAAACTTTTACCTCTAATCCTGCACTTTTGAGCGTTTCAATGGCTCTATTGGGTATTCTACGGCTAATAAAAACTTTTTCCATTTAGTTTGCTTACTTATTTTGAACGCTAAAAGTACGCAGAAAAATAAAAAAATCTTCTTTTTTTGAGTCATTTTTTGTACATTTGCCACTTCAAAATTTAATCAATTATCACTAAGCCGAAACTTAGCCAAAGATGAAAGACTATTCTATTTTACTTTATTACTGCTATACCCCTATCGAGAACCCCGAAGAATTTAGGGAGCAGCACCATTTTTTTTGTTTGGAACTCAATTTGCGCGGACGCATCATTGTCGCTCCCGAAGGGCTGAACGGCACAGTTTCAGGGCTAAAGGCAGACTGCCAAGCCTACATAGAACGCATGAAAGCCGATAGTCGGTTTGCCCAAATAGACTTCAAAGTTGAGGAAACGGAATCTCACGCATTTACCAAACTGCACGTAAGGACAAAACCTGAAATTGTTCATGTCGACCTTTTGCATATTGACCCTAACAAGCAGACGGGCAAGCATCTCTCTCCCGCCGAATTTAAGGCGATAAAAGACGAACAAGATGTAGTAATTCTTGATGTTCGCTCTAACTACGAACACGCCGTTGGCAAGTTTAAAAATGCAGTAACACTTGACATAGAGAATTTTAGAGATTTTCCAGACAAGGTAAGCGAGCTTGAAAAGTACAAAGATAAAAAGGTAATTACTTACTGCACAGGCGGTATCAAATGCGAAAAGGCAAGTGCTTTTCTCTTAGAAAAAGGCTTCAAAGACGTTTATCAATTACATGGCGGCATCATCAAATACGGCATAGAGCAGGGCGGAGAAGATTTTGAGGGGAAATGCTATGTTTTTGACAACCGAATAGTAACAGACATAAATAAAGTGAACCCAAAAGTGATTTCTACTTGCTTTGTTTGCGGGACTACTTGCGATAGAATGGTGAATTGTGCCAACCCTGTGTGCAACAATCATGTTCCTTTGTGTGAGAAATGTGGTTGGGAAATGGAAGGCACTTGCTCTGCTGCGTGCAAGGAACACCACGAAAAACGCCCTTATGATGGTACGGGTTATTATCAGAAAAATACAAATCACTACAACCCGTACAAGAACGTAAAGCGAGAGAAAAATTTAACAAGATAAGAAAAGTAAAAAAGGAGCGATTTTAAAGTCGCTCCTTTTTTTGTTTATTACTTCACAGTATATTTTTTTCTTAACTCCTCTATCTGGTCTTGCTTCAATTTTTGAAGTTTTTTCTCTTGGTCTTCTACCCATTTCATTTCGGGGTAATTCCCATTCGGATACTTCACCTTATAATAGACATAGTCCATATTGAACTCATGAAAAATATTTTTATAGACATCTTCTATCACCGAAAAGTTAGCACGTACATTCTTTTTCAGTTCTTGTAATTTTTTATTTTCCCCAAGAATAATAGATTCAATGCCATCAAGTTCCTTCCGCATCTGTGCTTTGTTAATTTTCTTGGTAGTAACCTTGGGGCTGCTCGAAGAGGTATCTCCCCCTTTGATACTATGTATAATCTCTTTGAAAGCATCATCATCTATGAAAAAGTCATCATCATCATCTTTTGGTTTTATTACAAACCCAAGTACTGACTCGTTCTTAGCCAAAATATTGAGCATAAGATGTTGTTTCCAAAAAGTAATTTTCTCAAAATCATCTTTTGCCATTGCCTTCCATTCTTTGCCATAATAAGCTACCCAAAGTGCGGAATCTACTGGGTTTGCCTCAAGTTTTGCCCACAAGTCAGGCTTTTTTAGCGGGTCTTTCACATTGCCATCTGCTGCCTGAGCAAGGCATGTAATAGAAGAAACGATAATTAAGAGTATAATACACAGTGAATTATATCTTTTTACAAACAAATGCTTCATTGTAATACTTTCTATTTTTAGTACGCTTTTTAGCAAATCTTTTCACAGCAATATTTGTTGGCTAATGCTATCTGTTCGTATTTAATCAAATATTTAACCAAAAAACTCACTCAGGGTATTTAGTTTCAAAATTTTGCCGCAAGGTACACATTTTTTATTTGTTTTACCAAATAAAAAGCCTAACTCCCTACAGAGCGAGAGCGACTTGAACTACCAAAAAAGCCACTGCTGGAACTTCTTGGACGCGAGGAAACCGAGTTTTTTAATGTCGTATTTGCATTAAAAGAGCGGTTATAAGACTCTGGCGAATGGTAAAAATGTGGAGGGGCATACTGATAATGACTCCTGCCAAGCATATTACCCATCGCACTATAGAAAAGAATCGTGCTGAGGTTACTACCCCCGCTATGGGACTGATAGTGCGAAGTACTATTGTCGTTGTAGTTGGTAGCAGTACTATTTGTAGGAACACTCACCTTGGTAGTGCTACTTGTCTTTGCAACCGTATCTATCTGATTTTGAGCCATAGAAACAGTAGTATCAGGGGCTTGTTGGGAAAGAAGTTGCTGTGCTTCCTCGATAGTAAGCACTTTAGTAGTCCCGTTAAGGTAGTTGATATAGGCTTGGGATGCTTGATTTTCCTCTCCTACTTCCTCATGCGTAATCTGAAACTCATTTGGCTGCACTTCCTGAATATAAGTCTGTACACTTTTTGTATGAGTTAATTCGCTTCCCTCGTCTTCGCTACCACAGCTTTGGAGCATAGCAGAACCGCCCAACAAAGCAAACATGAGCGTACCCCCAATAGTTATATCTTTGATTTTGCGAATAATAGCATTCTTTCTGATAAGTGTCATATCTTTATGTTTTGTTTTGGAAATCAAAAGTAAATAACTCAAAAAAACGAATATAGTGGAGTAAATCCCTATTTTTATATTTTACGCAAAACTACAAAATTTGTTTTTAAAACTTTCTCTACTTGTTTTTATCTTCAAAACTAATCTCTGTAGTCGGTAATAACTCTCGCAATCTTTCTTGCTCATTGCCTGCTATTTTATTATAGCCCAAATCTAAGTGCTTCAGGTTTTTCAATTTACCAATTGCTTTGGGCATTGTAGTCAGGAGATTATAACGCAACTCCAGTGTTTCCAAATTGGTGAGTTCGGTAATCTCGTTTGGCAAAATCGTCAATTTATTGCTTACCAAAGACAAGAATTGTAGTTTTTTTAACTTTCCTATTTCAGCAGGTACGGTATGTATCTGGTTTGTCCACAGAGAAAGTTGCTCTAAGTTTTGCCAATTAGCAATGCCCTTAGGTAAGGCAACTATCTGGTTATCTTGGAGATTTAACTGCCTAAGATTGATTAGCTGGACTAATTGGGTAGGGAGGGTTTTTAGCTCATTGCCTTGTAGCTGTAGCGATTCGAGGTTTTTAAGTTTACCAAGCTCGGCAGGAAGTAACGTTAGTTGGTTGTTATAGAAAAAAAGAGATTCTAAGTTTATCAATTTCCCTATTTCCGAATTAATAGCCATCAAATGATTTTCACCCAAAGACAATACTTTCAAACTTTGCAAGGCACTAATTTCATCAGGTAGGCTCGATAGCTCATTATTTCTCATCTCTAATTCTACCAAACCCGTTAAGCGCGAAATGTCCGCAGAAAGATGATTCTTGAGTAGGTTATAAGACATATCTAACACTCGCAAATTTACCAAGCCTATTATTTCCTTAGGGAGATGAGAAAATTGATTGCGGTGCAGAATGAGTTTCTGCAAATTTCGCAACTGTGCTATTTCGGCGGGCAAAACAGTAAGTTGATTTTCAGATAAATCTAAGATTTGTAAATTTTTTAGCCCTCCAATAGTCGCGGGCAAAGAAGTCATTTTTTGCCCCGACAAAGACAACTTCACTACTTTATCGGCTTGTTTCAGGGCTTCCTCCAAAGAAGTAAAGTTAGTTACTCCTTCTAACTGCTCATCTGTGAGGAGTTGTTGGGAAAAAAGCAGTGAGGGAAAGAGAACAATGCACAAGGAAAATATAAGGTTTTTCATATCTATTGGGGCAGTTTTTAATTTTTTTCATAAATCTAAAAAATATTACATTATAATTCACTTATTTTAAGCAAAAATATGCCCAAAATAAATAAGGATTTACAAATTATGAAGGATAAATTAAGAATAAAAACAAAATTACTGCTATTTAGATGCTTGCTAATAAGCCTTTTGCCTTTTTTACCTACGCTTTTAGTAGCTCAAGCCAATATCCCCACTGCCGCTGACAGTATTTGGGCATATCGGCAGGCTGTAGAACAGAAAATCACGCTCCTCAAAAACAAGGATAATCTCCTGCCTCTGAAAGACTTGGATAAGCAAAAAGTCAGCATTGATGGCACTACAAACAAAATAAATGAATTTTACGACAGAGCAAAAAGCTATACTACTATCTATGCAAATGGGCAGTCCAATATCAATAAGATGCAGTCTATCACATTTATTTGCCTGGCAGCAAATGAGTTAGCAGATTTTAAGCCCCAAAATAACAAGAAAAATCAAAATTTAGTATTAGTGTTTTTTGGCTCATCAGAGGCACTTGCTCGCCTCAAAGATTTCAGCAGTTTTACGGCAGTTGTCCTTGCCCACAGCAGCGACAGCTACACCCAAGATATTACCGCACAGGCTATTTTTGGGGCTATTCCCTTCAAAGGCACACTTGCGGAGGAAATTTCTCCCTCTTTCAAAAAAGGAGATGGCATTGCTACAGAATCGCTCAAAAGATTAAAATATACCGTTCCCGAAGAGCTTGGCATCAGGTCTGAATGGCTCAAAAAAGCGGATTCTATTGCCTTAGTAGCAATTCAGAAACAGGCTACGCCAAGCATACAAATTCTGGTTGCCAAAGATGGCAAAGTCTTCTATCACAAGGCTTTTGGCTACCAAACTTACGATAGTATCACCCCCGCAAACTTAGAAAATATCTACGATTTGGCTTCGGTGAGCAAGATTTCGACCGCTATTCCCGCCCTGATGAAACTCTCTGACGAAAAAAAGTTTGACATAGACAAGACCTTAGCCGATTACTTTAAAAGAGCAAAAAATAGCAATAAAAAAAATATCGTTATTCGCCAAATACTTACGCATCAGTCGGGGCTGCGAGCATGGATTCCCTTTTGGCAAAACACATTAGTAGCCGCCAAAAATACTAATAACCAATCAGTTATAAAAGTTTTAGACCCAAAAGTTTTTCAGTCCAAAAAGTCAGGGCGTTTTCCTTACCAAGTAGCTGAAAATCTGTTTATTCAGAAAAAATATTTTCAAAAAAACATCGTCAAGCAAATTTTGGAGTCGCCCATTGCCGAGAAAAAGGAGTATGTCTATAGCGATTTGTCGTACTACCTCTACCCCGAAGTGATAAAAAAACTGACGAAAAAAAACGTGGTTGATTTTTTAGATGATACCTTCTACAAACCTTTGGGAGCAAGTACGCTCACTTATAATCCTTTGCAAAAGTTTGAAAAACAACGCATTATCCCTACCGAATACGATTCCTTATTTCGCAAGCAGCTTATTCAGGGCTACGTGCATGACGAGGGAGCGGCGATGCTCGGCGGCATTTCTACCCACGCAGGGCTTTTTGGTACTTCTAACGATTTGGCAAAACTCCTGCAAATGTACTTGCAAAATGGCTATTATGGTGGAAAGCAGTACCTTAGCCCCGAAATATTGGCAGAGTTTACCCGATGCCAATTCTGCCCAACTAACCTACGCGGCGTTGGCTTTGACCGACAGCGAGGGACAAACGCCGCCAAAAGTGTTTCCGAGCAAAGCTACGGACATTCGGGCTTTACGGGCAATTTGGTTTGGATAGACCCCGCCAATGGCTTGCTATACATTTTTTTGAGCAATCGGGTATATCCGACAAGAAACAACAGCCGAATTTCAGATTTGAACATCAGAACGGACATACAAGAAGTCTTTTATGAGGTGCTAAGAAAGTAAAAACTATCACTCCAAATTTTTTACCATCGAGTACATTCCTCTGTATTCCTCTTTCATCTGCTCGAAAGTGAGGTATTTTCTGCCCGCTTTCTCAAAGCCCATTTTTTGGTAGAACTTGATGGAGTCTGTGCTGCTATCCATCACATAAAGAAACAGATGGGTTTTTCGGAGGAGCTTGGCTTGTTCCACTGCAAAGTCCATCAGGGCTTTGCCTAAGCCCTTGCCCTGCACCTCTTTGAGTAGGTAAATCCGCTCTACTTCGAGTCCGTTGGGGTGTGGGTAGTCAGGCAGGGCAGCATTTAGGTTGATTTTCAGATACCCTACAGGCTCGCCTTCGAGGAAAATAAAATAAAACTTTGAGTTGGGATTTTCTATCTCCCTTCGTAGCTGGGCTGCATTGTATTTTTCCCGCTGATACCACTCGCCTTGCTCGTGCCAGAGGTACAAGAAAAATTGGGGATAAATACGCAGGCAAAGAGCTGAAAGTTGCTCTGCATCAGTGGTTTGAAGAATTTTAATTTGTGTGTTAAGTGTCATTTTTTTTAATCTGTTTGCGGTCTTAAAAACATGGTTCTGTTTGCAGCCTCTTGCCACATAAAAGGGACATCTCCGTTATCAACTACCCAACATTCGCCTTGCTGCCCCGTGATGAAATCGTGCCAGTGTGTCGCCTCCGCACACAAGCCCAAGCGATAGCTATTCCCCAAAAATACGCCTACTACGGCAGGGCTAATGAGCATTTCATTTCCTGCTTCTTTGCTGATGATTTTGCCAATAGCGTATAGCTCATCGCCCCTTCCCGCCAATGCACCGTTATATGGTCTTATCTCGTTGGTGAGGAGCAAAACCGCTTTGCAGATGCCCGCCAATACGTATTCAAAATAAAATTCGTCTTTGTGGAAATAAGAAAGTTGCGGTTTTACTTCGACTAACATAGGCGAACTTTCCTCGATGAGAAAGTCGGGAGTCCAGCCGTTCAAATCGAGCGGCTCATATTCTGTTTTCCACTCGGCTAAGTCGAAAAATGCCGCCCAGCGTGCCTCTAAGCGTGAGCGATACAGCCGCCCTTTGTAGTGCGTAGGAATAGGTTTAATTGGGTACTCCATCATAGCGTTGGTTTAAAAGTTGAACCAAATTTTATGTAACTTGCTATTTTTAAAGCCTTTACTACAAAAATAAAAATTGGAATGTGTAAAACTGCTTAAAAATAAATTAATTATTGAAAAAAATTACAAAAAATTCAATAAAAATATTTAAACTAACTCATTTTTCCTTAATCTATCCCACAAGATTTAAAAAATTTTCTAAGATTTTAGCCCCAACTTCTCCGCTTTTTTCGGTATGAAACTGCAAAGCATAAAAATTATCTTTGTGGAGTGCGGCACTGAAATCATGGATATAATCGGTCTTAGCGATGGTATAGGGGCTTAATTCTGCATAGTAGCTATGCACAAAATATACGTAATTTTCGGCAGGTAGCCCCGCAAAAAGTTTCCCTTCCAAGCTGTGTAGCTTATTCCAGCCCATTTGTGGGACTTTGAATTTCTGTGTCAGATTTTCAGGCTCAAACCGCCTGACTGCTACATCGAAAACACCCATACAAGCCACATCATTTTCCTCGGAATGTTTGCATAGCAGTTGCAGCCCTACACAAATACCTAATACAGGCTGTTTTAAATCCTTGATAAGCGTATCTAAACCTCTCTCTATGAGGTAGTTCATGGCAGAACTTGCCTCGCCTACCCCTGGGAAAATCACCTTGTCGGCACTGCGAATTTCATCAGGATTATCCGTGATAAGTGGCATCACTCCCAAGCGTTCCAAAGCATAGCTTACCGACTGTGTGTTGCCTGCATTGTATTTAATAATAACTATTTTAGACATCTTAATTGATTGAAAAATTATTACTCTTTGGCAAATGTAAGTATTTAAGGTATAAAGTTTGTTTTACTTTGTGCCTAAACACAAATTAATTACGGTATTTTACATTTAAAACACTTATGTCAAAAACATTTTTCGCATCAATTTTCGCTTTCTTGTTTTTCAGTTTGATTTTCGCAAATAGGGCTATCTCTCAAAATCAGCAAAAGGATATTCCTAAAATGACACGCAAGTCCGTAGCTCGCACCATCACAATACTTATGCCTGACGATTTTCGCACCATGACCGACCAAGAGCTTGCTGCAAAGTATTTTACTTATCGGAAGCCCGTTGCCATGTTTACCAACCAAGACCAGACCGTAGATTTTGGTTTCAATGTTTCCGCTACCCGATGGAGCTATGACGATTTGGAACTTTTACAAAAATTCTATAAATCTACTATTCAGAACCTATACACCAATATTACCATGCTCCAAGAAGGGATTAAAGAAATAAACAAGAAAAAATACATTGTTTTTGAGTTTGTTTCCGAAGTAAATCCAGATAAAAATAACCCAATACAGCAAACAAAACGGGCTTATACTTATTTGCTTTACACCATAGTAGAGGAAGAAGTCTATATTTTCAACTTTACTACTCCCGCAGGCGTGCGAAATTACTGGTCGCCGATAGCAGGGC
This sequence comes from Cytophagales bacterium, assembly GCA_004294445.1. Classification (GTDB taxonomy): domain Bacteria; phylum Bacteroidota; class Bacteroidia; order Cytophagales; family Thermoflexibacteraceae; genus Thermoflexibacter. Next base: position 86,042 of record REAZ01000011.1, read on the forward strand.
AGATGATGAAAAGTTTGAAACTCTAAAAAGGCAATATTACTTTCCCACTTCCGCACAAAACTGCATGAAATTTCCTTCTTACTTAGGCAAAGATCGCAAGAGAGTAAATAAGTGGTGGTAAAAAGGAACGAAAATGAGGAAGTAGAGGGGTGGAGCGATAAGAAAAGGAAGTTTAAATAGAATAAAGTCAGATTCAGGGCAAACTTCACTCCCTCCACAAATATCTTCCATAGTGAACCTTATTATTGAATAGAAAATAGCACCTCTAATACAAAAAAACAAAGATATATAGCTAAAAAAACTGCATAGAATAGTTATCAAGGATGCATAGATATGATATTGATAAATTTTATTTTTCCTTACCCTTGATAGAAAAATGTGAAGAATAAGTGCAGATGATACAAAAATAAACAGAGCTATTTCATCTTCACTATAATCAAGGCTACAATCATGTGGTTCTATATCTACATAATATTGCAAAAATCCAGAAATAAAAATAATTGAACTTGTATAAGCTATAAAAATCAATACACCTAATACAAAATCTAACTTGCGAACTTGCTGAAAAACAAATAATAATAGAGAAAAGTTGAATAAAATAAATGAAACTGCAATATGAAAATAGCTTGCAGTAGGAAAGTTTGATGTTTTTGTCGCATAAAAAATAGAAAACATTTTATTATGTGTTTCTCTCTTACTATTATCTGTGATTAATTTCCCTACTTTTTTATCAAAATATTGTTGTAAAATGCTTTTGGCTAAAGGACTTATGGGTTTGCTTGCATATTTGTTATATATTTTTATATAATCATTAATTTCTTTAATTTTAACTTCCTCTTTCTTAATATGAAAAATCCATTCTTTCAAGTATTCCTCACTTTTCATAGTCATAGTTTCTAAAAGTCTCCATTTTACAGTTGCATACCTTGCTTTATAATCGTCTGTACGGCTAAATAAATGAATATCTAAATCCAGTTTAGGGCTATTACCAAATGTGAAAGGTGAAAAATATCGACTATTATCTGTAAGTTCTATCGTGTCTTTTCCACGAATCAAAGATTCTTTTTCATACTCACTGACCTCACTAAGCATCTTAACTTTTATCAACCTATCATCATCCCAAAGCGTATCTCCTTCATTTTGAGTAGGAAAATAATGGTTGCCAATGTTAAGTGCATTAATATCTTCTATCAATTCTTCATAAGTTACCAAATTAGCAATTTTCTCATTTACCATTGCTGAAAACGCAAAAGGCAAAAAAGTAAAAATGCTAAAACAAAGGAAATACAAGGCAAATTGAGCCTGAGCAAAAAAGCGAAAATGTCTGCTATTGACCTTGTAAACTACTTGTAAATAAATCCAATAAATAGCCGCAGGAAGCACCAAAAGCGCTCCTACTAACAAACTTTCCTCATAAGTAGGCAGGTAGCTCGCAGGCGTTAGCGGGTAAAAATAAACAAACAAGCCTCCTAAACTAAGAGCTAACATACTGTAAAACAAAACATAATGTACCTTGCTCACCCACAATAAAGGATAATGAATGAGTAAATAATGGTCTAAACGTTTGAGAAAAGTGGGAATGAGGAACTGCATCAATTTGTTTTTATAGCAAATTACAGATTTTTTTGAGATAGAATGTAATAAATTGTAAAAATTATTTCCTTTACTTGTCCTTTTCCCACTTCCGCACAAAAACGACCGAAAACGAACAATAAATACAAATTATGAATTATAAATTATTAATTATGAGTAAGTTATGATTGGCAAAGTAGTTGAAACGTTTAATTTTGTTTGAGGGCTGTTTGAAGCAGTTCTAACAAATTCAAACTATTTCAAACCATTTCGAACAATCGCAACGGCGCACCGTTCAAACATTTAAAACCATGATAAAGAATTACTTTAAAATAGCCATTCGCAATCTGTCAAAAAACAGAATTTTCACTGCCATCAATATAATAGGTTTGGCAATTGGTATTGCGACTTTCGTATTTATTTTGGAATACGTGAGCTTGGAAAAAAGTGTCAATCAGTTTCATACCAACCTACCCAAAATGTACCGCTTGCTAAGTGAAAGTAAGGAAGGCAACACTCACGAGTATATGTATTCAGCAGTAGCACCTGCTGCCAAAGATAATTTTGCAGAAGTGGAAAGCTATTGCAGAATTGTGAGTGGTTCAGTAAATGGCATAGTCAATACAGTAGCTGATAAGGGCGAGACAGTTAAAAGTTTCCAAGAAGTCAATTTATATGCTGTGGAGGGTAATTTTTTTGAGTTTTTTAGCTTTCCAATCAAACAAGGGAATCTAAAAAGTTTACAAAAACCTTTTACCATTGCAATTTCTGAAAAATATGCAAAAAAATATTTTGGAGATAAAAATGCGCTCAACGAAATTTTGATAGTGAATAATCAATTTGGATCGCAACCCTATAAAGTGGTGGTGGTGTATGAAGATATACCTGAAAATTCTGATATTCAGACAGATATGATGTTGTCTTTGGAAACTTTTAAAAACCCAGCTAACCTCAATGGCAATGAAGGATGGGCAAGTTTAGACGGATGGGAAAGTCAATTTCTAAATGCGTTTGTCATATTGAAAGATAATGCAAATTATGTAGATACAGAACAGAAAATCAATCAATTATACAAATCAAAACAGCCTAAGTCAGAAGTAGTTTTGCGCTTACAACCTGCTACCGAAATTCACTTAGGCAGTAGCTTGGATTATAGCTACCCGACCATAGGCAAATTGTGGTTTGTCTATCTTTTGGGTGGCATTGCGGTCTTAATTTTGACCATTGCTTGGTTTAACTACATCAATCTTTCTACGGTCAGTTCCTTGAAAAGGGCAAAAGAAGTGGGAATCCGCAAGGTTTCAGGTGCAAGCAAAACTGCCTTGGTAGCGCAGTTCTTAGGAGAATCCTTCTTACTCAATCTCTTGGGTTTTATTTTGGCGGTTTTTTTGGTGAGCCTTGCCCAACCTTTTTTTAACGAACTCATTGGCAAAAACTTGTCCTTAGACATTTTGCAAGAAAATTGGTTTTGGATAATAGGCGTAATATTTTTGGTAGTAGGTGCTTTACTTTCAGGCAGTTATACTGCTTTTGCAATTTCGTCTTTCCCTGCGGTAAGTGTACTAAAAGGAACTTTTAGCTCGTCGGCAAAAGGCGTTTGGCTCAGGAAATCTTTGGTAGTTTTCCAATTTGGCATTTCTATCTTGCTGATTATGTCGGCTTTGGGACTTTACAAGCAACTCCAATTCATGCAAAGTAAGGATTTGGGTATGTTACCTGAACAGGTATTGGTGATTGATGGAGCAGAAATTGGCAAAGATAGTACTTTTAAGTATCGTAATCAGTCTTTCAGGCAAGCACTTGTCAATCAATCTTTTGTAAAGTCAGTATCAGCAACAGGAGCAGTTCCTGGTATGTTTTATAATTTGATGGGGCAGGGTATAGAAAAAGTACAAAACCCGCTACCTGAAAGTAATAAGAAAAGTTATGGCATTTTTTGGGCTGATGAAAACTATTTTCAAACCTTTGGTATTCAGCTACTTGCAGGCAGTAATTTCACTCCAAAAATGTGTGAAATGGGTTGGAAAGCACGATTTGCTATTATTAACGAAACAGCAATGCGTACTATGGGTTTTACCACGCCAGAAAGTGCGATTAATCAGAAAATAAAAGTAGAAGTTTTATATGAAAAAGAAGAGGTAGAGGTAATTGGGGTTATCAAAGATTATCACCATGAATCCTTACAAACAAGTATTAAACCACTACTTGTCTTGCCTCAATATGCCAATAGCTATTTTGCTGTTCGTTTCACTTCTAAAGATATACAACAAAAAATGAGTGATTTAGAAATTCTTTACAATAATTATTTCCCCAACAATCCTTTTAACTTCTTTTTTGCAGATGAGAACTTTAATAGAATGTATGAGCAGGAAATGCAACAAGGGGCAATCTTCACCACTGCCTCTTTTTTAGCTATTTTCATTGCTTGCTTAGGGCTTTTTGGACTTGCTGCCTTCACAGCCGAGCAAAGAACAAAAGAAATAGGCATAAGAAAAATTTTAGGTGCAAGTTTGGGGCAGATTGTAGGTTTGCTTTCTACCGATTTCTTGAAATTAGTAGGTGTTGCTTTTGTCATTGCTTCTCCCTTAGCCTATTATGGAATGACTAAGTGGTTGGAAAACTTTGCCTACAAAACCGATATTTCTTGGTGGATTTTTGCTTTAGCGGGCGTTTCTGCGATACTAATTGCTTTAATTACAGTAAGTTGGCAGAGTATCAAAGCGGCACTGATGAACCCTGTGAAAAGTTTGAGGAGTGAGTAGCATATAAATCCGAAGGGTTTTAAAAACCCTTCGGATTTGAAAATAAACAAAATCAAACGTTTAAAAAACTATGATACAAAATTACTTTAAAATTGCTATTCGGAATTTGTGGAGGAACAAGATATTTACCTTCATCAATGTTTTGGGGCTTGCGCTGGGCTTGACTGCCTGCCTACTTATCTCGCTTTTTATCTATGATGAGTTGAGTTTTGACCGCTTTCACCCACACGCTGATAATATCTACCGAATAGTGGAAAAGCAAAAACAGGGCGAAGAAATATATGATGTGGCGGTAACGCCAGGTCCCTTAGCCCCTGCCCTGAAAGCGGACTTTGCTGAAATAGCGGAAGTGGCTCAAATAGGTAAATGGAACGGTACTTTTAGGCAAGGAGATAAGGTTTTCGAGGAAAAAGAAATGTATTTTGGAAGCCATGAATTGCTCAAAATATTTGATTTCCCTCTGGTCAAAGGAGATTTGAAAACGGTTTTAAAAAAACCGAATGAATTGATTATCAATGAGAAGACCGCACTCAAATACTTTGGCGAAGATTGGAAAAATAATAAAAATATTTTGGGAAAAGTTTTTAAACTCAATGGTGGAGATGAGTTTGTCTTGGTAGGTGTCGTCAAAGATTTGCCTTCTAATTCGCATCTGCAATTTGACTTTTTGATGTCCTTCGAATATGTGAAATTGGACAAATGGAGCTACAATTGGGGGAGTAATAATTTCCATACTTATGTGCAACTGCGAGCGGATGCAAACATGAAGGATTTTGAGCAAAAAATTGAAAATCAGTTAATTAAATATAATGAAAAAACAGAAAGCAAGCTGTATTTACAAGTCCTGACTGATATTTATCTGTATTCCAAATTTGCTTTTTATACGGATAGTTGGAACAAGCGTGGAGATATTTTTTATGTAAAGATTTTTGCTGTAGTTGGGCTAATTGTTTTATTTATTGCTTGTTTTAACTTTATCAACCTCACTACTGCTCGTGCTACTACAAGGTCAAAAGAAGTAGGGATTCGCAAAACCATTGGCGCACAACGCTATCAGCTTGTTATTCAGTTTATTGGAGAGTCTTTGTGCTTGGTTTTGAGTGCAGTATTGCTTGCTTCTGCGCTGGTAGTTTATGTTTTGCCTTTTTTCAATCAGATTAGTGGTAAAAACTTATCTATCAATTATTTAGATAGCCAATTCATATTTTCTATTTTAGGGCTTACGCTTGTAACTGCTTTGTTAGCAAGTATTTATCCAGCCTTTTTACTTTCTTCCTTTCAGCCTGTAAAAGTTTTGAAAGGCGTATTGAAAATAGAATCAGGCAAAAGTTTTAGAAAATCTTTGATAATCATTCAATTTGCCTTTTCTATTGCGCTAATTGTTTGTACTACAATTATTTATACTCAACTTGCCTATATTCAGCAAAAAGATTTGGGCTTTGAAAAGTCGCAACTGATGTATGTACGCATGGGTGGACAGCTTCGTGAAAAATCTCATTTATTGAAAAATGATTTGCAAAAATTGGCTTTTATTGAGTCTGTTTCAGCCACCACAAGCACCTTAGTCAATGCTGCCAATGAGTCCAATGTGGCATGGGAAGGGCAGGCAGAAGGAGACGAGTTTTTGATTACACAAATGATGACCGACCCCGATTTTATCCCTACCGTAGCTATGAAAATGGCGCATGGTCGTAATTTCTCTTTGCAAAATGCGTCAGACACAGCCGCTTATATTATCAATGAGCAAGCTGCTAAACGCATGGGCTACACAGGTGAGCAGGCTTTGGGCAAAAAACTCAAATTCTGGGGGCTGGAAGGCACTATTATTGGGGTGGTGCAAGACTTTCATTTCCGACCTCTCAATGTTGCTATTGCCCCGCTTATTATGCGTTATCGTCCCAAAGAGTTCTTTTTCAATGTGTTGGTCAAAGTAAAACCTAACCAAGTAAATTCACTCATTGCTACACTTCCTTCGCTTTACAAAAAATATGAGGCAGAAACGCCCTTGCAATATGGCTTTGTAGAAGAAGAATTAGACAAACTTTACTGGCAGGAGCAAAAAATAGGAAAAATTATTTTGTACTTCTCTTGCTTATCTATTTTCATTGCTTGCTTGGGACTTTTTGGCTTGGCTACTTTTGCTGCCGAAACCCGCACCAAAGAAATCTGCATCCGCAAAATATTAGGGGCGAGCATTTTACAAATCACTAGCTTACTTTCTAAAGACTTTTTGAGGCTGGTTTTGGTTGCTTTCATTATTGCAAGCCCTGTGGCTTACTATTTCATGGACAAGTGGTTATCTGATTTTGCATATAGGATTACGATAAGTTGGTGGGTTTTTGCACTTGCGGGAGTTTCTGCTATTACAATCGCTTTAATTACAGTGAGTTGGCAGAGTATCAAGGCGGCACTGATGAATCCTGTAAAGAGTTTGAGGAGTGAGTAAAAATACAAATATTTGAGATTGTTTAAGGACTGTTTGAAATGGTTTTAACAACCTCAAACCATTTCAAACAAATTCAAACGTTTAAAAAACTATGATAAAAAACTATTTTAAAATTGCTGTTCGCAACTTACTCAGACACAGAGGCTTTTCTGCTATAAATATTGTCGGGCTTGCGCTGGGCATGGCTTGCTGCTTTCTCATTTTGCTCTTCGTGCGTTACGAATTGAGTTTTGACAAGTTTCAGGACAAATACGACCGCATTTATCGGATAACCTACGACCCTAAGTTTGCGGGGATTCCGAAACCTATGGTCGCTATGGGTCCGCCTGCTTCGCCCCTACTGATGAGCTATTTTCCTGAAATAGAGCAAACTGCAAGGCTTTACAGTCGCAATGCAAGCATAGAAGTAGAGCGAAACGGACAGAATAATTTGAAGTTTGAGGAAGAAAAATTCTTCTTTGCAGACTCCACTGTCTTAGATATTTTTACTTTTAAGTTCTTGGAAGGCAACCCAAAAACAGCACTCAACGGTAGATTTAATGTAGTTCTGACTGATGAAATGGCAAAAAAATACTTTGGGAACGAAAGTGCCTTGGGGAAAACGATTTTGTTTGCAGGTACGCAACCGATGAAGGTATCGGGCGTGGTCGAAAAATATCCTGATAACTCACACATAAAGTTTAACTTTCTCTCGGACTACGAAACTATGTTTGCCTTAGAAAGTCCCGCCGCAAAGCAAAATTTGAGCATGAATTGGGTGATTACACACTCTTTTACTTATGTCTTGCTCAAGCCTAATCAAGCACAGTCCGTAGTAAAAATGAATACTAAGTTTCCTGAATTTATCAAAAAAAACATACCTAAACAGCTTGAGAGCTACGCCAAGGATATTATTTATACTTTACAGCCCATGCGAGATTTTCACTTGCGTTCTGATACTTTGGGCGACCCTGAGCCTGTAGGAAGTATGAACACACTGTACGTTTTTATAGGTATCGCAGTGATTACCTTGCTGATAGCGTGTATCAATTTTATAAATCTTTCTACGGCTCGTTCCCTCAAAAGAGCAAAAGAGGTAAGCATGAGAAAGGTACTTGGGGCGGTGAAGCAGCAGTTGGTCTGGCAGTTTTTGGGCGAATCTATGCTATTGGGCTTTCTTGCTTTTGTACTTGCTTTCTTGCTCATTGCGCTTGCCTTGCCTTTTGTCAATACCATTATTCAGAGGCAGTTAGATGTCATGCAAATCTTGCAAGACCCGCTTTTGATTGTTGCATTTGTTAGTATTTTTGTGTTAGCGACCTTGTTAGCAGGAAGCTACCCCGCATTTTTTATTTCCAAATTTAAGCCCACAGAAACACTGAAAGGAAACTTTTCGAGTGGAAAGGCAAAGGGAGGCTTGCTACGTCAATCACTTTTGGTGGTACAGTTCTGTGCATCTATTATCTTGATGATAGGCTCATTAGTCGTATATCAGCAAGTCAAATTCATGCAAAGTGAGCCTTTGGGTTTTGAAAAAGAGCATATCGTCATTGCCAGCCTCAAAAGCCAAAACCTAAACGGCATTTTTTCCAAATTTGATTCTTTGCAGGGTCAAAAACTCAAAACTTTTACAGAAGAAATCAGCAAAAGTGCCAATGTGAAAGCGGTTGCGCTATCCAGCAATGCGTTGGGGCAGGGCAGTATTCGCAGAGGCGTAGTTCCTGAAGGCTTTAAGCCCGAAGATAATTTATTTGTGGGGTGCATAGCGATAGATTACCGTTTTGTAGATACCTATGGACTAAAAGTCGTGGCGGGGCGCAACTTTTCGGAGGAGTTCCCAAGCGATGTCAAAGAAGGCTTTTTAATTACAGAGTTAGGCGCAAAAACCTTTGGCTGGAAAACGCCACAAGAGGCAGTAGGCAAAAAAATTAATCGAGAAGGTAAAGAGGGCAAAATAGTGGGTGTAGTCCAAGATTTTCACGCAGAAGGGCTTTCACAACCCTTGTACGGTGTTCTGTTTGATATTTTGCCTACACAACTAAACCTATTTTCTATCAAGATTAACTCCGCCAATACACCTGAAACACTGGCTTTTATCGAACAAAAATGGAATACTTTTTTCCCCGAAAAGGCTTTTGAATACGCCTTCTTAGACCAAGATTTGGCTCGCCAGTACGAGGAACAAAAGCGTTTGGGTGAAATGGTCAGCAATTTTGCAGGCATGGCTATTTTTATTTCTTGCTTGGGCTTATTTGGCTTAATATCTTTGGTTACTCAGCAGAGAATCAAGGAAGTAGGGATTCGGAAAGTGCTTGGTGCCACCATTCCACAAATCGTATTTATCTTGTCTAAAAATTTCACCATTTTAGTTCTCATTTCCTTTGTAATAGCCTCACCAATAGCCTATTACTTCATGGATAAGTGGTTAGCCGACTTTGCGTTTAGGATAAACTTGGGCGCAGGAATTTTTGCACTAACAGGCTTTGCAGTGCTTTTTGTGGCTCTTTTCACCATGAGTTTCCAAGCCATCAAAGCCGCAATGGAGAATCCTGTGAAGGCATTGAGGAGTGAATAAAAATGCAAAGTGTTTGAGCAGTTCGCCGCAGCGATTGTTTGATATTGTTTGAAATAGTTTTTAAACAACATCAAACCGTATCAAACAAAGCTTAACAATATCAAACAAATAATAAAAACATGATAAAGAACTATTTGAAAATTGCTGTTCGTAACCTATTGAGAAACAAGGTTTTCTCTTTTATCAATATCTCAGGTTTGAGTCTTGGGCTTGCCTGCTGTATGCTTATCTTCCTCTATACCAAAGATGAGGTAACTTATGATGCTTTCCACGACAAAAAAGACCAACTCTATCGCCTTACGTGCAAGGTTCTCCGAGATGGAAGTGAAGAAAAATTTGGTATTGCTTCTATGATTCAAGGAGTAAGTTTTAAGCAGGAAATTCCTGAAATTGAGCAGATTGTAAGAGTTTGCAAAAGAGATTTTATTGTCAAAAAAGGCAATGAAACTTTTGATGAAGAAATAGTTTGGGCTGATGAAAATTTCTTTTCAGTTTTTTCTTTTCCCCTTGTTTCGGGTGATGCCAAAACAGTTCTAAAAGAGCTAAACTCCATAGTATTAATCGAGGAAATGGCAGAAAAATATTTTGGAACAACTGATGCGATTGGGAAGACCTTAGAAATAGAAATGCAAGGAAAATTTGAGCCTTTTGTCGTTTCGGGTATTGCCAAAAAATGTCCACAAAATTCGAGTGTCCAATTCAAAATGTTGCTTTCTTTCCATTATTACGAAAAAATAAACCCTGACTCTCATTGGTTTAACCTTTCTTTTCCTACTTTTTTGGTGATGAATCCACAAGCTGATATGAAGGCTGTAGAGGCAAAAATGAAGCAAGTTTTTGAGAAAAATGCTGCGGAAGAATTGGAAGAAGAAAAAAAGTATGGTTTTGATGGGCTGTGGACTTTTGGCGTTCAGCCTTTTTTGGCTATGCACTTGGACGATAGTTATGTGAATTTTGGTATAGATAATATGAGTAGTCCACTATACTCTTATGTTTTGGTGGGGATTGCGATTTTCATTTTGCTAATTGCTTGTATCAATTTTGTGAACCTGACCATTGCCCAATCGCTGAAAAGAGGCAAGGAAATCGGCTTGCGAAAAGTAGTTGGTGGGCAGCGAAGCCAGTTGATAATACAGTTTTTGGGCGAGTCTTTTTTAGTGTGCTTCTTGGCTTTTGGTCTGGCTTTTTTATTGGCTGAACTTTTTATACCTGTTTTTAATGACTTAGCTAACAAGCAGTTAAGTTTAGAATATTTACTTGATGGGCAGTTGGTTTTGGGCTTTGTTGGCTTGTTTTTGCTCACAGGTTTTGCCGCAGGTTTTTATCCCGCCTTGGTTTTATCAGGTTTTAGCCCTTCCCAAACCCTATATAATCGCAGCAAGTTTGGTGGAAAAAATTACTTAGGAAAGGCTTTGGTGGTGGTGCAGTTTGCGCTTGCAACTTTCTTGATAACAGCTACTTTATTCATTTACAGTCAATTTAATTATTTGATAAACAAAGATTTAGGTTATAATGACAAAAACCTCATTGAAATTAGGGTAGGAAAAGATAGAGATAAAATATACAATGAAACTTTCAAAGCCGAGTTTGCCAAAGCAAGTGGCGTGATAGGTATAGCTCCTCGCATGGGCGGAGAATGGGGAACAAACTCAAAAGCAAACGGGAAAAAGATAGAGGTAATATACGAACACATTGATGAAAATTACCTACCACTTTTGGGTGTGCCTATCATAGCAGGGCGCAATTTTTCACCAAATTTCCCTGCCGACTCTACCAATTCTGTGCTGGTAAACGAGGCATTTATCAAAGATGCGGGCTGGACAGACAACCCTGTTGGCAAAAAAATTGATTTTTTGAATGGCAAAGATAGAAACATAACGATTGTGGGCGTAGTCAAAGACTATCATTATGGGTCTTTGAAAGAAAAAATCAAACCACAGCTTTTTTCTACTGACGCTGAATTGCCTTTTGGAAAGTTTTATATCAGGGTTAGCCCCTACAATATCCCAAAGACTATCAGCGATATAGAGGCAATTTACAAAAAATTAGCTCCTTACCGTCCCTTTATCTATAATTTCAAAGACGATTTGAATCGCAAAAACTATGAAGCAGAGCGCAAGTGGAAAGACATCATCACCTTTTCTGCGCTTGTAACTATTTTCATCTCTGCGATTGGGTTATTTGGTTTGACTTTGCTTTCCTCAGAAACAAGGAAAAAGGAAATTGGCGTTCGCAAAGTGCTGGGTGCAAGTGTGTTACAAATCACTACTTTGCTTTCCAAAGACTTTTTGAAATTAGTGATGATTGCCTTCGTCATTGCCGTCCCAATTGCGTGGTATGCGGCAGACAAATGGCTCGCAGATTTTGCTTATCGGGTAGAGATAAGTTGGTGGGTTTTTGCTTTGGCGGGTGTACTTGCAGCTTTAGTCGCTACAATCACAGTGAGTTGGCAGAGCATCAAGGCAGCATTGATGAATCCTGTGAAGTCGCTAAGGTCGGAGTAAAAATATTAGAAGTGGTTTGAAAACGGTTTGAAATTGTTTTTAACTATTTCAAACTAATTCTAACAATATTAAACAAATTCAAACAATTGAAAACATGATAAAAAGCTATTTAAAAACCACTTTGCGCTATATTTTTAAGCACAAACTACACACTTTTATCAATATAGTGGGGTTAGGTGTGGGCTTGGCAGTATGCTTGCTCATGGGCTTGTATATCGTTTTTGAAACTTCTTACGACAAGCAATTGACAAGTGTTTGGCGGCTGTATGTAGAAAATTTTGAAAATGGGGTGCTGAGTGTGAAAGATGGAAACACGCACAGTGCGGCAGGAAGTACTCTGAAAGCTGAAATTCCTGAAATAGAAGACTTTACGAGAGTTTTTAATCATGGAGAGCAGGATTTTGCGATGGTGGTAGAGGAGAAGCCGCTCATGCAGAAGCAGGTTTTTATGGTAGATGAATCTTTTTTGGAAATATTTGATTGTAAGGTAGTTGGGGGAAAGTCCAAAGGCTTACTCTCCAAGCCCTATACCGCAGTGCTTACTCGTTCGGCAGCGGAAAAACTATTTGGTAATCAAACTGTTTTGGGTAAAAATATTCGCTTTTCGGGGGGCTTTTTTGAAGGGAACTACACGATTACAGGCTTGATAGAAGACTCGCCTACCACTACTCACCTCAAATACGAAATTTTGCTTTCTTTCCAAACGCGCTACTCCAAAGGGCTAAAAGACAACTGGGAAGACTATTGGGAATATACGTATTTGAAGTTGAAAGAAAATACGGATAGCAAATTAGTGAGAAGCAAAATAAAGCAAGTCTGTGCCAAGCATTTGAAAAATGAAAATATCAGTTTGAATATGCAGTATGTGCCTGATATTCACCTACATTCGGACTTGACTTACGAGATAGAAGCAAACAGCAAGGCACAAATTGTCTATTTTTGGGGCTTGATTGCGATATTTATCTTGGCGATTGCGTGCCTAAACTATATAAACTTGGCAACAGCCAAATCTCTTTTGCGTTCCAAAGAAGTAGCTATGCGCAAAATCATAGGCGCAAAGCGAGAGCAGGTCATTCAGCAGTTTCTGATGGAAGCCATTTTGCTTAATGCTTTTGCGTGGTTAGTGGCTGTTTGGCTTGCCGATTTACTCCTGCCTTTTTTTGCCCAAATGATGGCTCGCCCGCTTTCTTGGGTTATTTTAGCACCCTATCTGTGGGCTTTTCCTATTTTTTATCTGTTTAGTGTACTAAGTTCTGGCTTCTATCCTTCTTTTGTACTTTCTTCTTTTGTGCCGCTGTCTATTTTCCAGTCAAAAGTATATGGCAGCAGAGTAAGCCTTCGCAAAGCCTTGATTATCTTACAGTTCATTATTTCTATTATTCTCATTAGTGGAACTATCATTGTCTTAGAGCAAGTCCAATTTTTGAGAAAACACGAAAAAGGTTTGAATATAGACCAAATGCTGGTGGTAAAAGCACCCCAATTTGATTGGCGGCAGGACAGTCTTTACAGGGAAAAGTATGATGTTTTTAAAAATAATGCCCTCGCCATCAATAATGTAAAAAATATTACGACTTCTTCTGTAGTTTCAGGTGCAGGACTTGCTACTATTAGCGGTACTTCTGCGGGTGTGCAGTGGGCAAAGGGAAATATCAACGTAACGACTGCTGTTTATTTTGTGGAAATAGAAGAAAAGTTTTTTGAGGTTTATGAAATACCTATTCTTTCGGGGAAAGTAGCAAATCTGTTCGACCTCCGAGCAGAAAATAGAGAAGTCATGCTCAATAGGGCAGCCTTGAAAGTGCTTGGGTTTCCTTCGGTAGAAAGTGCGGTAGGCGAGTTCCTCTTTTTTGCTAACAATCCTCAAAACAGAGTTAAAATTGTGGGGGTAGTAGAAAATTTTGCAATTCAGTCTTTAAAAGTTCCCCCTACTCCTACTATTTATAACGTGAAGCCCGCAGGAAGTTTGGCTTATTACTCTTTGAAAATCAATGAGAAAGCAAATCCTTCCCAACTTTTATCCCAAATAGAAACGAGCTGGAAAGGTATTTATCCTGAGCAGCCTTTGCAATATTTTTGGCTAAAAGAAAAATATGACGAGCAGTATGCTGATGAAAAGCAATTAGGCTATGTTTTTTCGCTGTTTGCGGGCTTGGCTATTTTGCTTTCTTGCTTAGGTTTATTGGGCTTGGTTACTTTCATGGCAGAAACCCGCACCAAAGAAATAGGTGTTCGCAAAGTGCTGGGCGCAAGTGTATTACAAATTGCCACTTTACTTTCCAAAGACTTTTTGAAGCTGGTTTTGGTTGCTTTCCTTATTGCAAGCCCTGTCGCTTACTATTTCATGGACAAATGGTTAGCTGATTTTACGTATCGAGTAGAGATTTCTTGGTGGGTTTTTGCTTTTGCAGGTATCTTTGCAGTTTTAATCGCTACATTTACAGTGAGTTGGCAGAGTATCAAAGCGGCACTGATGAATCCTGTGAAGAGTTTGAGGAGTGAATAAAAATACAAAAGTCTGGAATGAAAGTGCAAAATCTGGAATGAAAAAACACATTCCAGATTTACTTATTCTTTTTAACCTTTACTACATAAGTAACTATTTTCTTCTCTGCAACTTGTATGTGAACATCATAATGCCCCAGCCTTTCAAATTTATATTTTAGTTCTAATAGTCCTTCCTTGGAATGAGTAATATCGGGTTTTACATTAGTAACGTTTGCTCCTTCAATAAGTTCGATACTGATGTCATTTACTTCAATGGAGTCTGTAGTCTTAAATATAAAAGTAACGCTCTCATTCTTAGTTATTTGCATATTCATTACGCTTGGTGCTACTGGAATCATCTGGTAGTTAAAGGCATACTTGTATATGAGTGGAGCATTTAAAAATTCAGAGAGTTTTGGCTTACTATCCATCAATATCCAAGCAGTATCTAATGGGTAATGACTCTTCACAAATAACGCTGGTTCAGCTAAAAAGTAGCCATCATTATAATCTGGAATAAACTGATTATCAGGGACTATGAAATATCCACTTGACCAAGTAGCATCACAAAGATACCATTTGTTGTTGAGCTGTACGGCATTCCATGAGTGATTTGGGATACCCTCCCCACCAATGTTGTTAGCTACTGTACGACCATAGCCGTCAATAATTTTACAATTGATGTCAGCCAAAGAAGCCAATTCCCTTATCAAATAAGCATAACCTGTACAAACTGTTTTTTGCTCTTTTAATAACTTTTTGAATACTTTTAGTCGAAAAGAATTATTCCAAGCCTCAAGTGCTTGTTTGTCATGGTTTAGCTTTTGACGTTTGCTCTTATTCTGATTGTAGTAATCATAATCACTCCTAATATTGGTACTTACCCAAGTGTAAATAGCTCTAAATTGTTCTATTTTAGAAGGCAAAGGCTTGGTGAGTTTATGAGCAAGGAAAGGTAAATTCTTCAAGTTCTCTCCCTTATAAAGGGCAGCAATACTATCTGCCCTACGAAAATCTACTTTCTCAAAATCAACTTGTTGTGCCTGAACTGTTCCTGATAGCATTAGTAGATAAATCCATAAGCCTCTCATCATCTGAATACTCCTTTTACTTTCTGCCAAAATGAGCGTTTAGAAGTATAGACTTCATTGGTGCTTACTTCACCCATTACCTGAGTATCCATTTTCAAAATTATATTAGCAGAATCTGAATTTTTTTTTAATACTTTAAGTTCTTCGCTTACATAACCTACAAAGCTAAATATCAATGTATCTCCATCTTTTAAAGGCTTGGGAAATCTGAACTTGCCATCTATGTCTGTGTTTACACCTATGTTACTACCTTTTAATACTACAACTACTCCTGGAAGGGGTATCTTATCTTCATCGATTACAACACCTGCTACAATATATTCATTACTATTTGCTTGAGCATTAGTGCTTTTCTTTTCGATATTCTCTTTTTGAGGTTTTTGTATAGTAGTAGATTGTTCCAAATGCTGTGCATTACTATTATTGGCTGATAATAGTGATACCAAAGAAAAACTGATTAAGCCTGCGCCTAATAGGTTAAAATTCAGTTTCTTTTTTGAAGGAATAACCTCTGAATACGTTTTGAGTTGTGTTTCCCGAAAGCGACCACAGGTGTTTTTTTGCCCATTTTTAAAATACTGTAAAATCTCACTATCACTCATTTTAGTGAAATCTATCACTTCTTTTTGGCATAAATTACAAAAACCGCCAATAGCTGTCGTTTGAAATTCATCGAACTTTGCTGAACAAGGCTTTTTTATGGTAAGGCTAAAATTTTGACTCATATCTTTCATTTTTAATTATTTCACCAATCATTTTGGAGTTTGCCGAAGGCGGGGGTTTTAGCACAAAAGTTCAATAGAATTACGAATGTTGAACCTTGCACAAATGTTTCATAGAAGCATTTCAGCCCCACTTTTGGCAAACCCTTGTTATATGCCGTTTTTATTGTCAAGTAGTGTTGTCAATTTGTTATTAAAATCCTTTGTGTTGTTTTCAAGTGAGCCGAAAAATTGTTTGTCAAATTGTTCAACTGTTTTGATTGCTTGTTTGACATTTTTTAATCCAATTTCTGTAAGCCCAACCGTTTTTGCTCTTGTGTCAGTTTCGTGTTCTTGCCTTTTTATAAGTCCTTTTGTTTGCAAGGTTCTCAAAACTGTTGAAGTTGTCATTGGGTCAATTTTGGTGTGATTAGATAGCAAAATTTGAGTTACGTTTTGCTTGTCTAATGTAAGCCAATGAATACTTGCAAGTAATACAAATTGAGAATGTGTCAATTCATATTTTTCTAATGCTTTTTTGATTTCTCGTTGCCACAAGTTTGTTACTTGCCACAATAAAAAACCTGTACTTTCTTCGGGCTTTTCAAAACTAAAATCTTTGTTTTCCATTTTATTTTAGTTTTTTTCTGCAAGTTCGATTAATTTTTCAACCGCAATAGGAAGTCCAACTTTGATTTTACTACCAATTACTTTTGAAAACAAAAAAGTCATAAAGCCTGTCATTACAATTTTGTGTGTAATTTCAAGTCCGTCTTTGGTTTCTGTCATTGTATGGATAAAATCCATTTTACAAAGGGGTAAAAAACTTCTGTCCGTAAATGACTTGAATTTAGTGCATTCAGTCATTTCAAATTTTGTTTTTGGTCCACCTGTTGGTTTCAAAACTCCCTTTACCCCTGTTTGAAACTGCCCAAATAGTTCAGAGGTTTCAACTTCTTTGTCCCAAACATTCCAATTAGGTACGTCTGCCCAAAGTTTCCAAATTTGTTCTTTAGTCGCTGTTGTTTTGCGACTTACTTCTGTTGTCCACATATTAAAATTGATTACTTGATATAATTGTATGTACAAATATAATAAGCAAACATATAATAAACAAATTTATTTTATTTTTCCTGTCGGTTTGTCGATTTTGGGTGTTTCGGTAAAATGGCGCACAACAAATTTTCAGAAACAATTTTACCATTTTTTTCTCAATTTCCCCTAAAAGACTAATTATTTTTTCTTCTCTTTTAAAATTATAAGTCTGTTTTCTTTATTATTCGTTATATATACAAAATACCAACAACATCAAACGAATTTAAGCTACAAAAAACAGTAGTTTTTAGCACGAATACACACAGTTTTACTATTTTTGTGGTGAAGCAAGCATAGCAAAAAATATCATTTTTTAGTTTTACAAATATGGATACGGAAAAACCAGCACACGTTCGCAGGAAACGATACAAGGGAACGCACCCCAAATCTTTCAAAGAAAAATACAAAGAGCAACAGCCTGAGCTTTATGAGGAAGCAGTTGAGAAGATTTTGGCGCAGGGGCGAACACCTGCGGGAATGCACCGCCCAATATGCGTGAACGAGATTATGGACATTCTCAAAATTGAAGCTGGGCAGGTAGGATTGGACGCAACGCTGGGCTACGGAGGGCATAGTTTGGAGATGCTTAAGCGTTTGCAGCCAAGCGGTCGCCTATATGCTACAGATGTGGATCCTTTTGAGCTACCTCGCACCAAAGAACGTTTGGCGGCTTTGGGGTATGGCGAAGACGTTTTCATACCTAAAAAAATGAATTTTTGTGCCATAGACCAGCTTGTTTATGAGTCGGGCTTGTTTGATTTTGTATTGGCTGATTTGGGTGTTTCTTCTATGCAAATAGATAACCCTGAAAGAGGATTTTCCATGAAGTTAGAGGGTCCCTTAGACTTGAGGCTCAATCCTACCAAAGGGAAACCTGCGGCGGCTTTCCTGAAAACGCTAACCTTAGAAAAATTGGAAGAAATACTGATATACAATTCAGACGAGCCTAATTATGAGCCTATTGCGAAAGCCATCATCAGCAATATCTCCAATGGAATAGCGATAACTACTACTACGCAACTGAGAAATATTATTACCGATGTGCTGACTCCTGCCCCATTTAGGCTGAATAAAGACGAGATAAAAAAAACTTGCCAACGCTGTTTTCAAGCATTGCGAATAGAAGTGAATAATGAGTTTGGCGTACTGGAGCAGTTCCTCGAAAAGCTCCCAGAAGTACTTGTTTCGGGCGGTCGTGTTGCCATACTTTCCTTTCACTCTGGCGAAGACCGTAGGGTAAAAAAATCTTTCCAATACTTATTTCGTGCAGGTATTTACAGCGAAGTTGCTCCAGACCCTATTAGGGCATCGCCAGAAGAATGTTTTACTAACGGACGGGCAAGTTCAGCCAAGCTACGTTGGGCTATCAAGGCGTAAAGGATTAAATATGAAGATGTTCACCCTAAGTTCTTTTCATCAGTGAAGCCTCTTAAATATATACTGTCTGTCTGGAAACGACTAAGAACTTTCGTTTTCAGACATTTTTTTTTAACAGCTATGTTTTAGATTGAAAAAAGCGAATAACAGTTGCAAACTTCGAAAATTACCTGCAACTGTTATCCATTTTTTAGACTGTGTAACCGCCATCTACGGTATAAACCGCACCCGTAACATAGGCAGACGCTTCTGAAGCTAAGAACAAAGCTACACCCGCCAAATCATCGGGCTGTCCTATGCGCGAGATAGGCAAGTGCTTGACCGATTTCTGCAACATCTCTTCGTTTTTCCATAATGCCTCACTAAATTTGGTTTGGATTAGCCCTGGGCAAACTACATTTGCTCTGATGTTTTCCCTGCCCCACTCCTTTGCCAATACTTTGGTGAGCATCACCAAAGATGCCTTGCTTACGCTATAAATGCCGAGCAAAGGCTCTGGGGAAAGCCCGCCTATACTACTAATATTAATGATAGAACCGCCGCCTCTTGATTTCATGCTTGGGTAACATAGTTTGGCAAGTTCGAAAGGTGCTTTTACGTTCACCTGCATAATTTTGTCAAAGGCACTTTCGTCAGTGTTTACCACAGGACCAAAAACAGGGTTAGTAGCTGCATTATTGATGATGATGTCGATGCCTCCATAGATTTCGATGGTTTTTTCTACCAAGTTTTTTAACTGGCTCATTTCCCCAACGTGGCAAGCAACTCCTGTGGCTTCGTAGCCTTTTGCCCTAAAAGTGCGAGCTACTTCGTCGACTGCTTCCTGCTTGCGGCTGCTGACAATTACTTTTGCACCCGCCTCTGCCAATACTTCAGCCATAGATTCCCCTATGCCTTTGCTTGCTCCTGTAACAATAGCTACTTTGCCTTTGAGGTCAAATTTATCTTTTAAATTACTCATTATTAGATTGTTATATTAGTTTGTTTCTTGATACTATTCTTTGATTACCAAAGTAAAATATAATCGCAAATAATCCTACAGAAAATATATTTTTCTTTGCCAAGGGTTATTTTTTTGTGTATTTCAGCTCAAGAATTAGGATTACTGAAAAACTTAAAACTACAATCCCCCAACTGCTTTTTTGTATCGTACATTGGCTACCAAAAAATTATAAACACTTGAAAGATAGTTGTTTTGTGCGTTTTGAAGAGAAAATTCTGCGTTTTTGAGGTCAGAAAGTGTAAGCGTACCTTTCTCATAACGAAGTTGGTTCGTTGCCAAAATTTGCTGGGCTAAGTTCACGTTTTTTTGAGTTTCGCCAATGTCCAAGCGCGCCTGTGCCATCTGTTTGAAGGCATTTTTTGCTTCATAGTCAAAATCTGCTTTGAGTTTTTCCACATTATTGCGGTTAATCTGCTGACGCACAACATAGTCTTTGGCAGAAAGCCTTGCCTGACCTCCGTCAAAAAGTGGGACATTGAGCCGCAAACCTACATAGTTAAAAGGAAACCAAGTGCCTGATTTGAAAGGATTGAACTCATTGGAAAGTTGTAAGGCGGAATAATTGCCATAAGCGGAAAGCGTAGGTAAATTTTTGATTCTCTGCTTTTTAGCATTGAGTTCGTTCAAACGAAAACTAATTTCTTCAGCTTTAATTTCTGTTCTTTGCTCTATAGAAGCAGCTATTTGATTATCCATCGATTTGAGGATATTTGCCAATTTATCCGCTACAGTGATATTGTTTGTGGAGTTTATCTGATACTTGAGTGCGTCCAAACTCAGTTCTAAGTCTTGTTTTGCCTTTTGCAAGGAAATTTGGGCATTGCTAAGGTCTAAACTAAACTTATCAAAATCATCTTGGAGGAGTGTCCCGCTTTTGAATTTGGTTTCCGCATCAGCAAAATTTGCTTGGTTTCTCTCTACTTGTTTTTCTGCAAAAGTGATTCTCTCTTGGTTAAAAACTACCAAATAGTACGCCTCTGTAATGGTTTGTTTGATATTTACTTTTTGCTGTTCGAGCGTATTTTGCTGATTTTCAGTTTGTAAATTATTAATTTTCCTATCTGTATTTTGGCTGGCATCAAATATTTTTTGGTCTAACTGTACGCCAAGCGTGTTGTTAAAAGGAAGTCCAAACTTTGCCTGTGTCGTCCCACCTGGGTTAGTACCTGTGATGTCAAAAGGTAAAATAGTTGTTTGCAGTTGCGTATTCCAACGCATATCCAAGCTACCACTCAACTGCGGCAGCCATTTTGCCCTCACTTTTTGGTTTTCACTTTCTGCAATTTGTACTTGTAAGTTTTGATTTTTGATTTCTATGCGATTTTCCAAACCCATTTTGAGTGCCTCTTCAAGGGTGATTTT
This sequence comes from Cytophagales bacterium, assembly GCA_004294445.1. GTDB lineage: Bacteria > Bacteroidota > Bacteroidia > Cytophagales > Thermoflexibacteraceae > Thermoflexibacter. The sequence continues at coordinate 106,996 of REAZ01000011.1, forward strand.
TTGGGCAAGAGAAACCGAAACAATCCCCAAAAAGGGAATGATGAGTGTAAATATTTTTTTCATTTGGTTTAACATTTTGATTTTTAGCTTCTAAAGACCGCCGCAGGCTCAAGTTTGGTGATTTTTCTCATGCCAAACAGACTTCCCATGATAGCAATAAAAAGTGTTACCGCCACCAAAGACCATATAATTTCTGGAATTAATTGCAAGTCAAGTCCACCTTTGGTTGCATTGACAAAGCCATTTAGCAGAGCGTAGGCAATAGAAAAACCGCCAATAGAGTAAATTGTTGCTTGGGAAAGAATTAATCTCCGAATTACGTTGTTTGTACCTCCTATTGCTTTGAGTGTGCCGTAGTCTTTGATTCTGTCGCTTACGGCAGAGTACATCGTCAGCCCCACAATCGCAAAGCCTGTAATCACCGCAAAAACAACCAATAAGCCAAAAGAAGCAACAATTCCGCTATTCCCTGCAAAGTATTTGAGAGAAGATGAGCGAAAGTCTTTGCCCGTAATTGCTTTGATATTAGGAATTGATTTATTGATAGCCCTGATGACAGCTTGCGGGTCGTATTTGCTATCCCATTCTACCAGAAAAGCATTTGCTTGGGTCGTAGGGATATTGCAAAGCCACCTTGCCCTCTCCAGCGTAGTGAAGCCATAGGAAATGCCCAAGCCCTCCGTTTTGGCTGTCAGCCCTACTAATTTGATTTGCTTGCCGTTGTACTCGAATTTGTCGCCAACTTTTATTTTTTTGCCAATTTCTTGGTTCATTTTATCCAAAAAAACAGCATTATCCGAAAGCAAATCCATAGACTTGCCTTCCGCTACTCGCCAAGGACCTCCTGCAAAAGAAGGTGCTTGAGTACCTATCATCGTGATAGCCGTTTTTGTTCCATCGGGCATTTTGAGGTTTCCGCCTGCAAAAATGAGTGGGTGAACCGCTTTCACGCCCTCAATGGAAATAAGCCCACGCCCAATCCGCATATCAATCGTAGGTAAGTCAATGACTTGCTTGCTTTTATCGCTGACTACCCAAATATAATTTTCGTTAAAGGTCGCCAAAGAAACCGTACTGCCCAAGAGTGCCAAGCAAATCATTACTTGCTGCCCGACTAAAAAAATGGACAATATCATGCCGAAGAAAATGCCAAACATCTTCGCTTTGTCGTACCACATGAATTTGAATGCTTCTATTAACATTTTATTAATGACTAATGATAAATTACAAATGACTAATTTCTAATACTTTAAAACAAATATTTGTATTTTCAAACCGTTTTAAACAATATCAAACTATTTAAGAAATATCATACAATCTACCCGACTCCCTATCAAAGGCATTTTGCCCGACTCTAATTTGATATGCACCTCACGTACTCGGCGGTCTTCCTGCTCGGTAGATTGGTCTTTGAACAGAGATTTAGTTTTCAGATAATCAGCTGCATAGCTTACTTTTCCCTCTGCTACTGTTTCTCCTGTGGTTTGGGAAATAATTGTTGCTTTCTGCCCAATTTGAATTTTCTCTGCAAAAAGCTCATCTACTTCGGTTTTGGCAATCAGGCTGCCTTCGGGTGCAAACTCGGCAATTTGAGTCGCATTGCTTACGTATTCGCCCGTTTTGACCAAAATATTTAAGATTTTTCCCGCAAGTGGTGCTACTACTTTTTTCTGATTAACTACAGTTTTGAAATAGGAAATATCTGCTTGTAACTCATTAATTTTTGCATTCGATTGGTTCAGATTTGCCTCTGCCGCCTCTACCTCTTTTGCCAATTTGTCCATGTTTGCCTTGCTATTATCCAAACTTTCTTTGGTAAGTGCTTTTCCTTCAAAGAGTTGTAAGTTGCGTTTGTAGGTATCTTGCACATTTTTTAGATTTACTTTCAGAGCCTCAATGTTTGCCTTACTTGCCTGAATAGCAGCTTGTTGTGTTCCAATTTTGCTTTCTGCCTGTGCTAACTGAGCGTTTTCGATAGCAACTTCTACCTCTAAAAGCCCTTGCCCTTTGCTAACTTGCTGATTGTCATCTACATTAATTGCCAAGATTTTACCACTTGTGCCTGCGGTGATATTCGTTAGTCCGTCTTCGGGTTCTATACGTGCTACACCCAAAATGCGGTCGTTCGTTGCCAATACTTTTGCCGTATCAGTACTTGCAGAGGCATTTAATACCTTCTGTTCTTCTTTTTTTTCTCCTCCGCCACAACTCATTAAAAAGAGTGCTAAAGCAAAGAAAATGAGTAAATTAAATGTATTTTTCATTGTTTTTTTGTTTTGTCTAATCACTGTTAGCATCTAATTGATATTCAAGAATAAACCGTTCTTTGAAAAACATACCGTCTGACCGAAGGTCTGCACCGTACAGACCTTCGGTCAGACGGTACAGAAATGAATATGTATTGAAACCCAATAAGACGACTAACAGGGTTGAAAATATTAATCAAAATTCACTTCTTGCAAAGCCAAAGGCGTAACAAAACCATTTTTCACCTCTACTGCTCGGTCTGCGTATTTCTGCAAACGTGGGTCGTGCGTAACTACGGCAACTGATTTGCCTTGTCGGGCAAGTGCTTTGAGTTCGTCCATAACAATCGCAAAAGAGCCTTTGTCCAAAGAAGCCGTTGGCTCATCACAAAGGACTATTTTAGGGTTTGTAACCAACGCCCTTGCAATGGCTATTCGTTGCTGCTGCCCGCCTGAAAGCTGTTTGGGGAGATTTTTCCGCCTGTCGCTCATGCCTACGGTTTGGAGTGCCGTTGCTACTCTTTTCTTGATTTCGCTGCTGCTTACCCCTTGCAGTTTGAGTGGCATTGCCACATTTTCCTCTGCTGTAAGCGGTGCAAGTAGGTTAAACTGCTGAAAAACAAAGCCAATGGTATCTAAGCGTAACTTAGCCAACTGGTTTGATTTCAGTGCGTTTACGTGCTGCCCTGCTACATACAAATCTCCCTGCGAAGGATAAATCACGCAGCCCAAAAGGGAAAGCAAGGTCGTTTTTCCTGAGCCAGAGGGACCAATGATGAGCAAAAGTTCCCCTTCGTTTAGCTGCAAAGTAGTAGGCTGCAAGGCAACTATAGTTTGGTCGCCTGTTTGATACTCTTTACCTGCATTTTTTAGTTCTGCAATGACTGACACTTTATTTTTTAGTATGATTTCGTTATATTAATTTCCATTGACAGGGCAAATATAATATGTTTTCAAAATAAAAAACAAATAAAAACAGAAAAATATTTTGAAAACATTATTTTATAATTTATTTTTGTACAGATATAATATGAAAACAAAACAAATTGAATATTGTTTATTTTTTACAATAATAGAAGTGTATGAAAAACAGATTGATAGAATTGGTGAATATTTGGGGAGAATATGAGGAGAAAAATCCTAATCTGACAATTGAAGAGTTTTGTGTGAGTTATTTGGCAGAAAACGCCCCTCAAACTATTCATGAGTCAGATGATAAAAATATTCCTATCAATGGACAGTTGGCGGCTTTGGTAGGGAAGTTGAATAAATATGCAAGTTTGTACTGTAAAAAAGCGTTGGCGTATGTGGGCTTAGATAATATCGAAGATTGGATTTACCTCATTAGCCTGCACGAAATGGGGACACCGAAAAAGAGTGAATTGATTTATGAAATGCTTTCAGAGTTTCCTTCAGGTATTGATGTTATCAAGCGTTTGGTAAAGGCGGCACTTGTAGAGGAATTTCCTGATGAGCAAGACAAACGTTCTAAAAGATTGAAAATCACGCAAAAAGGCATTGCAGTCTTGTATGAAAGTTTTCCTTACATGAATAAAGTAGGGAGTATGGCTTTTGATACGATGACAGAAGGAGAAAAAACAATGGTGCTTAATGTCCTAAAACGCTTGGATAATTTCCATGCAGGGCATTATAAAAATATCCGCAATGCTGCTTTTGAGGAGGCATTTGCTACACTTGCAAAGTATCATGCACCACAAACATGATACTTTGCTGATAGCCAAGAACTAAGCGGGATAGCTCACGCCCAATTTGTCCAATACTTCTTGGGGAACACCAGTCCATACATTAGCAACGTTGCCTTTGAAACCGATGTCTTTGATGCCCATTTTGCTTGACCAAAAACCTGCTCCCACTAAACCTCTAAAATGTGTAAAAAAGGCAACTCCTTGACTCATTTCGGGTTTTGCTGATTCGGGATAGGCTATTTCATCAAGTATTTCAAATTGCTGTTTTTCAGCACATTCTATAAATTTTTTCTGAAATCTTTTACTGCACTGCACGTCTAACCATTTTAGCCCACCTCGCATCGGGATTTGCTGGTTTGGCTGGTCTATCATCATAAACTCTATAAATTCGGGGACACCTGCCTCAGATGCACTGCCAGAGATTTCATCTTTGGGAATAACAATATCGGACAATAGTTTGACTGTCTGACGCTCATGGTCTGTGAAAAACTTTTGCTGCATAAGTTTCTGGTCGCGCTCGTTCAGCCCTGTATTTTGGGCTTCGTGCTTATGCTCGGCGTGTGCATTATGCTCTACTTTTTTGTCCTCACATCCTGCCAATATGCCTGCCCCTAAGCCACTAATGGCTAATGCTTTCAAGGAATCTCGTCTTGATATTTTTGTCATTTTCTTCAGTTTGGATAAAAGCTGTTAAAAATATATCTATTTTGTGGTTAGTTCGTTGCTTGTTTTTCCTTTTCAATTTTTGCCTTGAAATAGTCGTAGGTCAGTTTTAAGCCCATGCTTCTATCTATTTTCGGAGTCCAGCCCAAGATTGCTTTTGCTTTTGTGATGTCGGGGCATCGCTGCTTAGGGTCGTCTTGGGGAAGTGGGTGGTAGATGACCTTTTGTTTTGTGCCAGTAAGTTTTATAATTTCTTCTGCAAATTCGCTAATTGTAATCTCGCTCGGATTTCCAATATTCATAGGCAAGTGATAATCGGAGAGTAAAAGTCTATAAATACCTTCTACCAAATCATCTACATAGCAAAAAGAGCGTGTCTGGCTACCATCTCCGAAAATAGTCAAATCTTCACCACGCAAAGCCTGCCCCATGAAAGCGGGAAGCACTCTGCCGTCATCAAGCCTCATTTTAGGTCCGTAGGTATTAAAAATACGAACAATGCGAGTTTCTAAGCCATGAAAATTATGATAAGCCATAGTGATAGCTTCTTGGAAACGCTTTGCCTCGTCATAAACACCTCTGGGACCTACTGAGTTTACGTTGCCCCAATACTCCTCTGATTGCGGGTGTACGGTAGGGTCGCCGTAGATTTCCGAAGTAGAAGCAATGAGCATACGTGCCTTCTTTTCTTTGGCAAGTCCTAAAAGATTGTGCGTACCAAGCGAGCCAACTTTGAGAGTCTGAATAGGCATTTTCAAGTAGTCTATCGGGCTGGCAGGAGAGGCAAAATGCAAGATATAATCCAATTTGCCTGCCACATGAACAAATTTGCTTACGTCATGGTAGTAGAACTCAAACTCTTTTTTGGGAAAAAGATGCTCAATATTCTCAATATTTCCAGTTAGCAAGTTGTCCATGCCTACTACGGCATAGCCATTATTAATGAATTTATCGCAGAGATGAGAGCCGAGAAAACCCGCCGCACCAGTGATTAATACTCTTTTCATGAGGTATAATATTTTATAATATCTTCCAAGATAGTAGGAAATAAACGAAACACAAAATTAAATACAAATTTCTAATAAAGTGCAAATTAATAAAAAAGCTATTGATGCCTAAATACTTTGAAAAAAACTTCAATATTTACGCGTTGTACTTAACCTAATTTAGTTTTTAGAGTTGCAATCCATATTTTTTTAGCAGCATTTGCAAAGTCTTTTCCACTTCTTGCCTGATTCGCTCATTTGCATAGCCAACCCAACCTACGGGAATTGTCGTGTGCATTTTGGCATCGAGTTCGCCGCCTAACTCATCAGTAATGATAATTCCTGCTTCCTTAGCAATAAGCATCGTACACAGGTCGTAGGGGTGTGCCGTATGCCCTATTCTTTTTCCCTGCTTTGCTAACCATCTGTAAACTAAAGGTCTGAGGTCTGCCACAAATCGGTCATGCCCTACTAATAGCTCATATAGTTGCCCCGAACTTGCTATGTATTGGTCTTCGAAAGTAGCTGCTTGCTCGTCTGCCAAATTAGGGAAAAGAATTTCTAATAGCTCGTCTTCTATCTTAGCTACTAGGTCGCGTGCGGGTGCATAAAAGCGTGTGAGTTGGGCAAAGCCACCTTTGATAGTAGTTGCTTGGGAGGGGGCTGGGCTTTTGAGCTTTTTTTCTTGGGTGATTAGATTGGTAGCAAAGCCTCCTACTCCTCCGCCTCTGATAGCCCAAAAAGTATCGCTATAAAGTGCTTTGGCAGTTGGCAATTCGGTCATTACCGCTACTTCTATGTCTTGGAGTGAAGTATCTTTGCCAAGGTTTGGGGCAATTCCCGCCAAGAAAAAAGCAGAACGTTTGCCATACATCAGCACTTTTGTTCCATCAATCGGGTCTATAATAACTCGCCATTTTGCTTGCCTTTCTGTCATTCCTTTTGGCAATACAATAGGTGCATTTTCATCACTAATGCCCTCTGCTATCAGCACTATTCCGCCTACTGATGCTGCGTGTTTTTCCAGCAAAGGCATGATGATAAGTTCGGCATTACGGTCTATTTGATAAATTGTATCTTCGGGACGTAGGGCATAAACAGCAGAAAGCTGGTCAAAAGTTTGGCTTTGCAAATTGCTGTAAAGATGATTGCATAGAAAATTTCCTATTTCACAAAAAATATCTTTGAGTTTAGTGTGCATGGGCTAAATTATACATGACTATTACTGTTTGTAAGCTATCAAATTCATTTGCAGCCCAGTTTCTTCCATATAATCTTGCGCCTCTGCCTCCATCTCATCATCATCGGGAATAGGGTAATACCAATTTGTAATTACTTCCTTCCCATTTTCTTGGTGCATTTTGAGGGTACGAAGTATATCTAAAATCGCTCTTGACGTGCTAGTATTATAATAAAAAAATTTAAAATTCATTTGAATACTAATAGCACCTTCTGCAAAATAATCGTTAATCCATTGAATAAGTGCATCATAGAAAACAAAAGAATCCTCCAAATAGGACTCTCCCGCTACTTCACAAATGCCTGACTGTGCCTGAAAATTTACTGTTGGGGTAAAGAATGTACTTATTCGCCCTTTAATTTCCAAATTTTCCATATTTTTTAAAACATGTGTTGCCCACCATTAATTGCATAATTTGCCCCTGTAATAAAACTTGCCTGTTCTGAGGCAAGAAAAGACACCAAATAGGCAATTTCTTCTGTTCCTCCGAGTCTTCCTATAGGTATGCTTTCTATGATTTTTCTTCTTACGTCTTCGGCAATAGCCAATACCATATCCGTAGCTATATAACCGGGCGAAACAGTATTTACAGTAACTCCTCTGCTTGCTACTTCTATGGCGAGTGTTTTTGTAAAGCCGTGCATTCCCGCTTTGGCAGCAGCATAATTGACCTGCCCAAACTGCCCTCGTTGTGCGTTCACAGACGATATATTGATAATACGACCGTATTGACGTTCTATCATTTGGTTAATCACATGGCGAGTGCAGTTGAAAACGCTATACAAATTTGTTTGCAGTACCAAATCCCATCTTTCGTAGGTCATTTTGCGAAACTGCCCATCTTTGGTGATAGCGGCATTATTTACCAAAATATCTATCCCCCCTACTTCCTCCTCTATTTTTACAATCATTTTGCCAACAGCCTCAAAATCTGTAACATCACACTGATAAATAGGAATATCAAAGTTTTCTTCTTGCATTTGAGCATTCCATGTATCGCCCTTTGCTTTAGAAAGATAGTTGCCTACTACCTTGTAGCCATCAAGATAAAGTTTTTTGCAGATAGCCGTTCCTAACCCCCCCGTACACCCCGTTACCAACACCACGTACTTATTGTTTTTATCCATTTCTATATGTATTTCAAGCCATCACTCCCAAATTACTTAAATTTGGCTCATTTCAGTAAATTTTAATCAGAAAAACACCAATAACAAATATATGTATTTTATTTGTAAAATTCTACAAACAAAAATCTCAAATTTTTATTTTACTCTATTCATCAGCTATATTTTAAATTAGTCGCAAATATAAATATGCAAGTAAAAACAGGTGTCTTTTTGGTAAATCTTGGTACGCCCGATAGCCCCTCGGTGGCAGATGTGCGCAAATATCTGCGTGAGTTCCTCATGGACGGCAGAGTCATAGATATTAATGCCATAGCTCGTTTCTTATTGGTAAATCTCATTATTGCCCCTTTCAGAGCGAGCAAATCTGCTAAAATCTATAAGAAACTTTGGACGGAAAGAGGCTCCCCCTTAATGTTTTATGGAGCAGAACTTACTGAATTGTTACAAAAAGAACTCGGCGATGACTATGTAGTAGTCTTGGGTATGCGCTATCAGAATCCAAGCATCGAGTCTGCCTTAGAAAAACTAAAAAGTCAGTCTATAAATAAAATAATTGTTATTCCGCTTTTCCCACAGTACGCATCCGCAAGCACAGGCTCGGCACTTGAGGAGGTGATGCGCGTCATTAGCAAATGGCAACTTATCCCTCAGATAGCCATGATAGATAGCTACCCCAATAACCCAGAAATGGTGCAGACTTTTGCAGATTTGGGAAAAAAACAAATGGCTTCCCACCAATTTGACCACTTTATTTTTACCTACCATGGGCTACCGCAGCGACAGCTACGCAAGGCAGACAGCAGATGCCTTACAGAGGGCTGCTGTGATACTTTTTCTGAAAAAAATCGCCTTTGCTACAGGGCGCAGTGTGTAGAAACTACTCGACATTTGGCAAAGGCACTTGGCTTAAAAGAAGGTGATTTTACTATCTCTTTCCAATCTCGCTTGGGCAGCGACCCTTGGATAAAGCCTTATACAGACCAAATGATAGAAGAATTGGTGAAGAAAGGAAAGAAAAAAATATTGGTTTTTGCACCTTCCTTCGTAGCTGATTGCTTGGAAACTACCATAGAGATTGGCGAGGAATACAAAGAGCTTTTTGAAGAAAAAGGCGGAGAACATTGGCAGATGGTAGAAAGCCTAAATGTGCAGCCCCGATGGGTAAATGCACTCAAAGAAATGGTGTTAAAGCAAGTTTAGTTCAAAAATAACTAAAAACATCAATTAAATAGTGTGTATAACTACTTGTAGGGTAGAGAAGGCAAAATTTTTACTATTATTGCAAATCTTATTCGAAATAAAATTTACCACTTCAGCACTTTAAACTTATTGAAAACTATGAAAATTCTTAGAACGCCCGAAGAAGCCTTCGCAAACCTAACCGATTATCCGTTTGAACCAAATTATGTGGAAATTGGTGGTATCAGAGTTCATTACATAGACGAAAACAAGGCATCAAATAAAATTGTTTTGATGCTACACGGCGAGCCTACTTGGTCGTACTTGTATCGGAAAATGATTCCTATTGTTGCTGATAGTGGCTATAGAGTGATTGCTCCAGATTTGGTGGGGTTTGGCAAGTCAGACAAATTGACCGATGCTACTGCCTACTCCTACCAAGCACATACAGATTGGATAACAGCTTTCATACAGGAATTAGATTTAAAAAACATCACCTTAGTTTGCCAAGATTGGGGCGGTTTGATAGGCTTGAGAGTTGCTGCCGAAAATGAAGATAGATTCAAGGCAATAGTAGCTGCGAATACTTTTCTGCCCATAGGTGCTAAACCTTCGGAGGCTTTTTTGGCTTGGCAAAATTATGCACAAACAACACCTGTTTTTAATATTGGCAAAATAGTAAGCGGAGGCTGTGTCAATCGCCTTTCAGATGCCGAAATAGCAGCTTACAACGCCCCTTTCCCAGATGATACCTATAAGGTAGCAGCCCGCATATTCCCTGTCCTTGTGCCTACTTCGCCCGAAGATGTGGCTGTAGCTCCGAATTTGAAGGCATGGGAAGTATTTAAGAATTGGCAAAAACCTTTTCTGACCTGCTTTAGCGATAGCGACCCCATCACCAAAGGTGGTGATATATATTTTCAGAAAATGATTCCAGGAACGCAAAGGCAAGCACACACGACTATAGCCCAAGCGGGACACTTTTTGCAAGAAGACAAGGGAAAAGAATGGGCAGAAAAAATTGTCGCATTTCTAAAACAAAATGCTATCTAAGTAAAGGGCTTCAGTATCAAAATTTGAGAACTTAACAAATTGAGTGATTTTGGGGTTTGTTAAAATTGAAATAGCAAAAAGAAACAAAGAAATGTCCGAAAAACGAAATAAAATGTTCGCTTTCGGACATCTTAAATTTAATTTTTAATGTATTTATTTGATAATCAATATATTAAAAATTGGTATATTAATTGGTAAACAGATACATAGGAAAACAGCTTTTAGTAGTTTAATTTCTTCAACCGCTATACATTTCAAAAAAAATAAAGAGGCTGTCCGAAAAGTTGGGCAGCCTTTTTTATTGTAGGTCATATTTTTGTGCAATAAGTGGCTTTTTCCGCAGTCTTTGCACAAAACACACTCATTTTTCCCTTTCGTAAAGCCATTTTTAACAATATTTTTGCTCAAACAGTGAGAACATTTTTCTACTTTTGGGAAAAGAATAATAGGGTATGCCAAACACAAAAATTACACAGTGGACAAAAGAGCTGCAAGCAATGACTCGGCGGCATTTTCTTTGGGAATGTGCTGCGGGCTTGGGCGGGCTTGCTTTGTCTTCCCTTTGGGGCTGCGACTCCCCTACCCTAAGTAAGTTGGCAGACAGACAGTTTCGTCGTGATTTGTCTAAGCCTTTTGATGTACTTCCTCCGCACTACCCTGCAAAGGCTAAAAGCGTGATTTACATACACTTAGCGGGCGCACCATCTCAGTTAGAGCTATTTGACTACAAGCCCGAACTGCAAAAATTAGATGGTAAAGACTGCCCACCATCACTATTGGAGGGCAAGCGTTTTGCTTTTATCAAAGGTGTACCGCAGATGCTTGGGCATCAGGTAGGCTTTAAGCAATATGGGCAGTCGGGTGCTTGGCTTTCAGACCACTTGCCGCATTTTTCCAAAATGGTAGATGAAGTTACTTTTTTGAAGGCAATGCACACCGACCAGTTTAACCATGCACCCGCCCAACTGCTCATGCAGACGGGGCATGCAAGACTTGGCAGACCGAGCATGGGGGCGTGGGTTACGTATGGCTTAGGTTCTGAAAATGCAGACTTGCCAGGGTTTATAGTATTGCTGTCGGGTGGGAAAGCCCCCGATGCAGGAAAAGGAAGCTACGGAAGTGGCTTTTTGCCCACTGTCTATCAAGGAGTTGAGTGTCGCTCAAAAGGAGAACCTGTGCTGTACGTTTCCAATCCCGAAGGCATGGATAGGGAGCTAAGAGGCGAAACCATACATAGCATAAACGAAATAAATCAGGCACATTACAAGGAGATGCAAGACCCTGAAACCATTTCGCGCATTTCGCAGTACGAAATGGCTTTCAAAATGCAAATTTCTGTGCCTGAAGTAATGGACATAAACAAAGAGCCTGAATGGGTACACGACCTTTACGGCACAGAAAGAGGGAAGTCTTCCTTCGCAAACAACTGCCTATTGGCAAGGAGATTAGTAGAAAAAGGAGTGCGTTTTGTGCAGTTGTTCGACTGGGGCTGGGACTCGCATGGCAATGACCCCTCCAATGCCCTCAATAATGGTGGTTTTGGGAACTTATGCAGAAATATTGACAAGCCTATTGCCGCTTTGCTCCAAGATTTGAAAATGAGAGGATTGCTGGAAGAAACCCTAATAGTTTGGGGGGCAGAGTTCGGCAGAACGCCTATGCAGGAAAACAGAGAAGGCAAGAAAATGGCTTTTGCGGGGCGCGACCATCATACTGAGGCATTTACTTGCTGGCTGGCAGGCGGCGGCATCAAACAAGGCTTGACCTACGGACTTACTGATGAAATAGGCTACTACGGCATCAAAGACCGCACAAGTGTTTATGATTTGCAGGCAACTATCCTCAATCAGATGGGCATGAACCACGAAAAACTCACTTATCAATTCCAAGGGCGAAATTTCCGACTTACAGATGTGCATGGTAAAGTAATAGAGAAGATAGTAGCATAGAATCAAGGGAAACAAAAATACAAAAATAGGGTAAATGCGTTTCAAAAAGTAAGCATTTTTTTACTTTTAGCGTGCATTTAGGTTCTCAAACCTGAAACAACAGTTTTTTTTATGATGGGAAGTGATAAAAACAATGATGAACAACCTATCCAACAATAAATTATCCGTAACAAAATGCTGCTCAAAGTCCAAGCACCTCAGACCTACGACATACAAATAGGCGAGTGCAAAATAGAAATGGTCAAAGTACAAGGAGGCACTTACCAAATGGGAGGGGACAAAAACAATCCTATCATCAGGCTCTCTGACTTCTGGATAGGTAAGTACCCTCTCACACAGCATATTTACGAAACTGTGATGGGCGAAAACCCCTCTACTTTCAAAGGTAAAAACAAGCCTGTAGAGCATGTAAGTTGGCACGACTGCAAAAACTTTCTTGACAAACTGAACGAAAGGGAAGAAATAAAAAAAGCCAATGCCTACTTCCGCCTCCCTACCGAGGCAGAGTAGGAATACGCCACAAACGAAAGAGGAACAAGCTCTTACGAATATGCAGGAAGCAAAAATCTCCACACAGTAGGCTGGTACACAGAAAACAGCCGAAACCAAAGCCAAGATATAGGGCTAAAAATGCCCAATGCCCTCGGCATCTACGACCTCAGTGGTAATGTATGGGAATGGTGCGAAGATGACTATGGTAAAGATAGTTACAAAAAAACGCCAGCGAATATGCTTAATCCTGTCTGTATTGGTGGTGAAATACTTAGTTTAGATAGACAAATCATTGTTAGCAAAAATCGCTTAAAATCCACTGCCTATCGTGTGCTTCGTGGTGGTGGCTGGCTTCACGATTCGGAGGGTTGTAGGCTTCTGTTTCGCTTCAACGGCGGGGCGGGGCTTCATTACAGCGGGATTGGTTTTCGCTTGCTTGGTCTTTTTTCAGGCTCATAAGTATTGTTATTTGACCTTTTTTTGACGTGCTGTCAGTTGCTCCAACTGACAGAAGCGGTTTCTCAAAACCGCCTTATAGAAATTGGTTTTGAGAAACCAATCTGTCAGTTCTGAGGAACTGACAGCACGAAACTGACAGCACGAAGCACGAAAACTAAAATATCTCCCTATAATGCAACAACATAGATTTGACAGGTTTTTCAGCAAAATAAAAAGAAGCACTCGAATATTTATACAACTCAGGGCGAGTGTTAAGCCCAGCCTTGACAGGATTATTGTGTATATACTCTATTTTTGTTTCGCAAACCTTGCGTGTATAAAGATGCACCGAATCAAACAAATCTTCCCAAACCTTAAAGTTTTGTGTTCGATGCTCATAAACAATGTCTTTTATTTTTTCAGGGTAATGCGCCGATAGATATTTGCGGATTTGCAAAGAGCTATATTTTTTGAAATCCCTCATGTAATCAGAAAGCCGATTTTCTCCTTCAAAGTAAATCACAAAATGTATATGATTGACCATGAGGACATAAGCCACTAATCTTGCTTTATATTTGTCATTATAAAACTTAAAATTTTCCAGTATAAGGTCAAAACATTTGTCATCACATAGGAGATGTTGCATTTGAAAGCAACTCGTGGTGATAAAAAAGCATTGAAAATCTTGATAGGCGGTATGATTACGCAAAGGCATAATAAAACTTTTTTGAGGAAAACGTATTTTTGTATATAATTGTTCATTAAATTTGGTCGTAAATCTGTTAAAAAGTGGTTTTGAGAAACCATGACTATTTCAAATTGTCAGTTTTGAGAAACTGACAACACATAATGATGAAAATTCTAATGCTTTTTTTATAAAACCTATCCTCAATGCTTACATCTTGGCTTTACTACAACGGTAAAAACTTACAAAACAAAGACTTAGCAAAGGTCTTAGAGGAGGCACGAGCCAACAAAGTAGAGTCTCTGGATTTGAGTAAAAATAGCTTTTCAAATATTTCTTTTTCAGGCGAACCTTTGCCCGACCTTAAAGTCTTGGATATTTCCTATAACCAAGCAGAGATGGCTAATTTTGTCCTTCCCGCCGCCCTTTTCCCCAACTTAGCGTATTTATTTTTGCACGAAAGCAAGATTAAAAACTTTGAAATTAGGGGCAGTTTGCCTCGCTTGCATACCATAGATTTGTCTAAAAACCAATTAGTTAAATTTGAACTCTCTTTGGAAAACTTCCTTGCCTTGGAAACGCTTTATTTGTACAAAAATCCAATAGAAGATACGGTCATTCGTGGCTTTTTGAAAGATGGAGAAAGTTGCCTTACAGATATACGCAACTACTTCCTCGAACTTGAAAAAGGTGAAATCATCAATGAAAAAGCCAAATTGATTATTGTGGGCAATGGGCGGGTAGGCAAAACTTCCCTTTTTAAGAAATTGCAAGGTTTGGGTTTTGATAAAAATGAAATCTATACGCATGGCATACAAATTGGTAAATTAGAAAAAACGCATTTGCCTGAAGCTAAGACAGAAAATTTAAACCTCAATGTGTGGGATTTCGGTGGGCAAGAGATTTTTTATGCTACCCACCAATTCTTTTTATCTGATGATGCCGTCTATATTTTGGCTTGGACAAAGGAAAAAATGTGATTCTGCACCGAGAAAGGGACAAAGAAAGCCTGCCTACAGAAGAAAAATGGCAATCTTTGGAATATTGGCTTGATACCATTCGCCGACACGCACCGAAAAGCCCGATTTTGGTCGTGCAAACGCATTGTGGCGAAGGAGATAAAGCAGAGGCAAGGCTTGAAAACGAGGCTTGTAAAACGTATAAAATTGAAACACAAATAGAATTTGATGCCGAATTTGGCTACAATTTGCCTTTGGCAAAAAAATTACTTACACAAAAACTTAATACCTTACATGACTACGGCAAAAAATTTCCAAAAACCTATGAAAAGGTCATATCAAAAATTGAAAACCGCAAAAATGCAGGAGAAACGATTATTTCGTATTCCGAATTTGTGCAGACAATCTGCCACAAAGCCAATATTACGAAAGGTGGCGAAGGTACGCTTTTGGAATATTTGGATAAAACAGGTTTGGTGGTACATTACCCCAATCATTCTGTGCTCAAAAAACACATTTACATCAATCCTGATTGGCTTACAAAACAAGTTTATAAACTGATTAATAAGAATTTAGAAGAAACAGAAGGCAAAATCACAAAGGAATATTTGGAAAAACATTTACCAGATTACGAAAAATTGGGCTTTTTGGAATTGGTGAAAAATTTTGGATAGTGTCAAGTAACGAGTGATAGGTTGTAATTGAATATGAATAATTTCAAATATAAATAGTGCATTTCTTCTGATTTAGAAAAAGACAAAGTTT
>REAZ01000044.1 GCA_004294445.1 Cytophagales bacterium
TTATAGGGCTGGCCGTTCTTGGGACTTGGTTTAGATTTTTTTTGCTCTTTTACTGTCATTCTGGATAGTTTTTTGACAAGCTATATCAGGACGAGTCAGACAATCTATTTTACTCGGTTAGCAGTGAAAAAATATATTGAATCAGAGGGAGGGAAATACTGGGAAGTAGAATTATAAAAGGAGTCGAAATTGCAGTATAAAATAAACTGTATAAAAGGTTCTTTCCACTACCGTTTAATGGAAGAAATAATAGATTTAAAGTAACCTACATAGCTCTTTGAATGTACTTCCCCAAAAGGTATTAACAGAAAATGTAAGTATATACAAAAACGGGTATTTGTACGTATGGATTAATAATGAAAGCCATACCGATAGCCTGTCCCGAGAGCGAAGCGATTCGGAATGTACTTCGATGATTTAAGTGTACAACACCAAGCGGGCGCATTATTACAAGAGAATGCCTATTATCCTTATGGGTTACCTATAGAACCGTTGAGCAGTTATGCGGCTATAAAAACAGCGAATAAAGCATTGTACCAAAGCAAGCTGTTGGAAGAAGAAATGGGGCTGAACTGGTACTATTTTGATGCACGGTATTACGATGCACAGATAGGTCGTTTTGCGAGTATGGATCCAGCCATGCAGTTCGCCAATGATTACAATGGAATGGGAGGGAATCCGGTGATGACGGTGGATCCGGATGGGAGAGTAGTGTGGTTTGCACCAATACTAATAGGGGCAGCTATTGGAGCATTAACGCACACTGCGAGCCATGTAATAAAAAATGATGGTTTTAGTAATTGGAATTGGGGTAATTTTGGAATGAGTGTATTGCAGGGAGCGGTTAGTGGTGCGGCAAGTTTTGGGATAGGAGCTGGGTTTCAAAGCCTTGCAAATGCGGGTCACTCAATAGGAACATCGTGGTTGGCACAGGCGGGTGCTCATGCGTTGTCAAGTGGCACGCAAAGTGCAGCATTTGGGGGAAGCTTTTTACAGGGGGCTGCGAGTGGAGCATTTGGGTCATTATCGGGGAGTGGATTAAAGGGGTTGGGCGTAACTGGTTCAGGTGCTGCATTTTTAGGGGGAGGCTTATCAGGAGGCTTTGGTTCTGTTTTGGCAGGGGGAGATTTTTTCCAAGGCTTTGCACAGGGTGCAAGTGTTGGATTGTTGAATCACTGGATGCATGATAATTTTGATGGCGGGGGGAGAAGGAAAGCAGAATCGAGCGATTTTGATAAATGGTTTAATAAACTAAAAGCAGCAGCTACCCTAACAAAAAATTGGCTTACGGGAACAGGTGGGGATGAGTATGTTTTTCAAAATGATGCTGTAGCAAATTCATTTAAAAACTCAAGAGTTGTTGGTCAAGCTAGAGATTATTGGTATAATGAAGTCAAAGCTGGTAGAAAGTCAGTTAGCCAAGGATTAACAAATTTTAGAGGAAGAAAAGCATGGACTGGTGGAAATTTTGGATTTAAAGGATTAGTTGCTGCTGGACTTGACCCAATGGAACAATTTGTAGGAAGCTTTTCTCCTTCGATAAATAGTGATGGTCGTAGTCTTACTTTCACAATTAAAAACACAACAAGTTTTAGGTCATTGGCGTATGGTATTGCACCTGATTGGCTCCGTTCAACCTTTAGGCCAGGTGGTAACGTGACTCAAATATTTATTTTTAAAGAGCCTATTAACCTTAATCGAATTAGATAATGAAAAAATATAGTTGCATGCTTATTTTGTTTGCCTTTTCATTTCTCTTTAAAAGTTGTGTAGGTAGCGTTTATGATGAAAAGTTAAATGGGGGATACTATTTGTCTGCTCTTGATTTAAAAGAAGATATGTCAATCGGATTTCAAGATAGTATTTATGGTATTGGAATTATAGAACCAACTGTGTTTTCGGTGGGGCAAAACAAAGACTTTATAATTGCCAAACAACATCCTATTGTCAATAATCAGATGCCTAATAAATCAGTCATAAACTATTTTATTATACCCTTAAGTTATAAGATTTCAAAATCTATCGATTCGAATTTTTATGGCCCATTATCTTTGATTGATTTTGAAGTAAAAAGAAAAGAGCTCGGCATAAGCAATCTTAAGTTTGCAATTCAATTTCCTGAATTAGAATGATAGGAATGCGTTAAAAATTTATCGACCAGTACTTCTGCCAAAAGGATATTAAAAGGGTTGGTTATTTTATAAAAAACCATTTAAGCAATACCCAGGCAATATTGGTACCACTTTGAAATGCAAAGCTGGAGGAAGCCAATTAATTGGATAAGAAACACAGCATTCATTGAGTAACTTTGGAAAGGATCTGTTGATGGGAGGTTTAACAGGTGGGTTGGTAAATGGTGGAATTGCAGCGTTACGGGGTAATAATTTTTGGA
>REAZ01000012.1 GCA_004294445.1 Cytophagales bacterium
GATTTGTGCTGGCACATTTTTTACAAGAAAGAGAAATTTTTATCATAGAATTTGGTTTTTTGCAAATATACAAAAAACACTCTTATATTTACACTACCCTAAATCTAAATGTAGTACTCGATAAGATTTTTTAATCCCAGCGTAATCTTGCTCCTACTTCTTCTTCATCTGCTACTTCTATAGCTTCGTCTTCTATGTCATCAGCCCTATCAAATTGCGAAAAATCAAAGTCTGGCATCAAATCTACTTTCACATGGTCAATCGTTTCATTGAGTGCTTCAAGGAATTTTGCAAAATCTTCTTTGTAAAGGAAAATTTTATGCTTTTCATATACAAAACCATCTTCTTTAAAGCGTTTTTTGCTTTCAGTGATAGTCAAATAATAATCATTAGAACGTGTTGCCTTCACATCAAAGAAGTACGTTCTTTTTCCTGCTCTTACTCTTTTTGAGTAAATTTCTTCTTTTGCTCTGTCTTTGTTCTCTTCCACTGTCCAAAAATTTAATTTAATTACGGCGGTAAAATTAGGTTTTTTATTCTTTTAAAAAAAGCGAAAATAACGTAATTTTTTTGTTAAATTTGATTTATACGCTATATCATACTGATTTTTAATGAGATATGCAAAGATGTGCTTCTCTGCCTTTATTCTACCAGATATACATTACTTTTTCTGATGTAGGCTTCTTGCTCTTCCCATTTTACCTTGTACCATACATCTGTTTCGTCGGTAACCAATACACAATCACCTTTTTGCAAAGTTTGCAAAAGGTCTGCACCCGCAGAAGGAGCGTTCATCAAAAATATTTTTTCATTTTTAATAATCCCTTTTTTGATGTCTATCCCATAATAATTGAATAGTAAAAAGAAAATCATGACGGCAAAACTTAGGGCAATAGCGGGGTACAAAATGTCTTTGTGTTTGAGTTTTCGATAAATCAAATATACCAAAAATAGTAAGAATATACTAAAAATAGAGGTCAGTAATATCACTTGGTTTTGCCTGTAGAGTGCCATGAGGTACTCTACATCATTTGGTCTGTAGCCTTTTAGCTTGTATTTGGAAGCCAATTCAGATATCTTGTCCAATACTTTTTGCTCAGGATTATTGGCATAATATACATTGAGGTAATAGAGGGCGGAAGCGTAATCGTCCATGCCTTCTTTGATGTATGCCATCTGAAGTAACATTCTGTAAGTGAAATATTTATCTTTGGTCAGCACTTCCTCAAACAGTTGGAATGACTCCGTATATTTACGCTGCTTAAAAAGCGAATCGGCTGTTCTGACCTTTGCAAAATAGTCTTGTGCATAGAGAGAGTTTCCCGCAAATACGCAGTAGCACAAAAAGAAAGAAAATAAAAATAAGCGTAAGGTTTGCATTTGATTGTTTTAACTATTAATTTTGCACCGCAATTTACGGATACAAATTGTAAGCTACAAAATTAGTATTTTTACTTGTAATTAATAATTTGTAATTCGTAATTAATGTTAAGATTCCGTAGCTCAGCTGGTAGAGCATTACACTTTTAATGTAGTGGTCCTGGGTTCGAATCCCAGCGGGATCACATTGGTTTTCTTTGAAAGGCGCACGTGGCGAAATTGGTAGACGCACTACTTTGAGGTGGTAGCGAGAGTTAAATCTTGTGGAAGTTCGAATCTTCTCGTGCGCACAATTTTATTTTTATTTTAAAATTTCAGCTATAAATTTGCATTTTTCTTGTTTATTAAAATTTTTATAGCGACCTTTACAGTCCCAAAATAAGGGGTATTCTTATGATTCCGTAGCTCAGCTGGTAGAGCATTACACTTTTAATGTAGTGGTCCTGGGTTCGAATCCCAGCGGGATCACTTTTAAGCGAAAGACCAATTTCTGATAAAAAGAAATTGGTCTTTTGTTTTTTATTTTACTGCCCTGCCGAAGTCCCTGCAATGTATCCCGTAGTCCATGCCGCTTGGAAATTAAAACCGCCCGTAATACCATCAATATCAAGCACTTCCCCTGTAAAATATAAATTGGGAATTTTCTTGCTCTGCATACTTTGTAAGTCTATTTCGCTAAGCCTCACACCGCCACACGTTACAAATTCTTCTTTGAAAGTCGTTTTTCCTTTTACTTCATATTCATCATTTACCAAACTATTAATCAGTCTATTTAACTCGTTTTTAGAGAGTTCTACCCACTTTTTAGTCATTGGTATTTCTGTTTTTTCCAACAAAAATTCCCATAAGCGAGTCGGTATTGGAGATATTTTTACCAAATCGGAAGAAGGCAGTACCACAGAAAGATTGCAGTTGGTAATTAATTTATTGGCAAAGTCGCTTCTATTGGCGTTGATGAGTAACCTTAGCTTTTCTTCATTCATGCCGAGCCAGTTTACACTTATTTTGAAATGATAGCCCATAAGTGCCAATTCCCTTGCGCCCCAAGCAGAAAGACGAAGTACGGCAGGACCGCTCAAACCCCAATGCGTAGCTAATACTGCGCCCTCTGCCTCTAATTTTGTGCCTTGTACCTTTACTTTTGCAGTAGGCACGCTTAATCCCATAAGTTTGACTATTGGGTTGTTTGGGATATTAAAGGTAAATAGCGAAGGTACTGGAGTTTCTACCTCATGCCCCAGTTCTTTGAGCCAAGCCAAGCCACTTTCTTTGGGACTGCCGCCCGTAGCCACGATTACTTTGCTACAAGTAATTGTTTTTTGCTCTTTGAGCAGGAGTTCGAAGGCTATCTGAGGTAGGGTAGGGGAGGAGATAGGGACAATCTGCAAAACATCACAGTTTAGGCGAATTTCGATGCCCAACTTCTGACTTTCTTGCATCAGGCAGTCTATAATTGTTTGAGAACTGTCTGTGATTGGAAACATACGCCCATCACTTTCCGCTTTGAGTTTCACCCCTCTTTTTTCGAACCAATCGATAGTATCGTTAGTCATAAAGCGGTGAAGTATTTGTCTCATTTGTTTTTCGCCTCTTGGGTATTTCTTACTCATTTCGCTGACATTGAAACATTTATGAGTAACATTGCAACGCCCACCCCCCGAAACTCGCACTTTTGAAAGTAATTTACTCGTCTTTTCCAATAAGATTACCTTCGCTTTTGGGCTTGCCAAAGCTGCATGAATGGCAGCAAAAAAACCTGCTGCTCCACCGCCTATCACTACTATAGTTAGCATATATTTGGAAAATTGTTTGGGAGAAACTGATGTAAGACAAATGTTGTTTTCTCCTTTACTCCTTCCTCATTATCAGTACAAAAGTACCGTTTCTACGGTAGAGTTTGGTTTCATTTTTTGGCGGATAGATGCCGTAAACTATTTCCATCGGCTCTACTACGATATTGGTATCTACCGCACTCGAGAAAGCCCCATCTACTTTTACGCCCTCAAAGGAAATATCACGAAAAGTCTTTTTCAAAAAGGACTTCCAACCTCTTAGGGTTTTAAGCTGTGGTTTTTTGGCAGCAGCGAAGGGTGTGGCAAACATAAAATAAAGGTAATAGCCCAATGTTCCTAAGAGTAATCCCTTCAAATCGTGTGTTTTATGTAGCTTTAATGGGATTTGCATATCGATACAGTGTACCATAATACCGCCTTTTTTGAGCATTTTCCCCATGTGGGTAAAAACATCAAACATAGCCTCGTGCGGGATATGCTCGATGGTAGAAACAGAGAAAATGACATCATAATAATCCAAAGGAATATTAGGATTATTTACATTGCCGACTCTCTCAAAAATATATTTTACGTCAGGGTTTTTCTGCATGAGTTCGTCCCTGCCTCCCCACCTGCTCCAGAGAGGCTCACCACTTTCCACCCCAAAATCATCTATTACATGGACTTCGCAGCCATAAGTTTGGGCAATATATTGGGGCAAATCACTATAAGCACCACCGACTTCTACTACTTTCATGCCCTTCTCAAATTTGCAATTTTTCAGGATAAAAGGTCTGTTGTGTCCTTTTATTCCCCAGTCCGCAAAGGGCACTTTTTCATCATGGAACTGCATAAGCTCCTCTACGGTTGCCCAGCGCAGTTGTTCTACTTTTAACATTCTATTTCTTTTTGTTTGTTTCTCCTAATAAATCAAATACTGCTTTTGTCATCGTTTTGATGCCTGTTTTGATGCTTGGCTCTGGCAAGGGAGCAAATAAAGAGGAGTGCAGAGAGGGCATTTGCAAGCCTGTAGCTTGGCTTTCGTCATATTTTTCTTGGGAAACCGTACCGAGCCAATACATAAAAGTAGGAATGGAGGGCTGCACTTTGCCGAGTTCGCCAAAGTCTTCGGCAGCCATTACGGGAGGTACTTTCTCTACATATTTATCGCCGAGCGTACCTTTCAAAGAAACGACTACTTTTTCGGTGAGAATAGGGTCGTTATAGAGTGCATAACCTGTTTCGTTATCTATCTCGACTTTGGGGAACTTACTTTCGGGAAGTCCTGCCGCTATTCCCAAACCACGCGCTATTTTTTTGATGCTTTCAATCGTATTTTGGCGTACTTTTTCAGAATAAGAGCGCAGGGTAAGCTGTAGTTTTACCTCGTTAGGGATAATGTTGTGCTTGCTCCCGCCATGAATAGAACCTACGGTAACTACGCAAGGCTCAAGCGGTGATGTTTGGCGACTCGTAATCGTTTGGAGCTGTGTAATGAGATACGAAGAAAGTACAATAGGGTCTTTGGTAGTATGCGGATAGGCTCCATGCCCACCTTCGCCATAAACGGTGATACTCATGGAGTTTACGTTTGCCATTGAGTATTCGGGACAGAACCCCACCTTGCCCGCAGGCAGTGAGGCACTTGCGTGCAAAGAAAGGCAGTAATCAGGTCTTGGAAAGCGAGTATAAAGTCCATCTTTGAGCATTGCCGCCGCTCCTTGCACCGTTTCTTCGGCGGGCTGCCCTATGAAAACCAACGTCCCTTTCCATTGACTTTTCAGCAAGCTAATTGCTTTTGCTGTGCCGAGCATTACGCTTACGTGAATGTCGTGTCCGCAGGCGTGCATGGCAGGTAGTTCATTGCCTTGCTCATTTTTTACGATTGCCTTGCTTGCATAAGGTAGCCCTGTTTCCTCTTTTACGGGCAGCCCGTCCATGTCGGCACGTACCAAAATCGTTTTCCCTACACCGTTCTTGAGTACACCCACTACACCGTAGCCACCTACATTTTCAGTAACTTCGAAACCCACCTCTCTTAGCTCTTTGGCAACGAGGGCGGCGGTATTTTTTTCCACCCCCGATAGCTCGGGATTGGCGTGCATATATTTGTATAGCTGCTCTAAGCGGGCGTATTCCTTTTCTGCTGTAGCGTTTATTTGGCTCTGAATGTCTTTTTGGGCAAAAGTAAGTCCCGAAGAAACGCCAATGAGTAAAATAAAAAGTAGGATTGATTTCATATTTTTTGAGTAATAATTTTTAGTATTTAAAAAAACAAAAGTAGCAAACTAAAAAACAAAAGTAGCAAACTTTATAAAAGTTTGCTACTTTGCCATAACGGTGCGACGCTCGCAAGTTTGCTACTTTGAGAATTTCGTGCTGTCAGTTCCTCAAAACTGACAGAAACTCAGGTTTGAGAACCTGATGGCACAAAATCCCTACTTCTGCACTACCAACTTCCTTTTCAAATTGTCTTTTTCGGTGCTGATGTTCAACAAATACAACCCGCTTGATAGGTTCAGATTTAGTTCAGTTTCTACGCTGCTGTTTGTTTGCAGGGCTTGGCTATAAACTACTCTGCCGCTCATATCAAATACGCTAATGGTGGCGTTTCTGCCTTTTAGCTCATGTGCTTTCAGGGTAAAGCTACCATTGCTTGGGTTTGGATAGACTTGGAAAAGTGCGTTTGCAGTTTCTTCTTCTGTGCCAAGAACAGTAGAAGGTCGAGCAAAAATAGTATTAGAAAAAGTGCCCGAAATGCCCGTTGAAGTAATTGCTTTGATACGGAAGGTATAAGTAATGCTATTTTCCAAACCAGTTACTGTGAAAATAGTCTTATCGGTAGAGCCTACCAAAGTTTGTGGCATATTGGCATTATATACATAAATTTCATATTTAACAGCGTATAGCACATCTGCCCAAGTAAGTGTTACCTGATTACTGCCCAATTTGGCGGGATATAATACGGGTGCCGCGGGAGTTTGCTCGCCTGTAGTTCCGCCGCCGCTATCTTCGGCAACATCTATGATATTTACTGTAAATTGCTTTTCGAACCATAAACCGCCTTGGTCAGTAGTACGAACTCGTATGCTATATAACTTTTTGGTTTCAAAATCAAAAGAAATACCGCTACGCAATTTATCGGTCAAAATATTGAAAGATGCATTGTCCGTATCGCCTTCGCCTGCTACTAAGGTGTAAGTAAAAGTATTAGCGGCATCGGGGTCAGTAGAAGTAAACGTGCCAATTTCCGTATTCACTACTTTGTTTTCTTGAATGCTATTAGAAGAAAGCAGTAAATTTGTCGGCGTTTCGTTTACATTAATGATATTGATAGTCAGCTGTTTTTCAAACGATAAGCCGCCTTGGTCAGTAGTTCTCACCCGAATACTGTACGAAGTTTTGGCTTCGAAATCAAACATAGCACTGCTACGCAATCTATCATTCAGTACATTGAAAGAAGCGTTATTCGTATCGCCTGCTCCAGCAACTAAGGTATAAGTAAAAGTATTTCCTGCATCTACGTCTATGGAGGTAAGCATACCAATTTCTGTATTGATTGCTTTGTTTTCCTCAATATTATTCACAGAAATCGCCCAATTTGTCGGCGTTTCATTGACGTTTGTTACATTGATAGTGAATTGTTTTTCGGTAAAACAATTAATATCTGCATTATCAGTAGCTCGTACTCTAATTGTATATACGTTTTTTACTTCAAAATCAAATACTGCACTACTGCGAAGGTTATTGGCATTGATATTAAAGGAGCTATTGTCCGCATCGCCTATGCCAGCCACTAAAGTATAGGTAAAAACGGAGCTTGCTATTTTTACGCCTGCTGTGGTAAAATTACCAATGATTGTATTCACTGCTTGATTTTCTGCAATAATATTGGCGGAAAGCGTAATATCAGTAGGACATTCCCTGATTGCGGTTACGGGTAGATTGGGTGTGCTTTCTGTTGCCCCCACCAAATTTGGATTTGTTGCCGTTGTTCTTACTGAAATTTTTGCATTGGGGAAGTCTGTATCGAAGTCAGTTCCATCGCAAGCTAAAGTAATTAGTACCACATTATCACTCTGTCTTGTAACATTATTGATAGTTACACAAGGAGGAAAACCAATAAGGTCAAACATAGTAGGCAGGGGAGTAGGCACATAGCCAACATTATCACAAGAAGAAATCGTCAGTGTAATTACGCCCCCATTAATATTTGCTTCGGTAAGGGGTGTGGTTACTGATGCAATAAAGCCTGTTACATTTCTTCTGATGGTAATAGCTCCCGTATTCAGATTGGTGTAAAGTCCATCAGGAACGGTGGTTGTTCCGTTAGAAATTAGCTTGTTTGTACGTGAGGAATTAGCTGTTCCCATAGCAGCCCCAACTGCTATATTTGTATTCCCGTACCTCACACTAACAGAGACTCCGCCGCCTGTAGCTATCGTATTATTTGTAGCTGGGATAGTACCACTAACGTTTAAATTTCCATTTTCTGCAATACAAATATCAATAGTACCGTTATTGGTAGATTGGATATATTGATTACTAAAATAACCGCCTCTCGTAGTTCTGATAAAGATATTTTTGGCAGTTTCTATCTTTTGTGTTATCGCTTGAATAGCATTACCCCCGTCTGCTCCGTGTCTGCCTATCATGCTTACTGTGCCTGTGCCTGTACTTTTGATATTGCTGGCAACCTCTATTCCATAAGCTGCAAGGTTAGTAGCATTGGTCGTGCCATTGATGGAGATGTTTCCCGAACCAGAAGTGGTAACCTCGTCTGTAATGCTTACGCCAGAGAAGCCCTCTGTAGTACCAGTAAGAGTGATGTTCCCTGTGTTATTTTTAATTTTCCTATACACGCCAATGCCTGTTGCGGCATTTACACCCGCATTGGTGTTTGAGTTTGTACCTGTAACTAATATATTTCCACTTGTTGATTCTACCTGCCCTCTAATAGCTGTAGCAGCAATATCACTTGCGGACGTACCATTGATTGTAATTGTGCCAGCACTGGTAGTAACACTTCCTAAATTGATACCGTGTAGCGTTCCCATAGCAGATGCAGCCCCACTTGTATTTGTTCCTGTGATAGTAATATTTCCGCCTGTAGCCCCAGTAGTAATGACACCGCCGACAGAAACACCACTTAAAAATCCATTTGTTCTTCCTTCTATAATAATATTGCCTTTGGCAGTAGTAATATTACCCGCTAATATCCCATTGTTATTGGCTGTGCCTGTGGTATTATTAGCAAAACCTTTGATGGTAATATCGCCATCTACAGCAGTAATATTGAGCGCACTATTCAAATCTACAGCGTTGGCAACTCCCTTATTAGTACCTTCTATGGTAATTTTCCCTGTTCCCGTTGTCGCAATACTGCCATTCATATATACTGCTGCTTTTCCAACAGTATTGTTATTCGTACCCAAAATCTTAATGTCATTGTTAGTGGTAGCGATGGCTCCAAAGAGAATTGCTCTTTCTTCTCCGTCAGTAGTTCCTGTTATTTCTACCTTACCTCCACCACCTGTAATATTTTCAACGTTTATTCCGCCAGCATTTGCACCTGTGCTGGTATTCGTTGCGGTAACAATGATATCACCTCCATTGCTGTTTATGCTTGATGAGCCTGTACTTTGTATTTTGAGTGCATTATTATTGCCTGCTGTTTCTGCTGTAATCGTAATTTTCCCACCTCCTGAAGCTATGGCGGCTACGCCCACACTACCCAAAATATCTATAGCTCCTGCATTTGCGCCTGTATTTGTATTAGTGGCTTTTACGATAATCTCTCCTCCATTAGAAATTAAGCGTGCCACAGAGAGCTTTATAGCCATGTCATTGCCAGAGGTTGTTCCCATGATGTCTATTTTCCCACCATTGGTATCTACCTTGTTGTTGCTTATTTTTATCGCTTGGGGAGTAGTTCCCATTATATTTGTATTCGTTCCTTTGAGTGTGATGTCTTTTGCTTGGGTAGTCGAAACTTCTATCAAGTCGAGGGTGGGCTTTCCTCCCACACTATTTCCTGTAATGGATATAGCCCCACCTGTGGTTGTATTTAGTGTTGTAGTTACTACACTACCACTAAATGCCCCTGCATTATTTCCTGTATTAATAGAAGTTGCATTGATAACTACATCTCCTGATACATTCACGTATAAATTAGATACCACGTAACTATCCTCATCGCCAAGACCATTGGCTGTAACAGTTACATTCAATTGCTGAATGGCGAAAATAGAAGCACCAAGAGCTGCTGTATGTATCACTCGATTTCTGGCAAGAAGGGTGAAGGCTTTGGTAGGTCTGGTCGCATCGATATCAGCGATATTTTCAGAAATAATAATATCTCCATTTTCCGCCCCCGAAGCAGTAGTTGCTTCAATCCTCACCTCTGTCAAGGTGGCATTAGCCAAGTCCGCCACTAACGTTGCAACATCTAATGAAGCTCCTACGGCGTTAGGTTTCCATGTTTTGACTGTGCCTACAGTTGTTGGGGTCATATTAGCTGTGGCTGTGCTAATATTCACATTTTGTGCAAAAATAGAGGCATCATTCAGAAATAATAAAGGCAATAAAACTAATAATAATTGGAGGTAAATTTTTTTCATGTTTTTCATATTTATATTTTAAAAAAAAACCAAAGATTAGCCATTAACTAACTACATTTTAATCAATTCGATTCTATACGTAGTCGTTACCTTATTTGGGATACTTACTTCCCATTCGAGGACGATTTTGTTGGCGGTGCGGCTTTGGGTAATTTCCCTCACGTTTACGCTTCCATCAAAAATGAGCGTGCCAGCACTTCCCTCTTTCCATACACCCGAAGGCAGCAGGGCGGGGAAAATAGCACCATCAGGGTTCGTAGTCAGGTAAGCTGTTCCGCTTTTGAACTCTACCAAAAAGCGGTCGTACATACCGCTTGGGGCTTCTTCAGTGCCAAATTTGGCATAAGATACCTTCCATTTTCCGCCGTTAGCGGTCAGGATAGAGGTAAGGGTAACACTTGTTTTTTCAGTGGTGCAAGCCGCTACGCCGAGCGCAAGCATCAGTGTGAACAATAGAAATCTTTTTTTCATGGATTATTTATTTAAATATCAGATTTATATAACAGCCACAAAATTAGGCGAAATTTTTTAAAATTAAAGCACTAAAAACTATCGTGCTGTCAGTTATCGTGCTGTCAGTTCCTCAAAACTGACAGAAACTCAGGTTTGAGAACCTGATGGCACGAATGGCGTGAGAATGTGGTGTCGTTTGTGGGACACAAACAAACGGCACCACAAAAAAATAGGTTTATAGCCCTCAGACTACAAACCTATTGATGAAGATTTTTCCGTGCTGTCAGCTCCTCAAAACTGACAGAAACTCAGGTTTGAGAACCTGATGGCACAAATAATTTCAGCATTAATTTACAATGATTGCCACGTATTTATTTTTCCAAAAAGACTGTGGGTTGGTAACTTTGAGTGTCAAATTACCGCCATTTTCCTCTAAAACGAAGCTACTTGCAGGGCGTTCGGGGATAATCTCTACTTTTTTGGCTTTGTACTGCCCGATAGGTATTTCGGTTACGGTACGCATATCTATTTTGGTAAAATTATCGTCATTGAGATTTTCGTTTAGCTCTTTGATGTTGCCAAACAAGCCTCTTTTGTCGATGATTCCCCTGTTGCTAAGTTCTTTCTTTGTGCCTATCGCATAGAATACGGTACTCATTACGTCTTTGGTTTGCGTAAGTTCTTCGGTTACTTGTGTTTTTTCAGTTTCAGTAGTAGCGTACTTAGTCTTCCAACCCTCTACCTCTTGTTGTAGGTTGCTAATTTGCACTTGCAAGTCGCCAATGTACTTGTCTTTGTCGCCAATGGTTTTCTGGAGTTCTTCTACCATTTTCTTTACTAAGGCATTTTCTTTGGTAGCTTTCTTTAGTTGAGCTTGCAAAGAAGAAATTTTGCGTTGATTTTCCGCATTGAGTTTTTCCATTTCAGCAAAACTCTGGTCGATGCTCAATCCGCCCTCTGCACCGCCTACCGCACCAGAGCGCATACGAGCCGATACTTGGCGGATACGCTCCTCACGAGCGCGCATAGAGTCTAAGTTTACGTAGAGTTCGTTCATCTCGTTAGTAACGCTCTGAATGTATAAACTGTCTTTTCTTGCCTGAGCAGAGAGTTCCTCATTTTCCAGACGAAGTTTATCTGTTTCTGCCGTATTACCACCGCAACTTGATAGCAAACAAATACTTGCCACTGCAACTATTTGAAAAATATAACCTAATGATTTCATGTTTTATTAAGGATTGTTAAGAATTTTAGAAAAAAACTGAAATGAAGCACAAATAATATAAGTTTGTCTGATTCTCCCAATTTATTTGCTTTGTCGCTACTTTTTTGCAAATATAGAATAAGAAATAGCATAAATTCAAAGTTATTGTCATTTCGGATAGGTAATTTTTTTATCCTTTTACTTTATTTTCCAAAAAAACATTTTAATTTGTATTTATATTAACAAGACTTTCGCTTTTGGTCTGAGCAATGCAAAATAGGCAGTTGCCAAACAAAGTAATGACAACTTGCCTTTGAAGCGAAATTACAAATAGGTTTATAAAAACACAAAAAGAAATGTACAATTTATTAAAAGGTAAAAGAGGTATTATTACAGGGGCATTAGATGAAAATTCTATAGCATGGCGTGTGGCTCTGAAGGCGAAAGAAGAAGGAGCAATTTTTACACTTACCAACGCCCCAATAGCCCTACGCATGGGTAAAATCAAGGAATTAGCAGATGAATGTAATACAATAATAATTCCTGCCGATGCTACATCAGTAGAGGATATAGAAAAACTCTATACGCAATCTATGGCGCATCTGGGAGGGAAAATAGACTTTGTGCTGCACTCTATAGGCATGAGTCCGAACGTTCGCAAAGACAAACCCTACAACGACCTCAACTATGAGTGGTTTCTGAAATCCTTGGATATTTCTGCCTTGTCTTTTCACAAAATGATGCAGGTAGGCGAAAAATTAGATGCCTTCAACGAGCAGGCTTCTATCTTAGCCCTTTCCTACATAGCAGCACAGCGCACCTACCCCGACTACAGGGACATGGCACAGGCAAAATCGATGCTCGAATCTATTGCCCGCAGCTACGGCTACGTGCTTGGCAAATCGAAGAAAATAAGAGTCAATACCATTTCGCAATCTCCAACCGCTACTACGGCAGGCACGGGCATTAGCGGCTTTGATGTGTTTTTGGACTATGCCGAAAAAATGTCGCCTTTGGGCAACGCAACTGCCGATGAATGTGCTAACTACGTAGTGATGATGTTCTCTGACCTTACTTCCAAAGTAACAATGCAGAATCTCTACCATGATGGCGGCTTCTCGTCTATGGGCATCAGCGAAGAGGTTATTGAGCAGTTTCAAAAATAAATTCCCTTTTGAAGCCACTTGAATATCAATGAGATGATTGGTATTTGAGTGGCTTTTTTGGAAAGTGGAAATATTTATTTTGGGGTAACTTACAATTTTATTTTATGGACGACACAATTAGCAATTTTAAAGTAACAGACAGGCAAACTTTCATTAAGTTTCTTCACTTATTGCACAGAGCCTTTTTGGATAATCCTGAAAATTGGGAAAACAAAGCACTGCCTGACTTTATAGAAGCGTTGAGTGCATACACAAGAGATATTCAAGGATACTATAGGTAGTGAACAAATATTGAAAGACTAACAAGAATTATAGAATATGCCACAGTATAAAGTAAAATCAAACTGCAAAAGAAATTTTAGCTTGATACAAAATGAAAAAATACTAGGCAATTTGACTTATCAGGGATGGTTTTCTCTTAAATCAGATATTTTATTGGCTGATAATTCGAAATATCAAATTGTTTACCAAGAAGATTTTTTTTTGAGGACAAAAATGATACTTAAAGACAATGAAAATATATTATTGAACTTTAAAATGAATTGGAATCTTAATATAATGATTAACACAAAGTTTGAGAATATTGAGAATCATTATATTTTCAAAAATATAGGAGTTTTGTCAAGTATATATTCTTTATTAGACAGTAAAGAACGAGAACTTTTAGTAATTCAACCAGAATTTGAGTGGCGCAAACTTAACTATAGTTATAATATTAAAACTTCCACCACTTTTGACAAATTCGAAAACAAAGACATTTTATTATTGTCGACAATTCATTGTATTAACTATTATATTGACTTGACATCAGCATAGACCATAAGAAAAAATCCTAAACTACTAAACTCAGGTTTTACGAAAAAATCAGAACTAATGCACTATCAAACATTTGAAACTCTATCAAACATTTGTGCTAAATTGAATTGCTATGGGTGTGTCATTTTATATTTCTGATTTCTCCACTTCGGCGGTGCCGAAACCAATTATAGGATTGCCTTTGATATAAAATAACTATTTCAAAAATAAGTCTGTTGCCACTGACCTTAACGATACTAATAGTGTGTTTTCAAGAGTCTTTTAAAAAAAATTAAATGTATGCTAAACAATCACACAATCGAGTTCAAATGGGCTATGGTATTTTCTGTTATGACGCTGCTTTGGATGGTGTTAGAAAAATTAAGCGGGCTGCATAGTACCTATATCGACTATCACCTGTACCTGACCAATTTATATGCAATTCCTGCAATATGGATTTTTGTATTGGCTCTCAAAAACAAAAAAATGTCTTTTTATGATGGAATAATTACGTATAGACAAGGATTAATTTCAGGCATTATCTTGTCAGCTATTATTGCCCTTATCAGTCCCCTGACTCAGTGGCTTACCTCTTACGTTATCACTCCCGAATATTTCCCTAATGTGATAAAACGTTCTGTAGAGTTGGGCTATTACAAAACAACGGCAGAGGCAGAAGCTTACTTTAATTACCAAAAATATGCAATTCAAGGAATATTTGGAGCATTAGTAATGGGCATAATTACCTCTTTGGTAACGATGCTATTTTTAAGAAGTAAAAGCAAATAAATTGTTTTTGTGTCATTGGGCAGATTCAAATATTCCTTGACCAAATAAAAAATAGCACGCCAAGACTGACGTGCTATTTTTTATTTGGTCAAACCTAAGTTGCACAAGACGGTCTGCACCGCAGGTCTGACCGTTTAAAACGACTTAAAATGCAGGTCAGACCTACGGTGCAGACCAAAATAATGGCAAACGCAATTTACGTTATCAAATTATTTTTGTACAACGATTAAGAAATCAATAGTTTCTTATCCTTTGAGAAACATCACAATAGGAATAATGGCAAAGCCGATAGGCACAAGTACTGCAAAGCCATAACCTAATCCCTTGATGAGCGGCGTGTATTTTGGGTGATTGAGTCCGAGTGTTTGGAAGGCACTGCTAAAGCCATGTACTAAGTGAAAACCTACGAAAGCCATACTGATAACGTAAAAAGCAACGTACCAAATCTGTGTGTAAGATGCTTTGACTACTGCGTAAAGGTCTTTTACCTCTTTTCCGTCATAGTTTTGTGTAGGAATAGCCCCGAAGTGCATTTCGTACCAATATCCTTTGAGATGAACAATAAGAAATACCAAAATGATAGTTCCCAAGATGCCCATATTGCGAGATGCCCAAGAGCTATTTGTTGCCTGCCCTGTGGTATAAGCATATTGCACAGGTCTTGCGTTTCTATTTCTTTGTGTCAGAAGAACCGAAGTATAAATATGCAGTAAGATAAAGAAAAAGTTACCAATGCTCACTATTTTGATGAGCGGGAAAGTCGTCATAAACTCTGCATAAATATTAAACGCCTTGCCGCCATCATCTTTGATGAGTTGCAAATTGCCTGTGAGGTGAACAGTCAAAAATAAGATAAGGAAAAGACCAGTAAGCGCCATCACCAATTTGCGCCCTATGGTACTTGTAAGCATATTCACTAACCACTTCATGCTATTTATTTGTTATTGTTTAAGCTAAATCTCTACTCTTGAAAACTGTTTCAAATCTAAAACGCAAAATCATAGAAAACAAGCTAAATTATTTATTTGTAAACATTCTAAATAAGTATGGCGATGCTAACCCACGCTTCCTTCCAAACTAATGGCTAATAATTTTTGTGCTTCTACGGCAAACTCCATCGGGAGTTGGTTCAAAACCTCTTTGGCATAGCCATTTACGATAAGTGCTACGGCTTCTTCGGTAGGGATACCTCTTTGGTTGCAATAAAAAATTTGGTCTTCACCTATCTTAGAAGTTGTCGCTTCATGCTCTACTTTGGCTGACGGATTTTCAACTTCTATGTATGGGAAAGTATGCGCCCCACACCTATCGCCCATGAGTAAGGAGTCGCACTGTGAAAAATTGCGGGCATTGTCAGCACGCTTTGCTACCTGCACCAATCCTCTGTAAGAGTTTTGGCTTTTGCCCGCCGAAATACCTTTGGAAACGATACGACTTTTGGTATTTTTGCCCAAATGCACCATTTTAGTTCCTGTATCGGCTTGTTGCATATTATTGGTAATGGCTACTGAGTAAAATTCCCCAATCGAGTTATCGCCTTTCAAGATACAGCTTGGGTACTTCCAAGTAACTGCCGAGCCTGTTTCTACCTGCGTCCAAGATATTTTTGAGTTATCTCCCGCACAAATTCCACGCTTAGTAACGAAGTTGTAAATACCTCCTCTGCCTTCTTTGTCGCCAGGATACCAATTTTGCACTGTAGAATATTTTATTTCTGCATCTTTGAGCGCAACAAGCTCTACTACTGCTGCATGAAGTTGGTTTTCATCGCGCATCGGGGCAGTGCAGCCCTCCAAATAGCTCACATAAGCACCTTCGTCAGCGATGATAAGTGTGCGCTCAAACTGTCCTGTTCCCGCCGCGTTGATGCGGAAGTAGGTGGAAAGTTCCATTGGGCAGCGTACCCCTTTGGGGATATAGCAAAAAGAGCCGTCAGAAAACACAGCCGAGTTAAGGGCTGAAAAATAATTGTCATTCTGAGGGACTACCGAGCCTATATATTTCTTTATCAGTTCAGGATGTTCCTTGATGGCTTCGCTCATAGAGCAGAATATAACACCTAACTCTCCTAATTTTTCTTTAAAAGTAGTAGCGACAGAAACGCTATCTATTACCGCATCTATGGCTACGCCCGAAAGTCTTTTTTGTTCGGAAAGAGAAATACCCAATTTTTCGAAAGTAGCTAACAATTCAGGATCTACTTCGTCTAAGCTGTTTAGCTTTACCGCCTGCTTAGGGGCAGAATAATAGATAAGGTTTTGGTAATTAATAG
This sequence comes from Cytophagales bacterium, assembly GCA_004294445.1. Lineage (GTDB taxonomy): Bacteria > Bacteroidota > Bacteroidia > Cytophagales > Thermoflexibacteraceae > Thermoflexibacter. The sequence goes on from REAZ01000012.1 coordinate 16,452, forward strand.
CGGGATAGACAACATTTGCCCACTTTGGTTCGGAAAGTGTAGTCCAATGCCTATAAGCCTTCAAACGCCATTCGGTCATCCATTCAGGTTCGTTTTTCTTTGCAGAAATCAGGCGAATTACGTCTTCGCTTAATCCTTTTGGTATTTCGTCAGTTTCAAAATTACTAACAAAACCGTATTTATATTCAGATTGGGTATAGCTTTCTAAAATTTCTGTACTATTATCCATGATTTGGCTTTTTTTGAGGTTTTTACTTCGCAAATATAGAACAAGATTTATTTATAATTGTTCTAAATAAGATTTTTTTTATTAAAATATTCTCAAAAAAGCCATCATTGCCTCAACCTTTGACTAATATCTCACGTCAAGGTAGAAGTAAATACAAAGATAGTTTCAATTTTTTTGCACACACTTTAATAAGCTATTCAAATCCGATGATAAATACCGCGTTCTTATGTAATTCTACCTCATGGGGAGGCTTAGAAATGAATATTTTGCAAATGGTGAAATGGATAAAGGCAGAAGGCAAGCAAGTGATACTTTTTTGCCCCGCAAATAGCAAAATAGCCCAAGAAGCCGCCGCCGCAGAGATTACTTTTTATGCTTTCGAGCAAAAAATAAAATACATAGACTTTTGGGCTATCAGCAAGGTTATCAGACACCTAAAGCATCACCAAACCAAATGTCTGATACTTTCTCAGTCCAAAGAGATTGCCTCTGGTGCATTGGTTAAACACTTGATAGGCAGGCAGTACGGACTGCGTTTGCTGTACTTTCAGCAAATGATGATAGGCATAGACAAAAAAGACTGGGTACATAACTTTTTGTATAAGAAGTTAGACAGTTGGGTTGTGCCGCTGCCCGAAGTAGCCCAAAATGTATTGGAACACACCCAAGTTGCAGCCAATAAAATTGAACTTTTGCCATTAGCCATTGACGTAGAAAAATTTGCTAACCGCAAACATCAAAAAGCAGAGGTAAGAGAGCGATTTGGCTTGCCTGTCCAAGCATTCATCGTAGGCATTGTAGGAAGGATAGATAGGCAAAAGGGGCAGGAATTTCTGATTCGAGCCTTATCTATGCTCAGGGGGCAAGGCGTAGAGTTTTCCATTGCTTTTTTTGGGGAAGAAACCAAAGGTGAAGAAGGGCATTATCTGCCTTTTCTGAAGGCTTTGGTCAGAGAGCTAAACTTAGAAAAACAAGTTTTTTTTGTTCCTTTCGTAGAAGATACAAGTTTGGCGTATGCGTGCTTAGATGTATTTGTGATGGCTTCTTGGGCAGAAACCTTCGGCATGGTAACTATAGAGGCGATGGCAGCAGGCTTACCCGTAGTAGGCTCATACGCTGGTGGCACAAAAGATTTAATCAAGGAGTATAAAAATGGACTATTCTTCGAACCAAGAAGCCCTGAATCGCTTGCCCTTCAGTTGGTAAAACTCATTAAAAGCAGTGCTTTTATGAATTGGCTATCTAAAAATGCAAAAGAGAGTATTCGGGAACAGTTCTCTCATAGAGTATTTTTAGAACGCATGAAAGCAGTAATAAATCGCTCAAAATAATCCCCTTTTGTGGGATACTCAAAATGAATTTGAAAATTTGGCAAACTTTATCAATAATTGCTATAAATTTGTGGGCTAAAAATTTTGATTGATACCAAAATACACAATTTTGCCTCTGTAAAGCCCGATGAAAGATTTAAAATACATCAATAAATACCTTTATCATTACAAATCTTACCTAATTTGGGGTACTATTTTTGTGATTATCGCCAATATTTTTCAGATTTTGCCCGCCCAAATAGTGCGTCATTCCTTTGATTTGGTTGGCAATACGATTGGTATTTATCCGCTTTTCAAGGGGGCAAAGTCGCAAATGAGTTTATACGATATTTTCACAGACGTAGTTCTCATCTATGGTACGGTTATCGTTATCATGGCGTTAGTGCGTGGCATATTTTTGTTTTGGATGAGGCAGACGATTATTGTCATGTCCCGACTAATAGAATACGACTTAAAAAATGAAATTTACGCTCATTATCAGACACTTCCGCTTAGTTTTTACCGAAGAAATAATACTGGAGATTTGATGGCACGCATTTCTGAAGATGTGGGTCATGTGCGTATGTATCTGGGTCCTGCTATCATGTACGGACTCAACGCCATAGGCTCATTTGTGCTGGTGGTAGCGTATATGCTTATCGTGAATCCTACACTTACTTTTTATGCAATGCTGCCCTTGCCCGTACTTTCTGTGAGTATTTATTACGTTAATAACTTGATTCACAAGCGTTCGACAGAAATTCAGCAAAAACTTTCCCAAATGTCCACTTACGTTCAGGAATCTTTTTCAGGCATCAGAGTTTTAAAGGCTTTTGTGCGTGAAAAAGAATTTGCCGATAACTTTGCTGATACAAGCAACGAGTACAAAATCAAGGCGTTAAATTTGGCAATGGTTAATGCACTTTTTACACCCGTAGTATTCGGACTCATTGCCCTTAGCACCGTCCTTACGGTCTATATTGGTGGCTTGGAAGTGATTGATGGCTCTATTACACTTGGTAATATTGCAGAGTTCACGCTCTATATAAATATGCTCATTTGGCCTGTTACGTCTTTGGGCTGGATTACGAGCATGACCGAGCGCGCCGATGCCTCACAAAAACGCATCAATGAATTTCTCTTTATAAATACAGACCTTGTTTCTTCCAAAAATTTGGAAAAAGAAATTATTGGTGATGTAGCTTTCAAAAATGTAAGCCTTACCTACCCCGACTCTGGAATTTTAGCACTGCGAAATGTGAGTTTTTCGGTGAAGCATGGCGAAAGTTTGGCAATTCTTGGCTCTACGGGTTCGGGCAAAAGCACTATAGCCAACCTCATCTGTAGGCTCTACGATGCGAGCGAAGGAGAGATTTGGATTGATGGAGAAAATATTAAAGCCTACAAAACCAGCAGCTTGCGAGGGCAAATAGGCTATGTTCCCCAAGATGTATTCCTATTTTCCGACTCTATCAAAAATAATATTTCTTTTGGTGCGGCAGAAGTAAGCGACAGTCAGATATTCCAAGCCGCCAAAGATGCAGATGTTTATGCCAATATTATGGACTTCCCCAAAGGATTCGATACAGAGTTAGGCGAAAGGGGTATTACGCTTTCTGGTGGGCAAAAACAGCGTGTTTCCATTGCGAGGGCTATTTCTCGAAATCCGAGTATCATCATCTTAGATGACGCACTCTCTGCCGTAGATACCAAAACAGAAAATGCTATTCTCAATAATTTGCAGCGAATTATGCAAGGCAAAACTTCTATTATTATCTCTCACAGAGTTTCTTCTGCTAAGTTAGCCGACAAAATCATTGTTTTGAATGACGGAGAAGTAGTAGAGGCTGGCACGCACGAAGAATTAATAATGATAGGCGGCACGTACAAAGAGATGTACGAAAAGCAAACACAAAGCGAAGAGGAGATTGTCTAATTATACCCGAACTGCCGATTAAAAAAGCCTATTTGTCTATTTGCGAAAGAAAAGTAAAACCTTTCTATTTTCTTTGTGTTAAAATCATACAGAAAGTAACAATTAAATACTAAACCTTTTCACAATCACATTTTATTTCTATTTCAAGGTTTACTTTCAACGTTTTTTTAACATGAAAAAAATTAACACAATGCACGCTTTTGTCAAATTAAGTTTATTATTTCTTTTTGTTGCTTGTTTCCACTTAGCAGCACAAGCCCAAACAGGTAAAGGGAAAATTTCGGGTTTGGTAGTTGATTCTACCGACATGAAACCTGTTTCCTTTGCTACCGTTACACTCACCCTTGCTGGCTCCCAAAAGCCTGTAAACGGTGCAGTTGCAGATGAAAAAGGTCAGTTTTCTATCACAAAAATTGCCGTAGGAGAGTACAATGTTGCCATTAGTTTCATTGGCTACAAGACCGTAAGCAAGTCTGTAACTATCGGAGAAAAAAATGATAACATCAACTTGGGGAAAGTTTTTGTTTTTCCCGCCGTTACCGAACTCAAAGAAGTAACAGTGGAGGGCAAAAAAGACCTCATAGAAGAAAAGGTCGACCGTACTATCTATAATGCCGACCAAGACGCTACTTCCAAAGGCGGCGATGCTACGGACGTACTTCGCAGAGTGCCTATGCTTACCGTAGATTTAGATGGCAACGTTTCTCTGCGTGGCAATCAGAACATTAGGGTTTTGATTAATAATAAGCCATCAACTATTATGGCGACAAGCATTGCAGATGCCCTTAAGCAAATTCCCGCAGATCAAATTAAATCAGTAGAAGTAATTACCTCTCCCTCAGCTAAATATGATGCAGAAGGTTCAGCGGGTATCATTAATATCATTACCAAAAAAACCACAATGGAAGGCTTGACGCTCGGCATCAATAGCAGTGTGGGCTATCGTGGATCCATGCTTGGGCTAAATGGTGCTTTCCGCAGAGGTAAAATTGGTTTTAGTTTGGGCGGGCATGGCAGGTCAGAGTACAATGTAGTGGGTAATTTTGAAAATACACAAAAAACAACCAACACGCTTGGCAACGAGCTACAGACCATACAAAGTGCAGATACGAGACGTTCTGGGCTTTGGGGTCGCTATACATTGGGTTTTGATTATGACATAAACAAATATAACTCATTGGCTGCTTCTGTGCAGTTTGGGGTCAGAAATAACAGAAACTTCCAAGATGGGCTGTTAGCAAGAACTTTTCAAAATAGCAATTTGCTTAGTACAAGTTTGCGTAATGTAGATGTGAAAGACCTCTCCAATAACGTAGATGTGAGTGTTACCTATACACGCACCTTCGAAAAACCGCAAAAAGAATTGAGCGTTTTGGCTTTGTTCAGCAGAAATAATCGCAACAACGACTTCATTAACGCAATTATGAATCCTGCAAGCAGTAGCGAAACCATAAGCCGCTTGAAAAACTTGAACGATAGTTATAACCAAGAAAGCACTATACAGATTGATTATCAGTCGCCTATCGGCAAAACGCAAATAATAGAGTTTGGTGGAAAGCAAATTATGCGACAAGTAACCAGCGATTTCAAATACTATAGTGCGCAAGGCTCAAGCGGAGATTTTGTAGTAAATAGCAATGCCCAACTTTCTAACGCCTTAAACTACAATCAGAATGTAACGGCTGCTTATCTTTCTTATACCTACACTACAAAAAATAACTATAGTATCAAAGTTGGCTCACGCTATGAATATACCAATATTCAAGCAAATTTGCAAAATGAGCAAAAAATAGATATTCCCGACTATGGAGTGATGGTGCCGAGTTTGAACCTTTCCAAAAAATTTAAAAAAGGAGATATTCTCAAACTTTCGTATAATCGCCGTATCCAAAGACCTTCTTTGCAGTTCTTAAACCCAAATATTCAGGCGGCAAACCCTCTAAATATTACTATAGGAAACCCTTCTCTGAATCCAGAATATACTAATAACTTTGAACTCGGCTACAGCACCTACGTAAAAGGCATTGCTATCAATGCCGCTACTTTTGTTCGCAATACCAATAATGCCATTCAAAGCGTGAGGGATATAGTGGGTAGGGATACCATACGCACTACCTACCAGAACATAGGTCGTGAAGATTCTTACGGACTCAATCTCAATCTTAATATCAATATGGGCAAACTCAATATCGGTACGGGTGGAGATATTTTCTATGCTGTTCTCAAAAATAACGTACCAAACCCTCTTTACAATGCCAGCAACGAAGGTTGGGTATATAATCTTCGCTTATTTGGTAATTATACTATGGGTAATGGCTGGGGTTTGCAATCATTTGCCTTCTACAGAGGTCGCCAAGTGCAGTTGCAGGGCGTACAAGGTGGTTTTGGTATGTATAGCATTGCCCTTAACAAAGATTTCAAAAGCAAAAAGGGAAGTGTCGGCTTCGGGATTGAAAACTTCTTTAACTTCAATGGTATCACCATCCGTAGTGAGTTAAATTCTCCTGTCATTAGCCAACAAAGCGTGAACGTAAACCAAAATTTGAGTTTCCGTATTAATTTTAACTATAGAATTGGTAAGATGAGTTTTGACACACCAACCAGACGCAAAAAATCCATCAATAACGATGACATGAAAGGCGAAGGTGGCGGCGAAGGTGGCGGCGGCGAAGGCGTACAGCAAGGCGGCGGACAAAGACAGCCCGCCCAAGGTACTGGCGGAAAACCTGCACAGCAAGGTGGCAAGCCCGTACAAAAACCAAAAGATGGAGAGAAACCAAAGACAGGTAATTAACATAATTAGCTACCTATCCCCCAACGGGAACACTCCGCTTTACATATAATTCAAACTTTGACAAACGTTCCACTTCGGGTTTAAACTTTGTCAAAGTTGATTTTCAGTAAGTTATAAACATATTTTATTTACTCTCCAATGAAATATTTACATTCTATCGCTGCTTTGATTTTGTGTTTTTCGGCAAACATAGCCTTAGCCCAAAATAACAGCACTATTCGTGGAAAGTTAATCGACACTGCTACTACTCCTATTGAGTTTGCTAATGTTTTATTATTTGCTGAAAATGACACTACCAAATTGGTAAAAGGCACAATTTCAGATGCTACAGGAAATTTTATCATAGAAAATATAAATTCGGCTAATTATTTCTTAAAAGTACAGCTCATCGGCTATACCCCAAAAACGATTAAAGTTTCGGTAAATACACCCAGTGAAAAAGTAGATATTGGAAACATCACGATAGCTACTGACACCAAATTATTACAATCCGTAGAAGTTACCGCAAAGAAAGACATTATCCAAAAGACAGCACAAGGCATGATTATCAACGCAAGTGCTACGCTTACACAAGCGGGAGGTACAGCCACAGACCTACTCCGCAATACGCCTACAGTAGTAGTAGATGGAGAAGGTGGCATTACTTTGCGAGGCAAAACGCCTTTGATTTGGATAAATGGCAGAAACTCAAATCTTAGTAATACAGACCAAATTCCAGCAAGCAGTATCGAAAGTATTGAAATTATCAATAATCCTTCAGCAAAATATGATGCAGATGCAGAAGGCGGAATCATTAATATTAAACTCAAGAAAAGCCAAGAAGACGGTACAAACGGTGCTGTAGCAGTAGGAATCGGGCGAGGTGCAGCAGGTCGTGTAAATAGCTCTGTTTTGCTCAATAATAAAGTAGGAAAGTGGAATATTGGCTTGGCTTACGACAACCGTTTTGCGGGTAGAGTCCGAAACGTAGATGGCGACCGTACTAATTTTGCCTTACCAAACGAATATTATCTCACGCAAAGACGTGTGGATAATCTCGCAGAACGAAATCAAAACCTAAGATTCAACATAGATTACGCCATAAATGCTAAAAATACACTTAGTTTTGAAGCCATTGGAATTATTGCCGATAATGACAATGACGAGTTTTTGAAAAATCTAATCGAAAAGCAAAATTTAAGTTTTACTAATCAATATACAAGACGCTCGATAGAAATACAGAAAAGAAAAGGAGCAGATTTTGCACTCGTGTATAAAAGAAAATTTGCCGACTCCCGAAAATCACTATCTGCCAATGTAAGTAGCTCACTAAACAGCAATAGAGAAGATACTAACATAGATAATCAAGCACTTTTGGAAAATAACAATCCGTCAGGAAGTCCTTTTTTACAGCGCACTTACAATTATCAAAATACAAGCGTAAGCAATTTGCAAGTCGACTACGCCCAGCCAATTTCCGAAAAAGGTATTTTAGAAATGGGCTACAAAGGTATTTTGCGTATTCTGAACACAGATTTTCAGAGCCAAAGCAAAACCGATGAAACGTATATTCCAAATCCAAAAGCCAGCAATATTTTTGACTATCAGGAGCAAATTCATGCTGCCTACGGACAATATAAATCATACATAGGAGATAAGCAAAACCCCAAACTAAAATATGAAATAGGCTTGAGAGCCGAGCAGGTTTGGAATAGCGGCAAAGGTGTAAGCAATAATGTAAACGTGAGTAATCAGTATTTTAACCTTTTCCCAACCGCTAATTTTGCCTATTATCTTCGCCAAAACGAATTTGTCAAACTGACTTATAGCCGAAGAATTAATCGCCCCGGATTAGGACAGCTAAATCCATTTACCGATATTACAGACTCGCTTACGCAACGAAGCGGCAATCCCGCATTAAAGCCAGAGTTAGTAAATTCGGTGGAGTTCGGCTACAGCAAAGATTGGGAAAAAATATCTTTTTCTACAAATGCTTTTTACCGCTATGCAAGCAATATTATTCAGCCATTTACGATATTAAGACCTGATGGTGTGCTTTTTACCCAGCCTCAAAACTTTGGTAACTCCCAAACGTATGGTTTGGAAAATATTTTGACCGCCTACATCACCAAATCTTGGGACACTAACATCAGTTTTTCACTTTTCCAGCAAAATATCAACGGAAATAACGTCAGTGCTGCCTTAGCGAATAGCGTTTTTAGTTGGTATGGGAAAATGATTAATAATTTTACTTTGTGGAAAGGTAGCAAATTGCAGTTAATTGGTATTTATAATTCGCCGATTGCTACGCCACAAGGCACGAGAATAGCAATTTATAACGTAGATTTGGGTTTTCAGCAAAAAATTATCAACGGAAAGGGGAGATTAGGCTTAGTAGTAACAGACATTTTTAATACGCAGAAAAATGGCAATGTTTGGAATACATCAGATTTTAATTTTAGTCGAGTTTCTAAAGTAGATACAAGAGCAGTTTTGCTTACCTTTGCCTATACTTTTGGTACAAGTTTTAAAGAAAAATTAATGGAAAACAAATTCTCAAATGATTAATAACTAACTAAACAAACAATTTCCCATGAAAAAGAAAAACATCATTAGTCTTGCCGTTGCGTTTGCGTTTTTGGCACTATCTATTACAGGCATATTACTTTATATCAAGCAAAAAGCCCATGTAGTAGAGATTACGCACACTATTTTTGGCTTGACATTCGTAGGCTTTGCCATCTTTCACATTCTCAATAATTGGTCTTCGATAACCGCTTACTCCAAAGAAAGACAAAGTGGAAAATTCCAAAAAGAATTTCTTGTAGCTGCCGCAGTTTTTGGTTTGTTACTCATTGGTACTTTTACCGAACTCTTAGAGCCAGTTGCCGAAGCTGGCAGAATTTTTGCACCCGCACGCCCGAAAGAGCAAAGAGCCGAAAAAATTTCTTTCGAGCAGATAGAAACCAATAAAAGCACACAAGGCACAGCCATGAACATTATTCTCCAAAAAGGAAAAGAAGTGCAGCTACCAATAATAGCTATTTGGGTAGAAGATTCTACACACCAGTTTGTTGAGAATTTATTTGTTCCTTCAAAAGTTGTCTCTCTGAGCGAAGAAGAAAAGAAGGAAGGGAAAAAGCCACAATTACAAGATTTTCAGGTAAATACCTTACCTACTTGGCAAACAAAAGCAAACGGGGCAAAGGCTAACTACGAAAAAGAAACACCGAATGAAAACTTTATTTTGAAAACCAATACTGTTGCCAAAGCTCCGTACTTCATCATGATAGAAGTGAAAAGCAATGACAAAACAGAAATGTATGAGGCACAAATAGCAGCAGATGGAAACACTGTTTTCAAACTAAAATCCAAAGATAATACATTGATTACAAGAGGTATTATAGAATTTTAACAAGTTTTTTTTATTTTCAACTCTAAATTTTTAAATTTTATGAAAAAAATCGCAATTTCAGTGATTGGCTCTTTAGCCATTTTGGTCGTATTTGCATTTACTACAAAGCCAACAGATGCTTACAAAGTAGATGTAGCAGCAAGCAAAGTAGGCTGGTTAGCCAAAAAAGTAACAGGGCAGCACAACGGATATGTAGCCCTCAAAGAAGGTAAATTAGAAGTAAAAAAGGGTAAAATCGTAAGCGGCGAGTTTGTTGTGGATATGGAATCAATCACTTGCGAAGACGCAAAAGATGCAGGGATGAACGCCAAATTGGTAGGACACCTAAAGTCTGACGATTTCTTTGCTACTGCAAAAAATCCAACTGCCAAATTTGTCATTAAAAAAGCTGAAAGCATAGGCAAAAAAGGTGATGGCGAAGCCCACAAAATCACAGGAGATTTGACCATCAAAGGTATTACGAATCCTGTAACTTTTGAGGCGACAACTACAGAAAAAGGCAAAAAAATCACAGCTGTAGGCAAACTTGTTTTTGACAGATTGCTCTGGAAAATAGAGTATCGCTCAGGCAAAATATTTGAAAGCATTGGCGACAAAATGATTTATGATGATGTAGAACTCGATTTGAATTTGACTTTCACAAAGTAATTGACTTATTACTTTTCATAAAAAAGCACTTATCTGTCCATGAATGGCAAATAAGTGCTTTTTTTACATCTTTCTAATTTCTTCGCGCATCAAACGCATATATTTTTAATTTGCTTTTTTGATGTAAATATTACCGTGCATATTTTTGAAAGTAATTTCCGCACCTCCGCCATTTATTTTGCCATAAGTCCACTGCCCAAAGCTGATTTTTGTGCTGCCTTTGCCTTTGCTTTCTTTTACTTCTGCCTTGCTTTCTACTTCCATTTTGTAGTCAGTATAGATTTCGCCCATTTCCGATTTGATTTTTGCTGTAGCCTTGATGTCGGCGGGGAAAGCAACTTCTATACTTCCGTTTAGGCTGGTAAACGACATAGGCGTGTTAGCAACTACTTTTTTGAAATTGGCGATAATCTTACCATTAACCGTATTGACTATGCCTGACCCGCTTACATCACTAAGGGTAACATTGCCATTTATGTTACTTACTTCTATTTCTCCGTTGATATTTGAAACTGTAATTTTTCCATTATTCACCGTTTTCAAATCCACAGAAAAGTTATAGGGAACTTTGATTTCTAAATCGATAGCACGCTTCCACGATTCCGAATTTACCTTTATTACGTTGTCATCTTCGGTAATTTCCAAACCTAAATTGAGATTAGGAATACGAGTCATGCCATTCTTGTTTGTGTCATCTTTTTTGTCATCAGGGCAGCTGTTACAGTCGTTATTTACCTTTTGGCGGGCAGAAGCCTCCACGATTACATCTTTGCCATCATAACCTGATACACTGATAGAGCCATTTATCAAGTCTATTTTTAGCATACCAGTTTTGTTTGGACTATTCAGCGGCACTACTAAACGCTGCTTCATATCTTGGGCAAACATGGGATTGGCAAATACCAAAAGGAAAAACAAAGTTGTTAAAAATAATATGAAAGTGAGAATAAATATACTTTTTAGAGTTTTCATAATTAAAATATTAAAATTGTTAGATTTTTTGAAGTATTACTCAATTTTTTTTACATAAATATCTCCATTCAGGGTTTCAAAACTATGTTTTACACCGCCTTTGCCTATGCGGATAGCAGGACGAGAGGAAACTTTGTATTTTTTGCTATCACCTTTATTTTCCTCCTTCTTTTCTACCTGATGATTAAGATATTCGGCTACCTGAAAATCGGTATAAAACTCTCCGTGCATACTTTTAAATGTTAAGTCAGCAGACAAATTTTCTTGGTAATTTACTGTAATTGTGCCATTTAAAGTCTTGTAATCTGAAGATTCGGGAGGATTAGAGGTATATGTTACCATCACTTTTCCATTGACTGTTTTCGCACTTGTGATTCCTGTAATTTTATCGAGCGTGAGTCCTCCGTTTACATTCGATACAGCAATTTGCCCTTCCACATTGCTTACTTTGATGTCGCCTCTATTGATGGTGGTCAAGTATAAATTGGTGTTTTTAGGCACTTTCACTTTGAAATCAAAATTGTAATCGTATTCTTCCCAACTGTTCCATCTGTTGCTACTCCAGCTTGCTTTTTCATTGCAGCAGTCTTGCCTTTGCGAAGGGTAATAGACTATGATGCTATCACCGCTCTGCTGAAACTTAATTTGTGCTTCTTGCTTTGCTTTTGCAAGCCTACTTTCGTTTTTGGCAGATAGTTTTTGCCTTATCTCCATGACGATTTCGCTTCCGTTATAGCCTTCTACTTCTATCCCTCCATTCACATTATCAATGACTAAGACATTGGTTTTCTCTTGCCTTGCAAAGGTAAAGTTTTTCTGAATCGTATTTTCAAAGACTATTTTTTCATTTTCTTGGGCGTGAGAGGTATGCACAGTACCTCCCCTTAACATCATTACAAAAATGATGAGTTTGATTGTGTTTTTCATATAAATTAATGATTAAGTAGTTAAACTGCTATTTTGAACTTGAAAAGATTAGAGTTGTAAAAACTCTATTCCATTTTCGGCTTTGGTTTTTACCGATTCATTCAAATCTTTTTTCTTGATAAGTTCTTGTAAAACGGGCAAATTCTTTTTGTCTTGCAGGGCAATAATCACCTCTACGAGTGCGAGTTGCAGCAAAGGAGATTCTTGCTTGCTCACCGATTTTATTAAGCCCTCTCTTGCTTTTGGGTTTTCCTTAAAATTGTAAAGAGCTTCCACTGCTGCCAATCTTACATTCATATTTTCATCATTATCAAGGGTTTGCAAGAGTGCATTGATTACCTTGTCGTTCACGTCATCTAACTCATTGGTCAGGCTCACCGCTTTCAATCTTTCGGAAGGCGATTTTTGCTCCAAAAGCGTAAGCATCATCATTTCTTTCATGCTTTGCACTTCGCTACTTAGCTGACTCATTTGCTCGTCATAGTTTTTGCTTGGGCTGAAAAAATAGCCGCCAGCCACGCCTAAGACTAAGAGAACGAGAGAATAAGCTACTTTAACGCCCCAATTTGCGAATGATAAATTCCAGTTGCCTATCAGTTTTTCCCAGATTGTTGCCTTTGTCTGCACCTTCGCCTCAGTTTCCCTTTCGAGCATGGCGTAAAAATTTGCTTTTACTTTCTGCTCATTGAATTGGGGAACAGTCATTAAGTCCATTTTTTGCCTTAATAATTGCATCTCTGCTAATTCTTCCCTTAGTGCCGCATATTTTTCAAGCCCTTTTTCAAAAGCCTCTATTTCTTTTTGTGAAAGTTGGCGGTCTAAGTAGGCTGAAATTTGATTTTTTAATTCTTCCATTTTTATTGTTGGCTTGCTCTATTGCCCTTTGATTAAAATTGTTAGACGATACTTTTGCGTTGATTCAGATAAGAAATTTCTCACGCTTCAAATAATTTTAAACAGTGCATTTTCAACTCTTTCATAGCCCTATGCACCCGCACTTTTACATTTTCTTCCGAACAATTCAGTATTTGGGCTACCTCGCTGTATTTGAGTTCTTCATATTTGCTCAATACTAAAATTTCACGTTTTTCAGGACTAAGTTTTTGCAGGGCTTGTGCTAAGAGTTGTAAATCTTCCGTTCTCTGAAAAGCGGTATCAGTATCTTCGCTATCCATGATTTTTTCTTCCCATCGCACTAACTCCTCTCTTTCGCCTAATTTTTTAGATTTTTTGTATTCATCGGCATAAATATTTCTTGCCAAATGAAAAAGCCACGTAATAAACTGCCCATCTCCTTTGAAAGTGTGTCTATATTTCAAACAAAAACCATCTGTACCATGTCTTCACTTTGCTCGGTTTTGCCTGTAAGCCTATAGAAAAAAGCAAATAAACGGCGGTAGTACCGCTCAAAGAGCAGCCCTAACCTGTCCAATTCTCCTTTGGACACTTTGAGCATGAGGCTATTATCTGATAATGCGTTCACATTTGCACGTTTAGAAATTGTAAAGCTATGTTATTTTTAGCTGTTTTCGTGTGTGTAAACTGCTACTTTAGGGAAAGGTTACAAAGGAAGTCTATTTTTTTTCAAATTAAATCATCTGCTTTTTTTCTCGTCTATGTAGCTGAACTTTTGTGCTTGTTCATCTGTAATTTCGATTTCAAATTCCGCTTCTATATGCATCACTAATTCCGCATAATCGATGTCGTTTATTTGCTTTTTTAAGCCTAAATCGCTTAGTGAGGTTTCATATTTGATACTATCTGCTGAAATTTCTAATACTTCACTTGCCATTTTCCTTACTTGCATGAGGGAATATTGCCTACTATATTTGGCATATTGTGTTTTGTTATCTCTCAGATTATCAGTTTCTTGGTATGTATTTTTGCTTTCACATCTCCAAAAAATAAATGGCACAAGTAATATAAAGTAGTGTAAATATTTCATGATTTTTATTATTTGCTAAATAAATAACGTCAAGAGGGTATGGGAAAGTATAAACGGAAATACAAAAGTCTAAATAAGCCATTTTGGACTGATTTAGACTTTAAAGGGGTAAATATGTATTGAATATGCAAATGTATGATTTTTCTTCGTAAAACTCAAATAATCATCAAAAAAGCATTTAGTAGGCACTTATTCCCAAAATATCAAATAAGAAAGCGTACTCCAAAGCTATTTCTTTCAAAGATTCGAACCTTCCTGACGCACCGCCATGCCCAGCTTCCATATTTGTTTTGAGGAGTAGTACGTTGTTATCCGTTTTCATGGCTCGTAGCTTGGCTACCCATTTGGCAGGCTCCCAATATTGCACTTGTGAATCGTGCAAACCTGTGGTAACGAGCATATTAGGATATGCTTTTTTCTCTACATTGTCATAAGGAGAATATGAAAGCATATAGTTATAGTATTCTTTTTCCTTTGGATTTCCCCACTCATCAAACTCTCCTGTGGTAAGCGGAATAGACTCGTCGAGCATGGTGGTAATTACATCTACAAATGGCACATCTGCTACCACTGCTTTATAGAGGTCAGGACGCATATTGGTAATAGCTCCCATGAGCAAGCCGCCTGCACTACCACCGTTAGCAATTAGCTTGTCGGTAGAAGTATATTTTTCCTTGACGAGGTGTTCGGAGCAGGCGATAAAATCTGTAAAAGTATTTTTCTTTTTCAAGAGTTTGCCATCTTCGTACCAATGCCTTCCCATTTCTTCGCCTCCTCTGATGTGGCATATTGCAAATACAAAGCCTCTGTCGAGCAGGCTTAGGCGAGTAGAACTAAAGCCCGCATCTATGGAATAGCCATAAGAGCCATACGCATATTGATAGAGGTGTGCTGTTCCGTCTTTGGGTGTGCCTTTCTTATATACCAAAGAGATAGGAATTTTTGTGCCATCTGCCGCCGTAGCATATACTCTTTCAGACTGGTAGTTTGCTGGTTTGAAAGTATTTCCTACCACTTCTTGCTGTTTGAGCAAAGTTTTTTCCTTTGTGTCCATATTGTAGTCAAAAGTCGAACTTGGCGTAGTAAGAGATGTGTAACCGTAGCGCAAAATATTAGTATTAAAGTCCAAGTTCGTCCCTGTGCCTGCTGCATAGGTTGGCTCACCAAAATCTACGTAATGTTCCGTTTGGTCAGATTTGATAATGCGCAAGTTCATCAGTCCTTCTTTTCGCTCCTCTAAAACCAAGAAATTTTTAAAAATCTCAAAACCTTCCAAAAGCACATTTGCTCTGTGGGCTATTACTTCTCTCCATTTTGCCTTGTCAGTAGTTTGATTTTCAGTAGTTTCCATCAGTCGGAAGTTCTTTGCCTGCCAATTAGTGCGTATATAAAACTTGTCGCCAACGTGGTCTATGCCGTATTCATGCTCTCTTTCTCTGGGGAGGAATAATTCAAAATTTCCGTTAGGTTTATCTGCGTTCAAGATACTTGCCTCCGTAGTAAGGGTGCTGCTTGAGGCTATTACCATGTATTTCTTTGACTTTGTGCGATAGATGCCCGTACTGAAGGTTTCGTCTTTTTCCTCAAAAATAAGTTCATCTTTTTCGGAATCTGTCCCAAGAATATGTTTATAAATTTTATCGGAACGTAGCGTTTGCAAATCTTGACGAGAGTAAAAAATAGTTTTGTTATCATTTGCCCATGCTACATTGCCCGTAATATTCGGGATGACATCTTGTAATAATTCGCCTGTGGCTAAGTTTTTGAAATATAATGTATAAATTCTACGGCTTACTGTATCAGTAGAATAGGCTATAATATCCTGATTAAAAGATACTTGTATTCCCCCAAGAGAAAAATAACTATGTCCTTTGGCAAGTTCGTTGCCATCAATCATTATTTCTTCTTTGGCATCAAGCGTTCCCTTTTTGCGGCAATAGATGGCGTATTCTTTGCCTACCTCGTAGCGAGTATAATAGAAATAGTCGTCCAATTTATAGGGAACAGACTCATCTTGCTCTTTTATTCTGCCCTTCATTTCAGCAAAAAGTTTTTCTTGTATCTCTTTGGTATGCCCAAGTATGGTATCTAAATAAGCATTTTCTGCTTTTAGGTAATCTATGACTTCGATATTTTCCTTGTCGTTTAGCCAATAATAATTGTCTATTCGCTTATGTCCATGCGTTTCTAATTCTTTTGGGACTATTTTTGCTATTGGAGGTACTGCTGTCATACGTCTTATTTGATTGGTTATTAACTGTTTATGCTCTTGCCCACAAGAAGTTAGCAATATGGTAAAAAAAAGTGTTATGTTTAGAGTATTATATTTAGTACATATTTTCATTTTAGGTCTTTTTGTGAGAAATCATCATTTTATAAAAACAAAAACAGCTATCTTATATACAAAGATAGCTGTTTTCTGATAAACTATACAAGATTTTATTTTGTATAATTCTTTGCTATTTCTAATGCTAAAGACTTCAATGCGTCAGTAACAGCCTTGTCCAATACACCATCTTTTAATTTAGTAAGGACTTCTTTGTAAGATGCATCGTCTAATCTTGTAGAGAATTCCAATTCGAAATCTCTTACTCTATTTACAGCAACTGTATCGAGTAAACCACTTGTAGAAGCATAGATAATAGCCACTTGTTTTTCTACAGTTACTGGAGAATATTGCGCTTGCTTTAGGATTTCTTGGTTTTTTCTACCTCTGTCAATCGTGAGTTTTGTAGCGGCATCAAGGTCAGAGCCAAACTTAGCAAAAGCCTCTAACTCACGGAATTGGGCTTGGTCAAGTTTGAGCGTACCTGCTACTTTTTTCATTGATTTGATTTGAGCCGAGCCGCCTACTCTCGATACAGAGATACCTACGTTAATAGCTGGGCGAATACCAGCATTAAAGAGGTTTGATTCCAAGAATATCTGCCCGTCAGTAATAGAGATTACGTTCGTTGGGATATAAGCCGAAACGTCCCCCGCCTGAGTTTCAATAATAGGTAGGGCAGTGAGCGAACCTCCGCCTTTTACCCTTCCTATCAGAGAAGGAGGTAAGTCGTTCATTTGCTGCGCAACATCATCAAAGTTATTGATTTTTGCGGCACGCTCCAGCAAGCGAGAGTGCAGATAAAAAACGTCGCCAGGATATGCCTCACGTCCTGGAGGTCTTCTGAGCAAAAGAGAAACTTCTCTGTAGGCAACAGCTTGCTTAGAAAGGTCATCATAGATAGCCAAAGCAGGTCTGCCTGTATCTCTGAAAAACTCTCCAATTGCTGCTCCCGTAAAAGGGGCATAGAACTGCATAGGAGCAGGGTCTGCCGCAGGTGCTGCTACAATTACTGTGTAAGCCATCGCACCTGCTCTCTCTAAGGCGTTGTATATACCTGCAATCGTAGATGCTTTCTGACCAATCGCTACATAAATACAATAGACAGGCTTGCCCGCTTCATAAAATTCTTTCTGATTAATAATAGTATCGATTACAACCGCAGTTTTCCCTGTTTGACGGTCGCCAATCACTAATTCTCTTTGTCCTCTCCCAATGGGAATCATGGCATCAATCGCCTTAATACCTGTTTGTAGAGGCTCATTTACGGGCTGACGGTAGATAACACCGGGAGCTTTTCTCTCCAAAGGCATTTCGAATAGCTCGCCCTTCAAAGGTCCCTTGCCATCTATTGGTGTGCCAAGCGTATCTACTACGCGTCCAAGCATTCCTTCCCCTACTTTTACAGAGGCAATGCTACGAGTTCTCTTTACAGTATCTCCTTCTTTGATACCACTCGAATCTCCAAAAATTACCACACCCACATTGTCCTCTTCCAAGTTCAACACCAAGCCTTTCAAGCCATTGGCAAACTCTATCAACTCGCCTGCTTGTACTTTGGTAAGTCCGTAAACACGAGCTACACCATCACCAACTTGCAGTACTGTACCAACCTCTTCTAATTCGGCTTCTGTTTTGAAGTTAGATAGCTGCTCTCTCAATATAGCAGAAACTTCATCAGGTCTAATTTGCACCATATTTTTAATTAATTATGAATTATGTTTACGAATTATGAGCTATTAACTTTTTTCAATAAAATAACTCACAAAGACAATTTATGAAATATAAATAATAAAGAAAAGCCCAAAGATATACTAAAACTCTCTGATATAAGGATTTTCAGAAAATTTCACTCTCAATTCTTTCAAACGACTATTGATAGAAGTATCTATTTGTCGATCTCTTACTTGTAAGATAAAGCCTCCGATAAGTTCTGGGTTTACCTTCTCCTTTAAATCCACTTTCTTTCCTGCTATCTTCTCTGCTTCCGCTTGCAAGGCAGCACGAAGTTCGGCAGTAAGTTCGAAAGGAGTAGTTACCAAAGCACTTTCTATTTGCATCTTTTCATTATATTGAGCATGAAACTCCTTTGCAATAACGTATAACAAATCCTCTCTTTGTTTTTTGGTCAGAATTTCGAAGAAAGAGAGCGTAAGTTTGTTTATCTTGCCCTCAAAAATACGCCTTAAAACATTCAATTTAGCCTCTCGGCTAATGATCGGATTTTTCAACATCAATCTCAAATCTACACTACCGTCACAAGTATCTTGGAGTAGTAGTATATTTTCGTGTACTTCGTCCAAAACACCTTTTTCGTCGGCAAGCTCAATTAATGACTTTGCATACCTTGATGCTACTCTAATTTCTGACATATCGGTTCAATATTTAATGTAGCATAGACTATTTGTCTTTGCTTATCTTATTCTAAGGCACAAGCGAAAAGCCCATGCTACCAATTAGTTACTCTTAATTTCTTTCAAAAAGTTTTGTGCCAAATCCAATTGAGCATTTTTGTTACCCAATTCGTTTTTCAGCAATTTCTCTGCAATAGTTAGCGAAAGACTGGCTACCTGATTTCTTACTTCGGTTAGAGCAGCTTGCTTCTCATTTTTAATAGCCTCTTGCGCAGAAGCAATGATTCGGTTGCTTTCTTCTATAGCCTTGTCTTTTGCCTCGTTTACCAACCTATCAGCAACTGTTTTGGCATCTTTTAGCATCTTTTCCCTCTCTGTGCGTGCCTCTTGCAAAAGCCTTGCATTCTCTACATTTAGCACCGCCATTTCTTGCTTTGCTTTCTCGGCTGTAGCTAAGGAGTCCGCGATTGTTTTTTCTCTCTCATCTAAAGCACCCAAGATTGGCTGCCAAGCAAACTTGCGGAGGATAAAAAAAACAGTAATAAAAGTAAGTGATGTCCAAAATATCAGACCTATACTCGGTGTTACTAAATCCATATTTTTACGAATTATAAATGATGAATGATGAATTATAAATTATAAATGCAAACGGTCTGACCGCCCAATTTTAAATCTTTGTAAAATAAGGCTTTCAAGACGCAATCCGCCTGAAAGCCTTATCAATTTCATTAACCAGCGATAAGCAAACAAACAACTATAGCAAACAAAGCTGCACCTTCTACAAGACCAGCCGCAATAATCATCGCAGTTTGCAATTTGCCGAAAATTTCTGGCTGACGAGCCATCGCTTCCATAGCACGACCACCTACACCACTGATACCTACACCTGCACCTATTACAGCCAAGCCCGCACCGATACCTGCACCAAGCGTACTCATGCTACCACCGATTTCCAATAACAAATTAGCTAACATAGTTTTAAATTTTAATGATAAATTATGAATTATAAATTATAAATTGGGAATGAAGAACTTTTATTATGAACTATAAATCAATCATTTATAATTCATTATTCAACATTCATAATTCCTAATGATGCTCTGCGTGTCCATGCTCATGTTCTACAATTGCCATTCCTATGAACAAAGACGAAAGCAAAGTGAAAATATAAGCCTGCAAAGCTGCAACAAATAGCTCTAAAAACATCATCATAATCACACCTGCAGAAGCTGCAAAGCCTACAGTCATGCTCTTGAATATGAAGGCAAAACTTGTCAAACTCAAAATTATGATATGTCCACCTGTGATGTTGGCAAAAAGACGAATCATCAAAGCGAATGGCTTAGTGAAAATACCTATAATTTCCACTGGCACCATAATTGGTAGCATCCAAAGCGGTAAACCTGGAGGTAAGAAAATATGCCCCCAATATGCCTTATTGCCCGAAAAGTTCGTAATTAACAAGGTCAAAAACGCCAAAGTCAATGTAAATGCAATATTTCCAGACATATTTGCTCCTGTCGGGATTAAGCCCAACATATTGTTTATCCAGATAAAGAAAAATAAGGTCAATAGATAAGGCAGATAAGTCTTGTACTTCTTTTCGCCAATATTCGGAATAACCACTTCGTCGCGAATGAAAACAATGAGCATTTCGAAGAAGTTTTGCGCACCTTTCGGGGCTTGTCCTGATTGCTTAACGTAAGCCTTTGCTACAGAGGTGAATACCAAAACTAAAATCAATGCACCTATGAGCATCGAAACTACATTTTTGGTAAGCGATAAGTCTATGATTTTCTTTCCGTTGGCTTCATGAATGTGTCCATGCTCCATACGATAGACATTGTTCCCTTTGATGACCTGCTCTTTGCCATGATGAAAAGCACTCGACATAAATACGTCTAAGCTACCATCAGTAAAAAGGATAACAGGCAAAGGAATACTTACGGGGTGTTCCTCTCCGTTTGCATCTTTGAGGTCGAGCAGGTGCCAGTCATAGCTATCCATGACGTGGTGCATTATCATCTCTTTCGGGTTGAATTTTCCTTCCTCACCGCTACTTTCATTTCCATCTTCGGCACGCACCGAGAGAGAAAGCAGTGAAAAAGACAATGCAAACAAGCAAGAAAATAAAAATCGTAGTGTATATGTTTTCATTTTTTCTAATACGCCAAAACAAATTTTGACCTTAATAAATTAATAATCAGCTATATAGATATTAGAAACAGCTAACGCCTTTCTAATTTTTTCGCAATTTAGACAACAAAGTTTTAATTTCAAACGCTGTAAACAAAAAATATAAAATAAAAAAAGTGAAAGCAAAATTGAACTTGTTTTCTTTGAATAAATATATATAAGTAATGACTACTATCAGGCTCAGAAAAAGTCGGATAGCCGTAGTTCCCATAGTTGCATTGTAGGAATCAATAGCGTCTTTGCTTGCCGTCCCTTTCTCCATAATCTTATGAGAAATAAGCGTAATACCAAAGAAATAGACAATCATACCCCATGTATGCGGATAAATAAGCGGTGTGGTAAACTGCAAAACAAGTGCGATAAGCACTACCAAAAGGCTAAATTTGGTAAGTAAAACGGCAAAAGAACTATTCAATTTTGAAAATAATTTAGATTTTTGCAAAAGTATGAATTATTTGGCTAAATTAATAAACATGAAAGATAAATATATATATCTGCCACTTTTGCTTGCGTTTGCTGTAGGGATATTTTTGTTTTCACTTCGTAACCAAAGCCCGTCTTATAGACTACATTCTCTGATGAAAAAAGGGGCGGTGGATAAACAACAGTTTATAGATAGTATTGAGTTTGTGATGGAAAATGGAGCAATAGTAGTAGAAATTAAGAACGAAAAAGCAAATTTTGCAAAGAATTACAGATTCATCTTTGAAACGGGAAGTCCTACTTATTTTTCCAAAGAGCTACTTTTAGAGGCGGCATTAGTGGAAAAATTGGAGGTGCAGAACAATAACGGGCAAAGTAAGGCTGTTTCCTTTTTTCTGACTCATTTGCAGATACGGGATATTAATTTTGGCTCTGTTGGGGTAGGGGAGTTGCAGACACTTCCGCCCAATATAGATGGTATCATAGGGGCAAACCTGATGCAACACTGTCTTTGGCAGATAGATTACCCCAAGCGAAAGATATATTTTGCCAGCCATCAAGATTTTTTACCAAAGCAGCCCAAAATGCATCAGGTTTCTTTCATCAGAAATATCTATAGGATACCATGTATCTACCTCACCATCAATAATTTTCCGCGAAGACCAATGGCTTGGGTAAGCACTTCAAAAAAAACTACTGTTTTGCTTGACCAGCAGTTTTCGAACCTGCGCTATGCGATGGCTTTCCCTCAAGATTCGGCTACAGCCGAAAGGCTTGCTATAGGAACTTTAGAAGTTCAGAAAATACCTACTACATTTAGTTTGGGGCAGCAATGCTATTTAGGAAGTGAGTTTTTGAAAAATTATGTATTGACATTCGACTGGAGCAGCAGAAAAATGTATATCGGTCAATAAAGATAGCATACTTTTAGGCATCATATTTTTAAATTTATTCTTTTTCTCTTACCTTTGCGGCATGATTGCGATTAATGACATTTCGTTTTATTTCGGTAGCCGCATTATGTATGAAAATGCTTCGCTACACATTAAACCCAAAGACAAAATGGGGCTTATCGGTGCAAATGGCACTGGCAAATCTACACTTTTACGCCTGATAACAGGGGAGTATCAGCCCGATGCGGGGAATATATCCAAATCAAATGATTGTACGCTTGGTTTTCTCAACCAAGACCTACTTTCTTATGACACAGGCAATAGCATTCTTTCTGTGGCGATGGAGGCTTTTGCTCGGCAGAATGAATTGCAGCATCAGATAGAGGTAATATTGCACGAAATGGAAACCAACTATGATGACAAATTGGTAGAAAAATTGGGCAAAGTGCAGGAGGAGTTTGAGCATCTTGGAGGCTATACAATTCAGTCGGAGGCAGAGGCTATTTTAGAGGGCTTAGGTTTTAGCACTACAGATTTGCAAAGACCTCTCAGAGAGTTTTCGGGTGGGTGGCGCATGCGTGTAATGTTGGCTAAGTTGCTCCTAATGAAGCCTTCTCTGCTCATGCTCGACGAACCTACTAACCACTTGGATTTGCCTTCTATCCAGTGGATAGAACAATATTTGCAGACCTACGAGGGGGCTTATATAGTAGTATCGCATGATAGAGAATTTTTGGATAATGTTTCTAAGACGATTGTAGAGGTATCGATGGGCAGGCTCAATGTCTATGCGGGCAATTACTCTTTTTACTTGGAAGAGAGGGCATTACGCAGAGAAATACAGCAAGGGGCTTACGAAAATCAGCAGCAGCAGATTCGCCAAATGGAACGATTCATAGAACGATTTAAGGCAAAAGCATCCAAAGCAACTCAAGCCCAATCGAGGGTGAAGGCATTGGAGAAAATGGAACTCGTAGATGCGGTCGAAGATGAAAATGCAACAGTGAATTTTCGCTTTACTTTTGACCAGCAGCCAGGGCGAAGACTCGTAGAAATGAAAGACGTATCCAAATCTTACGGAGATTTGCACTTGCTCAGAAACACAGATGCCGTCATAGAAAAAGGCGATAAGATAGCTCTCATTGGGGCAAATGGTAGAGGGAAATCCACGCTATTGAGGGTAATTAGCGGCAAAGAACCACACGAAGGGGAAAACAAACTTGGCTACAACGTAAAAATAGGAATGTACGCACAGCACCAATTAGAAGTGCTAAATTTAGAAAATACAATCATAGACGAACTCAAAGAGGCTGGCTCAAACCGCAGCGAAACGGAGTTAAGAACTATTCTCGGTTGTTTCCTTTTTACTGGCGAAGATGTATTCAAAAAAATAAAAGTCCTTTCAGGGGGTGAAAAATCTCGTGTTGCCTTGGCACTTACGCTCATTGCCTCCTCTAATTTCTTACTCTTAGACGAGCCTACCAATCACTTGGATATGCAGTCCGTCAATATTTTAGTACAAGCATTGCAGCAGTACGAAGGCTCTTTTATCGTCATCTCCCACGATAGACATTTTGTTTCCCAAGTTGCCAATAAAATATGGTGGCTTGAAAATCAGGAAATTAAGGAATATTTGGGTACTTACGAGGAGTTTAAATATTGGGATAGTCAAAGGCAGAAAAATGCCGTTAATGTTCCCCAAGAAAAGAAAATAGAGGTAAAAGCAGCTCCGCAACCTCCGCAAAACAATAGCAAAAATAATGGGCAAAACGACATAGAAGAAGCAAAGAAAGAACTTAAAAAAGTACAAAAGCAATTGGAAGAAATAGAAAGCCAAATCACGCTTTTGGAAAAGGAAAAGAAAGAAATAGAAATACAACTTTCACTTCCCGAAGTTTTCAAAGATGCGAAAAAAGCGGCAGCTACGAATGATAAATTTAAGCAAACAACGCAAAAATTGAATAAACTCAATGAAAATTGGGAAAGTTTGGCATTAGTGGCAGAGGACTTGGAA
Organism: Cytophagales bacterium; assembly: GCA_004294445.1. Lineage (GTDB taxonomy): Bacteria > Bacteroidota > Bacteroidia > Cytophagales > Thermoflexibacteraceae > Thermoflexibacter. The sequence goes on from REAZ01000012.1 coordinate 40,813, forward strand.
AACAAAACAAAACAAGTTCGTTAATGATACAATGGAAAAATACGCAAATAAAAATATCGTGCTTTTTGATGGCGTTTGCAACCTTTGCAACGGAGCTGTCAATTTTCTGATAGACCACGACAAAAATAACGTGCTATATTTTGCGTCTTTGCAGTCTGATTTTGGGCAAGAAGTGTTGAAAGATTATGGCATGAAAACCAATGATTTTGATACTTTTGTTTTTCTAAAGAATGGCAAACCGTTCACTCGCTCCCAAGCTGCCTTAGAGGTGCTTCATCAGCTTGGTGGTGGGTGGTCTTCTCTTTATTTATTCAGGTTTGTGCCTTCATTTGTCAGAGATAGTATTTACAAACTTGTGGCAAAAAACAGATACCGACTTTTCGGGCAGCGAGAAGCCTGCCGTATGCCTACCCCCGAACTCAAAGCTAAGTTTTTGTAAAAGAAAGTAAATATTGCGCAAAATAAAGAAGTGAGAATAAAATAAATAACAGTTTAAAATTTATTGAAGAATATGGCACTCAAAAATTTCATGTCTTTGTTCTTCGTACAGGAAGAAACGACAAAACAAACTGAAAATCAGGCAAATAAAAACGTACCTCCGCCCATTAACCAGCAGCATACCCCACCCGTTATTCCCTCAAATGCAGACATAGACCAGCGTATCTTTGACTCTTTGCAGCAAGCACTCAATAATAGCAACTTAGAAGGTTATGATTATATGGAGTTCAAAAATGCCATACAGAGTTTGGCGGGCATTATTTCTGATGAGGCAATGCGGTTCAAATCTGCCTTTGCTACAGTAGCTCCTATGGGTGTTACTGCCCAAAAACTGATAGAAAGTGCCAAATTTTATAAAAACGTACTTTTGCAAGAGCAAGATAAGTTCAACCAAGCCCTTAGCAGTCAGATAGATACAAGCATCGGAGCAAAGCAAAAACACAGTGATGACCTCAAAGCACTCGTTAAGAAAAAAACAGAGGAAATTCAAAGACTTAGCCAAGAAATAGAGGCGCATGAGCAGGAAATACTGCAAATAGAAGGGCAAATAGGGGAGGTAGTAGTGAAGATAGAAAGCACAAAAAACAACTTTGATTATACCTTGCACAGCATTATTAATCAGATGGATGCAGACTTAGTTAGTATAGAAAAACACCTATTGGGCTAACTTTAGCTACCATTTTTTGAATACAAAAAAAACAGCTAAAATAATAAAAATAAAACCGACAACGTAGTTCCATTTCAGTTCTTCTTTGAGGTAAAAAACTGAAAAAAATAAAAAAACAAGCAGCGTAATGACTTCTTGGATAGTTTTTAGCTCAGTAGCATTAAATTTTCCATGCCCTATGCGATTGGCGGGAACTTGGAAGCAATACTCGAAAAAGGCAATGCCCCAGCTTACCAAAATTACTTTCCATAAGGCGGTTTCCTTAAATTTGAGATGACCGTACCAAGCAAAGGTCATAAAAATATTGGAGATAACTAATAGAACAATGGTCTTCATAGATTTGCTAAATTTTTGTAATTTTAGTGAAAAACTTAGCAATTATCAATTTTAAAAAAGTAGATGTTATAGTTTAGCGATACAAAAAAGTTCATCACCCATAATAGGAAAGAAAAATGTTTATACAATACATCATCATAGCTATACTTTCTCTTTGGATAAGTCCTGCAAAGCAAATATCTTTGGACGGAGCATGGCGACTCAGACACAGCGAAACGGAGGAAACTGTTAAAATCTATCAAGATGGTTACTTTATGTTTGCCCGCTACGACAAAGTACAGAAAAAATTTGTCCATGCAGGCGGCGGTACTTACACGCTCAAAGGGAAAAAATACCAAGAAAAAATAGAATACTTTTCAGCAGATTCTACCAAAGTAGGCTCTGCTTGGGAAAGTAAAATAAGTGGGCGAGGGGAAGGGAAACTCATTTTTAGGCTTAAAAAGGAAGAAATTTGGGAGAAAATAGCAGAAGAAAACAACTCACTGACAGGAAATTGGCGAATTACGGCGAGGGCTGATGCAAGCGGAAAAATGAATGCTATGCAAAGAGGGGCGAGAAAAACGTTGAAAATACTTTCTGGTTCTCGTTTCCAATGGGCTGCTATTAATCCTGAAACTAAGCAATTTTCGGGGACGGGCGGCGGCACTTATACGGCTGCTAACGGGAAATATACCGAAAACATAGAATTTTTTTCTCGCGACAACACGCGCGTAGGGGCAAGCCTTAGCTTTGATTTTGAGGTCAAAGCCAACGACTGGCTACATTCGGGGCTAAGTTCCAAAGGCGATAAAATCAGCGAAGTATGGTCGAGAGAGAAATAAAAATCCCTACTTAAAATCTCCCCTCAAAATAGGCATACTCATACAGTGCGAGCCACCTCTGGCGCGTGAAAGTTCTGCCGAAGGGAGCATAATGAGCGTATTGGTGATAGTTTTGGGGTCAAGCTCTCCGCTTTCAAATTTCTGTAGCAAATCTGCCGCCTTGATGATGCGAAACCCTTGTTTTTCAAAGGCTTCTGCCGTATGATAGTTGCGGTCGTAGCCCACTACTACCCCTTCTTTGATAGCCAATAAGTTGCATGAGTCTGTCCACTGCTCGCGCTGACTGAAAGGGAATACGTCATCTCCCGAATAAATAAACTGTGTTGGTTGCTTTGCGTGCAGGTCGTTTTGGCTGATGTCGTCGAGCAAGTCTTCCAAATAATCAAAGGTGATAGATTTGCGTTTGCCTCTGATGAACTGCTCAATGCGCATTTTGTTATCCTCATTTTTTTTCTTTTTATACATTTTTTCCAATCGGTCTTTTTCTTCTAACTGCCGCTTAGAAAATTTGCCAAAAAGCACCCACATATTGCGTTTTACCTGCGTAAATACAGTATCTATATGCATAAAATCGCGCTTTGGCGGAATCTTGATGACGGATACTTTTTCTACTACACCTTTCTCAAAAAGTATATCTATGATTTTATTGACTGCGTTGGGGGTAGTGCGTTCGCTTACGCCAATCAGCAAATTGTTAGGGGCAACCATCATAATATCGCCGCCTTCGAGGGTTACTTGCTTATGCTCTTTTTCTGCTCCTTCCAAGAGGAAAAACAGTTCGTCATCTGCTATCTCAATGATTTTGTCTTTATAATCTTTGAAAATAGGGTGGTAGTTAAAAACGTATTTTGTGATGAAAGACTCCCTGCGGCGGGCTTCTTTTGCGGGCTTGTTGAGCAAGATGTGGTCGTTGATGGTGATGCCGATGTCGCGCGTGAAAATAAAGTTGGGTACGGGTGCAAAAAGCATTTTATCGTTGGGGAGCGAGCCAGAGATAAGTGTTTTGGCAAGTTCTATGTTGTCTAAGGCATTGAGGGTTCGCTGCTGGGCAAATGAGCAACGCTCTAAGGCACAAATAGATGCAACAATTTCATTTTGCAATACCTTGTCTTTCAGAATTTCGGAAAGTAAGTACTGCATATCCAGCACTTTATCCGATTTGTGGTAATTGGCATCATCTGGTTTATAGAAAGCTCTTTTATTTTCGGGCTTGTCTATTTCTTCTAATTTCCCTTTTACTTTTTCGGTGTCCAAGAAGTAAAGTAGGATTTTGACAAAAAAATCATACTCTTGCTTGCGTATATTTTTGAGGTCAATGATGTCTTCAAAAAGCCAATCTTGTGCTTTGGAAGGAACTACTTTGCCCAAACCGCTATCGGGGCTGTGGATAATTACCCTATGCAATGTGCCTGTTTCTGTGCTTACGTGAATCATGTTTTTGAAATATTTTAAGATGCAATCTAAAAGAAATTTTTGGAGAATAAAAAAAGACTGCCCTTTTAGGACAGCCTTTTTTATTAGAGAGATGTTACTCTTTGCTGAATAATATAGTTTCGCCACATTTCTCCGAGTTGCATTAGTTCTTCTAAGTCTTTGATGTCCAAGAACTTCATGCCTTTGTGAATGAGGATAGAACTGCCGTCAGATTCTACGTGATAGTTTGGATAGCCAACCATCATATCCATCAGATTTACATCAAAAAATGCTCTAATCTGTGCCTCGTTTGTGCCATGCAGCAAGAACATATCTGAAAACTGCTTGTGTTCGTCAAAATCAATGTCTTTGAAACCAGCTTTTGCGAGCATTTTGTCTGTAAAACTTTCTCTTTCGATGGAGAATTGCGGAATTTTTGCGGGCATATCTGTAATGAGTAGGGCGGTAAAATTATAAAATCTTACCCCTATTTGGTCGCCTTCTCGTGCATGAATATCAGAGATTTGAATATGCGATTCGTCCAAGTTTTTGTGCAACATATTTTCTTCGTACTTAAACTGCTTGGTCATGAAGAAAGGCAAACTTTTGAGTTTGGAATCGAACAGTACTTTCTGCGGACTAAAAGTAAATCCCTGTTTTTGTGCTATTTCTGCTATTCTTTGTTGTCTTTCGTTCAATATTGCCGTTTTCACGTTTGCACTCGCTACCCGCATAGCAAGTGGATGCCCCGAAAGAGGGGTGAGGTTATCCAGCCCTACCAAGTCGAATTTGCCACCTACTTCTTCGTATTCTTCGCTTAGGTGGTGCAAATGCTCTAATACGGTATGGTCAACTATTTCTGCACCAGAAAAGTCCAAAATAATATGTTTCCCTTTTGGGATACGCTGAATGAATTGCTTGAAAGCTATATAGTTAGTAAAGATAGCTGATTTGGCTACGTAGATGTGGTAGGTATCTGCGTCATCATGTCTTACGGAAACTGTAGGTCTGAAAAGAGAACTTAGGGGCGCACCGTAGTAGAGGTGAATGGCTAACTTGAGGGCAATCCCTGAAAAAATGCCAATTAATAAGTCTGTTGCCAACGTCATGATGATGGTAAATACAAATATCATGAGTTGGGAAGAGCCTATTTTGTAAACGATTTTGAACTCTTTTGGTGAAGCCAAGCGGAAACCTGTAAATACTAACATTGCACCGAGGGCTGCCAAAGGTATCTGATGGATAAGCTGAGGGGCAAATACAACAAACAATAACATAAAAGCACCATGTGAGAAGTTAGCCCATACTGTTCTTGCTCCGTTGGCAATGTTAGCCGAACTACGTACTATTTCTGCAATCATTGGCAGACCGCCCAAACCGCCCGAAATAATATTACCAATACCAATGGCGCGCAAATCTTTGTTTAGGTTTGCATGACGCTTGTACGGGTCAAGCTGTTCTACTGCTTTTGCACTCATGATGGTTTCCAAACTTTGCACCAAAGTAATGGTAAGTACCGACATCCAAAAATGATAGTTGCCTATTTTTGCAAAATCAGGAAATACGATACCATCAAGCACATTGGCTGGGAGCGTAACTAAGAATTTGGGACCGATAGTGTACTCGTGTGTGTCTAAGAGCAAATAGGTATGCTCATGCTCTAAATCAAAGATATGCCCTAAGATAATGCCTACTAATACCACAACCATAGGGGCGGGAATCATCTTCATCACTTTGAATCGCTTGATATAAGAAGAGTTGAACAAGATGAGAATCCCCAGACTCGTAAAGCCAATGATAGCAATTTGAGGGTTCATCGTCAGTAGGCTGTGTGGTACTTCCATCAGGAGTGGAATAGGTGCTTTTGCCACAGGAGATACACCTACCATTACGTGCAACTGCTTGCTAATGATAATAATACCAATAGAAGCCAACAAGCCATGTACGGCAGAGGTAGGGAAAAAATCTCCTAATACGCCTGCTTTCAATATGCCAAAAAGGACAATAAAACCACCAGAGACAACCGTAGCTGCTAAAGTAAATTTATAGCCCGCCATTGCATCGCCTGCGCCGAGTGTTTCTACCGCACCAAGCATCACAACTATCAAACCTGCGGCAGGTCCGTTAATGGTTACATAAGAGCCAGCCAGCATCGACACTATTGTTCCGCCCACTACTGCTGCTATAATTCCTGCCATAGGGGGCATTCCCGAAGCCATTGCGATACCAAGCGAAAGAGGTAGGGCGATAAGAAATATAAAGAAGCCCGATAAAACATCTTTCTGCCAATTTTCCCTCAGACCTGCAATGCCTTCTTTGGGTAATGATTGAGTATTCATGATTTTTTCTAAATTTTATATTACTGTTAATTTATTCGTTAGTTTTTAATTGTTGCATTGGATTATGTCTAAATCTTATTTCGCTATCATTGTGAGAATGCCATTGATGAAAGTCAAAGGATGAATAGGGTTGCCCGGTACGTACAAATCGACTTTGTATTTGTCTAAAAAAGAACGGTCAATAGCAGGGCTTCCCTCGAATATTCCCCCGCTAATGGCTTCAGTACCCACCAAAATTATCAATTTCGGGAAGGGCATGGCATCATAAGTAATCTGTAGGGCTTCTGCCATATTTGTAGAAATAGCCCCCGTAATGACGATGCCGTCTGCTTGGCGAGGTGAGGCAACAAAGTCTATCCCAAACCTACTCATATCGAAATTTACGTTGCTGCACGCCCCCAATTCCCATTCGTTCGCACTATCACCGCCCGCCGATACCTGCCTTAATTTTAAAGAATTACCAAAAAATGACTTAATTTCTTTCCGAACTGCATTTGCATCTATTTTTATTGGGCTTGTATCTCCCTCTTTTACTATGAGTGCTTCCCTTGTATTAGCTGCTATCTTATGGTCGTTAGTAAACTTAATTTTTTTGGGATAGGCTAACTCACATTCCCCGCAAAAAGTACATCTGCCCAAATCTATTCGCATAGGATTGGTCAAAATAGCACTTGTTGGACAAAGTTCGGCTACTTCTGCCTCGTTCACACTTTCGGTCGAAATTTCAGGTCTGCCTCTGAATATTTCGGTTAAAGTCGCTTTGGTAACATCAGGAATAAACTGCTTGCCTTGGTGCTGCCATATTTTAAAGGTTTCGAACATGGGTGTTTTTTTTAAAATTACAAATCGTAGCCACAGTAAGACAAATCAAAACTTTTGTTATTTATCGGAAAATCAGATATTTCCGTATTCCGAAGTGCCAAAGCCAAGCCCAACCAATTGTGCAGAGATGGCTCTTTGACCTTGTAGTGTGCCAACTCTCCGTCTTCATCAGTAATGGCACAATGGCAAATTTCTCCTCGCCAGCCTTCTACCAATGAAATAGCAAAACTTTCGGGTGCTAAATTGACCTTATAGACAGGTTTTGGCGATTCGGGCAAACTCATTACATTTTGCTTTAGTGTTTGAATGTAAAGGGTAGATTTCTCTATTTCCATTTTTCTCAGCACACCTCTTGCATATACATCACCAGTGGTTAGTACTGCGGGTTTGTAAGGTATGTCGGTATAGGAGGCAAAAGGGTGGGTATGCCTTATGTCCCTGACCATGCCTGCCATTCTTGCTACCATGCCTACCGCCCCTATTAATTTTACTTGCTTAAGCGTAACTGTGCCGCAGCCCTCAAAACGGGAAAGCACCGAAGGGAGATTAAAAGTATAGACCGAAATTTCATTAAACTTCGTAGTGAAATCGTCAAATAAAAACTGTAGTTTACTGATTAATTTTTCATTAATCGGGTAATTTGTCCCTCCCGTTCGCAAAAAGCCTTTGCCAAAGCGGTTGCCACACCAAAGTTGTGTATAGTTGATAATCGGCGTTCTCAAAGCACCGAAAACGGCACTCCCTAATTGGAAGGCAACATCTGTACACATAGCACTTAGGTCGCCTACGTGAATGCCTATTCGCTCCATTTCCAACGCCAATGCCCTCTCATAACCTAATTTTTTGTCATACCTTGCGGGCAAATTTCCCAAACTTTCCATGAGGCTCACAAATGCCAAATTATGCCCCACGGCGGTATCTCCCGTAATATTTTCAGCCAAAGTAGTTCGCTCCAAAAGTTTTTTCTTTTTCAAAAACAAATGCTCAATGCCTCTGTGCTGCCAGCCCAACTGTATTTCAAGATGCAAAACCATCTCTCCGTTACATATAAAGCGAAAATGCCCAGGCTCTATCACGCCCGCATGAACGGGTCCTACGCCAACTTCATGAATTTGGTCGCCTGCTATGCTATAAAAAGGATAGGTATTAATCGTATCGCTTTTGTTAGCCCTATCGTGTGGATAGCGAATCGGTTTTAGCCAGGGATGATTGGTAAATACGACTCCAAAATTTTCTGCTATTTCTCTTTCGTAGCAGTGCATTGCGTAGTGCTTTGCGGTCAAAGATTCCAGATGTATGCCGCTTTCGTTTGCTATCTGACATGAAAATATTTCAATCGTTCTGTCGTGGTCGTTGGCAACGGCACAAATAAGATGCAAGCTATTTTTGTAGGGAAATCCATAATAGTTCACACAGTGATAATGCGCCTGACCGAGCAAAGCAGAGGCAGTATCATAAAATTTATGATAGGGCAATAGCGGAATATTGTGCAAACTTATCGTTTCGTTATTCCTTATCTTTATCGTATTTTCAGCATTTCCTATCATAAACTATCCATGTTTGATTAGTCTCTCCTCCTCTTCCTACCTATTATAAACAAATGAAACCCTATAGGCATGTATATCTTTGTCAATGAAGTCTTTAGGAAACCGTACCATTTTTGGTACACACTGCCAAAGCCACTTACCATAGGGTTCATTTGCTTTTTGTGTATCAAAATTAATAAAAGTCAAATAAAAAACTAAAAAATTCCTACTTGCCATTGTAAAAGTAAAAGTCCTTTGCGGTCTGTTTCTACCAAATTGCCTTGCGAATCTGAGTTAAATATAGGTCTGCTTTGGTAGTCCAGCGTTATTTTTGAATTATGTCCCTTTATCAGCCAATTTAGCCCAACATTCCAAACTATCATTGGGTCTTTGAACCGTTGATAGTTTCCGTATTGAAACATCATGTAGGGTAGCAAAGTCCCCGAACTTTTGAGCAAATTATCTTTGAATTTGTACCCAAACTGCCCTGCGAGGGTGTTGCCTGTGCCAAACATAGGGAAAGCGTTTCCTGCTCCCGCAAAAGATGCTTGGGATGCGACTACGCCGCTTGCTATATTATTTACCCCCAAATTTCTCACAAAGTTCGGTCCCATACTGGCGTTAAAATAGGCAAAATAAGCGGAAATAGCATTTCCCTTGCTCGATAGCGGTGCATCATAATAGGCATCTATTGCCCATACTTGCATTGCTGTACTTACCGTATCGCCTGTACTGCCCCTATACCACATTGCGTTGCTTTGCTGCATAAAACCTGCCCCTATGTTAAAAACTTTTTTCTTACCCAAATAAGAGCCTGTAGTATAAGGTGTTAAGTTGCTTTCCTCGTCAAAAAACTGATAAAAAGCATAGCCATGTAGTTGTGCATTTGCAGGATTTTGAGAATAAGTAGCATTTTGCGAAAATGCAGGAATGGTTGCGGAAGCATTTTGGGTAAGCATGGGCTTTGCCAATGCAAAACGGTAGTCTATTTTTCCCAATTTGCCTTTTGCATAGATGGCGAAATGCCTCAAAAACTGGTCATTTACGTCATTATTCCACTGTTCAAATAAGGGTGCGTCTATCCCCATAATACTCCCCACACTCGGTGACGCAAACCGAGCCAATCCACTCCAGCCTGTAAGCCCAGCCCCTATCGAGAGTTTCTTTGGAATAAAGGCATATTCCCCTAAAGCATCGTGCAAAAACAAACCTGATTTTCTTGCCGATAGATAGTTAAAATTATTTTGCCCTATTTGAGCATAGAAGAAAATGCGGTCAGTAAACTGCCCTAATAGCTGGACTCGCGTTCTTCGCAAGCTGATGTCCCAAGACTCATTTTCTGCCTTACTATAGGAAGCATTGCCAACTACCGAACCTGGGTTGTTCTGATTCCACCTCAGCCAAGTTTGGTTCGCAAAAGTGAGCTTGATGTAGTTAGAAGCGTCTTCGTTTAGGCTAAATTTTATCTCATTATTTTTGAGTGCTTGTGCATAGATTTCACTTCCAAATAATAGCACTGCCAACAAGATTATTAGGTTCTTAACCATAGTATTAAATTAGTTTTATCCCTGCAAACGTACTTAGCTTAACGCAATAATAAAAATCTAAGTCCTCGAATTAGACATTTCTAATTACTTTCTAATTACAACCCTATGATTTGATTGATTTACGATTGTCAAGGTCTTCGACCATTGACAACGTATGGCTATCATTTGACTGCCAATAGTTTTACCGCACCCTCAATATATGTTTTGAGCATATCGGGCTGCACAACGCCGCAGTAAAGCACCAAGCCCAAAAGGATAAATTGGGTAATGGTTTCAGCAGGGTGAATACCTCCATTATTTTTGGAAAATTTCTTGTGGGTAGGCATTTCTCCAAAAAGTAAAACCAAAAATTTCCGTGTTAAGCTAAAAACGATGAAACTTAATAATACCAGCATTGTCATTAGAATAAACCAATGACCTTTGTTTGCTAATGCCTTGAAAGTAAGGAACTCACTGATAAACATTCCGAAAGGAGGCATTGCCAACACACTAAATAAAGCCAACAGCATGACTGTAGCTCCGTAAGGGTTGATTTTGAAATAGCCGCCCAGATGCGTTTCGTGTTTGCTCTGATAAACTCTGTGGATTTGCCCTATTTGGTAAAAAATACTTGCCTTTGTGAATGAGTGCAATACAAGGTGCAGAATAGCAGCAAAGTAGCCAACTCCGCCTGTTGCCAAAGCGATGATGGCTATGCCTGCGTGTTCCATGCTTGAGTAGGCAAAAGCGCGTTTATAGTTTTGGACTTTTAGCAAGTAAACTGTGGCAAAAAATATGGAAAGAATACCCGAAATCATTAATACTTTGTTCATCCATTCGAGGATAGAAGTTTGGGCAAAACATTCATAGAATCTGAATATAGCCACAAACCCAACATTGAGCAAAGCACTTGAAAACATAGCACCTATGGGCGAAGGGGAAACGTCTTTGGCATCAATATCCACATTGAATAGCGGTACAATACCCATTTTTACACTAAAGCCCGTAAGCACAAAAAGAAAAGACACCTTAAGCCAAATAGGGTCTAATTGCCCTGCCGATTGCTTGATGGCATCAATGGTAAAATCTATATTGCCAGCTCCTTGGAAGGCGATACCTAAAAATAAAATGCCTGTGAAAGCAAGGGCAATGCCCACAGAAGCTACAAAAATGTACTTCCACGTTGCTTCCAGAGAGAGTCTATCTCTGTCGTGGTAAATAAGCACTGCCACAGAAAGTGTAGTAGCTTCTATAAAAGCCCACATCAAGCCGATATGCGTAGAAAGCAATACGCCCACAATAGAGGTAATCAAGCCGACAAAGCCAACATTGTGCAGGGCTATTTTTCGCATACTTTCTTTGCGTTTTTCATTGTATATATAACTGTGAATGAGTGTAGTAGAGCTAATAATAGTTAGCACTACAAAGAAGATAAACCCAAGTGAATCTGCCCTAAAAAAACGGTCTTCGAGTTTGTCCTGATGTGCGTATTCGTGTATGTTTAGTGTGGTAAGCAATGCCAAATGCAGTATCACCAAAGCATAATTCATGGTTTTATTTCTGGTGAAATAAATAGCCAAGCCAAGTATTACCGAAAAAACAAAGAATGTAGTTACCATTTTTTTAGTCTTTTAGCTCCGAAAGTTTTGTAATTTGTAGTGTAGAGAACTCACTGCCTATGCGGTTTACAAATACGCCAAGAATCAGCACACTCACCAAAATATCCATCAAAATTGCTGTATTTACTATCATTGGCATTTCGCTACCTATAGCCAAAGAAAGCAGGAATATGCCATTCTCTATGACCAAATAGCCAATCATGTGTCCGATAATGCCTCTGTGTGTCATTATCAATAAGATGCCCGCAAAAATAGCCGAAATAGAAACGGTAAAATATTTTATTTGCAAATGCGTATCGTTTAGCGAATAGGCAAAAATATAAAATACTACTACCGCTACTGAAACAATAATGAGTGTGTAGTACATCGGGATAATAGTATCTACTGTTTTGGATATTTTGTTGCGAATGACGATGCGGCGTAAATAATACGGGATTACTAAAGCCTTAAAAATTAAGGTTTCAGACAATATAAAGGCTAAATTGGCAAAATTAATATGCTTCAGCTCTATGACTGCAATACCAAAAAGGACAATACCTTGCAATACTAACAAGGTGATGTGTGTAGATACTCTTTCAGCTACCGAAGCATAGATAATAGTGATGGCAAAGACCACAATCATCATATTTACAGTTACTTCATTGTCATTAATGATACTTGTAATAATGCTAAACATTTGTTTTTATATTTTTTGTGTAATAATCAATACTGTAAAGAAAATAATCACAGCAACGGAGGAAAGAGTTAGGATAAATTGCGGATTTTTATTCATCTTGAACCGCGCTCTAAAAGACTCTAACAAGCCGACCATCACCGAAAAAATAAACTGAATCACCAAAAAAACAATGCTATTCATTGCCAAAGCAACAGGACTCGCTACCAAAACTGAGTGAGGTTGCAAAAAGAAATTAGCTATCAAAGAGCCAAAAATGGCAAATTTTAATGTAGAGGCAAATTGCAACATCGCCATATCAATCCCGCTATTGTCCAAAGTCATTACTTCATGAATCATGGTAAGTTCTAAGTGCGTAGTTGGGTCATCTACGGGCAGGCGACTATTTTCGACCATTGCCATCTGTACCAGCAGATAAGATGCTAATATGCCAATGAGCGAAGAAAAGTAGTCCTCAAAATATAAATGCTGATAGATGGAGTCAAACGAGGTATGCTCTGTGAACATAGCAAGCGAACCCATCAGAATAAAAAATGCAGGCTCGGCAAATACAGAGAATAATGCTTCCCTATTCGCCCCCATTCCTTCGAAAGGGCTGCCCGTATCCATCGCCGCCAAAATCATAAAGAATCTACCCAAACTCAAAACATAGCAAAACATGACTACATCTCCATCAAAAGAAAGGATTGCAGGCTGATTGGCAAAAGGGAGCATAAGCATGGCACAAATCACCGCCGCTAAATTAATGCTTGGGGCAATCTGAAAAATAATAGTCGTAGTGGTGCTATAGACCGACCCCTTCCGAGCCAAACGCCAAATGTCTTTCCAAGGCTGCAAAATGCCCGCTCCGTACCTACCACTTGCTTTTGCTTTTGTTTGCAAAATAACACCGGGAAAGAAAAAAGCTGAAATAAGAATAAGTGCTAAACCAATCATAATTAATTAGTTGTAAATGGTTAATGCTTATTTTAGAACAAATTTGAAGATGCAATCTTTTATCAGAAACAACCTCTTTTAGGTAGTATTTCAAAGATGAAATTTTGATTTTTATCCTATGCAGTTTATATTAGATAATATTCAAAACGGTCAGAATAACCATACTCAACAAAAATAAAAATGCGTAAAGCAAATAGGTCTGGATATTCCCCGTTTGAACTACGGCTGCTTTTTTGAGAAAATGCACCAAGCCCGCCGCAGGATAATTATAAATATATTCTTCTACTACATCAGAAGAACTTACTTTAAAACTACGAGCCGTTGGGAAAATCTCTTCCTCGTCAATCGCCATAATTTTATTATTGTGAGTGCCTCTGAGTTTCTTTTTTACCCCGATTACTTTTCCCGAAAACATCAATAGATTGTCCGCAAAGGAGGCAGAAGTATATTGTAGCTTTGGCGTGCCTGCCGTATATCCGCAACCCCAAGTAGGTGCATAAACTATTGATTTTCTGTTCTGTTGTATGTATTTGATAACCAATAAAATAGAAAATACACTAATAAATATTCCTAAAAAGTTACTAAGCGGCTGCAAGAAGTCTTTAATCTTCTGTGCGGGATATGCTTCTAAGGCATTAGGGGCTATGTGTGCTACTTCGCCAACCAATACGGAAATGGGCTGCACAAATAGGCTCGGATAAAGCCCAACAAGTAGCATGACTACGACTATCAGATATTGAGGGGCGAGCATGAAAAAAGAAACTTCTTTGGCGTATTGTGGTCTATTGCTCCGTGCTGTTCCTAAAAATGAGATAGAAAAGAGCTTAGTAAAGCAAAATAATGAAAGCCCACCCGTTAATACCAAACCCAAAATGCCACCTAATACTGCCGTAGCTTTATATACGCCTGCATTTTGGAGGGTAACAAACAAGCCATTATAAAGCAAAAATTCAGAAATAAAGCCGTTAAAGGGAGGCATTCCCGCTACTGCCAAGCAACCAATGAGGTATAAGACACCTGTCTGCCGCATATTTTTCATTACTCCACCCATTTTCTCTATATCGGCGGTTTGCAACTGCTGGAATACGGAGCCTGTTCCTAAGAAAAGTAATACTTTGAAAAGAGAATGATTAAAACTATGCAGCAATGCGCCCATAAAACCAAAGACAACTAATGCATTCACTTTCAAAGCAATACCAATCATACCCAAGCCAATGCCACTACCTATGATGCCTATATTTTCTATAGTGCTATACGCCAATTTTTTGCGAATATCTCGCTGAAAAATAGCGTGCATAATGCCGAAAAGAGCTGTATTTAGGGATAAAATAAAAATGCCCAAGCCTAAATAAAGAAAATCGTTTTGCAAGTACGATAGTACCCTGAGAATACCGTAGATACCCATTTTTACCATCACCCCCGACATGATAGCCGCAGCGTTTGGCGGTGCGGCGGCATCGGCATGAGGTAGCCAAGTATGGAAGGGCATAAAGCCCGCTTTGATGCCAAAACCAACAAAAAATATCAAAAATAAAGGAATATTAGGCTGAGAAGAAAAATAGGTCTGTAGGGCATCAAAAGACATTGCCCCCGTTTTCTCTTGTAGTACAAAAAAGCCTATTAATAAGATAACCAAGCATATATGCATATATACAAAGTACTTGGTTGCTACTTTGATAATTTTAGTAGCTATACCCTGATAAAGCATGAGCATAAAAGAAGTAACGACCATTGCCTCCCAAGAAAACAAAAATACCAATGCTTCCCTCGTAGAAAGAACAGCCAACAAACTGCTATACAGGAGGTTAAAAGCAAAAAGATGTAAAGAAACTTCTACCTTATTTTGAGGGTTTGTCTTGCCTAAATAACCAATATTATAGATTGAAACTGCTAAAAAAGCAAGGTTAGTGATTACTATAAAAAATGCAGATAGTTTGTCTATTACGAATATTATAGGGCTACCTGCCCAAAAGTGGAAATGCAAGGGTGCGGAAAAAACTTCTCCGCTTGCAAACACCTGCCAGCTAACTTGTGTGCTTGCCACTACCATTACTGAAATAGCAAGAAAGCTAAAAATTGCTCTGAAGTGAGCAGAAGGAATAAAAAAAATCAATACTGAAAGGAGTGTAACACCTTCAAATAGCTGTATGAAATCCATTTTGTGCCAGATGATACATTTGAGTAACCTCCAGGAGCAAAAGTGAAGTTTTTTATTTTGAAAAGCAAAGCATTTAATCAATTTTAATGCTTTTCTAATCCAGTTATAATTTGCTTAAAACCAAAAAGATGACTACTTACATAAGCAATCATCTTTTAAAATGTATTTTTCTAAAAATATTAGGTGCTTTTTTTCAAACTATGAATAACTACTTCTTTTAAGTGTCCTGCCTGTAAGTCGTCCGAATTATCTTGTATATCTGAGTTGTCCGCATCTGCTTTGCTGCTTTCTATCATCTCAAGGACTACATCTTCGAGCAGAAAACGCTCCCCTATGAAAAGGGACTGAAGGTCTATTTCGGTATGCTCCCATGAGAAAGGGTTAGCTGTGTAGAAAAGTTCGCCTGTAACACTTTCATAGTCATTTTCTTGAAAATTAGATTCCATTTTTAAGCAAAGAGACCTATGCTGATTGATGAGATTTCCTTGCGAACGCTTAATTTCTTTGATGGGAATCGTGATTTCTTCTTGAGAAGAAAAGAGCGTTTTGCGATAAATCAATTTATTTGCATCTATGAAAATAACTTGGCGGCTCAGGTAAAAATAGAGCAAAGAATAGGAGGCAAAGCATAATAGGACAACGCCTATAATTACCGACAAATAACCCAAGATGCCTGCCCCAACGAAGAACTTAAATGACGTATAAATAAATATAATACAGACAAAAAGACTTAGCAAAATTGCGAACAAAGTATTCATTTTCACAACACTCCACTCCAGCCATATCGCATCATCATTCGCGAAAATCTTAATATTATAAGAACCTCTATGAGATATGCGAATAGGCGTGTATGCGGTGTTTGCTTGTATGCGAGTTTCGGGCGATATATCTATAAGTGCATGAGTTAAATTAGCAAATTTCCCCAAGAAACCTTCTTTGAGCTTATCAGTAATGCTCGTTATATATACGGGTATAGGGAGGAGCAAATGTATTTTCTCTATATGTTCTACAAAGCCAGTATAAAATTTACCGCTATAAATTTCCAACGGAGAGGCGTTATAGCGAATGATATGTACTTGTATGAGGGTTTCTCCTTTTTTGTCAGGACTCATGATTCTATTTACCCATATTGCTCTGAGGTTATCGTATGGAATGAGTACCTGCGAATCTCCTTGTGTGAATATCAGCAACGCACGATCCTTGTCTATGTGCATCTTAAAATGCTCACTCATACTAAATAACAAAGTAGTAACTATCAGTGTAACAGCAATAGAGAGTAGCAAAACTAAAAATTGAAATGACCCAATCGGATTAAAAATCAGAAAAATACTTTGAGCAACTGTAAGTAGTAAGCCTACAACAAACCATACGTAAGGCATATAGCTGCCAAACTGAATCGTAAGTCTATTGTGGGCTGTAGCTGTTATTTTCATAATAAGTCTGCTAATATAGTAGAGTAAATCGAATTACATTGTCCCAAATAACGTAATAATTTAGGAAAAGATGTATTTTTCATTTAGTTATTTTCAGCTAAACGGAGGAATATTTATATCTGTGTCCTTGAATATGTAAGGTTGTGTTAGATAGTAACCTCTATAATTTCCCAAGTATGGTCTGCTAATAGTCTTGCTGAGGCAATACAGCGCGTATATTTCTTACTTTTTCCCCATTCGTGCGGAGCTATCAGAGAAAGAACATCTGCCTTTCCATCTCTTTCGTAAAGATGGTAAGTTCTACCAATGAGCGGCTCAAATCTCATTTCTGCTTGGTATATTCTTTCGGAGATAGCTTTGCGTGTATGAATATTTTTTGCTTGCTCTGCCAATAGCTGCATCTGTTTGTATAACTGCTCCATTTGCATATCAGTCTGCTGATACATTGCTTCAAGGGCATTGGTTTTGATTTTGCCCTCATCTTCGGGCTTAATCACGACCCCGCCTACTGTATGTGCATACGGCAGCAAACTTGGATTTTCTGCTACTTTTTCTTTCAATTTTTCCAAATCTATCTGGTTAATATCTATGGGGCGAGTTTCCTGATTATGCTTATTTATTTCTTGCATTTTGTTAAATATTTTATAGTTTCTCTGATGATAAAATTCCGTAGTATAACCAAATGGGAACAAATTTTATAACTTAATAGTTTAACCTTTTTGTCTTTCAATAATTCAAAATTACATAAACATCTGTTTTTTTATGGGTAATTACTTATTTTTCTTTTTGACCTTGCTGGCGGGTATCCTTGTGGCAGTACAGACGGCAGTAAACTCTCAACTCCGTTTGGCTTTGGATAACCCTATTCTTGCCTCCGTTATTTCATTTGCTGTTGGTTTTTCTGCACTCCTTATTTTTCTGATGCTCTCCCGCCCTACGGGTGTGCCTACTTTAGCATCATTTTCTCAAATAGCATGGTGGAAGTGGATAGGAGGTCTATTGGGTGCATTTTATATAGTCGTTTCCATACTTTCAGCCCCCAAAATCGGGGCAACAAATTTTGCTGCATTGCTTATAGCTGGTCAGCTAATTTCGTCTTTATTTTTAGACCATTTTGGGTGGATGGGGTTTAGAACACAGCCCATCGATTGGACAAAAATTGGTGGTGCAGTCTGCCTGATTCTTGGAGTATATCTCATCACTAAAAAATAATTTTACCAAAAAATGAGCCTTCCGAAAGACGATAAAATGTAAGATTTGACTCTATAAAGAAAACTCTATTTTTTGACTCTTAGAAAAGGTTGAAATAACGGATTATTCTTACACACGAAGCAAAAAAAATATCTAAAAATTAATTGTACTTTTTAAAGTTTAATCTTCATTTAAACAATAAAATAATCACCTAATGATGCACTTGGCTTTTATTTTGTTACTATATTTGTATATGTAAGTGAAACTAAATAAAAATGTTACTCTTGTAATTTTCAAAGTTACTGCAATTTTTATTTTAGCCAAATTAATATTAATTTCGTGCCTGAATACTGCAAGAATATACTACAGCCAAAAACACTCTTTTATCTAGTAAAAAACTAATTAAAATATATCCTTTATGTTAGCAAAGAACTTTCGAATTGTCGCACTTATAGTTGGTCTTGTATTAATCGTTTCTGCCTTTGCAAGCGCACAAGACGTAAATTATAAACTCCATGCAGGTTTGTTGTATCATTTTACCAAGCAAATAGAGTGGCCTGTAAGTAAGCAAAGTGGAGATTTCGTAATTGGTGTATTAGGTAATGCAAATTTGACCGAAGCATTAGAAGAGATGGCAAAAAATAGAACTGTGGGAAATCAGAAAATTGTAGTGTTACAAATGAAGACCGCAGACGATGCAAGTAAATGCAATATTGTGTATGTGCAAAAATTTCAAAATGGTCAATTTAATGCCGTACATTCAAAGGCTAAATCTGCCCATGTGCTTCTGATTACTGAAAGTGAAGACGGCGGTAAAAGAGGTGCTGGGATTAATTTCATTACCGTAGATGAAAAATTAAAATTTGAACTTAATAAAACTGCTCTCGAAGAGTCTGGCTTGAAGGTTTCTAATGAACTAGTGAAATTGGCTATTCCAATAGGGTAGTAGTCAGATTATTAAGGAGATGGCTTTTTTCTATTGTCTATATTGTCTGCTTGCAAACTTCTGACAAGCCAGACGACCAAGCCCACAACTCCGAGTAGCATACAAAGAGCCGTCATGTACGGTTTTGGTGTTTGTAGCCACTCGTCAAGTTTTCTCCCACCCCAAGCGGCAAATAATAGTGTGCCTATCATTTGCGAGCCGAGGGCGGAATACTTCATAAAAGCATTATTATACTGTTGCGGATTTTTTGCTTTCAACTTTTGTGTGTTCTGCTTTAGATTGTTCTCTTGGCATTGGTTGTTCCCCCATTCTGCAAGTACCATTAAATTTAGCACCCGCTTCTACAACAAGTTTATTGGTAATGATGTCCCCTTTGATGATAGCCGTAGCTTTTAGTACCAATGTATCTGCTATTTCCAATATTCCTGTTACTTCGCCTTCTATATCAGCATTTTGCGAATAAATATTCCCATCTACCAAAGAGCCTGCTCCCAAGGCTACTTTTGCCTTTGAATGAATATTTCCTTTGAGTTTGCCATCTATTCTAAGATTTCCTGCTGTTTCCAAATCTCCAGTGATGAGCGTACCCTTACCAATCATATTACTGATGCTAATGCTCTCTGGTGCGCCTACTTTTTTGTCGTCCTTTCCGTTAAAAATACTCATTTGAATATATGCGTTAAAATGAAATAAAATCTTCTGGATTTGTCGGGTTGCCATTGTGCCAAAGCTCAAAGTGCAAGTGAGGTCCGTCAGTAAGCTCCCCCGAATCACCTATAATAGCTACTATATCGCCAGCTTTTACATAGTCGCCAACTTTTTTTAATAAAACAGAATTGTGTTTATAAAATGAAATAAGTTGATTTTTGTGCTGAATACCTATCACATAGCCCGAATCTTGTGTCCAAGAGGAAATAATAATAGAACCATCTGTGATAGCTTTGATAGCTTCGTTCTTCTTGGAAACTATATCTATGCCGTAATGCTTGGCTTTGGAATCAAATTTTCGAGTAACAACGCCGTTTACAGGGGTAAAAAAAAATGTGTTCTGGAATTTCTCACTTGTCAACCTTACATTATTGCTCTCGTTTCCTTCAAAATTTCTTCTGAAGGCAGAGTCTATGCTACTAATGTCGTCCAATTCGTTTACGCTATTACTTGTTTTTTTCTTCTCTTCTTTCTTTGGTACTATTGGTTTGCCTTCTCCGCCCGCCAAAATTTGCTTAAAACTCAAAATAAAGCGGTCTTTCTGTTCTACTTCGGTCGAAAGCGAATCTAACTTCATCATCATTTCTAAAAGAACTTGATTGTCGGAAGTAGGCTGCAAACGTGAATAGCTTTTATAGAAAAATTTTGCCACGAAAAAACTTAGTACAAAAGTAACGCAAAAAATACCAAAAGCAATGGCTAATAACTTAGCGTAAGTAATACCTTGGGTAAACTTAATGGCTAAGTTTTCTTCCTCGCGTATGATGAGTAGGAAACGCTGGGTAAGTAAATTGGAAAGTGTCTTTTTCTGCAAACCTTATTTTTTTGTGCAAAGTTAAAAGATTCTTTAAAAAAATGGCGAATTAAATCGAAGAAAATATGATAGTTTTGCGTAAAAATGGAAAAGTGGAAAAAAAACAGCAATATTGGCTCGTCAGTATCTTAGTAATCACAGTGCTGGCTTTTTCGAGCGGCTTCGCTAATGGCTTCACAGCTTGGGACGATATAGACTATCTTTTGGCAAATCCTATGCTCAAAGATGTATCTGTGAACGGGCTAAAAAACATATTTACTTCTTTTGCTAATGCCAACTATCACCCGCTCACTACTCTTTCTAATCTGCTTGAATTTCAGCTTTTTGGAATGAAACAAGGTGTGTTTTTTGCGGGCAATCTTCTCTTGCATTTGCTTAATACTTTTTTGGTTTTTCGCTTTGTTTTCCTCCTTTCCAAACAATTTTATACCGCACTCATTACTGCTCTTTTTTTTGGAATTCACCCCTTGCACGTAGAGTCTGTTACTTGGCTTTCTGAACGAAAAGATGTGCTTTATGCTTTTTTCTTTTTGCTTTCCCTTATTTTTTATCTGAAGTATAAACAGCAAAATGATTATAAACACCTGATTTACTGTTTTGTACTTTTTTGTTGCTCCCTACTTTCCAAGTCAGCAGCTGTAGTATTACCTTTGGTCATGTTACTGATTGATTTTTATGCCTCCCCCCAAGAAGTAAGGAAATATTTGAAGGATAAAATTCCTTTTTTGCTTTTCTCTTTTATATTTGGAATCGTTGCAATAAAAGCACAAGCATCGGGCAATGCGTTGGATAGCCTCATTTTTGGCTATTTGGACAGATTTTTTTTGGTAAGCTATAGCCTTGTTTTTTATATATTCAAAGCCTTTTTGCCTTTCAATCTTTCGGCACTGCACCCCTATCCTGAAAAACTTACTTGGGTACATTATATAAGCCCCGTATTACTTTCTTTGCTTACTTTTCTTGCCTATAGTGCGAGTTTTATACGCAAAGAAATCATTTTTGGTGGTTTGTTTTTTATCATTAATCTGGTTTTAGTGTTGCAGTTTGTCCCCATTGGTCAGGCTATTGTTGCCGAACGTTATACCTACATGTCTTATATTGGCTTATTTTTTATCGTTGGGCAGCTTTATAGCTATTGGGCAGCACAAAAATCTGACTATCAATATTATTTAATTGTTGCTACTGTAATTTTTGCCCTGTTTTTTACGTTTACTACTTGGCAGCGCAATCGGGTTTGGAAAGACCAAGCAACTCTTTTTGCTGATGTAGCCCAAAAATACCCCCGTTCCTATACCGCCTATTTGAACTTAGGAAATGATAAGCAGGATAAAAAAGATTTTTTTGGAGCGGTGCAGTATTATGACAAAGCATTGGCTATCAGCCCCAAATTGGCGTTAGGACTTTACAACAGGGGAACAGCAAAGTATGCACTCCAAGATTGGAATGGGGCTTTGGCAGACTTTGAGGAGGCACTGAAAATTAACGAGAAAAATCCTGATATTTGGAATAATTTGGCGGGAGTAAAATTCCAACTCAAAGATTATCAGGGAGCTATCGTGTGTTATGGCAAAGTAATAGCACTTGACTCAAATTTTGCAGATGTTTATCGCAACAGAGGCATGGGCTACTTTAAGTTGGAGCAGTTAGATAAGGCTTGTGCAGATTGGCATATTGCGGCAGATTTTGGCAACGAAGATGTCCAAAAGTTTATTTCAAAATATTGTAAATAAAAATAAAGGACTATTTCCACTCTAAAAAACAAAAACATGAAAATCCTCTTTTTTAGCATATCATTTTTACTGATTTTGGGTAAAAGTCATGCCCAAGTAGTCATTCCTACTGAATCGGACTCTACTACTTTTTGGCGAATAGTAACTGCTGATGAAAATGAATATATTGGGCAGATACTGTCGGTAGATAGTATTAAAATGCGTCTGAAAACACAAAAAATAGGTGTCATTACTTTGCAAACTAGAGAGATACGAAAAATAACAAAGATAGAAAATCCAATACTCATAGATGGGGAAGTAAGGGAAGAAAATAATCAAGTAATGCGTTATTTCCTTTTTTCCAACGGCTATGCAGTCAGAAAAGGAGAAACCTATTACCAAAATATATGGGTGCTTTTTAACCAAATTACGATGGGTTTGGGCGACCACATTAACCTGAGCATCGGCACGATGCCTTTGTTTTTTTTTGGTGGCACTCCATCGCCTGTTTGGGCAAATTTGAAAGCCTCGTTCCCCATTAAAAAAGACAAATTGAGTATTGGCGGTGGGGTACTGGCGGGTAGCGTTGTAGGGGCAGAAAGTGGTTTGATAGGGCTTGGCTACGGAAATATTACAATTGGTTCACGGAGCAAAAATTTAACTTTTGGTGTAGGGTACGGCTTTTCTTCGCGGTCTGGAAGCTCGACTTTGCCTTTGTTTAGCCTAAGTGGTATGGTGCAGATTGGGAAAAGAAGTTATCTGATAACTGAAAACCATGCTATTGGCTTTGGCAGTGGCGAATATCTTACCTTGATTTCAGTAGGGGGGCGTTACGTTGGGAAAAAAGTATCTCTTGATTATGGTGCTTTCACACCCGTAGTGAGTGGATTAGACAGATTTTTCGCTATCCCTTGGGTGGGAATAGTGATTCCTCTGGGAAAACAGAAATAAATGCTAATATATTGCCCTTTTTTTAAACCTTAATACAAAAAAACAAGTCTATACTTATGGACGTTGTTTGCCTTAAATTTACTCCTTATGAAATATAAAAAACTATCTTACATATTTTTATTTCTCTTGTTTTTTTCCCTTTGTAACTATCGTACTATTTTAGCTTTTGGCTCAGAAGATTCCCTAAAGATTTTACCCAAAAAGCATCTTGGTTTTGTTTTTAAATTAGATAATCGTTTTTCTTTTGCAGGAAAAGAATTTATTACGATTTACGGTTTTCGGATGGGAGCAAAGATTCAGAAAAGACATGAACTTGGTGTGAGTCTGAATTGGATAGGCTCGAATAATTTTTTTGAACTTCCTACCTTTGTAAAAAGCGAGCTTGCACAGCCTAATTTTGTACCGACCCAAGCCCGCTTGCTCTATAGATACGCAGGTTTGTTTTACGAATACAGTTTTTTTCAGCGAAAAAGATGGTCTATGAGTGTTCCTTTGCAGTTTGGTACAGGAAAAGCGGGTATTGATATTCAAGCACCCGACGGAACGGGGTTTATAGAAAGACGATTGGATAGGTTTTTTCTATTCGAACCTTCCTTTAATGCAGATTATAAAGTTGTACGTTTTGCGGGTATTGGAGCAGGTATTGGCTACAGGTTTGCCTACAGTGAGCAGCACATAGTACAGAGTAGCCTCACAAAGCCTGTTTTTATCTTAAAAGTAAAGATATATCTCGGCGAAATTTTCAGGAGTGTACGCAAAAAAGACTATCGGTTTTTCTATTTTGAATAACCCAAGCAGCATGAGCCAAACCACAAACACAAACACGCACATTCCTCTTTCCTACTTAGCCTTAGGCGATTCTTATACCATAGGGGAAAGTGTAAAAGAAGCAGAACGCTACCCCGTTTTGCTAACTGAAAAACTCAAGCATATACAAATAAAAATAGATACTCCACACATTATAGCCCGCACAGGCTGGACTACTGATGAGCTAATGGCTGCCATTCTTGCCAAAAATACGCCTAATAATTATGATTTAGTTTCTTTGCTTATCGGGGTGAATAATCAGTACAGAGGCTATCCTATCAACACCTATCAGACCGAATTTGAAGAATTGCTCAAAATAGCGATTCAGAAAGCAAAGGGCAATACAAAGCGTGTTTTCCTTGTTTCCATTCCCGACTATGGTGTTACACCCTTCGCAAGCAATAGCAATACCGCCAAAATAGCCCAAGAAATAGATGATTATAATAAAATAGCTCAAGAGATAGCCAAAAAATACCAAGTAAAATACTTTGATATTACGTCCATTTCCCGCAGGGCAAAAAATGATTTGAGCCTAATAGCAGATGACGATTTGCACCCTTCAGGAAAAATGTACGCCGAATGGGTAGCACTAATATTTGATGAAGTAGCAATGATGATAAAATAAGTTATCTGAAGAAATAATTTGAAAACTAATACTACTTTTGCAGACACATATCAAGCAAAATACATATTCTGTTTTCTTATTCCTTAATTTTCAGACTATTGAAAGCATTTCTTACTACTATTTTTATTTTCAGTATTTGTTCTATTCTAACTTTTGCCCAAAATATTGGAGTGAACGAAAATCAGTACAAACTCACCGTTCGCAAAGCAAAACACAAAATTATCTTAGATGGCAAGCTCGATGAGGAAGACTGGCTAAATGCTGATGTTGCCAAAGATTTTTGGCAGTTTTTCCCCTTTGACTCCTCGCGGGCTGTTGGGAAAACCGAAGTACGCACCGTTTTTGATGAGCATTTTTTATACATCGCTGCCGTTTGCTATCAGCCTAACAAATATATAGTAACCTCACTCAAGCGCGATTTTGCAAGGGGAAGTTCGGACGTTTTTGGCATCAATCTCGACCCCTTCAAAGACAAACTCAATGGTTTTAACTTTGCCATCAGCCCCTACAATGTGCAGCGTGAGGGCTTGATTTTCAATGGGCAAGACCTTAATACTGACTGGGATAATAAGTGGTATTCCAACGTTACTAATCTGGAAGATAGGTGGATAGTAGAAATGGCAATTCCTTTCAAGACTTTGCGATACAAACGCACCGAAGGGCAGAATACATGGATGATTAATTTTGTTCGGAACGATTTGGTAAAAAATGAGGCAGGTGCTTGGGCACCTATTCCACGCATTTTCCCTGGTGCTGCTTTGGCTTTTTCGGGAACGCTGGTTTGGGAAGAGCCGCCGCCGCATCAGGGGGCAAACGTTTCGTTGATTCCCTACTTACTTGCGGCAAGCAATACAGATTATCAGAACAATGAGCCTACCAAAACAGACTTGAATGTGGGCTTCGATGCCAAAGTAGCTGTTACACCGTCTATGAACTTGGACTTGACCGTAAACCCTGATTTTGCCCAAGTAGAAGTAGATAGGCAGGTAACAAATTTGAGCCGTTTTGAGTTGTTTTTTCCTGAAAGGAGGCAGTTTTTCTTAGAAAATAGTGATTTGTTTGGTAGCTTTGGGCTTAATAACAGCAATCCTTTTTTCTCTCGCAGAATTGGCTTGGTGCGAAATCCCAAAACGGGGTTCAATGAAAAAATACCAATTTTGGCGGGGGCAAGACTAAGTGGAAGACTCAACAAAAATTGGCGATTGGGCTTGCTTGCTATGCAAACTGGTCGGAACGAGGAGCTGAGTCAAGCAGCAACTAATTATGCCATGATAGCAATTCAGAGGCGTATATTTTCAAGGTCAAATTTGGCGTTTGTTTTCGTAAACAAAGAACCTTTTAACAAGCCGCAAGATTCGCTCAAGCAAAGTTTTAATAGAGTGGTGGGCTTGGAATATAATTTGGCTTCTGCTGACAACAGATGGACAGGCAAAGCCTTTTATCATAGGTCTTTGAATCCTGAAAACCTTGCTAATCAATACATTGCAGCAGGACGTATTGCATATAGCAAGCCTACTTTTGGCTTCTCAAATCGCCTTGAAAATATTGGGGAAAACTATAGTGCTGATGTGGGCTATGTGCCGCGCAGAGGGACATTACGCAGTGCGGGCGACCTTACTTTCACTTATTATCCTACAGGGAAGGCAGCGAAAATAGTGAATAATTATTTTATCAATCCTGACTATGATTTTATTTATGGTGTACCGCAGGGGCGTGTGCTTGACTGGGATGCAGGGCTTTTCGGAGGCATCCAATTTCAAAACTCTGCCCAGCTTTCTTTCGCACTGATGCGAACAGATTATACTTATCTTTTTGCCCCCTTCGACCCAAGCAATACGGGCGGGCAGCAACTCCCCGCTAATACTTCATACCTCTATACAAGTAATCGGATTGGCTTTTCGTCTAACAGTCGGAAGGCTGTATTTTTCAATTTGCAAAGCCGTTTTGGGAAGTATTTTAACGGGCAAATTTTTGCCTTGCAAGCCGCTATAAACTACCGCTTGCAGCCTTATGGCATCTTTGCCTTAGATTTTAATTACAATGCCATTCGCCTGCCATCACCCTACAGCAATTCCGATTTGCTGCTTATCGGTCCCAGAATAGAACTTTCTTTTTCCAACAGTTTATTTTTTACGACCATTATGCAATACAACAATCAGGTAAACAACGTAAACCTCAATATGCGACTGCAATGGAGATTTAAGCCCGCTTCTGATTTGTTTATTGTTTATACAGATAACTACTATGCCACAGAAACGCGCGAAAATGGAGATATTATTCGTGCTTTCCAACCCAAAAATCGGGCATTGGTGTTCAAACTGACTTATTGGCTGAATATGTAAAATTAATTATGAATTATGAATTATGAGTTGTTTTAAATTACTTTTTAGAAAGTATTTACAAAAAAACATAAAAACTAAGGTTACATATTTAAGCAAAATTATGTTTTTTAAAGGTGTCATCCTTCAGAAGATGACACCTTTGATTTTTATAGAAACTTAATTCTAAAAATTAAAGAATTAAGCAAGTTCGAATCGGTCAAGATTCATCACCTTAGCCCATGCCGCCACAAAGTCCGTTACAAATTGGTCTTGGGCATCTTCGCAGGCATATACTTCGGCAAGTGCGCGTAGTTCTGAATTAGAACCAAAAATAAGGTCAGCGCGCGTGCCTGTCCATTTTACTTCGCCTGTAGTGCGGTTTCTGCCTTCAAATACGCTATCTGTATCAGAAACTGCTCTCCAAGTAGTATTCATATCAAGCAAATTCACGAAGAAGTCGTTAGTGAGTGTTTCTGGACGCTTTGTAAATACGCCATGCGGTAACTGATTGAAATTGGCGTTAAGCGCACGCATACCACCTACAAGCACTGTCATTTCAGGTGCGGTGAGTGCTAAAAGTTGTGCTTTATCTACTAACATTTCTTCTGCCGATGCTGTATGCTTTGACTTCAAATAGTTGCGGAATCCATCTGCTAAAGGCTCAAGAGCAGCAAATGACAGCACGTCAGTTTGTGCTTGCGACGCATCGGTACGTCCCGCAATGAAAGGAACTTTTACCGTTTTGCCAGCATTTTTCGCTGCTTTCTCAATGCCTACGCAGCCGCCCAATACTATTAGGTCGGCTAAGGAAACCATTTTACCAGTAGTTTGTGTGCTATTAAACTCATTTTGTACTGCCTCAAGTGCTTTGATAACTACTGCTAATTGAGTAGGATTGTTTACCTCCCAATTTTTCTGAGGAGCAAGGCGAATACGCCCTCCATTTGCCCCACCGCGCTTGTCGGAATTGCGGAAGGTAGAAGCTGATGCCCAAGCCGTAGATACCAACTGCGACACAGATAGCCCCGAAGCAAGTATTTTACCTTTAAGTGTTTCAATGTCTTGCTCATCAATGAGTTTGTGAGTAACCGCAGGGATAGGGTCTTGCCAGATGAGTTCTTCTGCAGGCACTTCAGCACCAAGATAACGTACGCGAGGCCCCATATCTCTGTGTGTGAGTTTGAACCAAGCGCGGGCAAAAGCATCTGCAAATTCAGACGGATTTTCATAAAAACGCCTTGAAATTTTCTCATACTCAGGGTCTATCCTCAGGGCAAGGTCGGTCGTAAGCATAAAAGGAGCGTGTTTCAAAGAAGAATCGTGTGCATCTGGCACTGTTCCCGCCCCTGCATTATTTTTGGGTTTCCATTGGTGCGCTCCTGCTGGGCTTTTTGTTAGCTCCCATTCATAGCCAAACAAGTTCTCAAAATAGTTGTTGCTCCACTTGGTAGGCGTTGTTGTCCATGCCCCTTCGAGTCCGCTTGTGATGGTATGCACCCCACTGCCACTACCGTAGGTATTTTTCCAGCCAAGCCCTTGCTCTTCGATGCTTGCACCTTCGGGTTCTGCCCCAATGTACTTGCTTGGGTCTGCTGCTCCGTGTGTTTTCCCAAAAGTATGTCCGCCCGCAATGAGTGCTACCGTTTCCTCATCATTCATAGCCATACGCCCAAATGTTTCACGAATATCACGCGCAGAAGCCAAAGGGTCTGGCTTTCCGTTAGGTCCTTCTGGATTTACATAGATAAGCCCCATCTGCACCGCACCAAGAGGGTTTTCCAATTCTCTATCGCCTGTATAGCGATTGTCTCCGAGCCATGTTTTTTCATTTCCCCAATAGACATCTTCTTGTGGCTCCCAAACGTCTTCGCGCCCGCCCGCAAAACCAAAAGTTTGAAAACCCATAGATTCAAGGGCGCAATTACCTGCTAAAATCATCAAATCTGCCCAAGAAATTTTCCTGCCGTACTTCTGTTTGATAGGCCATAGGAGCAAGCGAGCCTTGTCGAGGTTAGCATTATCAGGCCAGCTATTAAGCGGTGCAAAGCGTTGCGTGCCAGCCCCTGCGCCCCCGCGCCCGTCAGCAATGCGGTAAGTACCCGCACTGTGCCACGCCATACGGATAAAAAATGGACCATAATGACCATAGTCAGCAGGCCACCAATCTTGGGAGGAGGTCATTAACTTAAAAATATCTTGCTTCAAAACATTCAAATCGAGGGATTTGAACTCTTCAGCATAGTTAAATTTTTTGCCCATTGGGTTAGAGAGGGCAGAATGTTGGCGTAAAATGTTTAATTTCAACTGATTTGGCCACCAATCACGATTTCTGATGCCATTACCTGCACTTTTTTTTACCGCACCGCCAGTAAATGGGCATTTGCCCTCACTTGCGGCTGAATTTTTTTGCTCTTCCATCTTTGATAGATTAATTATTTTTTTGATAAATTTTTTGAGGATATTGTCTGTTTTTGTTTGCAAGATTACAAAATTGCTACTTATAAATCAAACTGATAAAATTTATAATTATATAAATTTTATCAATAACTTTAATAAAAAATCTTAGTTTGGAGAGTGGCTTTTATTGGTCGGCGAAACTGTCATTGTCCTTGTCTTCTATCCAGTTGTATTCTATCTGAAAGCCAACTTCTCTTGCAAATGCTATTCCGTGCAAGTTGGTCAAGAAACCCAAAGTCATGTCCATTCCCGCACTTACACCCGAAGAAGTGTAATATTTGTCATCGGCTGTCCACCTTGCTTTTTTGACCCAGTTTATGTTTTCGCCGTTGGTGATTGCCCAAGCAAACGCCCTTTTGTTAGAAGTCGCCTTTCTGCCTGCCAATAATCCTGTTTTTGCAAGCAACGCACTGCCTGTGCAAACAGTAAGTACAAATTTGCTCAAGGCTGCTATCTGTCCGATTTGGTTGATGAGCAAGGCATTATTTACTTCTTTTCGCGTTCCGTACCCGCCCGGAATCAGGAATACATCTACCCCATTATTTATCTTTTCGAGCCTTTCGGTCAGGATAGAAACTCCATGATTATTCACTACCTGCCCACCCGCAAGTGAGTAGAAGCTAATTTTATAAAACTCATTCAGCCGCCCAAAGATTTCAACGGGACCAAATACGTCCAAAGTTTCAAAGTCTTCGAAAAGTAAAACACCTACAGTCATCATGTTTTTATAAAAATTTATATTGGTACAACTTCTTTTTTTTATGTGGTAGGCAGTCACAAAAAAGGCTATTGTGAAAATTACTTCATTGCCTAAATTGCCGAGCATAGCTTTATCAAATTAAAATCTCTTTGTAAAAATACAAAAATATTTGATAGCAGTTCTGTTTATGTGGTAGAAAAATGCAGGACAATAGGAAAATGTCTTTTCATTACAAAAAATATCAGAGAGGATACTGAGATTAGCACAAATCACCGTTGCGATAGAAAGCACAAATCGGAGTGCCGACCAACCTAAATTATGCCCATTAATTAGACAGATTCCGAATTACAAAACAAAAAAAAATAAATTTGAATATAATTTTCCTAAATATTTTCGTTAGCTTTGCAGAAATTAGACCTAAATAATTTTGCTTAAAAAATATACCATATTATTTTTTCTTTTTAACTATCTCAATACTTCGGTATTTTTTCCTGAAATCGTACCCGTTATTTCA
Source organism: Cytophagales bacterium (assembly GCA_004294445.1). GTDB lineage: Bacteria > Bacteroidota > Bacteroidia > Cytophagales > Thermoflexibacteraceae > Thermoflexibacter. Next base: position 71,323 of record REAZ01000012.1, read on the forward strand.
GATGCTTCATGCCACTTGTCCACACCAAAAGACGAGATGAATTCATTAATCGAGTTTGTCCAAGAGAAGTGCTTAGGAGAAGCGGACAGTACGCCCGAAGACGAAGATGATGACATTCCCGATAGTAGTAAGTTTGGCGAAAAAGAAGGTATGGAAGACCATATTTACGAGCTATCGGCATTGCAAATGCCTGTTTTTCTCGGTAGTAGGCACATAAAAAATCTTGTTCGGAACGATAGTAATTTCTATTTTATCTTCTTAGCTCTTCATTACTCCCCTCCTGAAACGGGGCAGTCTTTCCTATAACCATACATTCTTTTATTTATTATTTTCAATCAAAACTACTTTTTCAAGAGTAGTTACTTATCCTTAATTTCAAAAAATTATGACAACTAAAAATATACTGGCATTGCTTAGTATCTGCTTTTGCTTGATTGCAAGTGCTTGTACCCCAATAGATAACGAACAAACAAAAACACCACAAAGATTTCCAATTACCAGCCCTATTTATATAGATACTGTCAATTATATAAACTATGTGGCTGACATACAAGCCCTAAAAAACGTGGAGATACGTGCAAGGGTGAAAGGCTATATAGAAAAAATCCATATAGACGAGGGACAAAAAGTACAACGAGGGCAAGTCCTATTTAGCATCAGTAACCAAGAATACAAGGAGGAAGTATTAACAGCGAATGCCATGCTAAAAAGTGCCATAGCCGAAGCAAAAACTGCCGAACTGAACTTAGAAAATGTGAAGCTATTGGTATCAAAAAGCACAGTTTCTAAAACAGAACAAGACATGGCAGAAGCAAAGTTAGATGCCCTACTTGCCAAAATAGAAGAAGCAACATCTCATAAAGCTACTGCGGAATTGCGGCTGTCTTATACAGAAATTAAAGCTCCTTTTGACGGAATAATTGATAGGATTCCGTACAAAATGGGAAGTTTGATAGACGAAGGAAGCCTGCTTACTACTCTTTCTGACAACAAAGAGATTTTTGCCTATTTTCATATTTCTGAAAAGGAATATTTAGATTTTTCCAACGGAATTTTGCGAGATTACTCTGATGATGACAGCGACGTAACTCTCATTTTGGCAAACGATACCGAACACCCTCACGATGGAAGCATTGAAACAATCGGGGGCGAGTTTGATAATAGCGTAGGGAGTATTACTTTCCGAGCAAGATTTCCTAACCCTGAAAGAATCCTCAAACATGGCGCAAGTGGCAAGGTCAAAATTAGGCAAAATCTGAAAAAAGTCTTAGTTATTCCTCAAAAAGCAACTTTTGAAATTCAGGAGAAAATCTATGTTTTTGTGATAGATAAAGACAATAAGGTAAAAATGAAAAGTTTTATACCAAAGCTAAGAATCCCACATTTGTACGTAGTAGAGGCAGGACTAAATGATTCTGATAGAATTATTTACGAAGGAATTCAAGATGTGAAAGAGGGAATGATAGTAGAAACTGATATGATTTCTCAAAAGAATATTATCGCTGACTTAGCAAAAGAGTAGTGTTATTCCAGAAGTTCAAAGTTTAAGGTTCAAGGTTTTTAATTACAAACTAAAATTTCATGTTCAATATATTCATACACAGACCTGTTTTATCTATTGTTATTTCTCTAATAATCACCTTATTAGGTGCGTTGGCAATTACAGGCTTGCCCGTTACCCAATTTCCTGATATTGCGCCTCCCGCCGTAACCGTTACAACCAAATACACAGGGGCAAATGCCGAAGTGTGTGCTAAGGCAGTAGTAACTCCTTTAGAACGAGCGATTAACGGTGTATCAGGTATGACCTATATGACTTCTGTTTCGGGAAATGACGGAACAAGCATTATTCAGGTGTATTTTGAGGTAGGTATAAACCCCGATATAGCCTCTGTAAATGTGCAGAACAGGGTAACTGCCGTACTGGACGAAATGCCAGAGGAGGTCATTAAGGCGGGTGTAATTGTAGAAAAAGAGGTAAACAGTATGCTCATGTACCTCAATTTGCTAAGTACGGATACTACGGTTGATGAAAAATTCATCTATAACTTTGCAGATATCAACGTATTGGCAGAGCTAAAAAGGATAAATGGTGTGGGCTTTGCCGACATTATGGGGTCAAGGGAGTACGCTATGCGCGTGTGGCTCATGCCTGATAGAATGGCAGTTTATAATATTTCCGCCGAAGACGTGATTGCGGCACTCAAAAGCCAAAATGTGGAAGCCGCACCGGGAAAAATCGGCGAAAGTTCGGGCAAAGAGGCGCAGTCCCTCCAATATGTACTCCGCTACACAGGAAAATTTATCAACAAAACACAGTACGAAAATATCGTCTTGAAAGCAGATGAAAAAGGGCAAGTGCTGCGCTTAAAAGACATCGCCGACATAGAGTTTGGCTCGCTCGATTATGATGTACTTTCCAAAGAAAATGGCAGACCTTCGGCAGCTATTCTTCTCAAACAACGTCCAGGCTCCAACGCAAGTCAAGTGATTGCCAATGTAAAAAAACGCATGGAAGAACTCAAAAAAACAACCTTCCCGCCCAATATTACCTATACAATTAGTTATGATGTTTCTCGCTTTTTGGATGCTTCCATTCACGAGGTTATTAAAACTTTGATAGAGGCATTTATTTTGGTGGCGTTGGTAGTGTTTATCTTTTTGCAAGATTTTCGTTCTACCCTAATACCAATTTTGGCGGTGCCCGTTTCTCTGATAGGCACTTTCTTTTTTATGCAAATGATTGGGTTCTCTATCAATTTATTAACACTTTTTGCCCTTGTATTGGCGATTGGGATTGTAGTAGATAACGCAATCGTGGTAGTAGAAGCTGTTCACGCCAAAATGGAAATAGAACACCTGCCCGCCAAAGAAGCTACTTTTGCGGCAATGAGCGAAATTAATGGGGCTATCATTGCAATTACATTGGTAATGTCTGCCGTGTTTATTCCTGTGGCGTTTATGTCGGGACCAGTAGGCGTTTTTTATCGTCAATTCTCCATTACTATGGCAATTTCCATTGTCATTTCAGGTGTAAATGCCTTGACTTTGACTCCTGCCTTGTGCGCTATTATGCTCAAAGACACGCATGGAAAAGAGAAAAAGAAAACTTGGCTCAATCAATTCTTTGCTCAGTTTAATACCAAATACGAGCAACTTTCCAATCGCTACAAAAAACTCATCGAACTCATCGCTAATCGGCGAGTCATTACACTTGCTATGCTGGTTTTTTTCATTGCCGCAACTTATGGTACAAACCTTATTTTGCCGTCTGGCTTTATCCCTACCGAAGACCAAGGCACAATCTACGCCAATGTAACTACCCCTTCGGGAGCAACACTGGAACGGACAGAAGACGTAATGGACGATATTGAAAAAGCGACACAAAGCCTTCAATCTGTAGAGTCTATCTCTACACTTGCAGGATTTAGCTTAATGACTGACGGGGCAGGGGCTTCTTTTGGTATGGGAATGATAAGTTTGAAATCTTGGGAAAATAGAGAAGAATCGGTCAATGAAATTGTAGAAATTCTCACAAAAAAAACACAAAATATCAAAGACGCAACCATTCAGTTTTTCCCTCCTCCTGCGGTGCCAGGCTACGGAAATGCAAGTGGGTTTGAGTTTCGTGTTCAGGACAGAACAGGTAGCGGGGACTTGAAAAAGTTAGAGGAAGTTACTACTAATTTTATAGAGGAGCTAAACAAACAACCTGAAATTACCAATATTTTTACCAGTTTCAATGCCTCTTTTCCCCAATATTTGGTAAAGGTAGATAATGACAAGGCAGCACAGAAAGGAGTTTCTATTGACAACGCAATGAGTAACTTACAATCTCTGATTGGGAGTTTTTATGCAACTAACTTCATTCGCTTTGGGCAAATGTATAAGGTCATGGTGCAGGCACTACCCAAATATCGCCGACAGCCCGAAGACATTTTAAAACTATATGTAAAAAATAATGCTGGCGAAATGGTGCCGTACTCCGCTTTTATTTCGGTGGAAAAAGTAAACGGCGTGGAGCAACTTACTCGCTACAATATGTACACCTCCGCCATGGTGAACGGGGAAGCTGCCGAAGGATTCAGCAGTGGTAGTGCAATTGCGGCGGTTCAGAGAGTTGCCAAAGACAAGCTACCAAAAGGCTACACTTACGATTGGTCGGGCATGACCAGAGATGAGGTATTAGCGGGAAGCCAAGCAATTTATATTTTTATCATCAGCTTAGTTTTCGTATATCTGTTGCTATCAGCCCAATACGAAAGTTTTTTGCTGCCTTTGCCCGTGATTTTATCCCTACCAACGGGTGTATTTGGTTCTTTTTTCTTGTTGGCTTTATTTGGCTTGCAAAATAATATTTATGCCCAAGTAGCCTTGGTCATGCTCATTGGACTGTTGGGGAAAAACGCCATTCTTATCGTAGAATTTGCTATTCTCAAACAAAAAGAAGGGCTTTCTCCATTCCAAGCTGCAATAGAAGGCGCAGAATCGAGGTTAAGACCTATTCTAATGACTTCCTTTGCCTTTATAGCGGGCTTGATTCCACTCATGCTATCTTCGGGAGCAGGCGCAATCGGCAACCAAACTATTGGAACGGCGGCGGCAGGAGGAATGTTATTTGGGACAGTTTTCGGTGTTATCATCGTTCCGGGGCTGTACGTCATGTTTGCAAGTTTTGCCAAAAAATCTAAAAAGCAAAATGCTACTATCTAAACAAATTCAAAATTCTAAATGATTATACTATGTTGAAATATAAATATAAAACCTTACTCTTTTTATTCTTTATCAGTTTGCTGACTACCAACTGCAAAATCGCTGAATATACGCCTCAAACCTCGTTCAGGCAGATTCCAAGTGCTTTTGATGGAAGGAAAGATACAACTAATTTTGCAAGTATCGATTGGCGAACTTACTTTGCCGATGCCATGCTCAATAGCTTGATAGATACTGCCTTGCAAAACAATTTGGATTTAGCCATTGCCTTGCAAAGAATAGAAATGAGCCGTTCACAAGTGCGATTTGCGAAGGGTTTGGGTTTACCCTTTGTATCGTCTGCGGTCAATACAGGGCAGCGTAGGTTCGGGAAATATACGATGGACGGCATTGGAAACTTTGACACTAATTTTTCTACAAATATTGATGAAAACCAAAAAATTCCCGAACACCTCCCCGATTATTACTTGGGCTTGCAAAGTGCTTGGGAAGTCGATATTTGGGGGAAACTCAAAAGTGTGAAAAAAGCAGCACTTACTCGCTATTTGGCAAGTATAGAAGGCAAAAACTTCATCATTACCAATCTCATTGCTGAAATTGGTAATTTCTACTACGAACTATTGGCACTGGACAATGAGTTGGAAATTATCCAAAAAACGATTATCCTACAAGAAAAAGCCCTTGGCATTGTGCGGGTGCAGAAACAAGCGGGCGTAACAAACGAATTGGCGGTACAGCAATTTGAAGCGCAAGTATTAAACTTCAAAGGTTTGGAATTTGAACTCAAACAGCAAATCATTATTTTTGAAAATCGCATCAATTTTCTCTTGGGCAGATTCCCCCAGCCTATCAAAAGAGATAGCCTTTCTTTTTCCAAAGTCATTCCTTCTCAAGTTTCAGCAGGCATCCCCTCCCAATTACTTAGGAACAGACCAGACATCAGACAAGCGGAATTTGAACTCGTTGCCACAAAAGCAGACGTTTATGCTGCCCAAGCTGCTTTTTATCCTTCGCTGAACATCGTTGCAGGGCTTGGTTTCCAAACATTTAATGCACAGTTTTTGCTTTCTCCCGCTTCTATTGCTTATAGCCTTCTGGGGGGGCTGAGCGCACCGCTCATCAACCGCAGTGCCATCAAAGCCCGATTTGAATTTGCAAAAGCGGCTCAGTTAGAAGCCTTGTATAATTATCAGAAAAGCATCGTCAATGGCTATACGGAAGTCTATAACCAACTCATTACCATTAATAATCTTAACCAAATCTATACACTCAAAAGCAAGGAAGTAGAAGTATTTACAAATGCCATAGAAACTTCTGCTACACTATTCAACACAGGCAGAGCTACTTACTTAGAAGTCATCATCACCCAAGCAAATGCACTTCATGCAAAAATAGGCTTGGCAGAAGTCAAAAAAAGACAGTTCAACGCCTTTATAGATATCTACAGGGCTTTGGGAGGAGGATGGAAGTAGCGCGCAGTGAGTCAAATAAAATTTAAGATGGGAAATCACTATAATATCACCGCTAACTGAAAAGCATTTATGCAGGGCGGGGATTTTCAGCACTATAAAGCGCAAATCGGAGTGCCGACCAACCTAAATTATAGCCATCAATCCACAAAAACCTGTGTTATTGATAGAAATTGGCGTTTTTTGTAATATTCATTTACTGTCATGGATATTGGTAAAAAAACACCTATGGGGCAAAAAAAACTGTTACAGCATTGATTTATGTCATTTGTTTTCATGATTTATTGCTGGTCTTATCCCATAAGTTAATAGATAGCCAATCATCCATAATTCTCCAACTGTTGCAGGCATCGCCATAAAATCTACATAAGGACTTTTGACCCCTAAGCTATTAATAAAAGTCTGTAAAATGTACCCTATTCCTCCTATAATCAGTATTCGCCCCAGCCAAATAGGCATTCTTTCGGAACTGATGACTATATACCCCATAGGGATAAGCCAAAGCCCAAAGAAAAGACCTCCAATTGCCCAAGCATTCGTAATTATTTTGACCAAAAGTTGTATCAAAACGGTTTTTTCTTGGAAAGTCAGGGGAGATGAGTGGGCAATCTCAATGGCGGAATTGATGGATATTGCACTGACCATAATGACAACAGCATTGACTGTCCCCCAAATACCAAGTGTCAAAGCCGCCCATTTATTGATGTTGCAAAACAGTTTATAAAACCATACCGCAGCCAGTGCTTGTGAAACAATTATCACTAACTCAAATAGAAGCCTTAATCTTGAAACAGTCCCAAGATTGATTAAATTAGTGAGTGTTTTTTGAGGGTCGTCAGTTAGAAAAAGCTGAGGATGAAAAATCATAAACCCAATAATTCCAGAAATTGCCAAAATCAAATACCATACCCCTGCAATTCTTGCAGTCTTTACCAATTGTCTTTGTTCTATTTCCATTGTAGTTTTTCTATTTGGTTGTATTGGTTATAGAGATTTACGTATTGCCAAAGGCGTTGCTTCGGAATACGTCAGCTCAAATTTAGCACAATGTTTTGTAGAATTACAAAGTTTTTGGGGTACATCATAAACTCATCAAAACAAAAGTCATTGCCTATTTTTGTATTTGGTGAAAAATGCTTTTTATCAATCCCTACTTTCCGTAAATCACAATCAATGATTAGCAGTTTTCTTCTTTCAGGCATTTGTTATTTCTACAATTCAAAGAGTTCATTATTCAAAGATTTTATCGTGATTAATTATTTTTCCGTCCGCCATCTCGATAGTGCGGTCGCTTGCTTTGGCAAAATCATTGTCGTGGGTAACAGCAATAATAGACTGCCCAAAATCTTGCGATAGTTGTTTAAATATCTCGAATACTATTTGCGTATTTTTACTATCCAAGTTTCCTGTTGGCTCATCTCCCATAATGATAGCGGGGTCGTTTATCAAGGCTCTGGCAATAGAAACGCGTTGTTGCTGTCCACCACTTAATTTTGATGCCTCTTTTAAGGCTTGGTCTTGTAGCCCCAACATTTCTAATTTTTGATAGGCTCTTTCTTCTACTTCTTGGTAAGAATATTTAGCAAGTTTGAGGGCAGGTATCATCACATTTTTCAGACACGTAAATTCGGGAAGTAAATAATGAAATTGGAACACAAAACCGATACTTTCATTCCTGAGTGTTGCCAATTTGTCGGTACTTTTTCCTGTAGCTTTTTCATTTCCGATGTAAAGTTCGCCTTCGTAGTCTGTATCCATTGTGCTTAGGCAATAGAGCATAGTGGATTTTCCGCAGCCGCTTTTTCCGACTATGGTCAGAAATTCGCCTTTGGCTACTTCAAAACTGATGTCGTCCAAGACTTTGAATTTTTGAGGTTGAAGAAAATATTTTCCTAAACCTTTGGTTTGCAATATTATATCTCTGTTCATATTGTTTAATTTTATTTTCTGAATATTTCAACAGGGTCAATTTTTGATGCGTTGCGAGCAGGGAAATAGCCTGCCCCTAATGATACAAATAAGCCAAAAACTGCCCCTGTTGCATATACTTTTGGGTCGTGAAAAATAGGAAAATAACCAATAGGCGGACCGATATAAACAGTTTGCATAATGCTTACCAAAATAAAACCAAAAGTCAAGCCCAATAATGTACCAATAAAACCCATAATAAAGGCTTCTGATACAAATATTTTGATAATATCTTTACCCTTAAAACCATTGGCTTTGAGTATGGCAATGTCATTCATTTTTTGAGTAATCGTCATATTCAAAATATTATAAATACCAAAGGCAGCCACCAACATAATAGAAAATGAAATGAGCGGTGTCATTGTGCCTAACATATTATCTTGTGCGAGTTGGTCAGCATTCGCTGTTTTCCAATCTTCTACATCATAGTTTGTTATCTCTTGTAGTTTGGTGGCATAAATTTCAGCCTCATCTGGCTTAGAAATACTGGCGTAAATGTCTGTTACATAATCGCTGCTTTGCAACACCAACTGCTGTGCTGTTGAGATATGTATGTAGGATTTGGATTCGTCCACTGCTTTGTTGCTCGTGCTAAAAATTCCTGTAATTCGCATTATTTTTCTAACGCCTTGTGCAGATGAAAGTGTAATATTGTCGCCAATACCTACATTTAGTTTTTCTGCCACACCGCTACCAATCACGATGGCGTTTAGGTCGGAAGTCAGGGTTTGCAGATTTCCTGCTAACATTGTGCTTTGAATGTTGAACATTGCGTCTGCTTCCAATATTTTTACGCCATTGCCCACACCCTTTAATTGTGATTTTCCATTGATATAAAACATATCCACGTTTACTTGTGGTGCAGCATACCTGATGTAGGTTTCTGATTTTATATCTTCCAACAAACGAAATGGGTTTACAATATTATTGGATAAAGTGGTGATTTTCTGATTTTGAATCACCACAATACTATTAGTGGACTTAAATAATGGTTGACTAATTTTATCTTTATTATAAACCCTGATATGTGGGGCAGATTTGAACATATTATTTTTTGAATATACACCAAAGCCTGACACGATGGAATTGGAAAATATATACAAGGCTATGCCTATCGTTACGCCCATTGATGCTACCAAAGTTTGCTTTTTTCTGGTGAGAATGTGCGTTAAGGCTATTTCATAATTTACGTTGAGTCTCATTTTATTTGATTTTATCGGTGATAATGGTGGTATTTTCATCTAAACCTGCTAATACTTGCACCCAATCAGTGCTTATAAATTTGGTTTCTATTTTAATAGGCTCTTTTTCACCTTTGATAGTTACCAAATTGCCATATTGCAAATAATTTCTTGGAATAAGCAAGGCTTTTTTAGTTGTGCCTGTGATGATATTTACTTGTAATTGCGTATTGAGAATGTTAAAATCAAGTGAATCTGTAAAGTGAATTTTGCAAAGAAAAGATTGCGTTTGCTCATTAAAAGCTGGCAGTATTTCGGCTACTTTGCCTTTGTAAGTTTTTTTCTTGTTAGTATTTAATTGAATAACTGCCTCCTGCCCAACTTTTACCTGCGAAATACTACTTTCATCAATGCTTACTTTGGCATAGAGAAAATCGGCATTACCAATCGTGGCAATCACATCTCCTTTGCGAACAAAATCACCTTTTTCTTTGTATCGCTGATAGACTTTTCCCGTATAAACGGCTTTGATTTGATTAAATCCTAATAGAACCGTATTGGCATTTTTTTGTGCATTGTTAATCACTAATTGCTGTTCTGCTTGCTGTTTAATCAAATTGTAGTTTTCTGAGGCTTTTGAATAGTCCGCTTTTGAAGTCTGAAATTTCAATGTTGCGGTTTCATAATCCACTTTTGAAATGCTGTTTGCTTCCCAAAGTTTTTTCAAACGTTGTGCTTGTGCTTCATCAAAATTTAACTTTTGCTTGGCATTTTCCACTGCAATTTTTGCCTGTACCAACTGTGGTGCATTGGGTTGTAGGTTTTGTTGGGCGATATTATACAAGGCATTGGCACTTTCTTTATTGATTTCATTTTGTTTGTTGTCAATTACTGCCAAAACTTGCCCTTGATTGACAATTTCATTTTCTTTGAAATTAAGTTCTATCAAATAACCGTCAGATTGTGCCACTAATTGATAGATTTGGTTTGCCTCCAAATTTCCTGACGCAAAAACCGTTTCGGTTACATCTTTGCGAATGGGTTTGGTTTCTTGCACTTTTTTCCCACAAGCCGTTAGCAAACCAATGATAATGATGGATAAGATTTTTATATTTTTCATTGTCTTACTTTATTTTGTTGTTGATATTGATTTTCGTCAAAGCCATTTCTACCGTTTTTTCAGCGGAAATGAGGTTGTATTGACTGTTTACCATTTCATTAAAACTCCTGATGGTTTGGTCAAGGCTGATGATACCTGCTTCATAGTTTTGCAGATTTTTCTCGTAAGTATCTTTTCGCAATTCATAAATTGCTTTATTAGATGTTTTTTGAGAAATAGCCTTTTCATAATCAACTATGAGTTGATTGCTTGTATGTTTGGACTGAATTTTAAATTGTTCAGTGTTATTTTTTGTTAATTGATGGTCATATTTGGCTTTGTAAGACTGTGAAATAGAGGAAGCAGAAGGAAGTGGCATACTCAAACGAAAGCCTACATAACTACTGGGTATCCAATTAACATTGCTATCAAATAATTTTGCTCTTTGATTAAATTGCTGTTCTGTGCTTGAAAAGAAAACCGAGAAAGTAGGTAAAACAGAATACTTGGCTTTCTTGTAATTGCTGAAAGAGATTTGTTCATTCAACAAAGCATTATTGAACAAAAGTTGATTGTTCTGCACTTCAATATTTGCGACACTTTCCTGCGTTTTTGGCTCAATACTAAATTGGACTTCTTCGGGAATATCGGAAAGTAATTTTAGGGCAATGTATTGCTGCTGAATTAGAAACTCAATTTGATTTATCTGTTCTTCAACGGTTTTTTTATTTATGGTACTTTCATTCAAATCTTGCTGATTGACCAATCCCGCTTGATACTTGTTTACAGTGGTTTGATACAATTTTTCTGCTCCTGCCAAATTTTCTTTGGTAGATTTTAATTGTTCCTGAAGTGTAGCAATACTAAAGAAAATAGTAGCGCTATTGTCATACAAATTTTTGAGTGCTATTTTGTTACTACTTTCTGTTAGTTGAATATTGAGTTTTGCTAACTTGAAATTTTCCCAACCTACTGGATTTATCAATTTTATATCAACATTTGTGTTGAAAGTGGTATTATACTGCACCCCAAATTTCACTTCTTTAAAAGTACCTGCTTGTCCGCCCAAAATTTCGGAAGGAATTAGATTAACAGCAAGTTGCGTATTGTTGGTGTAAGACAAACCCACATTGCCCGTTGGGTCAAGAATACCCAATATAGAGGCTAATTTTGCTTTTTTGGCTTGCGAAAGTTGTATTTCACCACTTTTTAAAGTAAGGCTCTTAGTATTTGCCAAAGTCATAAACTCATCAAAAGAGGTTATGGTATTGGTTTGGGCTACTGCATTATTAAATAGTATGAGTTGAGTAGCCAAGAGAATCATAAATGTTTGGTTTCTCATTTGTTTAGTCGGTTAAAATTAAAGGTTTTTGAAAAGATAAATTTGCCTACGGAAAATCTAAATTTGTCTATACCAATCATCTTGATTTCAACTTTGTACTCATCGCCATTGTCGGGATTAATCAAAATGCCTTTGTAAGATTTTGAGGCATTACTCCAAACCAAGTCTTTCAAAATGGTTTTCCCATTTTCAGCAGGTTTTGGGGAATTGATTCCTTTACCCACAAACTTTCCATTTTGGTCAGTAATTTCTATTTGCTTTTTGTGGTGTTCCGCATCTTTCCATTTACCAAGAATGGAATTTGAGGTTTGAGCATTTGCTGCGAAAGACACTACCAAGAGTATCACAACTGCTATTGTTTTTGTTACATTCCAATTATTCATTTGCATCTAAATTTTAAATTTTTATTTTAAATTAACGATACAAAGATAAAGACATAAAAAAGCCTACACAATGCGTATGCAGGCGAAATGGACAGAATAGAAATTGAAATGGACTTAAACAGATTTAAGTATTAGCAAGCCATTGTATAAACTCCGTAGTTTTGAGTTTGCCAATGATGATTTGTTCTTTGAAGGGGATAGTTAGGTTAGCCAACATCTTACGATTAAAATATTGGGAGGCATCTTTTACCGCTTTTCTATTGATGAGAAATTGCCTATTGACTCTAAAAAAATCAGGGAAAGTTTTTTCCAAACTTTCCAATTTTTGATTAACCAAATATTTCTTTTGCTCAAAAGTAAAAGCAAAAACATTCTCATTTTCAATATAAAAAAGGGCTATGTCATTGCCACTAATTGGGATAATCTTATCACCTTGATGAACAATGATTGAGGCAGTTTTACCTAATAGTGTATTTCTTAATGAAGCATAAATGTTGGAAAGGTCAGTGCTTGGTTTTTCAAATTTTTCTTTCAGACTTTTAAATTTCATTAAGGCTTTTTCAATAGTAACTTTGCTAAAAGGCTTCAACACATAATCAATACCTGCTGTTTTGAAGGCATCAAGCGTATATTGTTGGTAGGCAGTACAAAAAATAATAGGCGTAGTATTTTGATGTTTTTGGAAAATATCAGAACTCAATCCATCACCCAACTCAATATCTGAAAAAATTAAATCCAATTCGGGTGTATTTTGGAAAAACAAAAGACCTTCTTCAACAGAATAGATAGTCGTTACGATTTCAATATCCGCATCAATTGCTACCAATGTTTTTGCCAAGTCTTTCGCTGTTAATTTTTCGTCCTCAATAATTACTACTCTCATTTTTTATCCAATAATTTTAGATTTATAGTAAAATTTATTTCTGTATCTTCGATAAGCAATCCATTTTCGGTTAATAAACTGTATCGGGCAATTAAATTCTTCAGACCTATGCCAGATTTGACCACAATTTGTTTCGGTGATTTAGCATTACTTACTGTTACCACCGAATTTTTGGCAATTATGGAAATCATCAATGGTTTTTTTTCAGTGAAAGTATTGTGTTTGATAGCATTCTCTACTACTGTTTGCAAAGAAAGTACAGGAATTAATTTTTGATGGGCTACTTGGTCAATACTACTTGTCCACTGCAAGGCTTCCCCAAAACGAACCTTTTGCAGGTTTAAAAAATCAAGCGTAAATTGCCATTCTCTTTCAAACAAAACCAAATCATTTTGATTGGCGTGAACAGAATACCTCAAAAACTTGGAAAGATGAATAACGTATTCTTCTGCTTTTTCGGCGTTTTCAGTAACAAGCGATTTTAGGGTACTCAAAGCATTGAAAAGAAAATGGGGTTGAAGTTGTTGTAATAATACCTGTTTTTGAGCCTCTAAATTAACCAATTTCAAATTTTGGACTTCAAATTCTGCCATATCTTTACGCTTTCTTAGCAATTCAGAATTGATAATTACAAGAATAATAGTGTTGATGGCAATGGTAGAAGCTACCGAATACAATAAAAAATCTGACGGATTTGGCTGGTCGGGCGACTTTGGAATGAAATATAAAATCGTAGATTGAGAAATAAATGTTGCTAAATAACTGATTGTGTATCTATTGATTGATGTTAGTTTAGTGCCAATCAGTACGATATTTAACCACCAAAAAAATGCTATCAGCAATGAAAGAGATAAATAGGCTATGATAAGTGGGATTATCTCGATTGATTTCGACAGAAATACTGGTGCTACTCCGTAAGCAGCTATGATGGGAGATGTAAATAAGGCTATTTTGGTTAATCTATTTTTCATGATAGGCAAAGATACATGGTGTACCCCAAAGTTTGGACAATTTTAGTGTAAAACTAAGGTGTATTCGTTTAGTTAAGTTAAAAAATTATATTCTTTAAGTAAGAAGTTTATTTTTTTCTTTGCAAAGTCCAAAAATGTAGATAATGAGTACGCTCGATGGCGTGTATTTTGATTTGCTAACTGACTGCACTCAACGTGAGGCTTACACCAATGGGAAGTCTATCTGAAATAAAAACTTGTTTCTTTGATATAAATTGTCGTTTTTTGTAACATTCCAGTTGGTAAAAAACACCAAATGTGTGAAGTTGTACTGCCTTTTTTAATCTGTTTTATATTGTAACCCATTACTTTCGGGATTCTTTAAATTAATCCAAAATATATCCATTGGTTCATTTGATTCTATTTGCCCGTTTTGATTCTTATCTTTTTTAGCAAACACATACATATAGTCATTAGCAGAATCATATTCCGAACTCATAACAGAGTACTCTTTTGGAATAAGTATTTTTTTGTTCTGCCCATTAATGTCAAAAAGATAAAATCTTCTTAAATCTTTTACATTTATAAATCCATCTTTGTTTGTATCCTCATCATAAACTGAAACCATGTAAAAATTTCTTTTTACTAACTGGTAATTTAAAGTGTCTTTTGAAAAAGTTGGATAATATAAAGTTTTGATTAAAACAGGCTTTTCAAAAAGCTTATTTTCGGTTTTTATTGCGTTGTTGTAATGAGAAACATTCACAAAATTATACCCATAAACTGCTTTAAATCCTGGCATTAAATTTTTATTCCAATTATTTCCCTTTTCGTATTCTTCAACCCAAGACGAATGGAACTCGTTTGTACCTACGGATGGCTTGTTAGTTTTTTTGTCGTAATTAACTTTATAGATTGGTATTAATCTATGTTCTGAGTTGAAAGTCAAAAGAACATTTCTCGGTCTTGTTTCAAGTTTCAGCGAGTCAATTTGAAGTCCAACAACTTTTTGTCCGCTTTCATCTTCTATGATTTCGCTTACCTGAAAACCTTTTGTTTCAATTTTGTCGTCAGAGCAGCTAACAATAAAAAATCCAATAATTATTACTATTAAAATATTATTCATATCGTTTTTTAAAATGTGGTACAACATCTCTATAAAAGCAATCTTTACGTTTATTTTCCAAGAACTTGCGTTTATTTCCGCTTTGTGTGCAGTTGCTTTGATTTTGCTCAAAAGCTGAGAAAAGCAAATTATTTATCCAAAAATAAAAACCTTTTCTCAAATATCCAAACTGCCCATAATTAGGTGCAAGGCTCATTAGCCTTGCACCAGTAGGAAAAATATTTATTTCTTATCCTCTATGCCCTTCATCTGCTTGCTCGCCAAGGTCTGATTCAGTGTAGCCAAGCCTGTTTTAAGTACATTGCCCAACTTCGCCAAGTGTCCGTCCAATTCTTTGGAGAGTTCCTCAAAGACTTTATAGACTCCTGCGGTGGGTTTGGCATCTCCCGTTTCCAAGCTACGGCGAACTGCGGAAATGCGGTTGCCCAATTTGATAGGGAAGTTGAGCGGGTCTTGCCCACTGCGGTTTTTGGTTTGGTAGAGGTCTTCTTCTATCGCCGTGATTTTACTTATCAAATCTTTGGCGGCAGTGGAAAAAGAGGCTTCGTTCACTACTCTTTCCCAATGTTCTAACTGCTTGCGAATGTGGCGAATACGTATGACTGCGTCGTTATTGGCAGTTTCCTTGTCCCTAATTTTCATGGCGACATCAAAGGTTTCTTTCAAATCTGCCTCCGTAATTCCTTTGAGGTTTGGGTTCATTTTTACGTTGAAAGAATAGGTTTGTGTGTAGCTGCCAACTTTGATTCTCACCTGATACTTGCCAATTGGTGCTTTGGGACCACTTTTGGCATTTGCTCCCCAGAGAATCATGCCCTCGAATACCGTTGCGCCAGGGTAGCGCAAGTCCCAAGTGAAGGTATTTAGCCCTGCCGCAGTTGTTGGCTTGGCGGGTTCTCTTTCCCAGCGTGGAATGTTAGGGTCTGTTTTGTATTCCGCTTGGTTTCCTATAAAACTCTTGACTACCAGACCATTGGCATCTAAAATATCAATACTTACGGTATCAGCCTTGTCTTTGAGGTAGTATTGGAAAACAGCATTATAAACACCTCTGATGGCATCACCTGGCTGAAATAAAATGGCATTTTGCTTCATCAATTCGGGTGTAATTTGTCGCAAGGGCTGAATATCGTCCAAAATCCAAAAACCACGCCCGTGCGTTCCCAAAACTACATCATTGTCTTTCACCACCAAATCGCGGATAGGGGTATCGGGTAGGTTGAGTTGCAAAGGTTGCCAAGAGTCGCCCGCATTAAAGGAAACGTAAGCCCCATGTTCTGTACCTAAAAAGAGCAAACCTGCCCTTACATGGTCTTCGCGCACCGACCTTGCAAAATGCCCATCTTTTACGCCGTTTACAATTTTTGTCCACGTTTTTCCATAATCTTTGGTGCGGAAAATATAGGGCTGTCTGTCATCTACTTGGTAGCGAAAAGCGGCAACGTAAGCCGTTCCTGCTTGGTGTCTTGACTCGTCTATGATAGCAACTACGGAATTTTTTGGCAAATCTTTGGGGGTGATGTCAGTCCAATTTTTCCCACCATCACGCGTAATATTGATTTTTCCATCATCAGAGCCTGCCCAAATGGTATTTACATCATGGAAGGAGGGAGCAAGGGCAAAAACAGTGGCATAAATTTCGGGACCATTCATGTCTTTGGTAATTTCTCCCCCTGTGAAACCGAGTGTTTCGGGGTCGGCATAAGTCAAATCGGGGCTAATTTTCTCCCAACTTTGCCCATCATTGGTTGTTTTCCAAACGTGCTGCGAACAAGTATAGAGTATTTTTGAATCTTTGGGTGAGAAAACAATCGGGTAAGTCCATTGCCATCTTTCGGGCAGAGAACTTGCAGGTTCGCCAGAAAAGAAACGTGGATATACCTGAATATCACGTATTTGCCCATTGGTGCGGTCATAGCGAGTAAGCAGTGCGCCTTGACTTCCTGCATAAAAAACATCAGGATTATCGGGGTGCGAAGTGATGTAACCACTTTCACCGCCGCCTACGTCATAGCCCCATTGCCCTAACTCATTGGCAAACTCCCAGCCATCACTTGGGATAGCCAAAGTAGTGTTATCTTGCTGCGCACCCGCCACATGATATGGTACATGATTGGTCGTAGTAACATGATAAAACTGCGTGGTACAAAAATCTTCATCTGTCCAAGATTTCCCACCGTTTACGGAAACTGCACCGCCTCCGTCATTGGCTGTAACCATACGCATTGGATTATTTGGGTCTATCCACAAATCGTGGTTATCGCCATGCGGCACACGAATTTCTTGGTCAAACTTCACACCGCCATCTGTGGATTTAAAAAAGTCCACATTGAGGCAATAAACCGTTTCCCTGTCAAAAGGGTCGGCATAAATTCTGGAGTAATAAAAAGCACGTTGGCGAAGTTTTCGCTCATCATTGGTTTTTTTCCAAGTAGCTCCCGCATCATCAGAGCGATACACGCCGCCATCATTCGCCTCTACGATTGCCCATAGCCGCTTCGAGTCAGCAGGAGAAACCGTAATGCCAATTTTGCCAAGCATACCTTCGGGCATCCCAGGGTTTTTACTTAACTCCGTCCAAGTTTCTCCCCCATTTTCCGATTTCCATAGCTTGCAGTGTTCCCCACCGCCCCACATTTTCCAAGTGCGGCGATAGACCTGCCAAGTAGTTGCATATAGCACTTTGGGGTTGTTTCTATCGATAATCAAATCCGCAATTCCTGCTTTTGGGCTAACGTAAAGCACTTTTTTCCACGTATTTCCGCCATCTACCGACTTGAAAACGCCACGTTCTTCATTGTCTCCGTAGGGGTGTCCGAGTGCGCCCACATACACGATATCGGGGTTAGTTGGGTGAATACGGATTCTGGAAATTGCTTGCGTTTCCTTCAAACCCAAATGTCGCCAAGTCTTGCCTCCGTCCATAGTTTTGTAAACGCCATCACCTTGCGTAATGCTTCCGCGAAGTTGAGTTTCACCACCGCCAATATATACAATGTCGGGGTTGGTTTCCGCTACTGCCACCGCCCCAATGGACGAACTGGAAATTTTCCCATCAGTAACAGCAGCCCACTCTTGCCCACCGTCAGTGGTTTTCCAAAGCCCGCCGCCCGTAGCCCCGAAGTAGTATTCGTAAGGTCTGCCAGGGCTACCAGAGCAGCCCAAAGAACGCCCGCCACGATTAGGTCCGATATTTCGCCATTTTAGTTTGTCGAAATATTTGGAGTCGTAAACATTGCCCGTAGGCGTAGTCTGAGCTTGCAAACTAAGTACACAAGCCCAAGAAATGAAAAACAAGAAAAAATGTTTCATAAAAAAATGTGTTTAAAAATAAGAAATAGAAACAGGTTGGAAGGCTATCCAAAGATAGTAAAGCAAATATGAAATATAAGATTAATTTTTAATCTATATCTAATCTGTTTTAATTTGGAAATGTTAATTTTTTTTCTAAATTTGTATTAATAAATAGCACATTAAGATGCAGATAAACTTATAGAGTAGAATAAGCTATAAATTGTATTATTCTAAGTATTGGTAGTATATTTCATTGAGTATTTTTGACGGTAGGGGGCAGTATCTTAAAGTTTGCTAAATACTAAGCTATTTTATTACATGGTAGCAACTCTTTGTTAAAAAGGAACGTATAGGCTAATAAACTTAATCAATAAATCGGAGCTGTTGAACCCCGTTAAAACTATGACAAAACAAATACTTTTTTTCTCTCTTTTTATGAGTATATTCTACTCATCTTTCGCACTTGTTTTACCAAAGGATAAGGCTCGCAACTCTGCTTATGCACCGATGCTTGCGGCGAGTTCTTCTGCCATTTCTCATATTGTTTATTATTCTGATGATAAACTATACTCAAGCACTCAGATAGAAATTAGTAATATTTATCCAAATCCTGCAAATGACATAGTAAAGTTTAACTACACCCTGCTTGAGCCTATGCTAAAAGCGAAAATTACCATACGAAATGTATTGGGCAGTGTGATAGCTGAGGAGGAACTTTCGCACGAAACCAAACAGTTGGATATTCACGTAAACGAATACACTGCGGGTATGTATTTTTATACACTTTCCATTAATAATAAAAGCATTATTACTAAGAAATTTTTAGTAAAAAGATAACTACGCTTTCTTTTATTTTGATTTGGCTAACCAATCTTCGGGGTTTAGCCTTTTTTTATTTTGCCAAACTTGAAATTGAAACGAAGGCACGCCCTCGCTGTTTGTCCCTACCATGCCTATAGTATCTCTGGCTTTGACTTTGTTGCCTATTTTTATTTTTACATTCTGTAGCTGGGCATATACTGTAAAATAATCTCCATGCTGCACCAATACCATAAAATAGTTCCCCAACATCTTGCTTACCGCAATTACTTGCCCATCATAAATAGCCCTTACATTTTCTCCTTCGCTTGTTCGGATATCCACGCCCAAGTTATCTATGGTAATATTTTCTAAAACGGGATGTCTTTGCTTACCAAACTTTGCAAGAACGCTCCCCTCTTTTACAGGCCACATCAGCTTTCCTTTGGCTTCTGCAAAAGATTTAGAAGCAGCTATAATACTTTCTGGGGTGCGTTTTGATGTTGTTTTATCTGAAATTTCGTTTTCAACCTTATTAGCCCTACTTACTGCATCATTTACCGCTTTTTCTAATTGTTGCATTGTTTTTTTGCGGTTTTCTATTTCTATAAATAACTCTTTTTCTCTGTTTTTTAGAGAGTTTACGAGTAATAACTGCTCCCCTTTGAGTTCGCTTAGTTTGGCTTGCTGGCTTTTGTTTATCGCAAGTAATTCGGCTCTTTCTTGTTTTTGCTTTTCCAACTGTTTCTTTTGCAAAGCAAGTTCTTTTTGCTGTTTTTCTATCCTTTTTATCTGTTTTTTCCTTTCCTCATCATATTGCTTGAGGTAATTAAGGCGTGCCATGAGTTGGTTAAAGGAAGCAGATGAAAACATAAATGAAAGTTTCTCCATGCTATTTTTGGTCTTCGAGGAAAGATAAAGCATTTCGGCATACTCCTCTTTTAGCTTTTGCAGTAGTGTTGTGTTTACTTTGAGTAGGGAATCAGTAGCCAACATTTCCCTGTCTATGAGTGGTATTTCTTGCAAAATAATATTTACAAGCGTTGCTCTTTCCTCTATTTGCCGATTTATTTCGTTGAGTTTGCTTATTTTTTCTTGTTTGAATGTCAGTGTTTTTTGTAAGATTCGGTCAGCCTCCTCAATTTTTTTCTGCTGATTCTTGCGGTCATGTTCGAGGTCGTACTTGCTTTTTTGAGCAAATAAGGGTGTGGATACCACACAAAATACTATGAGTAAATATAGTTTTTTCATCAATCATAAAGGGATATTGGACAAATATACTAAAAAGGATTATGTTTTTCTAAAAAGTCATTTTTTTACCATCACAATTTTTAACATTGGCACAGTAATAAATAAGCATAATTTAAACAATTTATAGCTTTTTGCAGTATATTTATAAGCAAATTAAAATTATTTACATACAATATCATGGAGATTATTTCAGGTTTTTCTAAACTTTCCAAAAAACAAAAATTGGCGTGGCTTGCTGCTCAAATAGCTGAAAGACAGTCAGATACAAATCAGCAGGAATTTATTGCCGATTTTGAAAGCTATCAGCACAGAGACCCTAAAGTACAAAAACTTTATGATGAATTTAGCGAAAACACACTTACCAATTTTTATATGCCCTATGGCTTAGTGCCTAACGTGCTAATGAATGGGAAGTTGTATGCCATTCCTTTGGTGATAGAGGAAAGTTCGGTAGTAGCGGCGGCGGCGGGCAGTGCTAAGTTTTGGTTAGAAAGAGGGGGCTTCAAAGCAGAAGTAATAGACACCAAAAAAGTAGGGCAGGTGCATTTTCTCTGGGAGGGAGATTTCAAAAAAATAGATGTGCTATTTGATGAATTAAGAGAACTTATGCTTGACAATACAGCCTTGATAACTGCCAATATGAGGGCAAGGGGAGGCGGAATTTTGGATATATCCTTAGTAAATATGACTGAAGTAGAGCCAAACTACTATCAGATAAAAGCTACTTTCGAAACTTGCGAATCGATGGGGGCCAATTTTATCAATACTTGCTTGGAGGAGTTTGCTCGCACGCTCAAGGACTGGGCAGCCAATAGCGAACACTTTGTAGGTAGGGAAAAAGAGCCGTTGGTTGTTATGTCTATCCTATCCAACTATACGCCTGAGTGCTTGGTACGGGCATGGGTAGAATGTCCTGTCAATGAGTTAGGCTATTTTGAGGAGATGCCCCCTGAAATGTTTGCCTACAAATTTAGCAAGGCGATTATGATTGCTAAAAATGACCCTCACCGAGCTACTACGCACAACAAAGGGATTTTTAATGGCATAGATGCACTTACGTTGGCTACTGGCAATGATTTTAGGGCTATAGAGGCTTGTGGACATACGTATGCATCGCGTAATGGGAAGTATCAGAGCCTCACAGACTGCAGCATAGAAAATGGTGTTTTTAAATTTTGGATAGAAATACCAATGGCAGTTGGCACTGTAGGCGGTTTGACTTCTTTGCACCCCTTAGTAAAAAAATCTTTTGAAATATTGGGGAATCCTTCCGTAAAGGAGCTAATGGAGCTAATGGCTGTGATTGGACTGGCTCAAAATTTTGGTGCATTAAAATCCCTGACCACTACAGGCATACAGAAAGGACACATGAAAATGCACTTACTCAATATTTTAAAGCATTTTGAGGCTACAGAAAACGAAGTAAAACAAGCTGTAGAGCATTTCAAAAACAATGTGGTTTCGTTTCGGTCGGTGCGTGATTTATTAGATTTGGTTCGGATAGAGCAGCCAATAGCCTAAATAATAACCTACAATCGCATAAAAAAAACAGCCTTCTAAGAATTTCTCTTGGAAGGCTGTTTTCTTATGATAAAAAACCCTTAGTCTTGGTATTCTTTCTTCAATCTGAAGTTTTCCTTTGATTCTTTCAAAGATTCATATTCCTCTTTTGAATATACCTTGATAGTTTCGTAGTCCCTCATGCCTGTTCCCGCAGGTATTAAGTGTCCTACGATTACGTTTTCTTTCAGACCGAGTAAGTAATCTGTTTTTGCTCTGATAGCGGCTTCGCTAAGTACCTTCGTAGTTTCTTGGAAAGAAGCTGCCGAGAATACACTTTTCGTACCGAGAGATGCCTGAGTGATACCCTGTAGAGTAGGCTTAGAAACCGCAGGTTGTGCGTCTTTTACCTTCACCAACTTCATATCCCTACGCTTAAGGCTTGAGTTTTCATCTCTGAGCCTTCTTGCACTTACTATCATACCCTTCTTCATAGTTTGCGACTCACCTGCATCCATTATTATCTTTTTATCCAAGATAACATCATTCGCCTCCCTGAAAGAGAATTTATCTACTACTTGTCCTGGCAAGAACATCGTATCTCCTGGGTCTATGATTTCTACTTTCTGCATCATCTGGCGGACAATCACCTCGCAGTGCTTGTCGTTGATTTTCACACCTTGCAAGCGATATACCTCTTGAATTTCATTTACCAAATATTCCTGAACCGCAGTAGGTCCTTTGATAGACAAGATGTCAGAAGGCGTAATAGCACCATCAGAAAGAGCGTGTCCCGCTTTTACAAAGTCGTTTTCTTGTACCAAAATATGCTTGGAAAGAGGCACCATGTACTTCATTTTTACGCCATCTCTTGATTCCACAAAAATCTCTCTGTTACCACGTTTGATAGCTCCATAGGTTACAACACCATCTATATCACTTACTACGGCAGGGTTTGAAGGATTACGCGCCTCAAATAATTCTGTAATACGTGGCAAACCACCCGTAATATCACGCATTTTGCTTAGGGTTCTCGGAATTTTCACCAAGATTTGCCCTGCTTTTACTTTCTGCCCGTTTTCTACTGACAAGTGCGCCCCCACAGGAATATTGCTACTAATAACGTTGCCTTGCTCATTCCTCACCATGATTACAGGGTTCTTAGTTTTATCCCTTGTTTCAATGATTACTTTCTCTCTGTAGCCCGTTTGCTCATCATATTCCTCTTGGTAGGTAATCCCTTCCTCTATCGCTTCAAATTCAATTTTACCGTCATATTGAGAAAGAATAACGGCATTGTAAGGATCCCAATAGCAAATATTATCTCCCTTGTTTACCATTTGTCCTTCTTTTACACGCAGGAATGCGCCGTAAGGTACGTGCTGACTGATAAGCATTTGCCCATTTTCAGTGCTGATAATTTTTACCTCTGCCGTACGTGCCATAACTACGTTGAGTTTCTCTCCGTCATTATTGGTAGAAGGCACCATTTTCATTTCTTCAAACTCTACCTTGCCGCTAAATTTGGCGTTTACCGAAGAATCAACGGAAATATTAGAAGCTGCACCGCCTACGTGGAAAGTTCTCAGAGTAAGCTGCGTACCTGGCTCGCCAATAGACTGTGCCGCAATTACGCCCACAGATTCTCCAATTTGTACCATCTTGCCCGAAGCCAAGTTCCTGCCGTAGCACTTGCCGCATACCCCCTGCTTAGACTCGCAGGTAAGTACGGAGCGAATCTCTACTTGCTCTATTGAAGTTTCTTCTATCTTTTTCGCAACGTCCTCCGTAATTTCTTCACCAGAACCTACAATCAAATCGCTTGAAAGTGGGTCAAAAATATCGTGTACGGATACTCGTCCTAATATTCTTTCAGAAAGTTTCTCTATTACATCATCTTGGTCTTTCAAAGCCTCCATAGTGATGCCTCTAAGCGTGCCACAGTCGTCCTCATTAATGACTACGTCTTGTGCCACATCTACCAAACGGCGTGTAAGATAGCCCGCATCAGCCGTTTTGAGTGCTGTATCTGCCAGACCTTTACGCGCACCGTGCGTAGAAATAAAGTATTCCACAACGTCCAATCCTTCTTTGAAATTAGAAAGGATAGGGTTTTCAATGATTTCACCCACAGACCCTTGCAAGTTTTTCTGCGGTTTAGCCATCAGACCTCTCATACCGCCCAACTGCCTTACCTGCTCCCTTGAGCCTCTGGCTCCTGAGTGCATCATCATATATATTGGGTTAAATCCTTGTCTGTCTTCTTCTAACTGCTTTAATAGCGTAGTTGTAATATCGTTATTTACTTTTGTCCAAACGTCAATTACTTGGTTATAACGCTCATTATCAGTGATAAGACCTCCATAATAGTTATTCCAAATAATCTCTACTTCTTGCTTGGCTTTGCCAATAAGTTCCATTTTATTCGAAGGTACTTGAACGTCAGAAAGCCCTATAGAAAGACCTCCTTTGAACGCTGTTTGGAAACCAAGATATTTGATGTCGTCCAAGAAGTGCGCTGTTCGCTGCATACCTACTACCTTGAAGACGTGAGAAATAATGACTTGCAATTTTTTCTTAGTCAATTCCTCATTCAGATAGCCAACTTCTTTGGGAACAAACTGATTGATAATGACTCTACCTGCTACAGTTTCTATTAATCTATAGACTAATTCACCTGTTTTTTCATCTTTGACAGTCGTTCTTACTTTGATGTAAGCGTGCTTGTCCAAGATTCCTTCGTTCATTGCTATAATCACTTCTTCGGCAGAATAGAAACTCATTCCTTCACCTTTTACCTTGTAAGTTGGCGTAGAACGGCGACCTTTTGATAGATAGTAAAGCCCCAATACCATGTCTTGCGAAGGTACGGTAATAGGTGTGCCGTTTGCAGGGTTCAAGATATTGTGCGAAGCCAACATGAGCAAAGAAGCTTCTAAGACTGCTGCCTGACCAAGTGGAACGTGAACAGCCATCTGGTCTCCGTCAAAGTCAGCATTGAACGCCGTACATACTAAGGGGTGAAGCTGGATAGCCTTTCCCTCGATAAGTTTCGGCTGGAAAGCCTGAATACCCAAGCGGTGCAAAGTAGGGGCGCGATTAAGCAGTACGGGATGCCCTTTCAACACATTTTCTAAAATATCCCAGACTACAGGAAGTTTTTTATCTACAATTTTCTTTGCAGATTTTACCGTTTTAACAATCCCTCTTTCTATTAATTTTCTGATAATAAATGGCTTGAATAGCTCTGCTGCCATGTCTTTTGGCAAGCCACATTCATGCAACTTGAGTTCGGGACCTACCACGATAACCGAACGACCAGAATAATCTACACGCTTACCAAGTAAGTTTTGGCGGAAACGACCTTGCTTTCCTTTGAGCATATCGCTCAAAGATTTCAAAGCCCTGTTGCCATCAGCACGTACTGCATTCACCTTGCGAGAGTTATCAAACAAGGAATCTACAGCCTCTTGTAACATTCTCTTTTCATTACGCAAGATAACTTCTGGTGCTTTGATGTCTATAAGGCGTTTCAAACGGTTATTTCTGATAATTACCCTTCTGTATAGGTCATTTAAGTCGGAAGTAGCAAAGCGACCGCCGTCCAAAGGCACTAATGGGCGTAACTCTGGCGGAATTACAGGCACCATGCGTATGACCATCCATTCGGGCTTATTTTCTATATTTCTTGATTTAGCATTGCGGAACGCCTCTACTACTTTTAGGCGTTTGAGTGCTTCTGCCTTTCGCTGTTGAGAAGTATCATTAGATGCCAAGTCGCGCAAGTCGTAAGAAAGTTCGTCAAGATTAGTGCGTTGCAAAAGCATTTCTAAAGATTCAGCCCCCATTTTGGCGATGAATTTGTTTGGGTCTTCATCGGGTAGCATCTGGTTTTCTCTTGGCAGTTTGTCTATGATGTCCAAATATTCATCTTCTGTCAAGAAATCCAATCTATTGATGCCATCTTTTGCCTTTACACCGGGCTGTACTACCACGTAGCGTTCATAATAGATTACTTGGTCTAACTTTTTGGTAGGAAGTCCAAGTAAATAGCCTATTTTATTAGGCAAAGAACGGAAATACCAAATATGCGCCACAGGAATCACCAACTGAATGTGTCCCATGCGTTCGCGTCTTACCTTTTTCTCTGTAACTTCTACACCGCACCTATCGCAGATGATGCCTTTGTAGCGAATACGTTTGTATTTGCCGCAATGACATTCCCAATCTTTTACGGGTCCGAAGATACGCTCGCAAAACAACCCGCCCATTTCAGGCTTGTAGGTACGATAGTTAATCGTTTCTGGTTGCGTTACTTCGCCGTGAGAACTCTCCAAGATGGACTCGGGAGAGGCAAGACTAATGGTAATCCTTGTAAAATCGTTACTGATTTTCTTATTCTTTTTGAAAGCCATTTGGGATATATATTAGATTAGAACCGTTGCTTTTTAACTTTGAACTTGCAAAGATAGCATTAAAAATTATTTTTCAAAAATTTAATCGAATTTTTATATAATTTTTATGTTTTTTTATAAGTTTCTGCTTGATTTTTGCTAAAACATATAAATAAATGATAATCAAATAGTTAGCTTGTTAATGTTGTTTTTTGTAAAAATAATACTTGGCTGGGGCAGAGGAATCCATTTTGAAATGTTTAAAATCGCTACAACTATGTTTTTTCGTACCCATCAACAAATTTATTTTTTTTAACAGAACATCAAATACCTTTGTTACGTAAACAATCCAAATAAGCCTACGCACACTACTCCTAAGATTATTGAAAACTCATTCCAAAAACCATGAAAAAAACACAACTTTATCGCCTTCTTATCGCAGTCATTGTGTGGCTGATATGCACACAAAACCCGATACAAGCAGTAGCACAAGTTGCTAAGTTAGCCAACGAAGCCACTTTTTTGCAAGATGTGAAAACGGCTCTTTCCAAATCTGCCAGCCGCAGGGCGGGCGAAACTGCTGTAAAGTTTGAGGCTACTTGGGCTAAACTAAATGCAGACCAAAAGAAAAAAGTGTATGAAATTAGTCATTCTATTTCCATAAAAGCCTTAGACCCTTTGGTGCAGTTAGAGAATTTTTATGGCTGCATTACGGCACTCATCGAGGTAAAAAAAGCACCTACTGATGAAGTTACAAAGTTCATAAATGTTGCAGGGCAGACTGCCGAATCGTACAATTATAGTGTGCATATTCTTTCGCGTTTCTTTACCACTTCGCGGGTTTTCTTAGAGGAAAATCTATTATACAAATCTTCTTACTATAATTTGCAACTATCTAAGAATCCGCAGTTTTCTTTTGAGTTCGTTAATGCTGCAACGGAGGCTTTGAGGGAAGACATCAAAGCAGCAGCAGCAGATACTTTGGCAGTGGTGGAAGCCCCCTCAACAGAGTCGGACACTTCTGGATTTTTGAGCGGAGATGATGCTTTTAAGTTTGATAGTGAGTCTTCTGCCGCCCCAATAGATACTATAGACTACAGCCGTCCCGTTTTCGAAAAGCCCATCGCCAAGCCCGTTTCAGGACCTATCATCAAATTTGGAACTATAGATTTGGATATGTTCTCGCAGTACGACACGCTCAAAATAACAGGTACTACAGGCAAATTGGAGCTGGTTGCTTACAGTTTTCATGGCATAGGCGGCAAGACAGACTGGTCGGGAGAGGGAATATCTGCAACTGATTTATTTTGCGAATTGGATAATTATGAGTTTAATACACGAATACCCGCCGTTAGTGCCAAATACTGTATGCTTACCTATAAATCCAAAACAGACGGCAAGGTGTTAGGCGATTTCGAATACAAAAGTGAGCGAAGAAGCAAGAAGGAGTATAGCCAATATCCTAAATTTACTTCTTATTATGCCGATGCTGTAGTAAAAAATTTGGCAAAAGAAGTAACTTACAAAGGTGGGTGTAGCTTGGTAGGCAGGCGTTTTACAAGTGTGAACCTGAGTAATTTGCCTTCTAAAATCACCATTAGCAAGGGTGGGAAAAAGAAATTTGAGGCAAGTTCAAAGCAAGAGTTTATTTTTTCGGACTCCCTCATTACCAATCCTTTGACCCAAGTACGTATTTTCATGAGGAATAATGATAGCCTATACATAGACCACATAGGGGCGCAACTACGCTATAATCTTGGGACGGGACTTTTGCGCGCCAGAAAGGAAAAACATGAGTATCGCTATACGCCATTTTTTGACTCCTATCATCGCATGGAAATTTTTGCAGACTACGTAGAGTGGAATGTTACCCAAGACAGTATGACCATCGCAATGCTCACAGGTAATATCCCTGACTCTGCCAAAGTGAGTATTGCCGAAGACCCTAACAAAAAAGCCAAGCTCAAGGGACTTAATGCGATAGACGAAGAAGAAATGAAAAAACAGCAAGAAAAAGAAGCCAACAAAAGCGATAAGGAAAAGCAAAAAGACGCAGAAAAGGCAAAAAAAGAAGCAGAAAAAGCAAAGAAAAATGAAGGATTTAATCCTGATGTGATGGAAGTATCGGGCAGACCGCAATCTGACTACAGCCTAAGCAAAAATCCGAAGGCAAAAGGCAAAGGAGCGG
The DNA here is from genome assembly GCA_004294445.1 of Cytophagales bacterium. Taxonomy (GTDB): domain Bacteria; phylum Bacteroidota; class Bacteroidia; order Cytophagales; family Thermoflexibacteraceae; genus Thermoflexibacter. Next base: position 99,862 of record REAZ01000012.1, read on the forward strand.
AAAGTGAAGGGGTGAAAAACTATGCAGAAGACATTAGTGCCGACAAAGTGAGGGCAGAAATTCGCTCTATGGATTATTTTAATGATTTTGAGTACGTGAGGCTAAAAGGTTTGAACGATTTTCACCCTTTAGCGGCTGCTTTGGCATACAGCAAGCAAGTAAAATCCACAAAATTCTCGATGGGTGGCTTGGCAAAATTTACTAAACGCAAGCCCGAACACATACGCCAAGCCATGAAAAGTTTGCAAAGATTGGGCTACATCAACTTAGATGCAGTGTCTATCTACAGCGACTCTGCTCGCCTCACGCGCAAAGGGGTGCTTTATGCCAATGCCTATAATAGCTTGGTAGATTATGATAAGTTAGAAATGTTTTCTATGTCGGAGGGTGCGCATAGCAATATGAAATTAGACCTCAATACCAACGATTTAATTGTGCATGATGTACCTTATTTTCCGCTTCGCCGCCATCCTAAATCCGAAGAAGAGGATGCGGATACTTTGCCAAAAGACAAATTAGATGTATGGGCAAAACCGAAAAGCAAAAAAGTGATTATAAAGCAAAATAGGAAAATAGTTTTTGATGGAGAGATAGAGGCTACTTCCCAAGCAAGATACAGGGCAAAAGGGTTTGAATTCAACTACGATACTTTCCAAATAGCTATGAAAGAAGCAGATATAGCCTTTATAGAGCGAGATTCTGCCAATCGTCCTGTCAGAGATTCTACAGGTAACTACAAAGAAATGGCAAATAAAATCAAAGGTTCAAACGGAGTGCTAAGGCTTGCTTATCCTAAAAATAAGTCGGGAGAACTTCCCCGCTTTTTGCAACAATCCTCACCTTATCCATATTTTGCAGCCGAACCTGGTGCCTACATTGCATTTGATGGCTCAGAAATATTAGAAGGCTCTTATAGCCAACAAGATAGCGCAAGCAAGAGGAATAAAGTGAGAATAGACTTGGAGAAGTTTCGCATGGACAGCCTAACCACACGCGGTATAGAGAAAACGGTCTTAGACGGAATGTTTCGTAGCAATGGCATTTTTCCTGATTTTAGGATTACTGCCCGTATCATGCCCGATAAGGCTTTTGGCTTTATGCACGATTTCAAACAGCACAAGGACTCCTTAGATGCCTCTCCTCCGCGTGAGTTTCCTAACGGATATCCACTCTATACGGATGCACTTGGCACAAAGAAGGCTTCTACAGCTATTTTTACCGACCACGATGACACTGAAAAATGGGCGTATGATATTCATGAAAAAAATGGCAAAGACGTTACTAATCAATGGAATATCATGATGGACAATGGCGGTATTCGTGGTAATGGGAAAATAAATTACCTGACTGCCCAGCTAAGTTCTAATGACTACGTGTTTTTCCCCGATTCAGCAACTACACTCGGAAAAATGCAGAAAAACAAGAAAATGGTATTAAAGCCCGACTTAGGCAAGAGCAAATCAGAACTTGCTAAAATGGCTTTGGAAAAACCTGCATCTTGGGGCTTTATAGAGGCTACACCCGACTTAAATGGCACAAGTTACCCTGATGTAAAAATGGCTAACTTCCAAATGAATTGGGCTGTAAAGGCAGATAGTATGCGTCTTAGCACTACCAAAATGAAGAATGAAAAAACCAAAAAAGACTCCACTTTGGCTTTCGAAATTTATGGGAAGCCCTCTGCCTATAAGTTAGATGCCAATGATAATTCGCTCATTAGCTCTTTTGTAGGAACGCTGGTGCTAAACCCTAAACAATTAGCAGGAGATGGCATCATTCAGAACAAGGGGGCTGAAGCAAAATCTGATAATTTTGCTTTTCAGATGACTAAATACCACGCTGATAATGCAAGCTATTTCAAAATAAAGTCTTCTGACCCTAAAAAACCCGCATTATTTGCAAAGAACGTAAAGATTGATTATGACTTGGAGCAAAGATTCTCCGAAATTATAAGCAATAACCCTCAAGCACTCAATTTCTCATTCCCTTACGTTGCTTATGCTACCTCATTGGGGGCAGCCCGATGGGAATTTGATAGCAAAAAAGTGCTTATGAATGTTGCCGCAGGTACTGACGCAAGTACCTCTATCTTTCGCTCTATCAACCAAAAACCTGATAGCATGAATCTTTCTTTTAATGGTACTAATGCACTTTATGACATCAATGACCACACGCTCAAAATTGGCGGTGTACCTTTTATCCGCTCAGTAGATGCCGAAATAGTACCTCACAAAGACAGTGCGTATGTTACTGTAAGGCGTGATGGCAAAATGGACGAAATACGAAACTGTAGTATGCGAATTATGATTGGAGGAGATACTGCTCACGTACTTTACCAAGCCAATATCAAGATTAATAATAGCCAAGATTACGAGGGCAACGGAATTTATTACTACACCAACGATATAGCTACTACCTATAAAATCAAGTTCAATCAATTTCTATTCGACCAAATAGACGCAACAGTAGAAACTGACCGCAAATTTACTTATGCAGAGGCAACAATAGAAGAAGATGATAATTTTGAAAAGCAGGGAGGCAAGCAGTTCAAAGGGACAGTGAAAATGTATGCAACACGCAAAGACCTTGTTTTTGAGGGCTTTACACGAGATTCTGATGACCCTAATGGCTTTTGGGTAGCTACTAACGTAGGTGAGTCTGTAATTACTTATACGGGAAAGGAAAAATCGGAAGACAAGCAAGACTTAGAAACGGGTATCTTCTTAAATCTTGATAAAGATAATGAAAATGGCTTGTACAGTGTTATTAATAAGCCATTGGAAGGTAAGAAAAATGATAATAAAGTATTATTTAAGCCTGACGAAGGTTCTATCATCAAGCAAGACCCAAAAACCAAAAAGCAGGTAATTGCTGTTACTGAAAGACAAGCTACAGATGAAGCCACCAAAACAGAGGCTAACTATATAGGAAATAGATTTGCTTATAGCAATTCCTCTGGAGAACTTGATTTTGAGGGGAATATTGATATATTTGCCCATAACACCAAAAATTTCAACTTAAAAACATCTTGTATTGGGACTGGTAACTTCAAAAATAACCAATACTCGCTGAATACTATGCTCACTATAGACTTGGGAGAACTTGCGGGAGATGCCTTCAAAGAAATGGCAAGTAACATTCTCACGCAGGCAGACGCAGACGAATCGCCTATTAAAATAGACGACAATTTGCTCTATAAAGTAGCCGCACAAGTCAGTGCCGATGAAATGAAATCTTACCTCAAAAAAGTACAAAATGACAGGGGAGAACTTTCAAGGGTTTTAGACAAGAAAGCGTTGGTAATTTCTGATGTTACGCTCAAATGGAACAAGCTATATAAGGCATTCTATAGCACAGGCGACATTCAGTTGGCAAATATTTACAACAAAAATGTAAACCAGTTGGTAAAAGGATATATAGAAATCCCAATGGAGCCAAACGAAATAGACAAAACCAAATCTACGCTCAATATCTATTTGGAAATCAGCAAAAATCGTTGGTATTATTTCTCTTATCGCGGTGGTAAACTTCATTTAGTTTCTTCCAATGCAAAATTTAATGACATTGCCGACCCTAAGAAAAAGCAAAGCAAAGATGGCTATGAACTTTTAGAAAGAGCCGCAAAATCGACCTTCTTAAGTCGTTTCCGCCAAGCATACTTAAACTTAGATACGCCTGTAGAGGAAGAAGAGGAGGAAGACGATAGCGAAACCATCAAAAAGGAAAAAGATGACGGGGACGGCAAAAAGTAAGAACAAATAATTATGATTGCAGTAATTCAGCGTGTTTCTTCTGCCTCCGTACGGATAAGCGAAGAAATCAAAGGGCAAATAAACAGTGGCTATCTAATCCTGCTTGGCATAGGGCAGGAAGATGGCACAGAAGACGTAGATTGGCTTACGAGCAAAATAGTCAATCTGCGGATTTTCGGAGATGCTGATGGCAAAATGAATCTGTCTTTGCAAGAAATAGGCGGTGATATTCTGCTCATTAGCCAGTTTACACTCCACGCAAGCACCAAAAAAGGTAACAGACCTTCCTTCATAGAGGCAGCAAGACCAGAAATAGCCATTCCTATTTATGCACAAACGATAAAAAGTTTTGAAGAAAAATTAGGAAAAAAAATACAAACAGGCGAGTTTGGGGCAGACATGAAAGTAAGCCTAACCAATGACGGTCCCGTTACGATTGTTATCGATACAAAGAATAAAAAATAGCAAAACGCAAAAAAGAGTTCGTCAGCGATGGCGAACTCTTTTTCATGTTTTGTACCTCAGTCAAGACAAAAATGTGCTTTCTTTTGTATTACCAAGCGTATGCACCATGCTCAATCAATACCTCTGCTACAGCCCTACGCGCCTCTTTGGTGTTGTAAGGATTCATTTTTGTATAACGCTTCACGCCCATAAGCAATACTTTCATTTTATCGCCTTTGGCATAGCCGTTAATTGCTTCTTTGGCAGCTACTTCCAATTTATTAACCGCTTCTACCAAATAAACTTTTGCCATATTTATTTGTGATTCGCAAGCCTTTTCGCCACGCACACCTACTAATTTTTCTGTACGCAAAATAGTAGATTCGGCGGCATAAGTTTCGATAATCATATCGGCAATATTCATCATGATTTCCTGCTCGCTTTCAAAGTTCGCTCCCAAAGTTTGCAAGGCATCGCCCGCTACCATAAGGATTGCCTTTTTCATATTTTTGACTACTTCTTTCTCTTCTGCAAAAAATACAGAATTATCTATAGAAGTCATGTTTGGCACTGAAGTCAATTCTTTGGCTACTGCCATTGCAGGCTGCATAAAATCAAGTTCGCCCTTCATTGCCCGTTTTACTATCATACCGACCAAAAGCATACGATTTATTTCGTTTGTGCCTTCATAAATTCTTGAAATTCTGGAATCTCTGTAGGCTCTTGCCATTGGTGCTTCTTCTGAAAAACCCATGCCGCCATATACTTGGATGCCCTCATCTACTATGTAATCAAGCACTTCTGAGCCATGTACTTTCATAATAGCACACTCAATCGCAAACTGCTCCAACGCCTTTAGCTTTGCTTCGGCATCGGGCATACCTTCGGCAATGAAAGCATTTATTTTGTCTTCGATGTTTTGCCCCGCCCTATACGCTGCCGACTCCGTAGCATATATTTTCAATGCCATTTCGCCCAATTTGTGTTTGATAGCCCCAAAAGTAGCTATGGAAACGCCAAATTGTTTTCTTTCTTTGGCATAGGTTGCCGAAAGAGAAACAACTTCCTTGCAGCCACCTATTACGCCTGCTCCTAATTTGATACGACCAATATTTAGGATATTTACAGCGATTTTGAACCCATTTTGACGGGCAGAAAGCAAGTTTTCTACAGGAACCTTGCAGTCATTAAAAAATACTTGGCGAGTAGAGGAGCCTTTGATGCCTAATTTTTTCTCCTCATCGCCCATCGTGATGCCCTCGTAGGTTCTTTCTACAATAAAGGCAGAGAGGTTTTTATCGTCATCTATTTTTGCAAAAACAATCAATAAATCAGCAAAGCCAGCATTAGAAATCCACATTTTCTGACCTGTGATAAGGTAGTGCGTACCTTCGGCATTAAGTACGGCTTTGGTTTTGCCAGAGTTAGCATCAGAGCCTGCATTAGGCTCGGTGAGGCAGTAGCAACCTACCCACTCAGCAGTAGCAAGTTTTGGCAAGTATTTCTTTTTTTGTTCTTCGTTGCCGTAGTAGAGAATTGGCAAAGTACCAATCCCTGTATGCGCACCATAAGCAGTTGAAAAAGAACCACTTTCCCCAAATGTGTCAGCAATTAGCATGGACGTATTGAAGCTCATGCCCAAGCCGCCATACTCTTCGGGAATAGAAACGCCAAGCAAGCCAAGATCGCCTGCTTTCTGCATAAGACCACGCATAAAGCCCTCTTCCATGCTATCCATACGATGCACATGAGGGGTTATCTCTTTGCGAATAAAGTCTTGGCAGGCTGCTGCCATTGCTTTTTGCTCTTCGGAAAACTCTTCAGGAATGAAAATATCTTGTACCTCTGATTCTTTGATGAGGAACTCACCACCTTTGAGTGCCTCTCTCGTTGCTTCTGCTACCATTATGTTGTTGTTTAATATTCTAAAGTTTGATGTTCTTTTATTGACGAAATGTTATGCACGCATACTATTACAACGCAAATATAAGAAAAAAATGTTATGCACGCATAACATTTTTCAGATTTTTTTTTCAGACTTTAAAATTTTTTTTCGTTTATCACTTCCGCACTTCCATCTACACATATTTTCTTATTCCCTTCTTGGAATATCTGTGTAGCAATCAGGGCTTTATGTTTTTTCTCATCTACTTCTTTGATGGTAAAGACTGCCTCGTATGCCGTATCTACAAACATAGGTCGCAAGAATTTGATGGCTTGGGTCAGATAAATCGTTCCCTCTGCTGGGAAGACCGTTCCTAAGACTTTTGAGAAAACACTACTTCCCAAAACACCATGAATAATGGGTTTTTTGAAAGGTGTAAGGGCTGCATAGGCTTCGTCCCAATGAATAGGATTGCTATCACCAGAGAGTTTGATGAATAGATTTACATCATCTTGGGTAAATGAAAAACTGTGTCTGAACACGCTTCCTACTTGATTGGAGATGTTGTTGAGCATATTTTTGTTTATATTTTGACTTACTTAACTGCCAAAGTTTCATTAATCATACCACATCTGAGCATTTGGTCGCCGAAATATGGATTGCTGATTTCGCTTTTATCACTAAGCCAATAGGCTCCTTGGTTGTCAAAAGCCATAGGACAGTATTGCTGATGAAGCTCTTGGGCATTGCCACCAAACTGTTTAACAAGGATAAACAACTTTGCAGAAAGTTGGTAAAAGACCAATCTTTGTGCCTCTATGTCTTTTGCTTGCTTTATTTGTTCGGCATCTGCTTTAATACTCTGCAATGCATCGCTATTAACGGCACTCGCTAACTCCGCCGCCATTTTTTGCGTTTGGGCGAAATCAGAGGCTACAAAGGCATCTTTGAGTAGTAGATATGCTTTGATAATTGGGGCTATTTTTGCCTTTTCTACCTTGCTACTATCAAAAGTTGGCATTTCAATTTTGATCTTTGGCTTTTCTTGCTCGCTACTTTGGGGCGTTTCTGCTTGGGTGCTTTCTTTTTGCTCATTGCTTCCGCAAGCAGAGAATAGCATGATAGTACAAATAAAAATTATATGTTTCATAGATTTTGAGTGATTATTCGAGTCAAAATTAAGGATATTTTTTTATTGTCCATATAATATGGGTTATTCAGGATAAAAAATGTTAATTTAAACACTTAGGTATCGAATTTGTCATTACCTTGTCAAGAAAACAAGTAAAAGATTAAAAATATGTTAAGATTTTTGATTTTCTACTTATTCTTTTTCTAAAACTTTAACTTTGTAAAATCACTATAAATCATTTGTTCAACGAAAATTAGAAATAATCCATGACGGCAAGAAAATTAGTATTAAGCGTATTCGCTATTTTATTGGTTGGGTTTAGCTACGCCCAAACACAAACGCCAGAGCAGAAAGCAAAGGCAAAAAGTGATGGCATCATCAAAGCTATCGAGGCTATGATAAAAAATAAGGCGTTGGTTGTAGATAAAAAACCCGCAGTAGATCCCAAATCATTACTTTCTGCGGCACAGAAAAAAGCAATTACTACGGCATACACTAGCTTTTATATGGGACAGGACAGTGTGAAGATGCGAAAAGATGCCTTGATAAAAGGGCAGGGAGAAATGAAAGCCAAAGCAGACGAAATAAATGCTAAAGTAAGTGCTATCAATGCCTTAGCAGGAAAGACAGTAGAAACCGAAGAAGAGGGAGCAAAAGTAAAAGCTGAAATGGACAAAGGCAACGAGGAAGTAAGCAAAATGAAAGCAGAACTTACTCAGATGCAAGCTAACTTAGGCAAAGATGCAGAAGCACTGAAAGCATACCCTGATGAGCTTGATAATCGCTTGGACGGTGAGCTTAAGAAAACATTTAATGCCGAGCAAAACAAGTATTATGACGAAATAAAGGCGAAACAAAAAGCAAAGAAAGGTAGCTAATTTTCTTACTTAAATCGCTCAAAAACAGAGGTGTACTAAGATACATCTCTGTTTTTTTTTAACCACCTACCCTAAATCCCATCACCAAAATATCGTCAATTTGCGGACTATTTCCCTCTGCCATCCAACTTTCCAATGTTTCACCAATGAGTTGTTTCTGCACGTCCATTGGTTTGCTGTGGAGTTCGAAAAGTAACTCTCTGAAGCGTTTTGTCATAAATTTTCGCTTTTCTGACCCGCCGAATTGGTCTTGGAAACCGTCAGAGAATATATAGAAAGTAGTTGGGGTGGAAATATCTATTAAATGTTTTTTGAAATCATGCGCCATACTTTTATTAAAACCACCAATAGGATAGATGTCAGCCTTGATATAGTGCAGCTTAGGATTGTCTTCATCATCATTTTGAACATAAATAAGCGGATTGCCTGCTCCTGCATATTCCATTGTTTTGGCTTGCTTGTCTATGATACAGAGAGCCATATCCATTCCATCTCTGTTGTTGGTTTCCTCTTGCTGTAGCGATGCCTTGATGCCTATATTGAGTTGGTTAAGGACTTCATCGGCGGTAATAACTTCATTTGTATTGACTACCTCGTCGAGTTTTGCTTCACTGATGAGCGACATAAACGCACCGGGTACGCCATGCCCCGTACAATCTACTGCTGCCACTATTACTTTCCCATTTTTTTCTCTTAGCCAATAAAAATCGCCACTTACAATATCTCTGGGGCGGAAGAACACAAAATATTCACTGAAGTACTTTTTAAAATCTTCGTCTAAGGGTAGCATAGCAGACTGAATACGCTGTGCATAGTTTATACTTGCTGTTATTGCCTGATTTTTACTGTCTAACTCCTTATTGGTAGAGGTTAATATTTCGGCTTGAGCCTTTACTTCTTCATTTCTTTCGTTTAGCTTTTGTGTACGCTCTCTTACTTTTTCCTCCAAATTTTCGTATAGAAGTGCATTTTCTAAGGAAATAGAAATTTGGGCGGAAAGCAACCTAAGAACTTCTAAGCGGTCTGCCGTAAATACGCCTTCTGCCAAATTGTTTTCCAAGTAAAAAATGCCAGCGATACGTCCCTTATAGCTAAAAGGAAAGCAGAGTACGGATTTTGGCTTATTTGCCTTGATGTAGGTATCTGTGCTAAACTTTTTGTCTTCGGCGGCATTATTTAGCACTACGGGTTCTTTGGTGCGAATTACATAATTGACTATAGAAGTTGCTATCTTATCGTATTTTTCTAAGAGAATGGGAGTCAAAAAATTATAATCGCCAATGCCATGTGATTCGGCAATTACCTGAAATTGGCTTGTTTCGCCTCTTTGGAGCAGTACGGCAAATTCTGCACCTGCATTTTCCATCACAATTTGCAGCATTTTTTCTACCAATTTGCTCAATACCACTTCTCCTGAAAGCGTTTGCGATGCTTTGATGATACTTCGCATATCCAAAATAAAACTCATGGTCATCGTTCCTTGCGTACTTCTGGTAATGGTAGCTGAAGAAACTGTAGTTCCTTTAGAAAGGCTAATAGTTTTATTTACTACAGTCGGAGTTTTGGTAATGAGCTGGCGAATCTGTGGGTATTTGGTTTCTAATTGCTTTACTTTGGCTAATGCTCCCCATTTTTCATAGCAACGCACCGCATTTTGTAAATAAAAAGTAGCTAAATAGCTTTCGCCAAGGTTCATGTAAAATTTGCCTGCCAATTCCCACGCTATTGCTTCATCATTGATGTATTGATGCTCGTAAGCAAATGAGATGGCTTTATCATAGTGTTTTTTTGCTTTCTCGCTCTGAAGCTCTACTCTCGCCAACTCTGCCTCGACCAAATGATATTTGTGCAAACTATTATTTGGACTATATTTTGACCAATTTTGTAGCTTTTTTTGATTATTTTTGATGCGTTTAAATATTTTTCCATTCAATTTTTCCTTAGATTCAATCTTTTGGAGGAGAATGAGTGAATCTAAGCAGTGAAAAGCATATAAAAAGGAAGAACCCATAGCAGACCCTAATTCAGCTGTTATCATTTCGCTTTTGCCAAGGGCATAGTCAATATCGCCAAAAATAAAACTCAAGTACATTTCATCAAAATTGATGGTAAATTCCATTGCTTGGTCTTTGGCTTCTTCTCTACTTTGCTTGGTTGTTTCTACGTCATAATATTCTCCTTGTAGGCGCGCAGGATAGGTTGCATCCTCCATCAGATTAGCAACTACTTGTTTGGCTACTAAGCAAAATTGCTGTGCTTGCTCTTGCTTTACTTGTGCGCATATTTGCTCACTTTCTACCACTTGTTTTAGCAAGTCGGGGAGGTACTTACCCGTTAAAAGATGTACCCTAATAGCTAAAGTAAGGCAGTAGCTCACATAAAGCGGTTCGCTATATTCTATAGATTTTTTATAGGCATTCTCTAATCCTTTTGCAGAAAGATGTACGGGTTGTTTCCAATGATTGATGAAATAGTGCAGGACAAAGTAGGTTTTCATTTCTACTTTTTTAGCCTTCATTTGCACCAACAGCTTTTCAGCCATTTGTCCGAAACGATAGCCCGTTTCTATATCGTTTAGCACACCGCAGAGCAAAAGCCCATAAGAAACGTAGGCATAGATAGCATCTTCGGTATTGCCATATTTTGCAGCTAACTTTACTTGGTTAAAAATGATAATAGAAAGCAAGGGCGGCTCGGCAAAATAGGCGGCATTTCCTATGTACGCATATAGGCGAATAAGAGCCTTTGCCGTTTCATCTGTCATAGGAGGGAGAGTAGCAAAAGATTCGGGCGTTTTGCCTCTGATGGCAAATTTTAGCGAAAGCAGACTTTGAATAATCGCCACGTTTGAAGCCTTACGAGGTAAGGTTACTTTAAATTCTTTTAAAATTTCTATACCTAAATCAAGCATTTTTGCAGGCTTATTTTGAGCAAGCAACGCTTGGAGTTGTATTTCATAAACAGCCGATTTTTCAGCCAATGTTTTTGCATTTTCTAATATCTTAGCTCCTATAGCGTTTGCATCATCAAACTTACTACTCTGGAAGGCAGCTTGGGCAGCATTTTGGTAGATTTGATAGGAGAGGAGATAGTCCGACTTCCAGCTATTGGGTTCTAAAAGACTGATAGCGGTTTGCAAATAATCAAAAGTAGTGCTGTAGGCAGCCGCATCGCTTGCTTTCAAGCCTGCTTGCAAATTGAGTTGGGCTAAAGCTTTTCTTTTCTCCTGCTTATCAATCAGTTCTAAACCCAAATTCATCTGATTGACTATCTCAAATAGTTCTATTTCTTTTTCCTCTTCATTTAAAGTATTTATCAGCACCTGCCCTATAGAGAGGTGAATAGATTTCTTTTCCTCCTCAGGAATAATAGAATAAACGGCTTGCTGAACCCTATCGTGAGCAAACTTATAATTATCAGAGTCGGTAGGTAGTATCAGATTTTCTACTACTGCTTTTTCCAAATCTTCATGAATCTGCTCATGGCTTTCGTTGCTTACAAGCACAAGTTTTTGCAAATCGAAACGATTACCTACGCAGGCAGCTAATTTTAGGACTTTCTGCGTTACCTTAGGTAGTTTCTGAACTTTCCCTACTAATAGCTCTACCACGTTGTCGGTAAAATTCATCTGCTCTATGTCATACGTATCCCATTCCCATTGTACCTTTTGCCCGTATGCTGTTTGGCTCATGGAAAGTTTGAGTAGCTCCTGTTCGTAGAGTGTTTGTATAAACTGATTGACAAAGAAGGCGTTACCTTGTGTTTTTTTGTAAATTAAATCAGCAAGTGGCATAACATAGTTCATACTCGAATTGAGCGTGTCTGCCAAAAGTTCATTGACATTGCCTTGGGAAAGAGGCTGTATCTGTAACCGATTAAGATGTACTCGTGCTTTCGTTAGCTCTTCTACAGTCATCATAAAAGGATGCGAAGGAGAAACTTCTTGGTCTCTGTAAGCACAAATAATCAAGAGATAACCAACATCTTTGTTTATGAGTAAGAATTCGAGCAAGTCCAAAGATGCTGCATCAGTCCATTGCAGGTCGTCTAAAAAGATAACTAAGGGATGCTCTGGGGTGGTGATGAGTCCTAAAAATTTTAATATTAGGTAATTCAGTCGGCTTTGCGCTTCTGAGGCTGCCAAATCGTCCGACACTTCGGCTTGCTTTCCAATGACCAGCTCCAGATGAGGCACCAAATCGGTGAGTAGCTTTCCATTGTCGTTTGCGATGCCTATTATTTTATTTTTCCAATGCTCTAAAGTTTCAGTATTTTCTGTGAGTAGCAAGTTTACAAATTCCTCAAATGCCTGTATCCAAGCTTTGTAAGGGACATTTTTTTGGAATTGTTCAAACTTCCCTTCTATGAACCACCCTCGCTTTGCGGTAACTGCGGTATGTATTTCGTGTACTAATTGTGATTTTCCGATGCCTGATGCACCTCCTACGAGCAAAACCTCAGCAGTTCCTTGGCTTGCTCTTTCGTATGCCAATAGTAAGTCTGCTATTTCGTTATCTCTGCCGTACAGCTTTTGAGGGATTTGGAATTTTGCCGAGAAATCCATTTGCCCTACGGCAAAGTCTGTCGGTAGTTCTACTTTTGAAAGTATGGACTTCAAAACAGCTTCTAAGTCATTTTTCAGTCCTAAGGCAGACTGATAACGGGCTTCTGCGTTTTTTGCTAAGAGTTTCTGTACGATTTGTGAAACTACTAATGGTATTTCACGATTGATGTCTGAGGGGGACAAAGGTATCTTCGCAATATGGCAATGCACTAATTCCATTGGGTCGTTGGCATCAAAAGGGAGTTTGCCAGTAAGCATCTCATAAAAAGTAACGCCCAAGGAATACAAATCGCTTCTATGGTCTATGGCTCTGTTCATCCGCCCCGTTTGCTCAGGGGCTATATAGGCGAGCGTTCCTTCGAGTTTTTCAGGATTGCCCAAATACCTTTTTTTGAGATTCAATTTAGAAGAAATACCAAAGTCTATGATTTTAATTTCTTCTAAATCAGGGTTATATATAATATTATTTACATTAATATCTTTGTGGACAACGTTGTGCTGATGAATTTGAGAAAGTACATCTGCTATCTGGATAGCGACTTTTAAAAAAGTAGCTAAAGGCTGTGCTTGTTTTACAAAATGGTCTTTGAGTGTGCTTCCATGTACGTATTCGAGCAAAATAGCCGCATAGCCATCAATGTTTTCTTTCCCAACTACTTTTCTTACCCCTTTTACATTACTCAATAGCTCTGTAATACTAAACTCATTTGCAATAAGACTTGCTTCTGCTGCTCGAGGCAGGTTAGATTTTACCATCTTGACGATAAAAGCACTTCTATTTTCAGCAGTTCCCTGAAAATACAAAGACGAATTGTTTCCGTCGTAGAGCAATTGACTATTTGTTGCAAGCATTGTCTTGTATTGTAAATTATTTTTTTTCCGTTACCAATTGAATAAAAATATCGTGCATACTTGGAAATTCCTCGCTAAAAGAAACGACATTGGCGTTTTGCATCACCTCTGCTAATAGCTCATTATTTGTTCCTGCCAACATTTTTATTTTGCTCACAAAATTACCATTTTCATTTGGGTTACACTCAATCAAGTTAAACTGATTAGATACTTGCATAATTTCTCTATCGGTTTCCATTAAAAAAGTATTTGTTTTGTGCTGCTCTTTAATTTCTTTTTTCTTGCCCTCTAAAATTTTTTGAGATTTATTGATGAGGGCTATATCATCACAGAGTTCTTCTACGGTTTCCATGCGGTGCGTAGAAAAGATAACAGTGCTTCCTTGTTTCCTTAGTGCCAAAATTTCATCTCTGATGATATTTTCATTTACGGGGTCTAAACCTGAAAATGGTTCGTCTAAGATGAGTAGCTGCGGGTGATGCAAAACTGTAGAAATAAACTGCACTTTTTGTTGCATACCCTTAGACAAATCTTCTACATTTTTGTTCCACCACCCGTCTATGTCTAATCGTTTTAGCCATTCTTTGATTTTGAGTCTTGCCTCCGACTGCTTCATCCCCTTGAGCCTTGCTAAGTAGATGAGTTGCTCGCCGACTTTCATTTTTCGATACAGCCCTCGCTCTTCGGGCATATAGCCAATGTCTTCAGTATGCTTAGGCATGAGCGGCTCCCCATGAATAAGCACTTCGCCGCTATCAGCACCCGTTATTTGAGTAATAATACGTATTAGGGAGGTCTTTCCAGCTCCGTTAGGTCCGAGCAAGCCGTATATACTTCCCTTTGGCACACTAATACTTACATTATTGAGTGCTGTATGGTTTGTATATCGTTTTACTACATTTTTGGTTTGTAAAATATTCACTGTTAGTATTTCAGATGATTTAACTACTTTAGATAAAAAAATATTTTCAAAGATAAAAAATAATGTTAAAAGTATGAATACTTTATACCAAAAAAATTACAAATTACCTTTTTTCAACTCTTCGGCTGCATAGTTTGCTGCTCTTGCCGTAAGTGCCATAAAAGTCAGAGATGGATTTTGCGAACCTGTGGAGGTCATGCAAGCACCGTCTGTTACAAATACATTTTTGCAGCTATGTAGCTGATTCCATTTGTTTAACAGGGAAGTTTTGGGGTCTTTGCCCATGCGCACACCGCCCATTTCATGAATATCAAGCCCTGGTGCCTGCCCCGAATCTCTCGTATTTATGTTTTTGCAGCCTGCTTTTTCTAACATTTCTGCCCCTTGCTGTAAAAAATCTTTTAATAATCTTTCGTCATTATCGTCATAGCCAATAGAAGTAATGAGCTGTGGAATGCCCCAAGCATCTTTTTGGTCTTTGCTTAGGCGCACATGGTTGCTTTCTTTGGGGATAGTTTCGCCCTGCATCATCATGAATACGCCCCAGCCACTTGGCTTGGTGAGGCTGTCTTTCCATTCTCCGCCAAATCCTTCTTGCCAACTTCCCCCTTGCCAGCTACCTCTGCTTGCCGAAAAAGCAACTAAATAGCCTCGCAGAAAATCTGTTTCTTGCTTATAAACATTTCGGAATGAGGGAATAATCATTTGAGAAGGGCGGCGACCAAAGTAGTAGCCATCTTCGAGTCCGTCATAGCTTGCCGTCATGGAGCCTCTGTAGTTATGGAAAGCAACGTATTTGCCAAGCAATCCATTGTCATTGCCTAAGCCATTTGGGAAGCGATTGGAGGTGGAGTTGAGCAATACCAAATTTGTATTGATACAAGCTGCATTTACAAAAATAATTTTTGCAAAATATTCTGCGGTTTCTTTCGTATTTGCATCAATCACCCTTACGCCTACTGCCTTTTGTGTTTGCTCGTCGTAGATGATAGCCTCAACAACCGAATCGGGTCTTAGTGTCATATTTCCTGTTTTTTCAGCCGCAGGGAGCGTAGAAGAATTGGAGCTGAAGTATGCCCCGTACGGACAGCCTCTGTAGCAAAGACTTCTTGCCATGCACTGCCCTCTACCGCCCTGCAAATGCACATCTTGGGGCTTGGTGAGGTGGGCGCAACGCCCTATGACGGGGTGGCGGTCTTTGTAGTTTGCCTTGATGCTTTTTTGTATTTCTTTTTCCAAGCAGTTTATCTCGAAGGGAGGTAAAAATTCGCCATCGGGGAGGGTTTCAAGCCCGTCTTTATTGCCTGAAATACCTGCAAATTTTTCTACATAGCTATACCAAGGGGCTAAGTCGTCATAATTGATAGCCCAAGGGACAGCAAAGCCATCTCTTTCGGGTGCGGCAAAGTCAAACTTACTCCATCGCTGCACTTGCCTTGCCCAGAGTAGCGACTTCCCGCCTACTTGGTAGGCTCGTATCCAGTCAAAAGGTTTTTCTTGGATATAAGGGTGTTGGCTGTCTTTGACAAAAAAATGCTCCGTTGCTGAATCTAAGGCATAACATCTGCTTACTATGGGATTTTCTTCCTTAAATTTATCAGGCATTCTGCCCCGATTTTCCAATTCCCAAGGGTGCTTCATAGCAGTAGGGTAGTCTTCCCTATGCTTTACCATTCGCCCTCGCTCCAGCACTAAGGTTTTCAATCCCTTCTCGCAGAGTTCTTTGGCTGCCCACCCGCCGCTAATGCCTGAACCAATTACGATGGCATCATAAGTCATTTTTTGTCTTGCATTTCCCATAATTACGATACTTGTATGCTACTTTTTTGCGAAAAACTGTAAGTAGGCAAATGTATTAAAAAAAAAATTATAAATGCAAATAATATTCTTGTATTAGTGCTATAAATTCTGGAGTATAATTATTTTCTATGTCTTTGATAATCAATGTTTTTTCTAACAAGACGCTGTTTTTTCTGCTCAGTGTCAATACTACTCGGTGAGATTTTTTGTTTTCCTTGTCTTTGATAAATAATTTTTCAGTAATATGGAAGGAATAGTTTTTTTTGAGTAGCTCATTTTCGAAGATTTCGGACTCTGCTATCGGCAACAAAACAATGAATTGGGCTTGCGAACTTGCCAACCTATCCGCACACGCCAATAATACCTCAAAAGGCAAGCTATCCGTATGCCGAGCCAACTTTTTGCTCTCTTTTTCTGGCTTTAGGCTATTGACGAAAAAAGGAGGGTTACATACCAATAAGTCAAAATCTTGAACGGGGATAACTTCCTGAATAGCTTGGTGAAAGATGTGCAATCTGTCTGCCCACCTGCTTGCTTCAAAATTTGCTTTGGCTTGCTGATAGGCATTTTCTTCTATTTCTACGGCTGTAATCTGTGCCTGCGTAGCTTGGGCAAGCATGAGCGAAAGCAACCCCGTTCCCGCACCAATGTCTAAAATGCTATGCCTATTTTGTGCATAATTTTGGGCTGTGTATGCTCCTAATATGCAAGCATCGGTGCTTACCTTCATGGCACACCTATCTTGCAACACGCGGAATTGCTTAAATTGGAAATAAATGTTGGGCATAAAAGACGAGTTTTGACTGAAAGATTGACAAAATTTATTGATAAAATTAAATTTTTTACGAAAATTTGTGTTTTAAACTTCATAGTTTTTATCTATATTTGATTCTCAGAAGTGTGTGTTTGGTTTTTTCTTACTTTATGTCATTTAGCGTTATGTCAAACAAAGATTTCTCACAACTTTCAACCTCTCATAAGGCGATGCTGCTTTGCAAAAGTGGTACTTATCTCGGTGGGAGGTCTTTGCAAGGGGCAAAGGTAAGTTTGTACTTGCTAAACAACACTTTAGTAGAAGTATTCTACAGCTATATGGAAGGAACTGTAGAAGACATAAAAATGACTTCCTCCCAATCCTTAGAAGATTATCATGTTTTTCTGAAAACAGGTCTTGCCTAATTCTTTTTCCAAAACTGACAATATTTTTATTTTTATAAGTTTTTAGCTCTGATTCATTACTTTTGTAGGCAAAAAACAAAGCAATGAAATTATTAGATGGTAAATGGGTTTCCTCTCTGATTTTGGAAGAAATCACCGAAGAGGTAACACAGTTAAAAAATAAATTTGGCAAAACGCCTCACTTAGCCGCTATCTTAGTAGGCAATGACGGGGCAAGCGAAACCTACGTAGGCAGCAAAATGAGAAATTGCGAAAAGGTAGGTATGAGGTCTTCGCTTGTGCGCTTGGAAAGTGCTATCAGTGAAAAAGAACTTCTTGATGCCGTAGAAAAACTAAATCAAGATGAGAATGTTGATGGCTTCATCGTACAGCTACCGCTCCCCAAGCACATCAGCGAGGCTAATATCATCAAAGCGATTAGCCCATCAAAAGATGTAGATGGTTTTCACCCCGACAATATTGGGAAAATGGTCTTGAATATGCCAAGTTTTATCCCCGCTACGCCTTTTGGTATCTTGCAAATGATTGAAAAATATAGGATAGAAACCGCAGGCAAACACTGTGTAGTAGTAGGGCGTAGCCACATTGTAGGGTTGCCAATGAGTATTCTGATGGCAAGAAATGCCTATCCCGGTAACTGCACCGTTACACTTACGCACAGCAGAACTGCCAATTTGAAAGAAGTTTGCCAATCGGCAGATATTCTGATAGTAGCGATGGGAAAGCCCGATTTCATTACGGCAGACATGGTAAAAGAGGGGGCAGTAGTCATAGACGTAGGCACAACGAGAGTACCCGATAGCAGCAAAAAATCGGGCTATGCCATCAAAGGAGATGTAAATTTTGCAGAAGTATCGCCAAAATGTGCCTATATTTCCCCCGTACCCGGTGGCGTAGGGCTAATGACCGTTACTTCGCTGATAATGAATACACTATTGGCAGCCAAAAATAGCATCGGATAGAAAATGTTAGGTTAATATCTAAACTAAAAATGGAAATTGCCTGCTTTTATAATTGTAGCATATTTTCAACTTCATAATCAAAATTATAATGGGAAAGATTATTTCATACCCCTTTTTGCATCAAAAAAATGGTGGATTTATAGAAATTATAGAAAAAACAGGTAATGATGTAAATCATACGCGTCAGTTTGTAGCACATAGGCATGAATTTATTGAGATAATATGGGTAAAAGAGGGATTGTCTACACAAATCGTAGATAATACGATGTATAGAGTCGGTAAGGATGAACTATTGGTCATTCCTGAAGGCGTTATACATTATGAGAAAGATGAATCTTATATCGGGTTTGTTTTTCTTTTTACTGCTTGTTTTTTCAGCAGAGAACAAGCCGACACGCTAAAAAAACTATCTACTTTACACCTACTTAACCAAAATAGACTACTCACTATAAAGACAGTATCGCCTATTCTTATACTCCTAAAACTTATTATTCAAGCCTATCGGAACAAGGAGCATCCCTACCAAAAAGCATCTTTGCAAAGTTTATTTTTTTCTCTAATGCTGGAGATAGAACATGCTGCCTTAGCGCAAGGAGGGGAAGATTTAAGGCAAAATAGAGAGAAGAAAATTTATAAAGATTTCTTAGTCTTGCTAGAGCAAAACTATAAGCAATATCGTAATACTGCTTTTTATGCTCAAGAAATCCAAATAGGTGAAAAAACGCTTTGCAATAGCCTATTGAGAGTAATTGGTAAATCAACCAATCAAATTATATTAGATAGGGTAATCTTAGAGGCAAAACGTTATCTATCTCACTCTAACAAAAGTATTAAAGAAATTTCTTTTGAGTTAGGCTTTAGCGATAGCCACTATTTTTCTCGTCTTTTCAAAGAAAAAACATCTTTTACCCCCAAAGATTTTAGAGGGCTATTTTCTCAAAAGTCCACTTAAATCACCCGAAAGTAAACCTACAGCTAAGCATCTATCATATATCTTTGCTATCCAATACATTAAGAAATATGATGAGAAAATTGATAGCTTATTCTACAATTATTTGTGCAGTAATTTTGTGCTCCCATTTGCCTAATTACGCTCAAGTATTGGTGTCCGAATCTTTTAACTATACAAATGGAACAGCTATGCACGGTCTAAATGGAGGCACAGGCTGGGCAGCATCTTGGTTTACAGAAAACAATAATACCAACTCTCCTGGCTATAGTGCAACTAACTCGCTCATATCTTACTCCTCTTGTTCTTTTACGGGCAATGCGATGATAGGCGGCCGCCAATATCTATCTATAGGAAGAGAAATATCACGCACAGGCACTATGGCTTCCTATACAGCTAATACCGATGGCAATCTTGCAGACGGAAATGAAATAGGTGCTGGAAATCTACGAATAAAATTTTTTTTACAAAAACTTAGAAATGATGATGGAGGTACATCAGTAAATTTTGGTGATTTCGATGCGGCATCATGGAATGGTACTACTAACAATAAGTTTGGCGTGGGTTACTATGGCACAGATTCCAATAGTGGAGGCATACGATATTGGACGCTCCGTTTGAACGGCACAACTTATCTTAGAACCAACGTACCTGTATCTATAAATACCACGACATACATAGTTGTTGATGTCAGATTTAATGCTCAAGTAGGAGCTAACCCCACATTGATACAAGTATATATCAATCCGCCATGCAATTCAACATTGCCCACTCCCACTCTTAGCAGCTATACAAGTAGCTTTGGGTTTAAGCATATTTCCATTTATTTGGGAGACTCTCCTATGCCATCATACCAAACTGCTGGTATAATTGACGAGTTTTCTATAGAAGGGATATTAAGTGTATTACCCGTTACATTGATTGAATTTAGTGGAAAAATCGTCAATAACAATACTGCAAAACTACTTTGGAAAACAGTGGATGAGATAAATAATGACTTTTTTTTAATAGAAAAGTCGTCAGATGCGCTATCTTGGAAAACTATTGGGGAAGTAGTAGCACAAAAAGATGTAGAATTTGTTCGTAACTACTCATTTATTGATGGGAATATGACATCAGAGTATGCTTACTACAGGCTCAAGCAAGTCGATAAAGATGGCAGATTTTCGTATTCTAATATCATCTACCTGCCTAAGCAAATGGAATTAAATAAAATTAAAATTAATATCTACCCGAACCCAACCAATGGAGTTGTCTTTATTGAAAGCACTCAGAACGAATTGTCCGATATTCAGGTCTATAACTCTTTAGGGCAAGAAATGCATAGTATAATTATTCGCTACATATCAAGCAATGTCTATCACTTGGATATTACTAATTTAGCTCAAGGGGTTTATTATGTCAAAACAAAATCCTTAACAAAAACAGTAATTAAACATTAATAAGCAATTGAACAACGAACATTTATAGTTTATTTTGATTTAATAAACTGATTATAAAATTCTTAAATAGAAAAAGAAGAAACTAAGCTCCAAATATTTGCTCACTATTCATACATTTTTCCCAAAAGTCCACCTAATTAACTAAAAAATCTATTTTGGTATGGTCTAATTATTCTCATATTTGTATTAAATAATAATACTCAAAATTGAGTAATCAGTAATAAATCAAAACCTTCATTGGGAAATAACAATGAACATAACAGAATCGGGCTTAGGAAACTTATGCTTTACAAATGTTACCACCAAAAAAATCTTTCTGAATGTGGTATTAGATAAAGAAGAACAAATTTTAAGAATGCAATGGCACGGGTTTGTGCCTACGGACGTAGTTATTAATGCGTATATTGAATTAGGTAGGTATATGAAGATAAATCAATACGTACCCTTAAAAGGATTAGTAGATTTGACTTACGCAGAAGGCAGCTTCGAGCGGCACAATGATTGGATGATAAAAGAATATTTACCCAAAGCAGTAGAATACGGGTATTATCGTACCGCTTTTGTAAGGTCAAAAGACTATTTTCCTAATCTTGCACTCATTTTTTTTGAGGAGGAAAATGAGAAAAATCTTAAAGAGCATGAAATGAAAATCTTCAATACAGCAGAAGATGCGGAAATATGGCTGAAATCATGATTTAACTTAATATCTCTTAATCAGTTTTTTATGAAAAATAATTCTAAATATTTTTTATTGACTTCCTTGCTGCTGATAGTAGTTAACCAGTTTGTCATCCAATATGGCTTATATACGAAAAAACAAGATGCGCGTATTCTGAACGTTGCTGGAAGGCAAAGAATGTTGTCTCAAAAGCTGGTCATAGAGGTTCATCAGTTGTTAGAAACCCACCAACATATAACTGTAGTAGAAAGCACCTTAGAGGAATGGAAAAATGGACATTTTATCTTATTACAAGGAAATGTAAGACTTGGAATAGATAGTTGGATTGGCTCAAATTTGATTCACCACCAACTACAGAAAATATACCCATATATAGTGAAGGCAGAAGGTTATATCAAGCGTTATTATATGGAAGCGGATGTTTCCATTGATTCTCTCAGATACAATCAAGCACAATTTTTAAATGCTATGGAAAGAGTAGTAAAAGATACAGAAGTCCATGCTGATAATAAATTATTGAAGATTGCTGTATTAGAGTTTGTTTTGGCTGCTATCTCTATAATAATCTTGTGCTTGCAGTTTAACTATGTACTAATGCCCCAATATAGAGAATTAGAGGACATCAATGCAAAATTAAAAAAACAAAATAAGGTATTGGACGGCATTGCTTGGCAGGAGTCCCATGAATTAAGAAGACCATTAGCTAATATTTTAGGAATATGCCACCTCATGCAAATAGATGAGGAAGTAACAGCGGATACAATAAAAATGTATATACATTATTTAATGATTGCTTCCAATGAATTAGACGAAATCATACGAGAGATTGTTGAGAAGTGTAACAAAAACAAATACTAATAGACTAAATTAGCTGCATTAATGTCCTTTTTGCGAAATTTCCGAAGCATAGCTACCCTTCACAAACATCATGTTGCCAGACATTTTAACAAACAAACACAGATTAACAAAAATGTGTAAATTGCAAGAAAAATTTAGCAAAATGTTTTAAAACGTCACACCATAGACAAATCTTGGAGTTTTACAGATTGTTCCGTTAAAGCCCCTTCTTGTATTATGTATAAATTATTACACTTATCCTGCTAAGTTTATTAATAGTTGGCGAGTAGGCTCATTGCAGAAGTATCGCCAAAGTGCAGCTACAATTTTGATTTTTCAAACAATTTACTTAATTTTGATATTACTACTACTACTACGCTACATAGCAAATTATTGGTTCAATCATTTTCCAAATCTTATAAATGACATTAGTAATGAAAAAAAGTTATCTCTATTTCAGGCTCATTGGATTGGCATCTGTGATGGCTATAGTGGCATCCGCTTGCATGAGTTCGCGAAAGTACAATGTAGAAACTGACTACAGTTATCAGGGTAAATTTAAAAAGTATAAAACGTATGCTTTCCTCAAAGATAGCCAAGCGGATACAAGCCTTCAAAACGCTGTCATCGAAGAGGAAATCAGATTCCGAATGGATTTGCTGGGCTACAAACTCGTAGAAAAGAACCCTAATATTCTTGTTTCCTACAAAGTTTTTATGGATAATGTACGCTTTACAGGCTACAGCCAGCCCGAAATAGAAGTCTTTGTGAGAAATGAGGAATACATAGACGAAAAAGAACAAAAATATGACCCTATCAAATATAACCTCCGCGAAGGGACGCTGCTTATCGTCATGTTTGATGGAAAACAAGAAAAAGCCATCTGGCAGGGGTATGCTTCTGGCATCTTTGGCAATAATTTCTTCAACAGTACGAAGTATTTGAAAAAGCCCGTCAGACTAATTTTTGATAAATATAGATTTTTGGCAGAAGGCTTTGCCTACGACAAACCACAAAATAGTGAGTAAAATAGTTTAGATGTAACGGCTATTTTGCTTGCCTTGTAGCCGTTACTATTCTATCTTTCCCTTGTAAGTCTTGCACAAGTTGGATTTCAGCAAAATAAGCACTTGTTTTTAGCAAATCTACTACCTCATTCCCAAATCTTTCATTGATTTCAAAATATAGTTTTCCTCCTTCGCCAAGATTATTTTGGGCAAATAGTGTTATTTTTTCATAAAACAAAAGAGAATTATCGTCTGGGACAAAAAGTGCTTGTGTAGGCTCAAAATCAAGCACATTGGCTTGCATAAATGCTTTTTCAGCGAGAGCTATGTAAGGAGGATTGCTCACGATAATATCGTACACTGTGCCGTCATGCGGAACTTCCAAAATATCTGACTGATGAAAATGTACTTTTGTATGGTTAGTTTTTGCATTTTTTCTTGCTATTTGCAAAGCATCTTGGCTAATATCTATGGCAAAAATTGCTGGTTTTTTTAACATTTTCGCCAACGAGATTGCTATGCAGCCGCTTCCCGTACCTATGTCTAATATCTTTAAATCTTCTCTATTTTCATTCTCATCAATAATTAGCCGTACTAACTCCTCCGTTTCAGGTCTGGGGATAAGCACTGCGGGCGAAACGGCAAAGTCTAATCCGAAAAAATGTGCCTCTCCCAAAATATATTGGATAGGCTCGTGCTGCTGCAAGCGGGCTAAAGCATCCTCGACCAATTCATAATCATACAGTACGGAGGCTTGTTGGAGTATAATATCTTGTTTTTTTAGTTGGAAAGTATGCTCCAAGAGCAGCAAAGCAATATTGCTCGCTTCGGAGGTAGAGTAAATATTTGCTAATGAACTTTTTACTTTGTTAAAAATATCTTTACTTGTCATTTTATTTAACATATCAATTTTATTTTTGTTATTTGCGAATCGTAAAAGTACAAAACAAGCAACATGATAGAATCACCATTTTTTTATTCAAAGATACTACTTTTTGGCGAATATAGCATTATATTACACTCAATGGGCTTGGCAGTACCCTATCACCTTTTTGGCGGTCGGCTGGTACTCAAGCATATTACCGATAGTTCGCGGCGCATACAGCAGTCCAACAGAGAGTTAAAAGCATTCTGCGAATACATTAAGTACAAGACTCAGCAAAACCAAATAGCCGTAGATTTTGATTTTACTTCTTTGGAGTTTGATATTGCCCAAGGGCTTTATTTTCAGTCTAATATCCCGCAGGGCTTCGGGGTAGGTAGTTCTGGCGCACTTACCGCCGCCCTCTACGAACGCTATGTGTATGACAAAGCTGACCGAAACAAACCACTCTCCAATGCTGATATTCTGAATTTAAAACTCATTTTTGGGCAAATGGAATCGCACTTTCATGGCTCAAGCTCTGGAGTTGACCCGCTTATTTGCTACCTAAATCAACCCTTGCTCATCAAATCGAAAACAGAGATAGAAACGGTAAAAATCCCCGAATTTAACGGTATAAAAACTCAAAAAGAAGAGACAAGTGAAAATAGATTGGGAGCTATTTTTCTGCTCAATACCAATCGCCCTCGCAAGACGGAGCCTTTGGTAAATCTGTTTTTAGAAAAATGCAAGCAAGAAGAATTTAAAAATATATGCAAAGACGAACTGATGGTCTATAACGATAACTGCATCAATTACTTCCTCAAAGGAGATTCAGAAAAACTACTGATAGAGTTAAAAAAGGTTTCACAGTTTCAGTTCGAGCATTTCCAGCCTATGATTCCCCCCCTCTATCGCCAAATATGGCAGTACGGCTTGGAAAGCGATAAATACTACCTCAAACTCTGCGGTGCGGGCGGCGGCGGTTTCATATTGGGTTTTACACCTCATTTTAATGCTATCCGTACCGCACTCACCGATTATCAATTAAGGGTAGTTTATAAGTTATGAAAAAATAATTTTAAAAAATACTGTTTTTATTGTCAGGTTTTTGCCAAGATAGCTACTAAGAAAGTGAGAGTGAAAAAATAGACAAAAAATTAAAATAGTAACATGAAAAAATTATTGGTGATGGGCTTATTAGCTCTTGTATTTAGACCTGTTTTCTCTCAGGAAAACACCGAATCAAAAACGGGCTATCGCTACAATAATAACTTCGATTTAGCGATTGGGGCGGGAAATGGTGCTTCTACAGCTCTCTCGTGGTCGCACTTTCACAAGGTAGGGAAAAAAGGCAAGTTCCAAATTGGCTACGGTGTGCGGCTTACCTCCCTTTTTGGGAGCAATGTGGCGCATATTACAGCTCCTGCAACGCTTACTTCGGGCAAAACAGGGCTTGGCGTAATTGTGGGAGAAACCATCGAGGCAAATTTAGATACGCTAACCCTCAATAGTATGCAGGTAAATTTCCTTAATATTTCTATCAATTTACAATACGCTTTTTCCCAAAAATTGGAGGTAGGATTCAATATCGATGCACTTGGTTTTAGCTTTGGTGGCGAGCAAAAAGGAACTTTCGTGGCGGCAAGCCAGAGGAGAGCAGCATCACAGGAAACAGCAAAACCAACTACAGCCAATGTGCTTCTCGTAAGTGATAACGACATAGGCAGCCTAAATTCAGAAATTTACCTCCGCTATTGGTTCAGCCCCCGATGGGCAATTCGTGGCGGTTTGACCTTCGCCTTTAGCGAATATACAACAAGTAGGAAATTAACTTTTGACAACGACCGCTTTCGTGCCAAAATCTTGATGCCAATGCTTGCCCTTACTTTCTCTCCGTATAGATAATTAAGAGATGTATCTTTGAAAAAAAGATTAAATCGTTTCTATAACAACAAGAAATAACAATAAAATAATTAGACAAAGTTTATGATAAAGAAACAGTTAATTATTGGTCTGATGCTCATCTTAGTAGTAGGCTGTAGTAAAAAAACCGAAGATGTAGCCCCTGCGCTTGTCAATGTCCGCTTGGAAATTGCGCCCGCTAGCCAAAGTACGACTATTGGTGGGACGGCAATTTTTACGTTGAAGTATTTTAACGAAATGGAAAAACTCGTTCAGACACCCGCAAATGTAGTTTGGGAAAGTGCCAATATAAATATTGCTACTATCAATCAAAACGGAGTAGCTACAGGCGTAAGTGCTGGGCAAGTACAAATTCGTGCAAAAATCGCTAATAATGAAGCATTGGCACTGCTTACCGTAGTTTCAAATAACACCCAAGTAGCTACCATAAGTATTACACCACTCGTGCAAGAGCTAGTTCTCAACGCAACTGTGACTCCCGCCGCGATAGCCAAAAACAATGAAGGAGCAGCACTTGCGGGTAAGACTTTTGCATGGCAAAGTAACAATACAACTATTGCGGAAGTAAATGCAAATACGGGCGTAGTAATAGCCAAAGGATACGGGACTACTACAATCACGGCTACGGCAGACGGCATACAAAGCGAACCTACACAAATTCAGGTGATTCGCACAAGTGCTTTTTCAGGAAGAAGTCAGGGAAGTGCCAAGCTAAAAATTGAAAATGGCATTTTAAAATTACAAACAAGTGCCGACTTTGGCGGCTCTAATGCCCCCGATTTGCGCATGTATCTTTCCAATTCGAGTGGCAACGTCTCAGACGCTATCGAAATAGCTACTTTGACCCAACGCTCTGGGGCGCAATCATGGAACTTACCTATTGGAACAAATATAACTCAGTATCGCTATGTATTAGTTTGGTGTAAACAGTTTAGTGCCAATTACGGAACAGTTGATTTGGGGCAGTAAGAGATGTGGCTTATCTATCCAGCTACTTAATCAAAATTTAAAATATTATCCAATGAATCATTACAAAAAACAGTGCCTAATTATTGTATCTTTTTTTCTTCTTTTTAGCTTTATAGACATTTCTTCTGTTTTTTCTCAAAAGCAGTGGAAGGTACAAAATTCAAGCATAAGTTTTAAAATCAAAAATGCAGGACTTACCGTAGATGGAAAATTTGGAACTGCCCAAGCAAGTATTGTATTTGATGCGGTTAATTTTGAGCAAAGTAGCATCTCAGCAAGTATAGAGGCAAAAACCATAGATACAGGCATAGATAGCCGAGATACACACTTGCGAAAAGCTGATTATTTTGATGCAACGAAATATCCCCAAATTAGTATGAAATCAAAAAAAATTACTAAGTTAGCAAATGGAACTTACGAAGGATTTTTTGATTTGATGCTCAAAGGAGTAACTAAAGAGGTGAAAATTCCTTTTTCATATACAGAAAATAACAATACTGCTACATTTGAGGGAAGTTTTACGATTAATCGCTTAGACTACGGCATTGGCAAGAGCAGTTGGATAATGGCAGACAATGTTACTTTAAAGATTACTATCAACGTCAATTAATTTTCTTACCAAAATTTTGTAAAAATATGGACTTACAGCAAGCAAGCAAGCGAATGCTTCGGCAACTTATTTATTTCATAGACCAAATAGAGCTTGAGCAGTTTTCGGCTCATTTATCTATCTTATCAGGAAATACCATAGGCAAGCATCTTAGGCATATTATAGAGTTTTACCAACACTTATTAATGAGCTATACTGACGAACAAATAGTAGTGGATTATGATGCACGTCAGCGAAATCACCAGACAGAAACAGACAAGGAATATGCTAAATCACAGTTGGAAATACTGATAAATCATCTGGAAAAAGCAAATACAAATAGAGAAATGCTCCTCTGCTTTTGCTTAACAGAGCAGGGAGAGAGACAGCATATCTCTACTACTTTTTATCGGGAATTGGCGTACAATTTGGAGCATACCGTTCATCATTTGGCTATTCTGAAGATGGCTGTGATAACACACTTCCCTGAAATACCGCTTTCATACAGTTTTGGAGTCGCTTATGCTACTATGCAAAACCAAAATACACAAGGAACATGAAATTTCGCACCCCTCTTTTTATTGTCAAACTTTTGCATTTTGAGTATTGGTCTTGGTGGTTTTTTTATCTGCCCTTAGCACCTTATTTCCTTTGGTATGCCCTGCGCGAGCGTTCTCTGAAGTTTTTTTCATTGGTAAATCCGAGCATGGAATTAGGTGGGCTGATTGGAGAATCAAAAATTGATATTTTGGATAGCATTTCTCCACAATTTAAACCGAAAACAATATTTTTTACTCAAAAACAAGCTGTTATTGACGAAGTATTGCCCCATTTGGCAAAAAATAAGCTGGATTACCCAATTGTCATTAAGCCTAATGTGGGCGAGCGAGGCAATAGTGTAGAAAAAATTACAAATACATCAGAACTTAAAAAATATCTTGCTCAAAATCAAGGAGATTTCATTATTCAGGAGTACATTGATTATAAAATAGAGCTTGGTGTGATGTACTACCGCTTCCCCAATGATGCGGGCGGGCGGGTTACTTCTATCACCATGAAAAAGTTTCTAACTGTAGTAGGCAACGGAAAATCGAGCATAGTTGAGCTATTAGACCAGAATACGAGGGCAAGATTTCAGTTAGAAAGATTAAAACAAAAAATGCCCGCTAAACTCCTCGAAATTCCTGCTGAAAATGAAGAAATTTTGATAGAACCTATTGGCAATCACTGCCGAGGAACGGAGTTCATCAATCGGAATGACCTCATCAAAGACGATATTCATGCTGTTTTTGATAAGATAAGCAGCACCATAGATGGTTTTTACTATGGACGGTTTGACCTAAAAGTGCAAGATTTTGAGAATCTATATACAGGAAATAATATCAAAGTCATGGAACTCAACGGAGTAGCTTCGGAGCCAGCCCACATTTACGATGCCAATTACAGACTCATCAATGCCTACAAAGATATTCTTTACCATTGGCGACTGATGATAAAAATTTATAGGCAAAACAAGGCAAAAAAACTTGTATAATCCGCTATTCGTCTTCCTCTATTAATATTTCGTCCATGAGCGGTAAGTTAATGACCTCAAAATCTCCATCACTAAATTTACAGATGGTGATGCAGTGGTTATCGTTACTATTGTAGAAGTTGAAGCCCGCCATTGTTTTGCCTTTTTCATAATTTGTTTGCTTGAGAGCATCTTGGAAATTATAGCCATGTTTCGCCATTATTTTGCCAAAGTAGTAGAGCATTTCGTAGCCCATATAGGCAAACCGAGAAGGAAAGATATTGGTACGGCTAATGTACTCTCGCTGAAAATCTTGTGAAGCCTTGTTTTTTAATACATAGTCAGTCATAATAATATGTACATTTTGCTGCTCAAGTTTCTCAAATGGTATCTGAACAAAGTCTAACCAGCTTCTTTGGGCAAGAATGGGAAATCCCCGTTTCGAAGAACGTATCGCACTAATAATATTAAGGGCTTTGTTTTCATCGTCTGTGCATACAAATAAGTGTGCGGAGTCGGTTTTTGCTATCTTATCCAAATCGCTCACGTAGCTGAAATACCCCACTTTATTCTTAAGTTTATTGACCGAAACTTTGTATCCTTGCTCTTGCTCTATGCGTTTTTTGTAGGCAAAAGCCATGAGAGAGTCCTGAAGGTTATTTCCGTAATAAATAAGTGCATTTTTCCCCACAAAATTACTAATGGAGAACTCCGCCGCTTTCGTACCTTGAGTTTCGGGAGTAGGTTCTGGGAAGAAAATATATGGATTGGTTTTGATTAGCTCGCTATCGTTGCCCAAAGGATTGACAATATTTATTTTTTTTGCTTCGGCTATTTTTGCCAAAGGCTTTATATTATTTGGGTAAAGAGGTCCTATTATCAAATCTATCTCACTGTTCCATTCTTTTTTTACCAATTCCTGAATTGTAGTGTCATTTCGCTCGGTATCAAATGCAAATAGGTTTATCTTTACATTTTCCTTTTCAAGGTCTTTTTGGGCTATTTTCATTCCCTCGTACATATCATAAACAAACTGATATTTGCGTATTGGGCTATTAGGAGAGGTTTCCTTTTGCATAAAAGGCAAAAATAAGGCGATATTATAAGAAGACTTTAGCTTCGGCGTGCTTTGAACAAAAGTAGTGCTTGCGGACTGCTCTGTTGAAAGTCCGTATTTTTGGGAAAGCGTAGCCAATAGTTTTTTTTCTTCGGCGTTTAATCGCTCTGTGGATAGCTTTTGGGCAAGAGTTTTGCCAAGCACCTCATCTGGCACAGCACCCGCCTGTAGGTATTGATTATAAAGATTTTTGAGCTGCTCCGTAGGCATGGCATAGAGAAAGTGCTTTTTGGTACTGACAATGTTTGCCATCAAAGAGCTTTGTTTCACAGCGTTAAGTACGTCAAGGGCTGGCTTAAAAGTTCCCGATTCAAAATACACAACGCCAAGCAAATATCTCACTTCGTCTATTTGGCTAAAGGTTGGGAATTTTTCTATAGCTCTTTGCAAATACATTTGGGCTACTTGCTTATCGCCTGCCTTGTACGAAGATACGGCATAAAAATAGTAAGCGTGTTTTTCATACAAATTATTAAGCAGAGGCTGGGTGAGTTTGTAGAAAATATCTCTGGCATTATTATATTTCCCTTCGGAAAGAAGTTTCTTTCCATAGTTGTATGAGTTTTTTAACTCTTGGTCTGACTGTGCCTGCACCCCTAAAAAGCTGATTGTAAGCAAAATGACAGCAAATAAATATCTCATTTTCTTTTATTAAATTATAGCTGCTTTATTTTAAGATACCTAATATATCTTTACCGCGCAAAATTAGATAGTTTCTTAGAAATATTAGATTTTTTTGTACTTAGATTTGACTAATAAATGCAATATTTGTTATAAGTAATAAAACAAAAATAACCGCCCCAACCCAACCCTTCCCCAGAGGGGGAAAGATTTAGATAGGGGCAAAAGTGCGTATTTATTCATTTCAGATTAAACCATTAAAACTTGATAATATTTATGAACCCTTTTGGCGGTGAATCTCCTGAAAATTACGAGCAGAAGTGTCTGTGTGTCTTGGTATTAGATATTTCTTCCTCTATGCAAGGTGCGGCAATAGAGAGCCTAAATCAAGGCTTGGTCGATTTCCAGTACGAAGTCATCAAAGATTATACGGCAGCAAACCGATTAGAAATTAGCATCATCATCTTTGGTAGCGAAGTCTGGAGTATTCAGCCCCCTGCTTTGGTAAACACCTTTGATATGCCCAGACTTACCACCAGAGGTACTACCAAACTTGTGGACGCTGTACGGCTTGCTATAGGGCAGGTCGAAGACAGAAAACTGTGGTACAAAACTACAGGGCAAAACTACTACCGCCCTATGATTATCTTGATTACTGACGGCGAACCCGATAACGACCAAGACATCAACGGATTAGCAATGGAAATATATCAAGGGGTGCAAAACAAAAGATTCCTATTCTATGCTGTCGGCGTGCAGAACTATAACCACGCAAAGTTAGCACATATCTGCCACCCCGCTACGCCGCCGATGCCTTTGAACAAATTGCAGTTTTCGGCTTTTTTCAAATGGCTAAGTAACAGCATAGGGGCGATTACAAAGTCCAAAGAAGGGGAAAAAATAGAAATACCGCCAGTAAGCGGCTGGACGCAAATGGAACTATAAAATCACCGCCAAAAAATGTCAAAAAATTCGTTATGGACAGTAGTATATGCCTCTGTCATTGGAAATTTGCACGTCAGAGAGGGAATGCCCTGCCAAGATGCCTGTGCCATCAAAGATTTAGCAGAAGGCTGGGGGATAGCGGTAGTAGCAGACGGGGCTGGCTCCTGCCAACATTCGGACAAAGGTGCGCAGCAGACCGTTTATCTTGCTATTCAGCATTTTGCAAATACAGTTTATAAAAATCAATGGATAGAAAAGAATAACCTACCTGCTCAAAGTCAGTGGGATAGATTGGCTTTGGAGAACCTGATGCGTATCAGAGATGACCTCCAGACCTTTTCCAAACAAAACCAACTGCCTTTTGAAAGCCTATCCTGTACTATTATAGTGCTGATTTATAGTCCTGTAGGTTTGCTTATTACCCACATAGGCGATGGGCGGGCGGGCTACCTAAATGCCCAAGAGGAGTGGCAAAGCATGATAACCCCATTCAGAGGGGAGGAGGCAAATCAGACGCTTTTTATTACATCAGATTTTGAAAAAGAAGTGGAAAGCAGGGTAATAAATGAAAAAATAAGTGCTTTTTGCGTGCTTTCAGATGGTTGCGAAAAATCTGCCTTTGAGTGCAATCTTTTTGACAAAGAAAAAAACTTGTATTATGACCCCAATCGACCTTATCCAAAGTTTTTTAATCCTAATATATTGGCATTAAGCAAGTTAGATAATATGAATCAGGAACAGAAAAATCTCCTTTGGCAGCAATTTTTGATAGAAGGTAATGCCCAACTCAAAAATGAAACAGATGACAAGACATTGATATTGGGTATGATTGCCAAAGTTTAATACAAAACTTTTGCTTTTATTCACCACAATTTGCGAGCATCTTTATTACCTTTGCCGAGTATATTATTTTAATAACTCATAAACATATAAAAAATGTATTCTATTTTATTACAAGCGGGCGGTAATGGTAATATCATTAACCTATTATTTATTGTAGGCATGGTTGCTGTTTTCTATTTCTTCATGATTCGCCCACAGCAAAAAAAGCAGAAAGAGCAAAAAATGTTTTTAGAAAATCTGAAAAGAGGTGATAAAGTAGTTACGATTGGCGGTATGCACGTTACCATTTTATCACTCGAAGGAAATACGATTTTGGTAGAAGCAGACCATGGAGTAAAACTCAAATTTGAAAAAACCGCCGTTTCGCAAGAGCAAACAAAAGCGGCATACGCAGGTGAAACAAAATCTTAACAAACAATGGGACTTTAGAGCCATTACCCTATGCATCATTATTGCCATATTGGTTTGGCTTTTTAATGCACTCAATCAGACTTATACTACCCATATTACTTACCCTGTAATTTTTAAAACGAATCAAAGCGAGGTAGTCGCACTTATTCCGCCTCCTACCACACTCAAATTGGAAGTTACAGGGAAAGGATGGAATGTTTTAAATAAAAATTTGGGAATCGGGGTAGAACCAATCACTATTGACCTTTTAAATGTGCTAAAAACTAAAAAGTTTGACTCAAAAAGAATATTACACTACCTCACTGCAAATATTAAAGATTTAAAAATTAACCATATCATTCCTGATACACTTGTGCTGCACTATGATAGGGTAGTTGGCAAAAAAGTAAATATCTGCTTATCACCTTCGCAAATTCCTTTCAGAGATGGCTACAGGCTTACTTCTAAGATAGAAATTAACCCTAAACAGGTGCTTTTCAAGGGGGCGGCTACTGTGCTTGCTACCTTCCCCGATACACTTTTTCTTAGGCTCGAAGATGCTGAAATAGAAAATAATTATGAGCAGACAGTTTCGATTTCTTACCCCGCCCGTACGCCCGCCGTTTACCCCGAAACAACTAAGGTCAAAGTAAATTTCCAAACATCTTTTTTTGTCCAACGCAATTTATTAGTGCCTATTTCTTTGGTCAATTTTCCTTCGGATTCTTCGGTAACTATTGCCGAAAAGTCTATTATTTTGCACTACTGGTTCAAAAAAGAGCATGAAAATCGCATATTTGCGGATACTATTAGGGCTATAGTGAATTTCAAAAATAGAAATTTATTAGATTCTACCATTGTTCCCGTAGCAGCCTATCTGCCGAAGAAGATAGAAAATATAAGTTTTACACCTTCAAAAATAAAACTAATTTATGCCAAAAACACTAAAAATAGGGATAACAGGCGGAATAGGAGTCGGTAAAAGTGTGATTACGTTAATATTCAAACAGTTAGGTATTCCTATCTACGATGCTGATAGCAGGGCTAAATGGCTCATTACGCATCATGCCCAATTAGTAGAAGCCATCATCTTAAATTTTGGCAAGGAAGCCTATTTAGCAAACGGAGAGCTAAACAGACGCTATTTAGCCGAAAAAGTATTTGTGAGTAGCGATAAAACCCAACTCATGAATAGCTTAGTGCATCCCAAAGTAGGCGAGGACTCGCAGGACTGGTTTGCGAAAAATGAAGGAAAGTTCCCCTACGTACTCAAAGAAGCAGCCCTTCTCTACGAATCGGGCGGGTACAAGGAATTGGACAAAATCATAGTAGTAACTGCTCCCTTAGCCATTCGGATAGAGCGAATAAAGGCAAGAGATACCCAACGCAGTGAGGCGGAAATTTTAGGTATCATAAGCAAGCAAATGCCCGAAGACGAAAAAATTAGGAGAGCAGATTTTTTAATTCATAATGATGGCAATCAGCCTATTATCCCTCAAGTTTTACACTTGCATCATCAGTTATTAGCTCTCGGCGTGGCATAACAATACGCTGCACTGTTGCCGCTTTTCTTGTAGGTTTTTTGGTAAGGTGCGTAATAATGACAAGTGCTGCCGTATAGAAAGGCATCATCTGAATTTTATACCTCACCAGCGTACCAAAATTACCCGAAGCGACTCCTACAGAGTACGAGAATGCTATAGCAAATGCCAAGCTCACAAAAACAACATGCTCATCAAAAATAACCCTAATGAGTCTTCTCAGCTTTACTTTAACAAGCAGCCGCAAAGTAAAAAACAGGAAAAGGCTTGCCTCGATAGCAGCGATAAGTGCCACAGGGTTGCGGACTTCCCACAGGAAAGGGCGAAAAAGAGCCGTACCGACAGCCTGCGGAAAGAGTTTTGCCATGCCCGTAAGCGTACCATCATACGTGCCTAAGTTATAGGCTGACCCCTGTCCAACTGACTGCAAATAAGTGGCTGTAACCATCGTCTTATTCGCCAAATTATCAATATTATACGAGCTTTCCTCGGTGAGTTTGATGGAAGCAAAATAGCCAAGCACCAAACCGATAGCAAGCAAAAATGGAGTAACGATGACCTTAAGTGCTTTTGACTTGATATTATCTCTAAACTTTAGATAAATCCAGAGCATAAGGGCGGGAATAAGACAATAGAGGTAGTGAACTCGCACAGAAATAATTACAAACAAGCCTATACTTAGCAATATGATACCTGTGGGAATAGACTTCTTCTTGATGAAAACAGCATAAAAACCATAAAAAATAAGCCCTATTGACCCTAAAGTAATGCTATCTTTCATCATTCCCGAACCCCAGAATACTACAGAAGGAATAAATAAGACAGCAAGACCTAACTGCTTGGTTAATTGCGGGTAAACGTCAATAAATACCAAATAAATAGCCCAAGAACCAATCATGCTAAAGCACGCAAAAAACATAGCAGACACAGCGTAGGTATTGAAAGACAGCAAATTGCATACAGCAACCAAACGAATAAAAAAATAGGTTTCGCTATCTCCCTTTGTATAAAACAGATTCATGCCAACATAGCGATACAAAGAGCTATCATGGTTATCTATGGGGCTAAAAATAAGTTTGAAAAAAGCAGTAGGCGATTCGTAAAAACTACGCGAGATATACCGACCTAAGTCAAAATAAAGGGTAGTATCTCCGCCACCATAATAATAATAATAGATAAGACCGAGCGCGATAGCTCCTGCAAACTTGGCTTGAAGAGCCTGTGTAAAGTATTTACGATTAATCTTATTTGTATATTTCCTTTTTTGAGAAGAAAATATACCATACAAGATAGCAAAATAAATTGGGGCAAAAATAATGTCTTGTAATCCCATAAATAGCTATTTTATCAACAAAGGTAAGTGGCACATAGATTGACTTAAAGATAAACCTTTCATAAAAAAAAGCAATAAATAATTGAAAATTACTGTTTGAAAACGTAAAAATACGGTAAAATCAATTAATTGATGTACTTTTGTGAGATGTTCTTTTATCTTTTTAAATATAGGTCTGCCAAACTCGTTCCAAGATTATTTTTTATCTATGTCAATTTGGCAGAAATTAATATGACACACTGAAAATATGGCAAAACAGTCTAAAAATAAACTTTCTCTTTGGGGAGGAGCAAACCTCCTTGTCGGCAATGACTCAGAGGAGTTCATTCCCTTGATTTCAACGGAAGAAGAGGAAAACAAAGATGAAAAATATCCCGATGACCTCCCTATTCTCCCTATTCGGAATACTGTTTTGTTTCCAAGTATGGTACTTCCTATCACTGTAGGGCGGCAAAAGTCAATACGATTAGTAAAAAAAGCATATAAGGCAGACCGATTGATAGGGGTAGCAGCACAGCGAAACACTACCTCTGACGAGCCTACCTTGAATGATATTTACCAAGTAGGCACTTTGGCAAGAATCCTGAAATTATTGGTGCTTCCCGATGGCAATACTACTATCATTATTCAAGGTATTCGTAAGTTTGAGATTAGCCAGCTACTGAAGGATACGCCCTACCTCACCGCAAAAGTGAGGTATGTCATCGATACTCCTTTGGATATTACCAAGCGGGAAACTAAAGCACTGACACAGTCGCTCAAAGAGGCAGCACAAAAGATTATTCGCCTCAATCCCGAAATTCCACAAGAGGCGCAAGTGGCTTTGGAAAATATTGAGAGCTTTAATTTTTTGATTCACTTTCTTTGCTCCAACGTAAACGCAGATGTAAAGGAAAAACAAGAACTTTTGGAGTTTACGCACCTCAAAGACCGAGCAACCAAACTGCTCGAATATATGTGGAAAGATATTCAGTTATTGGAGATAAAAAAAGAAATTCACTCCAAAACGCATACGGATATAGACCAGCAGCAGCGTGATTATTTCCTTCGCCAGCAAATTAAAGTATTGCAAGATGAACTTGGCGATGAAAGCACAGAGCAGGAAATAGAAAATATGAGAATGAGGGCGAGCAAAAAGCAATGGTCAGAGGCGGTTGCAAAGCATTTTAAGAAAGAAGCCGACAGACTATCTCGCATGAATCCTGCCGCCGCAGAGTACCCGATGGCATTAGGCTATTTGGAATTTCTGCTCGATTTGCCTTGGCAAGAATTTACCAAAGACAGTTTTGACCTTAAGAATGCACAGAAAATTTTAGACAAAGAGCATTATGGACTCAAAAAAGTCAAAGAACGCATCTTGGAATATTTAGCCGTTCTCAAACTTAAGAACGATATGAAAAGCCCTATTTTGTGCTTTTACGGCCCCCCTGGCGTAGGGAAAACATCTTTGGGCAAATCGATAGCTGAGTCACTCAAGCGAAAATACGCTCGAATGTCCTTAGGCGGATTGCATGACGAAGCCGAAATACGTGGGCATCGCAAAACCTACGTGGGAGCAATGGCAGGGCGTATATTGCAAAATATCAAGCGTGCAGGCTCGTCAAATCCTGTTTTTATTTTAGATGAGATAGACAAAGTAGGCTCAGATTTTAGGGGCGACCCATCCTCGGCTCTGCTCGAAGTGCTTGACCCAGAGCAAAATCATTCTTTCATGGATAATTATTTGGAAGTAGATTATGACCTTTCCAAAGTATTGTTTATTGCTACGGCAAACTCTCTTGATAGTATTCACCCTGCCCTACGGGACAGAATGGAAATCATAGAGATAAACGGCTATACGCAGGAAGAGAAATTGGAAATAGCAAAAAAACACTTGTTACCAAAATTAAGGAAAGACCATGGCGTAAGTGCGAAGCATTTTTCCATTGATAGCCAAGCAATTATGAAAGTAATTGGGGAATATACGCACGAGTCTGGAGTAAGAAATTTGGAACAAAAACTTGCTGCTATAGTGAGGAATGTTGCCAAATCAGTGGCTTTGGAAGAAGAATATAATAAAGCACTCAAGGAAAAAGATGTGGAACGCATCTTGGGCGTACCTATTTTTGACAAAGAAATATACCAAGACAATAGCACCGCAGGTGTAGCTACGGGCTTGGCTTGGACACAGGGAGGTGGCGAAATACTTTTCATAGAATCGAGCCTGAGCAAAGGGCGGGGCGCACTTACTATTTCGGGGCAGCTCGGAGAGGTAATGAAAGAGTCTGCGATGGCGGCACTTTCCTACCTCAAAGCCAATGCTGACGACATAGGCGTAGATTACCGCATCTTTAGCCAATACGATTTGCACATTCACGTACCCGCAGGAGCTGTTCCCAAAGACGGTCCTTCGGCAGGTATTACCATGTTTACGTCTTTAGCTTCTATTTATACGCAGCGAAAAATCAAAGAGAAATTAGCCATGACAGGCGAAATTACACTCAGAGGGAAAGTGCTACCCGTAGGAGGAATCAAAGAGAAAGTGTTGGCGGCACGCAGAGCGGGCATCAAAGAAATTCTGATGTCTTCCAAAAATAGGAAGGATATTGACGAAATAGAAACGCACTATACTAAAGATTTGCAATTCTATTTTGTGGAAACAGTACAAGAAGTATTAGATTTGGCACTTACCAAAGAGTTTGTCTTTTCGCCGCTAAACTTCAAATTGGAAGAGGCAAAGTAATTAGTAGTGCTGCAAGTTCCTCAGAACTTGCAAGGGTTTTGATAAATTCTTGTCAGTTTTTAGAAACTTACATCACTTGCGATAAAAAAAGATGTAATCTTTGATAAAAAGGTTACATCTTTTTTTTTAACTATTGCCAAAGTTGTAATGCTGTTGAAAAATTCT
The DNA here is from genome assembly GCA_004294445.1 of Cytophagales bacterium. Lineage (GTDB taxonomy): Bacteria > Bacteroidota > Bacteroidia > Cytophagales > Thermoflexibacteraceae > Thermoflexibacter. The sequence continues at coordinate 138,682 of REAZ01000012.1, forward strand.
TTCATAGTTCATCATTAGCAAGAGTAAAAACTGTACCCCAATAATGAGCGAACCTACGAGCAAGTGTAGTGGCTGCATTGCCTTCGGAATAGCGAAATATGCCATGATTGCACCACTCAAAATCTCTAAAATTATCAGCCCTAACAAAGCGTTTGCCCATTTATTTAGCTTACTTTGTATTGGTGTATTTTTCTTTAGCAAATAAATAAGATAGAGGTGCAAGCCCAAGATAAGTAATGAAAAGCTACGGTGCAGATAAAAAGTCAGCCCTATTTTGTCTATCCAAGTATCTCTTAGCGTGTAGTTCAGGCTTCTCGATATTTGGTCTATTGCCTCTCTTACCTGCGTACCCATCGCTATTTGCAAGAGCATCAGCCCCAAACAAGCCATTAAAAGTTTGTTCAGAAATGGTTTACTTGTGATTGTTTCTACTTCAAAAATAGTATTGTATGACCTTGTGATGGTATAAATGAGCAGACAAACAATGACCAAAGCCAATAGCATGTGCAACGTGATAATGAAGGGTTTTAGGTCGGTAGCGACTACCACCGAGCCGAGCCAGCCCTGAAAGCCCACCAAGAAAAATGACAGAAAAGACAGATAAAAAATGAGGCTATCTTGCTTTCGGAAAGAAAAAGACAATACAAAAGTAATAAAGACAAAAATCCCAATCAGTACCCCTATGAGGCGATTTCCGTATTCGACCCAAGTCTTAAATGCATCAAAATCAGCAATTTCCTTGCCTTGAACCTTAAAAATTTCCTTGTAATTAGTAGGTAATTCATCAATGGAAGTAGGCGGAATCCACTGCCCAAAGCAGCGAGGCCAGTCGGGGCAGCCCATACCCGCACCTGTGCTACGGACTACTCCGCCAACGAAAATGAGCAGGTAAACAGCGATAATAGTGATAATTCCAAATTTGCGATAATTATTTGCCATAGAGCGTATTTTGTTTTTACAACAAAGATATTTTGAAAATTGTTTTTAAAAGAGAAAACAAGCGTATTTTAGGCTTAAAACGGATAACCAATGCCCACATTGAGCGTAGTGCTTCCCAAATTCCAATCGGGCAGAACAAATCGCTGGCTTTCGGGTAGGGCAGGATTCCAAACTTTTACTCCAAAGTCAAAACGCATAATGACTAAGGAAAAGTCGAAACGCAAGCCAAAACCTGTCCCTACAGCTATTTCTTTCCAAAAATTTTGCAATAAGAACTGCGAGCCGGGGCGTGAATCTCTGTTTATCATCCAGATGTTGCCTGCATCTATAAAAAAAGCACTATGCACAAAACCAAAAAGTTTTTGCCGCCATTCTACATTCATCTCCAGCAACATCTCACCGGGCTGCTCTATTTGGTCGCTCAGATTGCCATCAGCATCAATGAAGGCAAAACTGCCAGGTCCTAAGCGGCGAGGTCGCCAAGCACGAATACTGTTCGTGCCTCCCGTAAAGAAATATTTTTCGTAAGGCAAAATTGTATTTGGTTTACCTCCTATAGTACCGTAGGGCGTAATAAGTCCGAGATTGGCACGTAGGGCAAGCATACTGCTCTTATCGGGCTTGAGGTTTACATAACGTCTTAGCTCCACATTTGCCTTTGCATAGCGGAAGGTAGTCAGCCCAAAAATACTACCGTCAGCATTAAAAACTTTGTTGCTGAGTAAGTTAAGCGTAGTCCCACCGAGTTCGCCCAATACCCTCAAATAAAAATCTTTGTTATTAAAATAGGTGTAGTTAAACGAAATACTGGAGATAAATAGGCGGTCAAAACTTTTTAACAAGGTATTGCCACCAGAAGAAATATTAAATAGGTACTGCACAAAAGTATCTGTAACTTTGCTTGTATTTACGATAGTCATGTCTATCAGGTTGAAGGAAAAAGTGGAATTTTTCTTATTTGTCCAATCGTAAGTGAGTGTAGTACGCAAGTTTGCCCTGCTGTATTCGGGGCGAGTGATGTCTGTATAGCCAAGATTTAGCTTTGTCCGAGGCATATATGCCCCAATTTTATTGTTGAATCTTTCACCAAAAAATAACAGTTTGGGAAAATTGAGTGTAGCATTTAGCCCTATTTCCTGCCCCGCGTAGCCCTTGCCCGTCCCGATAACACCTGCTTGTGCCTCAAACGAATAGCGTCCCCTTATCTCGAAAGTTTCACAACTGCCAAAGGTATTCCTATTTTTTAGGTTGAAACCCACAAAAGGGCCTGGAAAAGTCTGCACCATATTAAAACCTGTTTCTATACTTATATCGTTGATGGGGGCGGGGCTTGCAAAAATAGTCGTTACAAGCTGATTGTTCACTGTATCGGGTTTTACGTTCACAAATTTGAAAACGTCCAAACTTGCCAGCGCGCGTTGTGTTTCTTCTATTTTACTGCGATTGTATAGCTCTTCGGGGCGAATACGAATACGTGAGTTAAGTAACTTCTTAGAATACTTGTGTTTGAACGCCAAATAGTCAATATTTTTATAAGATTGTTTTGTGCGAACCAAATCATCACTTTCTTCCCCAATATCAGTAACCATAGTTACTCCGCCTACAGTAAACTGCTTGTGGGAGAGGCTATTTTCTTCGGTGAGGATGCTTAGTCTGACATCTAAGGAGTCTTTGTCGACATTGACGGTATCTACATCAAAATAAACAAATTGCTTCCCAAACATCATATAACCTTTGTTTTGGAGTAATTTCGAAATTCTATCTCTTTCCTTCCCAAGTGCGTCTTCGTCAAAGCGAATCCCTGTTTTTAGGGCTGCATTCAAAGAATCTTTTTTGATGACTTGGAGAACAGTGGTGTCTATAGATTCAATAATGAAGCGGTTAATAAGGCGCGCTTTATTTTCATCGATTTGATAATTTACAGTTACGTGCTTATTTTTAATAGTAAATGATGGCGTAACCCTTGCATGAAAAAAGCCTTTTTGTTTCAAAAAAAGTTGCATTTGGGAAGCTGTTTTTACCATAAGTGAGCTATCAAAAAAAACAGGGGCATCGCCGACTGACCGCATTAGCCAATTTCCTTTTTCAATTTTTTCTTTGAGGGCTGTAATTGCTTCTTCTTGCTTGAGTCTTTGTTTTTTAAGTTTTTTCTCTGCTTCACTTTCCTTGACTACGGGCTTTTCGTCTTCTGCATCTATAGAATCTCTGTTAGTCGCTTGCGGCGTATATATTTGTTGCAAACTGTCTAAGGTTGCCTGCCAGCTACTTACCTTTTGGTCATAGCTTTTTTTCCCAACATAATAAGCTACCAAATATGGTTCTCCGAGTAGGGGAATTTTGCGATTAGGCTTTTGCCTAAAAAAAGGCACTAACAAATCGGCAGAAACTTCCTTGCTTCCCTTGATAATCTGTGCCTCCAAAAAATATTGCTGTTCTTTCAAGTATTTTGTACCCGAACAAGCAAACAAAAAAGTAAGCAATAAAAGTAAAAATATGTATGCTGTAGGTTTCAAATGATAGGTTTGTGTGTTGTCTGCCTGCTGTTTTATTTAATTTCTTGGCAAAGCTAAAAAAAAATCTAATTTTTTTAATATTTAACGTAAGTTGCGTTTGCCATTATTTTGGTCTGCACCGCAGGTCTGACCTGCATTTTAAGGCGTTTTAAACGGTCAGACCTGCGGTGCAGACCGTCTTGTGCAACTTAGGTTGTTTATTTAGTGAGCCATATTTTGCTGATAGTAGGCAAAAATATATTCATTTTAAATTTAGCACGCAATTAATTCAATTAGTTTTCCTATTTGCATTAATTTTACAACTTTTATAACTCAATATGTAAACAAAATTTAGCCATGAGAATTTTTATTTTTATTTTTATATCGTTCCTGTTTTTATCAACGGCGTGTAAAAACACAGAAAAAACAAGTAACCAGCCCGCAGAAAAGCCTAACAAGCCTGCTTTTTCGCCATATATACAGCCAAGCGGCATCAAAAGACAGTGGGCGCAAAGTGCAACTGCGTATGATGTAAAGAAAATTTTACCACCCGCAAATGTAAGCGGGAAAGTAAAAAATATTATTTTTCTTATTGGTGATGGTATGGGGCTTACCCAGATATATGCTGCCATGACCGCAAACAAAGGCAAACTAAACATCGAGAACTGTACCTATACAGGGCTGATAAAAACCTACGCCTCAGATGCTTATATCACTGACTCTGCTGCAGGCGCTACCGCATTTGCTTGTGGTACAAAGACTTACAATGGGGCTATTGGCGTGGATGCACAAGGAAATCCCGTAAAAACTATTTTGGAAATAGCAGAGGAAAAGGGCTTGGCAACGGGCATGGTCGCTACGAGTTCCATTACCCACGCCACACCCGCATCTTTTATCGCTCATCAGAAAAGCAGGAAAATGGAGGAGGAAATAGCGGCTGACTTCTTAAATACTGACATTGACGTATTTATCGGCGGGGGCAAACAGTTTTTTGAGCATAGCGTTGGCGACAAAAATTTACTCATAGATTTGAAAAACAAGGGCTATCAGGTAGTTGATAACCTCAAAGATATTACTGCCGTAACCAAAGGTAAATTGGCGGGGTTTACTGCCGAAGTACAAAACCCAAAAATGTCGGAGGGTAGGGGAGATATGCTTTCCCAATCTACTAAAACGGCTATCAATATCCTTAAGCAAAATCCGAATGGCTTTTTTCTGATGGTGGAAGGCTCTCAGATAGATTGGGGCGGGCATGACAACAACCCACAATACGTGATAGATGAGGCTCTCGATTTTGATAAAGTGATAGGAGAGGTCTTGGAATTTGCAGCCAAAGATGGCGAAACGTTGGTCGTTATTACGGCTGACCACGAAACGGGAGGTTTAACACTTTTGGGCGGAAATATCAGCGAAGGAAAAGTAGAATCGGCTTTCTCGACAGGTGGGCATAGTGCTGTGATGGTGCCTGTGTATTCGTTTGGCGTTCAGGCAGATAAGTTCACTGGCATTTATGAAAATACAGCTATTTACGATAAAATGATGAGTATTTTAGGCTTTAAAAAGTAAGAAAATGGGCATAGACAGGGCTTGGTCATTATTCTTAGACCGCGATGGGGTAATAAATCAAAGACGCATGGACGACTATGTGAAAAACTGGAGTGAGTTTATTTTTATGCCTCATGCCATAGAAACTATTGCCTATTTCCGACAAATTTTTAAGCATATTTTTGTAGTAACCAATCAGCAGGGCATAGGAAAAGGGCTAATGACTGAGTATGATTTGGCACTCATTCATCAGAAAATGAAAGATGAGTTGGAAGTTGAAAACAAAACACTTCTGCCAATAATAGATTATATCTTTCATTGCCCATCGCTGAAAAGTGCCAATGACATCAATAGGAAACCACAAATAGGCATGGCATTACAAGCAAAAACTATGTTTCAAAGTGTTGATTTCCAAAGAGCTATCATGGTTGGCGATACTATTTCTGACATGGAATTTGGCAAAAAAGCGGGTATGAATACTATCTTTTTTGGCGCAGAAGAAATAGCAGAAAGTGAAAGAAAATGGATAGACTATCGGTGTGAAAATTGGAAAGCAGTGCAAGAGCAAATAAAAGCACTGATACAAAATAGCATCCTACAAAATTAGATTTTTTTGCCTTAATGGACGTATATTTGTTTTCAGTAATGAATAAAACAGACACTTTTTATGAATAATTTTGATTTTAAAAACCCTACCAAAATCATTTTTGGAAAGGATCAGATAAAAAAAATAGCCAATGAAATTCCCAAAGATGCAAGAATATTACTCTTGTACGGAGGCGGTAGCATCAAGCAAAACGGCATCTATGAGCAGGTAAAAACGGCTCTTAAAGACTTTTCGGTCGAGGAATTTGGCGGTATTCCTGCCAACCCCGAATACGAAGTCTTGATGCAGGCATTGGCAGTAATAAAGGAAAAGAAAATTACTTTTTTGCTGGCAGTAGGCGGCGGCTCAGTCATTGACGGTGTCAAATTCCTTTCTTCGGCAGCCCTATATGAAAGCGAAAATCCTTGGGATATTTTGGAAAAAAGAATACCAACGCTCAAAGGAATGCCATTCGGCACAGTGCTTACCTTGCCTGCCACAGGTTCTGAAATGAACTCTGGTGCGGTGATTACCAGAGCTGCAACAAAAGAAAAACTGACGATGGGCGGAGCAGGGCTGTTTCCTGTCTTTTCAATACTTGACCCCAATGTAGTGGCTTCTATCCCGCAACGCCAAATAGCCAATGGTTTGGCAGATGCTTTTACCCACGTTTTGGAGCAGTATATGACCTACCCTATTGGGGCTTTGTTACAAGACCGCTTTGCCGAAAGTATATTGCAAACTTTGGTCGAAGTTGCTCCCGTTATCCTAAAAAACCCTGCTGATTATAAAGCGGCGGCAAATTTTATGTGGAGTTGTACAATGGCACTCAATGGGCTTATCCAAAAAGGCGTACCTACCGATTGGGCTATTCACATGATGGGACATGAACTTACGGCACTTTACGGCATAGACCACGCAAGAACTTTGGCTATAATCACCGAGTCGCATTATACATATAACTTCGAGGCGAAAAAAGAAAAATTGGCTCAATATGCCGAGCGTGTTTGGGGCGTATCGGCAGGGACGCTTGAAGAAAAAGCAAAGGCGGGAATCCAAAAAACCACCGAATTTTTTCAGTCTTTAGGTATCCAAACCCGACTTTCAGCTTATACTGATAAGTACGAAGGTACAGCTTTGGAAATTGCGAGAAGATTTGAAGAAAGGGGCATGACTGCTTTGGGAGAGCATCGTTCGCTTACGCCAAGTGATGCCAAAAAAATTGTAGAAATGTCTTACTAAAGTCAAAATTAGATGGAAATTGGAATAGATAGTTTTGCGGCTGCGGCTCTTAATGACCAAACAAACAGCCCAACAAATAGCATGGATTCTTTAGCCCAACTGCTTGAGCGGATTGAATATGCCGATAAGGCGGGTTTAGATGTTTTTGGCATTGGCGAACATCATCGCAAAGAGTTTTTGGACTCAGCACCAACCATGATTTTAGCCGCCGCCGCCGCAAGAACCAAGCGTATAAAATTGACAAGTGCTGTTACTGTTTTGAGTGCAGCCGACCCTGTGCGAGTGTTTCAAAATTTTGCAACCTTAGACCTAATTTCGCAGGGGCGTGCCGAGATGGTGGTGGGACGAGGCTCTTTTACGGAAGCGTTTCTCTTATTTGGTTTAAACTTGCATGACTATGATGCATTATTTTCGGAAAAGCTCGATTTATTGCTCAATATCCGAGCAAATGAAACCGTAACATGGGCAGGAAAATTCAGACCTGCACTCCATAAGCAGGCTATTTACCCACGACCAGTGCAAAATCCTATCCCTATTTGGGTAGGGGTGGGCGGCACTCCAGAGTCGTTTATACGTGCGGGCAAACTTGGCTTGCCATTGATGGTCGCTATTATTGGTGGTGAAACTCATCGCTTCCGTCCACTCATAGACCTTTATAGGCAGGCAGGCAGGCAAGCGGGACACGCCCCCGAAAAATTACAGGTAGGGCTACATTCTCTTGGCTATGTCGGCAATACAAATGAGTCAGCACTTGATGATTTTTATCCAGGCTATGCCGAAACATTTACGAAAATAGGCAAAGAGCGAGGCTGGTCGCCCATCACGCGCGGGCAGTTCGAAGCACAAGTAGGGAGCAAAGGAGCTTTGATAGTAGGCAGTCCGAAAGAAGTTGCCGACAAAATAAAGCGACATAGCCAAGCATTAGGAGGAATTTCTCGTGTTTCCTTACAGATGGATAGCGCACTTTTATCGCACGCCCAACTGATGAATGCCATTGAACTATTGGGGAAGGAAGTATCGCCTCTGGTAAATCAGGGTTAAAGGCTGCGTGTGCAAAAACTTCACATATATCAATTTTAGCGTCTTAAATAAATGTGAAAGTCTATTCCCTATTTTTAAAAGAAATTCTTGGTTCTTCCTTACGATTAGTGCAAAGACATCTTTTTATCTGTTTTCAGATGAAAAGATGTCTTTGCACTTAAAAAGTTGGAAGAATCAAAAAACTTAGTCGTTCAGAGCTTGATAGACTGCAATTTTAAATTTATCAACCACGTCCCCATGCGAAGTAGGAGCTATTTGTGTCATCAATACTGCCGCAATGCCTTCTTTTTTGTCAAACCAAAAGTTGGTAGTGAATGCACCGCCCCAGCCGTAGCCGTTTGCAGCCCCGACTCCCTTGTAGCCGCTTGCTTCGGGTACTGAAAAACCTAAGCCAAATTTATCGCCCGAACCATTGATGAATAATCCTCCTATCTGATTGGTGATCATTACATCTACAGTTTTCCTGCTTACCAGCCTTACACCGTTCAGTTCGCCACCGTTGAGTAGCATTTGGGCAAATTTGAGATAGTCCATCGCCGTAGAAACCAAGCCCGAACCTCCTGAAAAATAAGTGCGTCCACCCTCTATCAGGAAGTTCGCATCCTCTTTTTTGTAGGGAGATAGCGCGCCTTTTTCATTTTCATAATAAACTGTAGTAAGGCGGCTTTCCTTCTCTTTTGGCAAGCCAAAGTGCGTATCGTTCATGGTTAGTGGTTTAAGAATGCGCTGCTCTACAAATTCAGCCAAACTTTGCCCAGAGATAACCTCTACCAAATAGCCAAGCATATCAGTATTCAGTCCGTAAGTCCATTTCTCACCGGGCTGGTGCATGAGCGGCATAGTAGCCAATATTTTCATTTTTTCTGCCATTTTTACCTTGCTACCTCTTACTCCTGCTGCTACATCTGGCACACCCGCCTTGGCATAAATAGCTCTCATATTTGCGTGAACAAAGCTGTAGCCTATACCTGAAGTATGCGAAAGCAAATGCCTGATAGTAAGCGACTTGCGAGTAGGTGTAGCTACAAAAGAAGAATCTTTCATATTGATAGAATCCAAGACTTGCAGATTTTTAAATTCTGGAATGTAGTTGCTGACGGGTTCGTCGAGCATGAGGCGATTTTCTTCATAAAGCATCATGACCGCCAAAGAAACAATGGGTTTTGTCATAGACATAATGTGAAAAATATCATCTTTTCTCATCACTGCTTTATTTTCTATGTTGCTGTATCCCAAATTGTTGTAGTAAACAATTTTGCCATTTCGGGCTACCACTCCCACTGCCCCTGCTACCCACTGTTTGTCTATGTAGTTTTGGAGGTGCTTATCTATCTGCTTGAGGCGCGTGGCTGACATTCCCACCTTTTCGGGTGCTACAGGCTGCAAAATAGCCGTTTGTGCAAAAAGCTGAATAGCAAAAAGAGAAACGATAAAGAGTAATGTAATTTTTTTCATTTTCATTTGTGTTTTTTTAATAGTTCGGCGAAAAATACGCAAAGCAAACGAGTATTACAAATGTGCTGTTAAATTAAGTCGTAATTACAAAATAATGACCAGCAGAACTGTTCTGTCTTCGTTTTTAAGCTGCCTTTTCCCTTGTTTTTTAGAGGAGGTAGTTTTTTTAAATTTCTGTTCTTAGCTGGTCTATTTGGGCGGGAGTTAAGCCTGTGGTATCTGCAATAAACTCATTATCCATTCCTTTGGCTATCAATTTTTTAGCAATTTCTGTTTTTTCTTCTTGCTTTGCGTGTTGTTCAGTTTTAGCTAAAACAATTTTTGCTGCCTCCTTGTTTTTTGCTTTGGCACGTTCTTCTGGAGTCAGATTTTCAAAACTAATCAGTTCTATTGCTTTTCTAATGCCTTCATTACCAGTGTTTAAGATAGGTCTTGCGGGATTGTGAATAGATTGATAAATCAAGTCTAACCAATCTCTGATTTGCGGAGGAGTGTCTTCGTTTGGGTGATTAGGGTTGAGGCAAACGAATTGATGACCGTACAAGTCTCTAATCTCTCCTTTCAATGTTTGGGGATTGAGTTCTAATAATAAAACCTCATCAAGGATAGGTTTTCCATTTTTTTCATTGATGGTATAAGGTGCAGTCAAAACCACTATCACATAAACAGTTTGGTCTATGTTGTATTCTTTGGCATTTTTTTGCTGTTCTGCAATCAACATCAGAAAGTAATGCAAAAATCTATCAAAGTGGCTATCATATTCTATTCTTTGAATTTCAATGACAATTCTTCTATCTATGCTTTCAGCGAAAATATCCAATTCGAAGTCGACATAGCCAATCTTTGGGTCGAATCGCTTCTCTGTTTCGATTTTATCTACCTCTATTTCAATACCCAAAATATCTCTGACAAAGGCTTTGAATACAATTTTGTTTGTAAAAGCCTTTTTGAAAATCACCTCATTGTCTAAATTGCCGAGCATAGTTTTATATTTTATCTAATATCAAAGTTACTAAAAAATAAGGAAATTAGTCATTGTTTCTTTGATTTAGTTTTTTTACCTTGCGTTGTCGTTATGCAAATCAGAGATTTACTGTTTAAACTGTATAGAGTCGCTTCGCTAAACTCCATACAACAAACGGGATTTTTTACTAGCCAACTTATTAACTTACATGAAACAGTTTGAGAAACAATTAGCTACGTTTTTATTAAATTCTAATAATTGGAATAGCCTAAAAATATTAATAGAAAATGTAAATTCAGGAAAACTATTTGAAGTTTTTTGTAAATACTACTTCCTTTTTGAGCCAATTGTAAAAGATGACTATATAAATGTTTGGTATTTTGATGAAATACCTGCTGAAGTTAAGCAAAGATTAGGGTTTATTAACATTGATTATGGGGTAGATTTATTATTGAAAAATATTGATAATGAGTTTATTGCTGTTCAATGTAAGTTTCGTTCAGATGAAACTTCTAAATTGAACTGGTCAGCAGATAAAATAGCTAACTTATTTGCTTATGCTGATAAAGCAGATGGTTATATCGTTTTTACAAATACAGTAGATATTGATAATGTGTCAAGATCGAAAGAAAATTTTAGTTTATTTAGCATCTCTCATCTTTTAAATATAGAAGAAAGCACTTTTGAAATAATGAAAAGTTATTTACAAGGTGCAAGTATTCCACAAATTACAAAATATAAACCACAAGAACATCAACAAAAAGCCATCGATAATTGCATAGAATTTTTTAGTATTGAAAGTCGAGGGCAACTTATAATGCCTTGCGGTTCTGGAAAAACTTTAACTGCTTTGTGGATAAAAGAACATTTAAAACCTAAAAATACACTTGTTTTAGTGCCTTCCTTAGCTTTATTAAGACAAATAAAAGAGGATTGGGCAAGGCAAAAAAATACACAATATCATTATTTATGTGTGTGTTCTGAAACAGATATTGATAAAAATGAAGCCAATGAAATAGATAGTTTTGTTACACATACCTACGAAATCGGTGGTCGTGTTACTACTGATGTAAAAGTTATTCTTGATTTTATACAAACGGATTTTGAGAAAGTCATTTTCTCAACTTACCAATCTCTTCCACAAATAGAAAGAGCATTACAAGGCAGCAATATTTATTTTGATTTTGTGCTTTGTGATGAGGCTCACAAGACGGCAGGTGTAAATCAAGGATTATTTAGTATTATTCATGATGACAAAAAAATTCCTGCTCATAAACGTCTGTATATGACAGCTACGCCAAGAATTATATCAGAAAACATTAAGAAAAAACTAAATGAAAATTTACAATATGCTTATGATATGAGTAATCCAGAAATTTTTGGTTACGAATTTTATAGAATGACTTTTAAAGAAGCCATAGAAAAAGGTATTTTGGTAGATTATAAAATTATTACTGTAGGTATTACAGATGAACAAATTGCTGACTATGTTAAAGAACGTCGCTATATTTCAGATAAGAATACCATAGAAGATATTGCAAATAATTATGCTTTAGAAACTGTTATGCAACGCTATAATGCTACACACGCAATTACTTTTCATTCAAGAGTACAATATGCAGCAGATTTTAGCAAAAGACACAAAGAACTTTTCAAAAATGTAACTACTATGCATGTGAGTGGAACTCAATCAACAAATTACAGAAATATTGTTATGAATGAGTTTAAAAATTCTGTAAAAGCTGTAATGAGTAATGCACGTTGTTTAACAGAAGGTGTTGATGTGCCTGCGATTGATTTAGTTTATTTTTGCGACCCAAAAAATTCAAAAGTAGATATTGTGCAGGCAACAGGTAGGGCTTTAAGGCAAGACCGTAAAAAAGGCAAAACAATGGGTTATATTGTAATTCCGATTTATCACACCAAAAAAAATGAAGTAGAAAATGCCATTAGTAATAGTAATTTTAAAAACCTGATTACTGTAATACGTGCTTTGTGCGACCAAGACGAAAGATTACAAGATGAAATTAATCAATTAGCATACGGCAAAGGCAAAAAAAGTGGTTTCTCTAAATTAGAATTTATATCAGGCGAAATTTTTACAGAAGGTAAAATACATTTATTAGGTTTTGAGGAAAAACTTAAAAATAATCTTTTCGACCAAGTTATAGAAAAAACTTCTGATAGTTGGGATTTATGGTTTTTGCAACTTAAAGATTATTTAACAGAAAATAATAATGAATATCCACTTTTAGAAGAAAATGCTACACTTTATAGATGGATAGCTGCACAAAGAGGATTTAAAAAGAAAAAACTACTATTTTTTGAGCAGATAAAGCAACTTAATAGTATAAATTTTATTTGGGATTTACAAGAACATATTTGGAATATGCAGTTTGAAGCATTAGAAAAATATGCACAAGAAAATGATTTTGAACCTTCAATAAAAGAAGAAATTGGGAAATGGTATAATACACAAAAAAACTTATTGAATAAAGGCATTCTTTTAGAAGAAAGGAAGCTAAAAATTCAAGCACTACAATTTAAGGGAAGTTCTAAGCAAGGTGAATGGCAAAGACGATTTGCTGAATTGGTAAAATTTAGGGCTGACAATCCTGAAAAGTGGCCAAATTATGACAGGAAAACACAAGATAAGTCTGAAAATGAATTGCCTATCTTCTGCCAGCAAATGCGAAAATATTATAGAGAAAATACTCTTTCTGAATATTGGGTAGATAAATTATTATCTATCAATTTTAATTTTGAAGGAAAAGTAGATAATTGGCGAGAAATTTATAAAAAATTGGAAATGTATGTGGAGAAATATCAAAATTTGCCTGACCATAGAAATAATTTATATAACTGGATATTGTTGCAAATAGATAGATATAAAGATAATACTTTGACAATAGAACAGAAACAACTCCTTGATAAAATAAATATAATAGAATGGTATGAAAATAGACAATATCAAAAAAGCTGGGAAAATTGGTATGAAAATGTAAAAACCTTTTACGAACTTACTAATAAATTACCTACCTTTCATGCTGATAAACAATTAGGGTCTTGGTTAAATACCCAAAGAACTGTTTACAAAAAAGGAGAACTAAGCCAGGAACAAATAGAAAAATTAGAAAGATTAGGAATGGTTTGGAATACTAAAAAATTAGATATTGACCGTTGGAATGAAGTTTTTGAAGAAGTCAAGGTTTTTTATGAATTAAATAATCGGTTTCCTTCTTACTACGGTATAGAAAAAGAAAAGTCTCTCTATACATGGTGTCAAACTCAACGAATGAAGCAGGCTGGTTCAAATGAAAAATATAAACCTTTACCTACATGGCAGGTAGAGAAATTGGAAAGTATTGGTTTTGATTTTCAACCAAGAGGTGAAAAAAGTTTTGATGAACTATGGGAAGAAAAATATGAGGAATTAAAGCAATTTTGCAGACAAAATCCGTTATTTACATTACCGAGCTTAGAAAAAGGTGAGCCAAATTTACTTTATC
>REAZ01000043.1 GCA_004294445.1 Cytophagales bacterium
GTCATATTTTATCTTGTCTAATAGCGTATCAATTTTACCCTAACAAACCAAATGTGTATTTTGAAAATTATGCCTAAAAATAATCCCAAGTTCACGTTAGGTTATGTACCTGATGTTTCTTTTCCATGTTTTTTTGATTTTTTATGGTTAAAGTTTTACTATACGTTGGGCAAAGCTACGAATTTTTATTTTATTTTCCCCCTCTCTTAGAAGGTTTTTGCGCTGATAATCGTTCGTGCGGGTACGCCAAATTTGGTGCGGGTGCGTTTTTTCCTTGTATTAATTTTGCTGCCTGTTGGAAACTTCTTTCAATTTTTTACTATTTTTGCGATGTGGCATATTCAGTATCTATGCCATGCAAGTCTAACTATCTATTTTGATAATGATGAAAGTTCACTTTATAGCGATTGGCGGCAGTATCATGCACAATCTGGCAGTTGCCCTTGCCCAAAAAGGCTACCAAGTTACAGGCTCTGACGATGAAATTTATGAACCGTCCGCTACTCGTCTGCGAAGCTTTGGCTTGCTCCCTGAGCAGGAGGGCTGGTTTCCCGAAAAAATTACTGCCGAGTTGGATGCGGTCATACTCGGTATGCACGCACGCAAAGACAATCCCGAACTCCATAAAGCACAAGAATTGGGGCTGAAAGTATATTCATTTCCCGAATATATTTATGAGCAAAGCAAAAATAAGGAAAGGGTTGTGATAGCGGGCAGTCATGGCAAAACGACTATTACCGCCATGATAGTCCATGTATTGAACTTTCATCAGAAAAAGTTTGACTACGCAGTTGGGGCTACGCTTGCGGGCTTAGACGGCACAGTTCGCCTCACTGCCGATGCTCCCGTCATCATCATCGAGGGAGATGAGTATTACTCCTCGCCCTTAGACCCTACGCCAAAGTTCATGCGTTATCAGCATCATATAGGCTTGGTAAGCGGCATTGCTTGGGATCACTTTAATATTTTTCCCGACTTTGACGAGTACGTACTTCAGTTCGAAAACTTCGCCGCAAGCACGCCAAAAGCGGGAACAATTATTTATTGCGAAGAGGACGACTTGGCTACCGTAGCTTGCACTTCCAATAATATGCGTAGTGATGTAACCAAAATAGCCTACAATACGCACCCTTACGAGGTGAAAAATGGAAAAACTTACCTCGTCATAGGCAATAACAAAATGGGCGTTCCCTTTTTTGGGGCGCATAATATGCAGAACGTCAATGCCGCCAAAAATATCTGCAAACGAATAGGCATAGACGAAGAAAAATTTTATCAGGCAATTCAAAGTTTCAAAGGGGCAGCCAAACGCTTGGAATTGGTAGGGGAAAACAGTCAGACTGCCTTTTTCAAAGATTTTGCTCACTCTCCCTCCAAAATAGAAGCAACTACAAAAGCCGTCAAAGAACAATTCCCCGATAGAAAACTGATAGCCTGTGCCGAACTACACACCTACAGCAGCCTGAACAAGGGTTTTATTCCTCAATATAAAAACACATTAGACAAGGCTGACATCGGTATCGTTTACTATAGTCCTAAGACTGTAGAGCATAAGAAACTCTCGCCAATTTCCGAGCAAGAAATTAGGCAAGGATTCGGCAATGAAAACATCATGGTTTTTACAGATTCCAACTTATTAAAAGACTTTTTACTAAACCAAGAGTGGGCAAATCAGAACTTACTGATGATGAGTTCGGGAACTTATGACCGTATAGATATGAGCGTATTAGCGGCGAAGGTTTTGGCGGTGTAAGGGAAAATACGTATCAATTCTGTTTGGATTACTGCCTTGTTCTGAAATAGTTGAAACAAATATAGGAATAGCTTGGGCTATTTTAAAATTTTATACACACTATTTTATGGATACAGCCGATATCATATCGGCTGTATCCATAAAATACACCTCTCAAAATGCAGGTATTTTGAAACGAACCCTCTTACTTTGCAGCAAGTAAAATCACTGATTTTATGATACATATTTCATCAATTTAAAAACACAAATGGGCGGCACTCCGCAACAATGAAAAAGGAAATCAAAGGACTTAGAAAACTAAGTACAGAAGAAATGGAAAAGGTAAAAGGGGGATACTTTTTTCCAGTATTAGATGTCTGCCATATAGCAGAGGTGCTCGTTTATTATTCATCCTTTGGTGAAGAGTCTGTTAAAGCGGCTGATAATTATATGTCATTACGAGGGATTTGTTGGTAGTTTTTTAGTATATGGAGGCTATTGTTATTCAATAATAGCCTCATTTTCAATCTCTTATTTTCTTATAATAATGGCAAAAAAATATTTGTATTTACTATT
>REAZ01000003.1 GCA_004294445.1 Cytophagales bacterium
AAATAAACACCAGCCCATAACCGCTGGTTGGCAAAAAAAGCCCGCTCCCCACGCTCGGGGCGACACAGGACGGGCTTCTTCGCCAACCCGCACCCGTTATGGGTAATGGTAATAAACCGACAACAATGACATTTGAGAATCATAAAATATCATCACCTTTAGACAAATACATTGAAAGTAT
The DNA here is from genome assembly GCA_004294445.1 of Cytophagales bacterium. Classification (GTDB taxonomy): domain Bacteria; phylum Bacteroidota; class Bacteroidia; order Cytophagales; family Thermoflexibacteraceae; genus Thermoflexibacter. The sequence goes on from REAZ01000003.1 coordinate 182, forward strand.
TTTCTATTATAAAGACTTTGTACCTGAACATAATATTGAAAAGGTAATTCCGACAGGAAATATCTTTATTCTTATCGAACTCGATTGGTTTGAAAGAAAAACATTTAATAATGAACTAGAACCCATTGGACATTTTAGACATAGTTGGGTTTCGGGTATGCACCAGAAACATTTAAATATTTCAGCACACAAGAATTCTGAAATGCTAATTATTCAATTTAAATCTTTTGGAGCATATCCGTTTTTAAAGTTGCCAATTAATGAACTCAATAATAAAGTTGTTCAAGCCGAGCAGTATTTTGGAAATAGAATTTTAAAGCTCCGAGAAGCAATTATTTTAAAACAAAGCATTTCAGACAAATTCGAAATAGTTGAAGAATGGTTATTAGGAATATTTGATGAATATAAAGCACCGCCAAAAGAAATAATTGACTTTATAAAAACACTTCAAAGTCAACCTTTTTCCAAACATAATGAATTACTGAAAGACTATCCAAAGACGAATAAAAACCTCATAGACCAGTTTAAAAAATATTGTGGTTTGACACCAAAAGTCTTTCATAGGATTTTTCGTTTCAACACTTTATTGGCAAACATCAACCAAAAAAAAGAAATAGTTTGGACTGACATAGTTTATGAAACGGGATATTCAGACCAATCACATTTTATAAAGGAGTTTCAAGAGTTTAGTGGTTTTAATCCCACTCAATTTATTAAAAATGGGTACAATGATTCAGTTCCAAATTTTTTACCTCTTGACAAGTAGGTTAATTTTCTACAATACATTGAGTAAACTACGAAGTAAATTTGTGCCAAATTTAAAACGATATAGATTATGGACATTTCAACACTTAATTGGTTTGCAGTTATTGTAGCTGCACTTTCAAATTTTTTAATTGGAGGACTTTGGTATTCACCGATACTTTTTGGCAAGGTATGGATGAAAGAGAACAACTTCTCTGATGACGACCTAAAAAAAGGGAATATGCCAAAGATTTTTGGGCTTACTTTTCTTTTTTCTATCGTAATGGCATTTAACTTGGCAATGTATTTGAATGATGCAAGTACAACTGTAAGTTGGGGAGCAATTGCAGGATTTTTGGCAGGATTTGGATGGGCAGCAATGTCTATTTTTACAATCGGACAGTTTGAACGAAAATCCACAAGGTATATGCTCATTCACGGTGGTTATGTTACCATCAGTTTCATTTTAATGGGCTTAATAATTGGACTTTGGAGATAAAATCATACTATGGATAAAGCAACACAAACAATGATAGAAAACCTGCATAAAAACACAGGTAAGTCTTTAGAAAAATGGATTGAAATTGTGAAATCTCAAAAGTTTGTAAAACACGGAGAAATAGTAAAATTTCTCAAAGAGCAACACGAGTTTACTCACGGTTTTGCAAATCTTGTAGCACACAAAGCAAACGAATCGGACGCAGGTTCAGCAGATAATCAAGACGACTTGATTACTAAACAGTATTCGGGAAAAGAACATTTGAAAGCATTTTACGATAAACTTATTTCCGAAATTCAGACTTTCGGGAACGACATAGAAATCGCACCGAAAAATTCTTATGTGAGTTTAAGACGAAAAAAGCAATTTGCGACTTTGAACCCTGCAACCAAGACACGTTTTGAAATTGGCATTAACTTAAAAGTACAAGAAGCAAAAGGGAAATTAGAACCCGAAAAACCAAACGCAATGTGTTCTCATAAAATAAACCTAACCGACATAAAAGACATTGACAAAGAAGTAATTGAGTGGATTAGGACGGCTTATGACATTGCGGGATAAGAGAACCACTACCCATAACAGCACCTACCCAAAAGTGGCGGTTCAGTGGGTAAATCAAGCTTTGTGCCTCTATCAAAGTTTCTGCTTGGTTGACAGTGAAGTGCTTCGAAATCGCCACCTTCGGGTAGCTGCAAAACGTTATGGGCAAGTGCAACGACCCGAACCAACGTTCGAGTGAATTAAGCCTTTACTTATAAAATTTGGGTTCAGACT
>REAZ01000035.1 GCA_004294445.1 Cytophagales bacterium
CTTTTTTTTATCATAAGTTGCCAAACATTAGCTCAGAAGGCAGATTCTTTGCGATATAAAATACAACAAATCATTGCCAATAAGAGTGCTGCTGTTGGTATTTCCATCGTTGGCAATGATGGAAAAGATACACTTTCGCTGAATAGCGAACGGCATTATCCGTTGCAAAGTGTATTCAAGTTCCATATTGCATTGGCAGTTTTGTCCCAAATTGATAAAGGGAAGTTTTCCTTAGACCAAAAAATAGAAGTACAGAAAAAAGATTTATTGCCCAATTTGTGGAGTCCGCTACGAGAAGAAAACCCTAACGGCGGAAGCTTTCCAATCTCAAAACTAATAGAATATGCAGTGTCAGTAAGCGACAATGTAGGCTGTGATGTTTTGCTTAGGCTTATTGGCGGACCAAAAACGGTTGAGAAATATTTTAAGAAAAACAATATCAAGGACATATCAATAGAAATTAACGAAGAGAAAATGCAAGCAAATTGGGATTTGATGTTTCAGAATTGGACGACACCCAAAGCGGCAAACGAAGCACTCATAAAATTTTACCACAACAAGGAAAAACTACTTTCCCAAGAAAGCTATGACTTTATTTGGAAAGTAATGAAGGCAACAGAAACAGGAGCAAAAAGATTAAAAGGGCAACTGCCGAAAGGAACAACTGTTGCCCACAAAACAGGTTCATCAGGGACTAATAAGTACGGTCTGACGGAAGCAGTAAACGACATAGGAATTGTGTTTTTGCCGAATGGAGCGTATTTTTTTATTAGCGTATTTGTAACAAATTCGAAAGAAAATGAAGAAACGAATGAAAAAATAATTGCCGACATTGCAAAAGCAACTTGGGACTATTTCAGAACAAAAACGAGGTAAAAAAAACGAATAACTTGAAAATAAAAACGCAAATAAAATTCCATGCCAAAGCTAATCCAATTCAGCAAATCTGTCAAATCTGTCATTTTTTGGTCGGTGATTTCTGCCGCCTTCATCGGACCTGGCACCGTAACTACTTGTGCTATTGCGGGGGCTACCTACGGGCTTGATTTGTTGTGGGCATTAACCTTTGCTACGGCAGCCTGTATCGTTTTGCAGGAAACAGTCGCCCGCATCACGATTGCTTCGGGGCATAGCTTAGGCGAGGTAATAGCAATGCGTTATGCACGAAAAATCACTAAATATTTGGTAGCAGGAGCAATCGTTTTTGGTTGTGCTGCCTACCAAGCGGGTAATATCTTGGGGGCTGTGGCGGGCTTGGGGCTTATTTTTGATATTAATAATCAGTGGCTTACACTTATTGTAGTTGCTTTGGCATCTTTGGCATTGGGCTTAGGGAATACGAAGCACATTTCTCAATTTTTGGGTATCTTGGTCGCGCTCATGGGAGTCATGTTTATGATAGTGGCTACTCGCTCAGATTTTTCATTTGCTCGTTTCTTTTCTGCGGCTCTTATTCCTTCTTTTCCAAACAATGCTGGTCTATTGGTTATTGGCTTGGTAGGCACTACCATCGTCCCTTACAATTTATTTTTAGGTTCGGGCATCGGCAAAGGGCAGGAAATAGGAGAAATGCGTATGGGCATCATTTTGGCAATATTGATAGGAGGCTTTATTTCAATGGCTATTTTGGTAAGTGGCACCATCGTAAAAGGAGAATTTTCTTACAGCCTCATGTCAGAAGCCCTCAGCGAACAGTTAGGCACTTGGATGGGGTTTTTCTTTGCTGTAGGGCTTTTTTCGGCGGGTTTTACCTCAGCTATTACCGCACCTTTGGCGGCAAATATTACGGTTTTGAGTGTGGCAGATACAAATGACAAACACTATCATTATTACAAGTTTGTGTGGGTAGGCGTGATGTTAGTGGGCTTTATTTTTGGTATTTCGGGTGTAAAGCCAATTCCCATTATCATTTTGGCACAAGTGCTTAATGGGTTGGTTTTGCCTCTCATTACTATTTTTATCGTGCTGATAATCAATGACAAAAAAATTATTCCACAAACTTATCGCAATACAATTTTTATGAACTTAGCATTGCTACTTGTGGTAGGTATTACTACTTTTTTGGGACTAAGCAACATAGAAAAAGGTGTGGTAAGTGCCTTGAACATCAATATTCCTTCGGAACTTAGCTTGTGGGTAATGAGCAGTATTTCGCTGACTGTTGTGCTGATATTGGGCGGGCTTACGTTGAGAAAGTAACTTCATATTTGCCCCTGTTTCCTTCGCATTTGCAAAGAAACAGTTGCCAAAGAAACAAAAGCAATAAAGCCAATTTCAAAGCCATAAGAGCCTAAAAATGAATTAGTTTCTATAATTTCGAAGAACCTAAAAAAGGTAAGCAATACACCAATAAAGAATAAATAACTTGCCGTAACGAAATATTTATTTTCTTTTTCGCCTCGCAATATTTCATAAACACTGATGAGGAATAAAGCCAAGACATTGAACAAACCAATGCAAGTAGCGGTAGAAATTATCCAACTCGACGGGTTAAAAAGCGTGATGATGAAAGCTACAGAGCTTATGACAATATTAAAAACAATGAGCCTATAAAAAAACCTTTCAATAGCTTTGTTCAAAAGTCTGTAACCAAACAAGGACAGCAGAATTACAAAAACGAGTATGAACATCGGCAATGCCCGATTTTCCCACCAAGGCACGCCCGCCCACAGATAAATATAGCTGTGTCCATTAATTCTGACAATAATAAATATTCCAATTGCAATAACGGCTATGAATAAATTATAAATTACCTTTTTGTATAAAAAAGCAAAAATCAAATTTATTCCCAAAATAGCGGCTAATAACCCATATAAAATACCAAAACCCATTTGCTCGTTGAGTGCCGTTTTTATGAAAGTTTCCCGCTCATAGAGTATAGGATAGACCGTCATCATGTCAGAAGTAGTAATCTTAAGGTAGTAGGTATTTGTTTGGCTTGGCATTGGTTTAATATCAAAAACATACGTCCGATACGCAAAAAGCCGCTTCCGCAGCGGGTAATGCCCGCCTGTAACCTGCCCATGCCACGCCCCGTCGGAGTAATGGTAAAACTCTATTTGGTCTAAGAGTGGCGACTTTATTTCTAAAAAAAATTCTTTGTTTGACAAAGCCTTTTCTATATTTACCTCAAACTTGAGCCAGACGGTTTTTTCAGAATAATTGAAATTAATGAAATCAAAGTTCAGAATATGTCGTTTGTAAGGTATTTCGCTAAAAGACTGTTTTGAAATTTCATCAATACCCAAAGCAAGCGTATGCCTATCAATGAAATAGGAGAAATGCTCACTTATGCGTTTTTCAGCAAAGTCGTCTGATATGCTCAAAGGAACATGATGAGCATAAGAAAAATGGGTAAACATGCTAAAATAAATAAAAAATATGATTTTTTTTAGCTTAAAGTGGGAAAATAGCATGATGTTAGATTAATTTGCAGTGTCAAATTAATGAAAAAATATTGATTATCTATAAAGATGAAAGAAAAAAAATATTATATAAAAAGATGCAAATACCCAAAGACCATTTAAAGCTACACTTTATTATCATATTAAATAGCTTTGTACCATTGATACTCAACAAGATAGAGTTATTAGACCCCGAAGTTATCGTTCTCTATCGTATGCTTACGGCATTTGTGTTACTTGGTCTATTTCTATATTTTAAGAAAGAAAAAATTATTCAGCACGGCAAGGAAGCTGTTATCCTACTATCGAGTGGCTTGCTGTTAGCTGCTTACTGGGGCTTTCTGATTCTATCGGTCAAAGTAGGCAATGTTTCGGTGGCATTGGTTGGCATGGCTACTACTTCCCTCTGGATTAGCTTTATAGAGCCTACCTTTTTTGGAGTCAAGGCAAAACCTTTCCAAAGTTTGATTGGCATCAACGCTATCATTGGGATTTATGTCATTTTTCAGTCCGACTTCGAGTACGGTCAGGGGCTTGCTTTTGGCTTAGTAGGCTCCTTTTTTAGCGCAATGGTAACGATTATCTCTTCTCAACTAAGCAAACGGCACAAACCTATGGTCGTTACTCTTTACCAGATGCTTGGCGGCTGGATAGGCATGACTTTTTTCCTTATTATCTACTCAAGTTTTATTGCCAAAGAATCCGTAAATATGAAGCCTTCTTGGAGTGATGCCGCTTTAATCTTGGGCTTAGTGCTGGTATTTTCTATCTACGCCTACACAGTTTTTATCGAGATTACCAAAACCATTTCTCCTTTTACGGTTTCCCTTGTCAGTAATTTGTCTCCGATTTACGGAATTTTGTTTGCCGTAACTTTTACCGAAGAAGCAAAAACTATGAGTAATGGATTTATTGCAGGAGCTATTATGCTACTACTTTCTGTTTTTGCTTACCCAATCCTGATGTACTACCTCAATAGAGCGCAGAAAGCCAAAGACACTCCCTCAGCCTGACTAAACGCAAAACTTATTTAGCCTATTTCTGTTGCAGTGCCTCTATTTGCTTGTTTATTTGCTCTGCCTCTTCCATTTTTTTATCGCCTGCTGCTCGGTTAGTTTGCCAAAGCGTGTGGGCTTCTTTCATGAGTTTTGCGTACTGCTCGCTTAACTTTTCTATCTCTGTTTTTTTCTTAAATAGTCCAAACATATTTATATTGTTTTTTTGAATGACCTACCTATAATACTTCGTGTTCGGGTATTTTGTTATAATAAAAATGAGATGCGGTGTGTGTGTAAGCACAAAAAAGTTACGAAAAAAACCAAATATGATATTTTTTTTGTGTAGCAAGCATAATTTGTTATTAAAATAAAAAACTTTCTTATCTTTGCAAGCTATTGTAAGTAGTATAGCTACAAGATAGTGATAATAAGCCATTTATGGAAGGTCTATCAGCATTAAAATTGATAGCTCAGAAGATAAAAATCTAAATTATTTGTTTCATCATTTAAATTATTAGGGTTATGCCTTGCGGAAAAAAAAGAAAAAGACATAAAATCGCTACGCACAAAAGAAAAAAGCGTTTGAGAAAGAACCGTCATAAAAAGAAAGCTCGTTAGTAAATAAGTAGCCTTTCTAATCAAAGCCTTTACCGCCAAAGAAAATACAAAATGTATCATTTCTTGGCGGTAAAATTATTTTAAAACTATCTGAAATATTGAGTAACGAACTGATTATCAACGTAACTCAAAATGGCGGTCGGATAGCACTTTTACGAGATAAGAACCTCGTCGAGTTTCATCAGGAAAGCACTGATGATAGCTTTGTGGTCGGTGATATTTTTTTGGGAACGGTGAAGCGAATAGTTCCGGGACTTAATGCAGCATTTGTCGATATCGGATACGAAAAAGACGCTTTTTTGCATTATTTGGACTTAGGACCTAATATTCGCTCTCTTAACAAATTTATTAAACTACAGCAGGGGAAAAAGTCGCCTAATGTGAAGGTGGCTGAATTTAAAATGGAGCCTCAGATAGACAAACTTGGCAAAATTACTGATGTACTCAAAACAAATCAGCAGATTCTTGTTCAAGTAGTCAAAGAGCCTATTTCTACAAAAGGACCTCGTTTATCATGCGAATTATCGCTGGCGGGCAGATATATCGTACTTGTTCCTTTTGCCAACTCTGTAAGTGTTTCTAAAAAAATACCCGATAATGCAGAACGCAAACGCCTTGTAAGGTTACTCTCCTCAATAAAACCCGATAATTTTGGGGTGATAGTGAGGACTGTAGCAGAAGGCAAAGACGTAGCAGAACTTGACAAGGACTTAACCGAACTTGTGGCGAGCTGGGACAATGGAATTGTGAAAATGCCCAGTGCAAAGCCGCGAGATAAGGTGATTGGCGAAATGAACAGAGCAAACTCGCTACTGCGCGATATGCTCAATGAGTCTTTTGATATGATTACAGTAGATGACAAAGCCATCTACGAGGAAATCAGGGACTACATCAAGAACATTGCACCAGACAAAGAAAAAATCGTAAAATACTATACGGGCAAAGCCAAAGTTTTTGAGGCTTATGGAATTGAGAAACAACTCAAAATGCTCTTTGGGCAAACCGTAAGTTTGGCAAATGGTGGTTATTTGGTGATAGAACATACAGAAGCACTTCATGTGATTGATGTAAACAGTGGAAATAAATCATCGACTGAAACTGACCAAGAAACCACAGCGTTCAATGTGAACATGGAAGCCGCTGCCGAAATTGCAAGACAACTGCGACTTAGGGATATGGGCGGAATTATCGTAATCGACTTTATTGATATGAAAAATCCTGAGCATAAGCGGTTGCTATATGAGCAGGTGAAAAAAGAAATGAGAACAGAAAGGGCGAAACATACTGTTATCCCTCTGAGCAAGTTTGGGCTAATGCAAATTACTCGCCAGCGCGTAAGACCCGAACTTAATATTGCAACGGTGGAAAAATGTCCTTCTTGCAACGGCACAGGAAAGATTACAGCAGCTATCTCTGTTTCTGACCATTTGGAGTCAAAATTAGACTATATTTTGACCAAGCAAAACGAATCGGGTATTGTGCTTATCGTACACCCTTACTTACACGCCTATTTTACAAAAGGCATTTTTTCTATCCGATTCAACTGGTTTTTAAAGTACCGAAAATGGATTAAAGTGGAAAAGGATTCTTCTCTGGGCATTACAGAATTTCACTTTAAAAATGCACAAGAACAGTTAATAGAAGTGCAGTAAGAACAACGGTGCTTGGAAAAGTTTTTGCAAGACTCCTCTCTGCTCATAAAGCAAGAGAGGAGTCTTGTTTTTTTTACTCTGCTAATACTCCGTCTTCTATGATATAAAACAAATGGTCGGGGTTGGCAAAGTTGAGTTTCAAAGTACCCGTAATGGTAATTGGCTTTTCTGTAGATTTAAGTGGCTTTTTGACAGTAACCTCTATTACGCTTTCTGGTCCCGCCTTTCCGCAGTAAAAGCAAGCATCGAAGGGGAAGGCTGAAAGCAAGAAAAACGAATGTTTGGGCTTTTGCTCCAAAGGAATAAGAAAACCTTTGATAGTGATTTTTTTCCCATTGAGTGCTTGTATCTTGTCGTTGTAGGTAGGCTTGAAAACAGACTTCCAATCTCCATATTGCACTTTGAAAAGAGTAGCCCAAAGGTCGTTATCACTTTGTGTATAAGCCAAAAAAGGTAGCAAGGTGAGCAAACAAGCAGCTGCCCAATAGTTAATTTTCATCTTTTTTTTCATCAATTTTTTGTATTTTCTATGTTTTTTATTCGCCTTACCCCCAATTTGTTTGACAACTTTTATGGCTTTGGAATAGCTTAAAACGGCTTTTTGGGTAAAAATAAAGAACAAAGATAAGAAAATAGCACTTTTAAAATAGGAATTTCATGCTTTTAACCTACCTTTGCACCCAAATTCTAATCTTTTCAAACTTGTGGCAACTGCAAAATACATTTTCGTTACGGGAGGTGTTACCTCTTCTTTGGGTAAAGGCATCGTTTCGGCATCCTTAGCCAAACTATTACAGGCAAGAGGGCTTTCCGTTACCATTCAAAAATTTGACCCCTACATCAATGTCGACCCTGGTACACTGAACCCGTATGAGCATGGCGAGTGCTATGTTACCGACGACGGGGCGGAAACAGACTTAGATTTGGGGCATTACGAGCGATTTCTGAATATCCCAACTTCGCAAGCGAACAACGTAACCACAGGGCGTATCTACTACAATGTGATTATGAAAGAGCGAGAAGGTGCTTATTTGGGAAAGACTGTTCAGGTAATTCCGCATATCACAGACGAAATAAAACGCAATTTTTTCGCACTTGGACAAACAGGCAAATATGACATCATTATTACCGAAATAGGCGGTTGTGTGGGAGATATTGAGTCTTTGCCGTTCATAGAAGCAGTGCGGCAGGCACGTTGGGACTTAGGACCCGATAATGTGATAGTCATTCACCTTACCCTCATTCCTTACCTCAAAAAAGCGGGCGAACTGAAAACCAAGCCTACCCAACACTCAGTAAAAAAACTTCTGGAAGAGGGCATACAGCCACAGATATTGGTCTGCCGCACAGAGTTCCCTTTGCCGCAAGATATTCGTAGGAAATTAGCCCTATTTTGCAATGTAGAGCTAAGTTCGGTCATAGAATCATTGGACGCAGAAAGCATCTATGACGTACCGCTACTGATGAAAAAAGAACGCTTAGACGAGATTGTATTGGAAAAACTGCACATACCAAACAGCAAAGAGCCTGACATTCAGGATTGGAAGCAGTTTTTGGGCAAGCTAAAAAATCCAACAAGCGAGGTAAATATTGCCTTGGTTGGCAAATATGTAGAGCTGCCCGATGCCTATAAATCTATTTCCGAATCTTTCATACATGCGAGTGCTGCCAACGAATGTAAGGTAAACCTCAAACTTATTCGCTCGGAAGAACTCATTAACGACCAAGAAATAGCCTACCGCTTGGGTGATATGGACGGCATATTGGTTGCCCCTGGCTTTGGGGATAGAGGCATCGAGGGCAAGATAGGAGCAGCACGCTATGCGCGCGAGCATAACATTCCATTTTTTGGCATTTGCTTAGGAATGCAATGTGCTGTGATTGACTTTGCCCGAAATGTACTTCATTTGGAAAATGCACACACCATAGAGGCAAATAAAGATACACCGTTCCCCGTAATAGACATGATGGAAGACCAGAAAAAAATCACCATGAAAGGCGGAACAATGCGACTTGGGGCGTACCCCTGTGAAATAAAAAAAGGCTCTTTAGCGGCAAGTATCTACGGGCAAAAGGAAATAAGGGAACGCCACCGCCACCGCTACGAGTTCAATAATACCTACTTACAAGCATACGAAGATGCAGGCATGATAGCTTCGGGCATTAACCCAGAAACGCAACTTGTGGAAATTATGGAAATCAAAAAGCACCGCTATTTTGTAGGCGTGCAGTTCCATCCAGAGCTTAAAAGCACAGTAGCTAACCCACACCCTTTGTTTGTACGGTTTGTAAAAGAGGCGAACGCGTACAGAAAGGATAAACTCAAAACAATAAATTCATAAAAAATTTAAAACTTAATAAAATGGAAATTAAAAAATTAACGATAAGGACAGGTAAACAACAAAGTTTTGTGGGGAACTTAGAGGAACTTTGCGAAAAGCACGCTGACGGCGGGGACTACGACTTTGAGTGCTACACTGATGAGAAAAATGAAGAAATGCTCATTGTAGAAAATCTTACCATCGAGGTAAAGAATGAAAAAGCCTTCTCAAAAGCCTTAGACGAACTTTGCAATGCCTTTGCCGTACCTGCGGGAAAAGCCCTCGAATTTGAGGAAGAAATAGAAGGAGATAACGACTATTTCGAAATCTATGAGTTCTATATACGCACAGCCAAGCACGAGGTATTCATCAAGGCATTAGAAGCACTTTGCGACAAACTATCTATTGAAGGAGATTACGACTTCGAGGAATACCAAGATGACGAAGACGAAAAAATATTGATGATAGACAGTTTCTTTATCGCTACAGAAGACCCCGAAAAAGTGATAGACGAATTGGAGGCTCTTTGCAAGAAATATGCAATAGATGACGAGTATGGATTCGGCTTCGACGGGCAAGAAGACGAGGAGTAGGTCTGAAAAATTAGATTCCACAGGTTTTGAAAATCTGTGGAATCTTGACTATAGCATCTTTTTGAGCATTTTCATCAGAAATTTCTGATAGATGTTTCGGATAGTGCCGTAACTATTTGCCAATAGCGTATCTGCCTTGTATAGTTTTACCCATACTATCTCTGTGATATTTTCCTCTGCTTGTGGCTGCATAGTGGCATCTTCCAAGCAAGTCATCTGATACCAAGTGGTTTTTTTGAGAATATTTTTTTCGCCAATCGTGTAAGTATGCCACGTAACGCCTATTTTTCGGGTAATTTCAGCACTTATACCGCACTCTTCGGCTACTTCCCTTGCAGCGGCAATTTCTTTTGCTTCTCCTTTGTCTATCTTCCCTTTTGGCAAGTCCCACTTCCCAAGCCGTTTAATGAACAGCACTTTGTTCTTTTTCAAAACAATGCCCCCCGCCGCCTTGATGATTTTGAAGTAATTTTTTAGCTCTGCTACAGTCTGTTCGTAGTTTTCCGCCTCAAAATGGTACTGCCTGATGAGCAATTCTTTGGCATCTTTGATAGCTTCGTAAGTAGCTATGATGGCTTGAGCATCGCTTACTTTAGAATAAAAACCCTCGCCAAGCTCGGCGGGTTGCTCCAAAATATTAATAAGGCACTCGTTGGTATAGATTTGCATTATCTGTGTGGGTTGTATGAAACAAAAAATGCGTAGCTCATCACCACGCATTTTCCTTATTTTGCTGCTGCTTTTTTCTCTTCAAAAGATTTCTTTACAGCCTCGATGTCTATGTTCTTAATGACAGGTCTTGCTGTAAGCAATTTTATCTTTGCCACTCGGTCATTGGCACGATTTGAGTTTTTTCTATCTTTTCTTTTTAGTCTTGTAACGCCCATGATGATATTTATTTATGATGTAAGAACTTAATTTTCAATGCAAAAGATAAAAGACAATACGCCTTAATACTTTTAGAACCGCAAAATTAGGATATTTTTGGCAAAAAACCAAAGTTAAAGATTTTTTAAATGGCTAAAAAAAAGATTTTTTCAAGGTCTTCGTAATTTCGTTCAGTACTTCGAAGGCTGTTTCTGCCATTTTGTTGCCTTTGGTGTCCAACAAAGGATTTATTTCCACGAATTCGATGCAGGCAACCTTTTGCGTGTCTATGAGTGCATTGATAATCCCTATGACTTCGTATTGGTCAAAACCTTTGGGAACGGGCGTGCCTGTACCATGCGAAATCATGTCGCAGTCCATAGAATCTACATCAAAAGAAATATAAATTATATCACAGGGAACAAGTTTTTGTATTGCTTCTTGCATACAAGTATTTATTCCTCTGTATCTTAGCTCATGTACCATGTAGTTTCTGATGCCTAATTTGGCAATCTGCCTGTCTTCGGGTTCTTCGGTATCTCTGACCCCAAAATAAATCAAATCTTCGGGAAGTATTTTAGCCCCCTCGATACCAATATTTTTCATACCGTTCCAATAGAGCAGTGTTTCGGGCAAAGGCTCATTGATTTGGCAGTCAAGGTTGTCGTCGTTAAGGGCAGCTGCCAAGGGCATACCATGAATGTTTCCCGAAGGCGAGGTATGCGGAGAGTGCAAATCGGCGTGTGCATCAATCCAAACTACCCCGATGCGTTTGCTAGGATAGGCAGCCTTCAGCCCACTTACCGTTCCCAAAGCGGCGGAGTGGTCGCCCGAAAGCAAAAGTGGAAAAAAGCCTTGCTTTACATTTCGTTCTATGGTCTTTGCCACTCTGGTACACTGCTCAAGTACGTGTCCTATGCGTTTGGCAAATGAGTTTTTATCCTTATTGTAGATGCTTTCGTTGTGCGTAGGCACGTCTTCGAAAGGGTGGTCATTGAAAAAATGATTGTCTTTGACGATAGCTGCTATTTCGAGTGCGTCTATGCCTAAGTCAGCCCCGCGCGTACCCGCCCCAATGTCTGACCTATTTTTTATAATTTTGATAATTTTTGAAGAATATGTCATAATTCTGTCTGATAATGCGTTGTTTTTTGTGCAAAGATAAGAAAAAAGCAATCCCAGAATCAAATTAATTGGTGATGGAAAGTAAACTTCCTGTGAGCGAAACCCGATAACGCAGCACAGGGCTGAAGGCGGGACCGCTTATAGGACTGCCCTCAAAATCGAAAACCGAATTGCAGCAGGAATCTTTCATAAAAAAACCCGAATCATCTACTTTCAGATGCGCACAAGCGTCCATAGGTCGGAAAGGGCAGTTTCTTTCAAAGGCAAGGTAAGAAGTAGCATTGCGGCGGTAGATGATTAGCCCCCTCACGCCCCCATCTTCATAAGCAAACCCGCCGTCAAATTTGAGGCGTTGGTAGCGAAGATTATTCAAATCTATGAGCTTATTCACTATTTTGAAGGGAATAGGGTCTGGCACAGGCGTATTGTCGCAGGCAAAGACAAATAATAAAATAAACAAGGCAAACATCAACTTTTTCATAGGAATCTCATAAATAAAAATAACCTAAATTATTGTTGCACAAAGTCTTAAAAACACTTCCAAATTTACATAAAAACAAGGAAATACCAATATATGGTAAATATTTTGGAAATATGGCTTATTTCACTTTGATACTCACTCGCCTATTGCGCCTTCTGCCTCGCGAAGTGCTATTAGGAAGCAAAGGAAAAGTAGCACCAAACCCCAAAATTGCTATTCGGTTTACCGCAATTTTATGCTGCACCAAGTAATTTCTAACGCTTTCTGCACGCAAAATAGAAAGTTTTAGATTGCTGAGGCTATCCCCTACGTTGTCTGTATGCCCTTCGATGACAATTTTTATCGATGGATTTTCAACCATAATATTCACAAGGCTGTCCAAAGTAGGAAAAGATGCGGGTAATAAATCGTGCTTTGTACTCTCGAATAATACATTTTCCATCACTACAGTTTTGCCCTCTGTCAATTCTTTTAAGTCCGTATTTACCTGACTATCAGGGGCTTTTTCTGTTATCAAATTGTTTTCTACCGCCGCAGTAAGCGATACATTGTCAATAAAATAGTAGGCATCTTTCCAATTCCAATGCTCTTTTTTCTTGGCTAATGTTTCATAGTTTACTCTCGCTTGCATCTCGAAATTACCAATGACCAAAAAAGTTTCATTACCTTTGGCTATAAATTCTTCTTCTACCAAAGTCCAATTTTCGGCATCTTTGAGGATACCTTGCTTATTTTTTATTTTGGTCAAAGCTGCCATTTCCAACAAATCCAAGTGAATGCCATTGCTGCTTTGGGAGCTTCGGTACAAAGATTTTGGCGAATCTCCCACCTTTACTATGGGTTTTTCAAACATAAAAGCGGAAATATTTTCTATGGCAAGGCTCGAATTATCGGCTAAACTTATATAAAAAGAAAGCGTATATTTTCTCCCTTTTTGTAAAGTTTCGGTAAGTTTGGTTTGGAAATAATAGCGTTTTATGTCCCCATATTCTCCAAACTGTACTCCCAATGCTTTGAACCAGCCATAGCTTTCGCCATCTTGTGCTGTTTGGCTTCCATGCTGGCTTCTTTGAGGACTAAAATGAGAAGAACTTGGGTGAATAAGCCCTATTTCGCCCATAGCAACTTCTCGCCAGCCTTCTAAGATGGCACTTGGGCGAAATTTGGTATTTAGCTCATGAGGCTGAACTTTCAGATTTTCAAAGCTACCATTTGGGACAAGATTTTGTGCAAAAATAGTATTGAAAACAAGGTTTAGGATAGCGTACAGCAATAATTTTTTCATAAGATTATGGGTGGTTTTTACTTTTTTTGTACTATTTTATGATAAAGATAAATAATTTTCACTTTAATCTACTGTCCAAAAAATAGGGTACATTATATTCTGTACGTTCTGCCCAATTTAGTGCTGAGTCTAAGATTTGATTAGAAAATTCTATGTGAATCACACGCCTATTTTTTTCATTGCTTGTCTTGCCCGAACTATGCAACAATAAGGGCTTCATTATCATAATTCCACCCATTTTTACATTACAAACAACTTCCTCTTCTTTAAAATCACTTGCTGAACAAATGCCCCGCAAATGAGATTTAGGTATTACTTTCAATGCCCCATTGTACTCATTAGTTTCGTCTAAATGTATTCTTACGGTAAATATATTCTCCAAAATCTGTAAGGGCGGCTGAACAGCAAATTGATTTTGCTTAGTAGTCCAAGATGTATAATTTTCAAGCCCTACAATTTTTTTATTTACGGAAATAGTCAAATCTTGATGGTAAGGAACATACCAATTCGACTTTGCGGGTTTGTCAAAATAAATACTCTTCACTACAAAAAAATCATTACCAAAAAGGTTAGAAATAATTTTTTGTAGTTTATTGTTAAAAATTAAGTGTTTTATTTGTGGTATCTCTTTCAAAAACTGTCGTATCGCAAATAAATCTGATGATTTTCTAAAAGTATCATTTGATTTATCCGTATTGCCTATTAAATTTAAAATTTGTGCGACTTCTGCATTTGAGTAAATACTCTCAATTATTGCAAAGCCTTCAGTTTTAAGTGCTGACTTTATTTGGTTTGTTTCTTCCATAATAATGACTATTATTTGATTTACCAATCTCTTGTAGCAATAAGTTCCTCTATATCTGCCTCAGCGTAGCCGTATGCTTGTGCTATGAAATAAAAATCTACTCCTATACAATCTCTTGCTACTGTTTCTAACTCACTGTTGTTGTCTTCAAACTCCTCTTGTAAGTCATTGAACTTATCTGTTGCCTTGTGAGTAAGTTTGTATAACTCCCGCAAGTTTTTAGGTTGTTTGGCTTCAATATCGAAGCACAAATCAATCAAAATCTGCTTTCCCTTATCTACCAAAAAATTTGGAAAGTAGGCATCATCATACATCCATTTCAAAAAAGTATATGTCCTTACTTTTTCATTATTCAAATCACCGTATTTTTTTGACATATTCGTTTTACTACTTTTAAGGTTGTCTTCTTGAAATAACTGATAACGGAAAAGGCTTGGCGAAGGCGGGGACTTTCTTACACTGTTGCCCAAATAAAGTAAAAAAGCCCCTTCCTTATTCATTAGCCCAAAAAAGCACTGAAACGCCACTTTTGCCAAACCCGTGTTAGTGGCTGCTCAATTTATTGTCAATATTCTTCATCTTACTCAATTTGTCATTTGTAAAGAGACGTATTGCCAACTGAAAAAAAAGCAAATTAACCAACAAACCAATAATAGCAGGGATTAATGATGAATCACCTTTATACAATGCATTCCCGTAAATCCAGTCAGCACTGCGAAAATCCAAATATGTATAAAATGATGTCACTAAAAAAAGTAGAATTGCAATCCATTTCTGTTTATTAATATCATTGACAGAATAGCCAATTGTCATTATGAGTATGCCTATGACTATCATATGAACATAAACCCAAAGCATTGCGTCAAAATAATGAGATGAATTCAAAATAGGTTCAGGTACTTTGAATTCAGCCATACTATGCATTAAGCCTTTTGTAAAAAGCCCTAATGCTAATATGATATATGTAAAACCTACACTTAAAAAGGTTGTTCTAAAATTCGGAAGAAGTTTTTTCATGATTTAACATTGATTATTCTTATTTGGTGAATTAATAATTGTGACTTTATGTAGTATCTGGTTCTATAAATTGTTAATTCTCATCTACTCTTGGCTTTAAGGTTCGAGTTACTGCTAACATCTGTATAAACGCAACCTTTGCGCTTATTTTCTAAAAAGTTACGTATATCCCTTCAAAAAGTTGAAATAAACGTAAGTTTTTTTAATATTTAGCTTTTTGCTGGGAAAAAAGAAGTCTTATTCACTTGTAAATTTTTTGAAACCATTGGCAGGGTCTGCGACCACTGACAAGGTTTGTTCTTTTCCGTTTTCAAACAGTTTTTATATACAAATATCATAAAAGCTAAACAAAAGGTACTAATTTTGCTAAAACTTACGAAAGTTTACGTTAGATTCGTTATTTTTATAGGTTTAATTAACATACACAAGATTTTTTTTTGAAAAAAAATACTATCAGATAGATTTTATACATTGATAATCAATTATTTAAGACTTCTATGAAAAAAAATATTTATTTATTAGTTCTCGTATTTTCACTTTTAGCTGTGCAAAATTCATCTGCCCAATATTTGAGCTTTAGCGGGGGTGGTGTTTATGCCAAATATTTTGGGCAACGTGGCGATTATCCTTTGGTAAAACCCAATATGTATCCTGGGACATACGGCATAAAATTGCGCGGTACTTACGGCGGTTTTGGGGATAGCAAAAATGCTATTTCTGGCAGCATTGCTTATTTCTTGCCTACCAAAGCAATAGACCTTTCTTATGGCGGGGCTACACTCAAAGGTAGTACGATAGAGTTTGAGTTCAATTACAATCGCTACTTAAGAGGTCGCTACATTGACGATGCATTGAATGTCTATGCTATAGGCGGAGTGTCGGGGGCTATTACTATGTTTGACTACACAGTTCCTAATCCTGCCTATATCAACCCTGCTGAGTTAAAATATTTTAAGGACGAAACTACGCTTTTCGTTTATGGTAATGTGGGCATTGGTGCGGAATATCCTGTACAAAGTTTTTATGTTTTTGCAGAGGCAAAGGCTTCTATACACATGAACGCTTATGTGGCTAATACAACCATTTTCCAGAATAATCTCTTGTATTGGGGTGGGGCTACACTTGGGGTTCGTTATCCATTTTTGCCCAAAAGACCTTCTAATAGATAAAAATATAACTTTGACAAAGTTCTCGGACTTTGTCAAAGTTAAAATAATTTACCTTACCACTGTGAGTATTCCCTTCTTATCTATTTTTTTTCCTATCATATCCGCACCTTCTATCGTGAAAATGTATTCGCCCGCTTGCACTGTTTCCCCATTGTATTTTCCGTCCCAACTGCTATTGGTATCTGTACTTTCATACATCAAAATTCCCCATCGGCTAAATATTTGCAGGCGAAAATCTTTGATGAAGCTGGCTTTTACGCCAAAAGTATCGTTGAGTCCGTCATTGTTTGGGCTAAATGCGTTTGGGAAAATGAGTATGGCATCCACCCTGACCGATACAATATTGGAATAGACCAAAATCCCATTGATGATAGCCCCGATTCTATAACGAACAAATTGTCTGTCAAACTGCGATTTTAACTCCACAAAAGTATTAGCGGAAGTAGAAATGGAAGTGTACGGATTGCCTTGCTCATCTAACTTCTCTACAAACGTAAGCGAAGCGCCTACCGCAGCCCAATTGAGAGTAATTCTATCGTCTTCATTGCTCATTATCAGCCGAATAGGGCAGGCAATAGCACTTTCGGGAGAAGTATTACCACATTCATCTATATAGATAAGTTTGTAGCAATAATCATTGCTGGTGATGTATGCAGAGACATCTATATAAGGTGGCTGATTAGGAATTTGTATTTTTGTGGTATTACCGTTGCCGTCGGCGCGTAGAAGGAAAGTGGCTTGCGGTGGGCTATTTGGCACTTGCCAGCGAATTTCTATGCTTTCTTTGACTATATTCGCTACAAATTGGGCTACAGCCTTCGGGTCTGAATCTTTGGGAGCAGTGCTGCATACTGTAGCAGAGATAGATTTGGTAGTTCCCTTGTTGGCTACAGCTTCTACTCTATAGCAGTAGGTCTGCCCGCATTTTATATTTAAGTCTTCGAAAAAAAGTGTTTCCCTGTCTTTTATCGTTGTCAGCACTTGGTTATTTCTGTAAATCGTATAGTTTCCAAAGTCCAAATCTTTGCTCGGATTCCAGCTAATGACATTTTTTTTCTGTATGTTTGCCACACTTAGCTTGTGGGCAGTAATGGTTTCCCCCGCCAAAAAATCCTCGCCTGTGCATTTGTCGATGGCTAAAACTCTATAACGAAATATCTCAAAAGCAGAAATTTTGTCCGTACTTATGAATTGGGTTGCTCCGCTTGCTAAGGCTATTTTCTTTTGCTCATCACTAATGACCGAATTTTGCAAAAGTTGGTAGCTTGTACTGCTATTGAGGTCAAAATCTACCTGCACTCGGTCATCACTTAGCACTTTTACCTGTCTGATGATTCCTTTAGGAGGTGTCTGTATAGGAATGATTGTTTTTTGCGTGCTTCCGCATACTGCTACATTGGTGTTTGTATTGCCAAGCACCGTAATAGCTACGGGTGTAGCACTGCCGTAGGAAGTAGTAGCAGATTCCCCCCCTTTGACCACACTGCTTTTGCCGTTCCCAAAATCTATGAAATATTCGCTATAGTCTGTACTTACTACTTTTACAGTTGCTTTGAAACCCGCACAAAGTTCTACCTCGATAGTAGGGACAATCGGATTGCTCACTTCTATAAAATACTGCCCGTCTGTTTTCATGCCGCCGCCACCGCCAGAGTTAAGCAACTGTGTAACAGCATATTTGCCTGCTTTGCTGTAGGTTACTTCCTTATCGGGTACGGGACCTCGCCCATCGCCGTAGTCATAAAAAATAAGATTAGCGGCTACGCCAGAGCAGTCGATAGGGCGAACTTTGAGCGGGGCGCATCCTTTAATTATTTCTGTCTTAAAACAAGGAACAAAATTATTTTGGGCAAATAATTCACGCATCAGAAGGGTAAGCCCAATAATAATGAGTATTTTGACAAAGTTCATCGTTAATAAATTATTAAATTACCTTCATTTTAGGCAAAGTAATGAAAATTATTGCTTATAGCTACTCTTTTAAGGTTACTTCTAATGTTTTTTTATTTTCACAGCATAGCTACTACTTGTGCTAACAATCCTTGCCCTCTTCTTATGGTCAAAAAAATTATTTTCTTGCGCTTTTGCAAAGAAAGAAACATAAGAAAATAAAACTAAAAAAGTGGTATTCTGATATTTAATCATGCGCTATTAAATTGTGAAATGAATCAAATGAAAATTAATTTCCCTCGCACCTCGCTTTTTATCAAATAGTGTGCCATCCAAAAATAAGCAGAACCCCACAACATATTTGCTGCAAATTGTAACCAAACTCTGCTGTATATCGCAAAGGAAAATTTGTAGTAGAGGGCTATATAGATGCCTATTATGGCTATGATTTTAGCAAACCAGAAAGCAAAGAAAGACCTTACTTTGTATCTATGGCGCGTCATAATGAGTTGAATATCAATCTTGCCTATATTTCCGTAAAGCATTCATCGCCAAGAATACGGGCAAAATTTGTTCCCTGTTTTGGCTCGTACATCAATGCAAACTATGCACTCGAACAAGGTACGCTAAGAAACGTAGTGGAGGGTAATATTGGCATCAAACTATTCAAAAACAGAGAGATATGGCTTGATGTAGGTGTGCTTGGCTCGCCCTATACCAACGAATCAGCAATTTCGAAAGACCACTTGATAGCAGTAGTCAATTATTGATTGGCAAGTCTTGCCATTTGGTTTTGAATAAGTCATCATATCTGCAAACCAAAGACAATAATATCATCTGTCTGTTTATGATTACCTTTCCATTTTAGCATGGTATTTTTTAGTATATTGGCTTGATTATTAACATTTTCTTGGCTAATTTTTTCCAATAAATTCCTAAAATTTTTGACCATAAACTTGCGGTCATGCTCTCCGCCAAATTGGTCTTGGTAGCCATCCGAAGCCAAATAAATTGTGTCCCCTTTTTGTATGGAAAGAATATGCTCGCTGTAAGAACGTTGTGCAGAATAGTGTGTATCTCCAATAGGGAAATGGTTTCCCTTGATATGCTTAAAATTTTGATTTTGAACTAAATAAAGTGGTGTTTTTGCGCCTGCATAAATAAGTTGTGTCTTATCAGCAGAGATAATACAGATAGCAACCTCAACACCATCATTGCTCAACCCCTCCTTATGGTGAAGTTGTGCCATCACTTTTTCATTCATGCTCTCCAGTATCTTGGAGGGCGAGGTAGTATGTGTACTTATTTCGTGCAAAAAGGAATGGCAAAGGACAGTAATTAATGCAGCAGGAACGCCATGCCCTGTGCAGTCGCCAACAGCAATTACTGTCTGCCCATCTATCTCAGCAAACCAGTTAAAATCTCCGCTTACAATATCTCTGGGGGCGTTATAAATAAAATACCCTGAAAATGAATTTAATAGATTGGTTTGCTGGGGCAAAAGGACATCTTGAATATTTTTAGCATAATTAATACTACTTACCAAATTCTTATTAATCTGCTCAATTATGTCTTTTTGCTTTTCTATTTCATTTGATTTTTGGGTAATTTCTTGGTTAATCCCTACCAATTGCGTGTTTACCCGCTGTTTGAGACGAGATTGGCGAGAATAAAGCACAGTTGCTATCAGAGAGAGCAAAGCAACCAAACTCGTACCTGCGATGATAGCAAAATTCAAATTCCTCTCCTTGTCAAACAGTTCTTTTTCTATCCTAAGTGCGGCATTCTCTTGTTCTTTTTTCTGCGCATCGTACTTGAGTTCCATTTCGTTCATGCTTTGTCGCACATTCCTATTGATTAGGCTGTCCTCTGCTTCTTTATAGAGTTTATGAAAAAACAATGATTTCTGATAGTCATTTGTTTGCTCATAGAGTGCCGTTAATACCTCATAGGCGTTCCTCATTAGTGAAAGAGCCTGAATTTCAATACTCTTTTCTAATGATTTTTTCACATATTCTATGGCTGTTCCATTATTTTTTTTGAGTTGGTAAGCCTTTCCCAAGTTAAGCAAACTCGTAGCAATGCCAAATTGATTCCCTGATTCTTCACTTACCTTCAATCCTTGGCTGATGTAGTCTATGGCTTTTGGGACATCTCCTAAGCGAATATATAGGTCGCCTAAGTTGGTAAGCGGTTTGTAAATGAGTTCGTTATCTGCCGTTTTCCTTCCTATCTTCAGCGCTTCTTCCAATGATTCGCGAGCCAAGTCATAGTTTTTCAGATTGGTATAAATTAGCCCCAAGAAGTTAGCAGCAGCAGCAATGCCCGCATCATCATTGATTTGTTTCCAAATAATCTCTTCTTTTTGTGCAAATTTGAGTGCGGCGTAAAAATCTTTTTGAAAAAGGTAAGTAACTCCTATTTTATGAAGTGCATCTGCCTGAATGTTCAAGTCGCCAATTTTTTCTGCCGAAACTAATGCCTTCAAAAAATATTCCAAGGCGGGTTTAGAATCGCCTTTGCTACGATAGGCAACCCCCTTATTAATTTGCGAAATGGCTACCTTATCCAATTTATTATTTTTTTCTGCCAAAGCAATAGCTTCATCTGCATAGGAAATGGATTTTTCTAAGTCTTTTTCGCGATATTTTTCCGAAAGTTTGTTCAAAATATCTATTCTCGCCACGCCTTTGGTAGCTTCTAACTTTTTGACAAGCTCGCCCAGCTCATCTTGCGCCCGCAGCGCATGAGCCAACAATAGCATCAGCGAAATATAAAGAATAATATTTTTTATCATAAAAAGCCTAATGCCTATGCAATTAGTCCAAGGGAATGCACTAAAAAAGTGCCAAAAGCCTCTTTCTTTTCATTTTAATTTCCTATACAAACATAAAACATTTTACTTTAGAAAAACTGAAAATAGTAACATATTTCGATTCGCCGCCCGAAGGACTCCGATAAGAATATTTTTTATCTTTGCTACATACTTAAAAAAAAATGGAAAAATTCTTTGCTTTTTCCGAAGAATACCACATTTCGGAAGGATTAGAAACTGTATTAAGAAAGGCTGCCCAAAAGGTAATAATTGCCAAGAATCAACTGCTTTTGGAGGAAGGCAGAGTCTGTAAGTATATATATTTTTTAGAAAAAGGCTTCGTAAGAGGTTTTTACTACAAAGATGGCAAAGACGTTACTACTTGGTTTGCTTCCGAAAATGAATTTGTAACTTCTATGTATTCCTTTGTTTCCCAAAAGCCAAGTATTGAGAATATAGAATCTTTGGAAGAAAGTTCGCTCTATGCTATTCACTATGATGGCTTGCAAGAAATTTATAGAACTTATCCCGAATTTAATTTGATTGGGCGCATACTTACCGAAAAATATTACATTGATTTGGAAGAAAGAACTTTATCACTTCAGTTCCAGACCGCCAAAGACCGCTACACAACACTCTTAGCCAAAGAACCTTACATTTTGCAGAAGGCTTCTCTTGGACATATTGCCTCTTACTTAGGAATGTCGCAGGAAACCCTGAGCCGAATTAGAGCAAAAGTTTGAGAAATTCTTTTTTTGACTTTTATCAAAAGAAATCAAAAACCAAAAGTGGAACTTTGCCCTATATTTTATTCACTCAAAATAATTTTAAATATGGTGGCAGATTTTTTTCGTTTTATTGTAGAGGACATTGCCTTTAATGGAAGTATTTATGCTTTTTTCGTTGTTCCTTCTTTTCTTATTTTTTGGGTTATTTTCAAAAAAAAGTTAGCTTTTTTGAGGATTCAACCACAGCAAAAAGCAAAAATATGGCACTTTTTGCATGATGCAAGCCACTCGTTCTCCACTTTGGTAGTATTTGCATTTATTGATTTTGGGCTTTATAAAGCTGAGAAAAGCGGCTATACCCAGATTTATTATGACATCAGCGAATACGGTATTGTATGGTTTGTGGTAAGCATTGTACTGATGATGATTTTGCATGACGCTTATTTTTATTGGACACATCGGGCTATGCATTCCCCTTCGCTGTACAAATATTTTCACAAAGTACACCACCAGAGTACCGACCCTTCCCCTTTCACTTCTTTTGCTTTTCACCCTTTGGAAGCAATTGTAGAAAATGGTATTACCATGCTATTTGTTTTCTTAATGCCTATTAGCTTTACAGCCCTGATTATCTGGCAGGTGCTTCAGCAAGGATTTAATATGATTGGGCATTTGGGCTACGAAGTGTACCCCTCTTGGTGGCTTACTCATCCTTTATTCAAGTGGAAAACACCTTCTACACACCACAATATGCACCATGAATTATTCAAGGGTAATTACGGACTTTACTTTACTTGGTGGGACAAATGGTGTGGTACAGAGTTTAAAAATTATGAAAGTCGATATGAACAAATTTTTGAACAAAAGAAATAAAAATAATGAAATCACTCCGATATTTTTTTCTTGCCGTAGATACAAGTTTTATTGTTTATTGGCTAATAACTGCTTTGCAAATCATTCCTGTACAATATTTGTATAATGACTACAGGAATGAAATTTTAGTAAATTGGAACTGGTCGTTCTTTCCCTTAGATATTGCCGTTTCTTCTACAGGTTTCTGTAGCATTTATCTGCACCAAAAAGGCAACAATAAATGGAAAGTTTTTGCGCTTATTTCCTTAATTCTGACGAGCGTTTCTGGCTTGCAAGCTATTTCTTATTGGGCATTGGCAAAAGATTTTGACCCTACTTGGTGGCTACCTAATTTGTTTTTGTTGGCTTACCCGTTGTTTTTTATTCCGAAATTTATGAAAGAATTATAAAAAAACGCAAAGTCTTTATTTGCCAAGAGCAAATAGGGCTATCATTTGAGCAAACATACACATTTTAAGCCAAACACTCAAAAAAAATGCTATTTAATGAAAAATGAAAAAAGTTTTTTAACTTACTTTAACTCAAAAATAACAGGTAAAAATTTGATTTTGAACTAACTTTGCGGAACTTAGACAGAGAGAAAAAACCGTAGAAACATGAAAATTATAGCTTATTTGTGCCTGTTACTTTGGGCAGGGAGTAGTGATATTGATATTGGTAAGATAGCCAAAATCAACCAGTTAAAAGCAGAGGCAGAGGCTGCTTATAAGAACAAACAGTACAATGTAGCCATCAAAAGATACGAAGAACTTCTCAAACTTGATGTTAAAGAAGAGGCTGTTTTGCTTAATATGGCTCATTCTTACTTTAGCATCCAAGACACTACCAAAGCCAAAGAGTTTTACGGAAAACTTATGGCTTCAAATGATAAATACACCAAGTCGGTTGCTAACCAGCAAATAGGAGTCATTAAGGCAAATAATAAAAATTACCAAGAATCTTTACTTTCATTCAAAGAGGCACTCAAGGCTATGCCCGAAAATGAGGAAGCAAGGCATAACTACGAGTTAGTGAAAAAACTATTGGAGCAGCAAAAAAAGCAGCAACAGCAGCAAAAGCAAGATAAAAACGAAAATAAGGACAAAGAGAAGGAAAATAAAGAAAAGGAACAGCAACAAAAGGAGCAACAGCAAAAAGACCAAAAGCAAAAACAAGACGAACAAGGGGACAAAAAAGACAAAGCTGATAAGAAAGAGCAAGAGGGGAAAGACGACAAGGAAGAGAAGAAAAAACAGGGAGAGAAAGATGAGCAAAGCGACAAAAAAGGGAAAGAGGAGGAAAAAGAAACCAATGAAAAACGTTCGCAACGCCTACAAAAAATGAACCTTACCGAAGACCAAGCAAAAACTATCTTGGACGCAATGAAGAATAATGAAGTACAGTATCTTCAGCAAAACAAGAAAAAAACGACCAAGAAGCCCGAAAAAGGCAAACCTGATTGGTAGGGAAATCTTTATTTATATGTTTTTTATTCTTCCAAAACGTCAATATCTGTAATCAATACTCTTTTAGAGATTTGTTGCCCTGTGGGGGTCATGGCAAGCCCTCCCAAAGCCGTTTCTTTGTAGCGGTCTTCCATTGCTTGCCCTATTTCGCCCATAGCGGCTATGCACTCATCTACAGGGATTACTGCGTTTACGTTGGCTAAAGCTATTTGGGCTGAAGAATACGCAATAGCGGCAGCACTTGCATTACGCACCACGCAAGGCACTTCCACCAGCCCCGCTACGGGGTCGCATACCAAGCCGAGCATACATTGGATAGTAATAGCAACGGCACTAAATACCTGATTAACACTTCCGCCTAAGGCATAGACTACTGCTCCAGCCCCCATTGCTGCTGCCGTTCCTGTTTCTGCTTGGCAACCACCTACAGCGCCCGCTATAGATGCATTACGCTCAATAATGAGTGCTATTCCCGCACTTACAAGCATAGCCTCAAGCATTTTTTGGTCATCTATCTGATGAATTTCCTGCAAAGTAACCAAAATACCCGGCATGATGCCCGAAGCACCTGCCGTAGGTGCTGCCACTATTCTTCCCATGCAAGAGTTTACCTCTTTGGCAGCCAATGCCCTTGCTATCAGTTTTTTAAATGCTGGCGACAGCACGTCTATCGGATAATTATATACCTTTTTCCCGCCATTGTCAATCATGCCCGACCGAGAAGTAGTATCTTGGGTAAGCCCCGTCTGCACCGCATCGCGCATCACCGCATAGGCATAGAGCAAGCCGCCCCAAATCTCCTCCTCTGTCCGCCCCTTTTGTACTATTTCGTATGTCAGAACGGGCAAGTACAAAGGAAAATTATTTTCTTCACATTCTTTTTTCCAGCTTTTAAAATCGTCAAAAAGGATACTCATCTTTGTAATATGGTTTTTTAGTAAAAATCTTAGTAAAGATAGTGAAAAACATCATTAGAAATAAGAGTGAAATACTAAATTTGCAACTGATTTATTAAGAGAAGAAAATTAAATGACGCATCAGGAATGAATTTTATCAAAAAAACTTTTTTGGATTGGAAAATTAAAAAGGCTATAAACTTACAAAAAAATATCCGCCGCCAAACCCTTAACTATGATGAAGCCTCAATCATAGGTGTATTACTGAAATCTGAAGACCCTGCTATGACGCAAGCAGTGCAGAACTTCTTGCAGCGATTAGCCAAAGACCATAAGAAAGTAACCGTTGTTGTCTATCATACAACTTCTGAAAATGTTATAAATTTCCAATTTCAGCACTATTCCTTCACAGAAAAAGAAATAGACAATTGGGGGAGTATTCGTTCGGAAATTGTAGAAAATTTTATCCTCCAATCTTTTGACTATTTGTACTGTATCAGTAAGGAAGAGGAACCAGTTTTTCAATATATCTTGGCAAAAAGCCAAGCAAAATGTAGGATAGGCAAGTATAACCCAAAAAATGAAGTTTTTTTTGAAATGATGATAAACCAAAAACCAGAACAAGGCATAGATATTTTTATAGAACAGGCTTTACATTACACTAAATCAATTACTTATAACTAAATGACAACTAATCATTGGAAAGGCGTAGGCGTAGCTTTGGTTACTCCGTTTAATGCTGATGAAACTATAGACTATAAAAGTTTATTAAAATTACTACAACATACCGAAAATCATGTAGATTATTGGGTAGTGCATGGTACTACAGGCGAAGCAGTAACTACTTCCTCAGAAGAAAAAGCGCAAATACTCCAATTTGTCAAAGCCAATAACCCCAAGAACGTGCCTATTATGTACGGCTTAGGTGGCAACAATACTCGCCATGTCATAGAAGAACTTAATCGCATCAATTTTGATGGTGTCGGAGCTATTTTGTCGGTATCTCCCTATTATAATAAGCCCTCTCAGAGCGGCATTGTTAAGCATTACCAAGCCATCGCAGACCATGCACCTGTGCCTATTATGCTTTATAATGTGCCAGGACGCACTTCTTCGAATATATCAGTAGAAGCTACTATCACACTTTCCCAGCACCCTAATATCTTGGGCATTAAGGAAGCATCTGGCAATTTGGTGCAATGTATGCAAATAGCCAAAGATAAACCTCACAATTTTTTACTCCTTTCTGGTGATGATTTGCTCACTGTGCCTTCGGTGAGTTTTGGTGCAGTTGGCGTAATTTCGGTCTTGGCAAATGCACTTCCAAAAGAGTTCTGCCAGATGGTGCATTTAGCCCTTCACGGTAACTATGCCGAAGCTACTTCCTTGCTCTATCGTTTTTTAGCACTCAATGATTTGATGTATGTAGAAGGCAATCCTGTGGGAATCAAATCTTTGATGGAAATAATGGGAATATGCGGAGCAACGGTCAGACCGCCAATGGACAAGGCTTCTATGGGCTTGAGCAAGAAGATAGAAGACGCTTTGAAAGAATTTTAATATTTTCCTATCGGGCAATGAGTCGGAGTTCAGGCTTTTCCTTTTCAAGGATAGTGGTATTTATCAGAGGTAACTCTATAAAAAATGAAGTCCCTAAGTTTTCTTCAGTTTCAAACCAAATTTTGCCACCTGCGTGTTCGATGCCCCGCTTTGCCAAAGCCAAGCCAATGCCCGACCCTGTAAATTTGGTACTGAAGTTAGGTAGAAATACTTTGTGGCGGATTGCCTCTGTAATGCCTATGCCATTATCTGCAATTTCTATGATGATATTGTGCATTCCTGATAGTTTCAGAAATACAACTATTTCAGGTAATCTATCATTTGGCACAGCCTGAATCCCGTTGATAATCAAGTTAGTAAATATACGCCCCATCAGTTGCTTATCTCCATTCACCCAAAACTTGCCTTCTGGTATATTCATCAAAATTTTGGCATTACTATCATTTTCATAAAGTTGTACGGTCTGCTGTATCACTTCTACTATTTCAAATTCTTCATTTTGCGGAATCGGCATATTGGCAAAAGACGAAAATGAAGTAGCAATATCACTCAATATATCCACCTGCATCAATAACGTTTCCAATGATTTATCTATCCGAGGGTTATTTTCAGCAATCACCCGCCTGATATGTTGCAAAGTAAGTTTCATTGGTGTAAGCGGATTCTTTATTTCATGGGCTACTTGCTTTGCCATTTCCCGCCAAGCAGACTCTTTTTCACTTTTGGAAAGTGCATCTTTGCTTTCCTCAAGCTGTAGTAACATTTTATTATACGCCCCCACGAGCAAGCCTATTTCATCATCAGATTTATATTCAAGCGGCTCGTTATGCACGTTTAGCGTTGTCCCTCGCAACCTCTGAGTAATGATTCGCAGGGGGGCAGTAAGGATATGAGAAGCAAAATAGGAAAGCACCAACAGACCGATGAACGTAAAGGTAAATACGTTGAGGATAGTTGCTATTACATTTATAATCTGCACTTCCGATTCTTTCTGCGACTCAAAGAAAGGCAATCCAATAATGCCAAGAATTTCTCCTTCATTGCTTTTTATGCTTGCATAAACAGAATTGTATTCGAGCGAACCAATAGACTCTGTAAGCATGATACGGCTTTGATGCTCATCTATTATTTGCATAAGTGCCTGTGGGTTAATGAGTTCACTCAATAATCCATTTTCGTAAATAAGTGGCTGACTCGCCCCTATGAGCTTGCCCGAACTGCCATACAAGTTTATTTCCGTTTGAGTAAGACGTGCCAAATCTGTTACTCTATTGAGGAGTTGTTCTCTGCTTGCATCATTTTTTTGGTATTCTTCCAAATTATTAGACAGATTCACAGAAACGTTTTCGGCTACTTTGATATATTCATCTTTGATGGCATTCTTGTTATCAGAATTTAAAATACTGATAATCAGAACACTAATCAGAAGTAGCGGCAGAAAGAAAGCAGCGTTCAAGAATAATTGGATACGCCCTGCAAAGTTAAAATGGATCCTTACGTGCTGATAATACCATTCATAGAATAGCAAAAAGGAGAGTTTGAAAAGTATGAGCAGTAGAAACAAGAATGAGAAATTAGAAATAATGTGTTTGAAAGGGTAAATCTCAGAGGTAACTACTACCTGCTTCCCTTCATTTCCCTTTACCAAAAAATGTCTATGGTCATTTACTACTACCTCACTTTCAGGGTCTTGGTCGTTAAAGTAGTTTAAGAAACTTTTATCGTAGCCAAAATTTCCGAAGCTATCCCATAATTTTTTATCCTTATAGATAGCATAGCTAAGGTTAATAGTTTCATAGTAGTCTGCAAATTTTTTATCCAAAAACAATCGTGGATAAACGCTATTTGGAACTACCTTTTTCGAGGTAAGGTCTATGATAATCTTCCCTACCTGCACTCCCTTGCGGTCTATGTCTATGAAAGCCAAATATCGTTTCACATTAGCGGGCAGGTCATTAATGAAGTATATTTGAGGAACTTCCGTTTTATATTTTTCTAAATTGAATTTCTCAAAAAGGGTGTTGTACGGAAGGTCATAGTTATAGGGCTGACCATTGCTGTTAAAAAGTAGAATATTAATATCATATTTGTCGAAATAGCTGTCCAAATGTTGCTTTTTTACCTTCTGAATCACCAAATCGATAGGGGCAAGCGAAGAAAGCATCCGAGTAGAAATAATTTGGTCTTCTTTTATTTTCTTTATCGTTGCATTGAGCAAAAACTCTCCTAACTTATCATTGCCTATTAATATCCTGTTGGCAAACTTCGCTTTGTTGTCAATATCCATTCTGTTCTCAAAAATATAATTGGAGTATGCCCCAAGCACAGCCGAAATCAACGCATTGAAAAACAAATAGATATACGTAAAGAAAGTGATAGAACGTATTTCTCTAAAAAATCGAAAGAAGATAATAACTGATATATATAACACATTAAGAATAAGCACTACAGCGTTAGTATGATGAAGAATAAACGATAGCAAGACGTAAAAAAACGAACTAATACCAATGCAAATTATTATCTGTTTATCAGTAAGCAAAGCAGACAAGGCTAAACGAGAGGCAACGTGGCAAATGAAAAAATATACGAAAGAAGCCATTACAAAAACGAACAAGCAGCTTATTTTCAATATATTATAATTTAGCTCGGAAGTAATGTCTAACCTAATCTGAGAATTAAAATAGATAGTTTCTAAGATAAGGTACTGCAAGTGCAAGGCAAAAAAAGTAAAGGTAAAAGTCAATACTACAAAAACAGATTTGCGAAAAATTGAAAGTTGTGATAATGCCTCATAGTTAAACATTTTTTGATGATAAATATAAAGATAGATAGCTATGATGCACAGTAAAAAAATATTGAGAAATAAGTCGCCCAAAGATGGCGAAATAGCAGAAGAGGCATATATTTTCGCATTAAAAAGATCATATTTTGCCAAGCCTGAAGGCACATTAAAAAATAACATAATTAGTCGTACACTCAGAGAAGACACGATAAGCCAAATAAAACCTTCTAAGGCTTTATCTTCCTCCAAGTAGGCGAGGAGTTTCCTTCTGATATGAATAAATGTAAAAAAAACAACTAATAAAGAACTGATGAGCAAGCAATCTTTTTGAGATAACAAGACTGAATAATCATAATTTTCGGAGAAAATGATAGAAAATAAATACCTCCCATCTCCTGCCTTGACTGCTGTGCCTTCGGAGGAGTTAATGCTCACACTTGCCTTATCGTCTGGGAAAATATCTGAATTTAAGATAAATTTTTTAAGGTACTGATTATCAATTTTATATCGCTGATAAATAGGAATAGCTACAACCAAAGAATAGCGGTCTAATTTCCCATTAAACCGCATATTTTCCTTTACCATCGCAAAAACTCCATTTTTCCCTTCCGTTACAAATTCCAAAAATTTGCCCGTCAAGTTTTCTGCGTTAATTGCGTATTTATAATCTGTCCAATAAACTATTTGCTCATTTTTATACACTAAGATAGGGTATTTGCCACTATATACGATATTTTGGAAGGAGATAACATCTTGATTTTGAAGTGATAACTGATTTTTAAAATCTTTAAGGGAGTTGTGGGCTATCTCAAATTCTTCTTGCAAATTATTTGTTACCTTACTTACATACTTTTCGGTAGGCGAAGTAAAGAAATCAAACTCCACATAACTAAGAAGTCCTGTGAGCAACAAGAAGAAAAAAACAAGCGCGGAATGAAAATACGGTGGTAATTTCATTGAAAATATGTTAAGATACTTGAACTACTCAAAAATCATGCTGTTATTCATCAAATAAAAAAAGTGCCAAGTTTTCAGACTTGACACTTTTTTCAGAACGCAGCGAGATATTTGTTCCTAATACTCCCAAAACTCTGTTTCAAAATCTACTAATTGATGCTCTAACTGCATAGAAGCTACAATAGCGGACTTATCAGTTCCATAAATATCTTGAATCCATGCATCGTCAGGATTAGAATATCTTTCCATGTGTGCGGCATAAAGTGTCAAATCAAATGCTTCGGACAAGTTGCGATGCTCACGAGGGTTGTTAGAATCGTTGTACCAAATAGCACTTCCGTTATCTTTGAAAACATTTTCAACTAATTCTTTGTAGGAGAAAGCAGCAATTTCTTGGTCTATGCCCTTGGCAGTATTCTTTTCAGCAGGCAAAATAAGCGTAATTGCCTGAATATCACGATACCAACGAGAACGCTTCTTGTCAAAAATAAGGTCTATCCTGATACGCAAAATGCTAATATCTTTTGGAAAAAACTCATTGCTTGAAGCAGGTGCCGCTGCCGCTGCATCTTTGTCTCCGCCGCCGCCATCTGCACTTTCGTCCCAGCCCGAATCTCCCCATCCGTCATCAGCCCCAAAGCCCATCGCCTTTTCTTCTTCACTCAAGCCCTCATCAGCACCCGGTATAGTAAGATTTTCGATAAAACTCTCATAACTCATACGAGTATTAAGAGAATCATTCTGATAAGGACGCAAGATACCCGCCTTAACAGCCTCGATGATTACTTTGGTAATCTCATTATTTTTGGCAAAAAAGGGCTTGTTTTGCTTTTCTTTGCAGTCCATACGCACCCAAACCGTTCTCCTCCAGAGTTGGTCGTCTTCGTGAATCGGACGTAGCGAATTGATGTTATAACCGAACTCATCTTTCTCTTGTGCCATTGCTACACCTGCAAGGGCGATAAAAAGTGCAAAGAGAGAAGAAATTTTTTGTGTAATTTTCATAGAATATTGCTTTTAGATATACTATCCCTAAACTATATAAGAGTTACAAAAATAAAGTTTTTCTTTCGATTTAATAGCTAATTTTTTAAAAAGTAACCAATAAAAAAAGAAATTATCTTTTCTAAACTGTCTAAATTAGCCAAACAATTTTTGTACCGCAATTTATTTAAAAAAAATTCTATTCGCTGTATCTTTTCACTTCTCTCTGCCATTATGCCTTCAGAGTTTTAACAGATGGATTAAAGCTTTCACCGCTATAAACAAGTAAAAAATTATTTTTCACATTAAACCGCATTTAAAATTATGGATTATTTCAGCAAAAGTAGTTGGAGCAAAGGCTGGGGCTTGCGTTTCAATTTGGGTTTAGTCATCAGTCTGTCGCTTACGCTTGTAGCCTTTGAGTGGAAAAGCTACGGAGAGCAAAAAGTAGCTATCGTTGGTACATTGGAAAAGGACAATGAGCAGATTATTGAGATTCCTAACACAATTCAGCAACCGCCAAAGCCGCCTATGCTTGTGCAGCCAGAAATTGTAGAGATTCCCAATGACGACGTGGAGGAGAACATAGAAGTAGATTTGAGCGTGGAAATCAACGAGCAAACTGCTGTAGTAGCTCCTGTATTTATTCCTAAAAAACCAATGGAAGTTGTAGAAGAAGAAGCCGAAGTGGTATTTACTGTAGTAGAAAATAATGCCGAACCCGAGGGCGGCATGGAAGCCTTCTACAAATATCTGGGCAAAGCACTCAAATACCCTTCCCAAGCTAAACGTATGGGCGTGGAAGGCAAGGTGTATGTGCAGTTTGTGGTCGAGAAAGATGGTAGCCTTACTGACATCAAAATAGTAAAAGGTATCGGGGCGGGCTGCGATGAAGAAGCAGGAAGAGTAGTTACCGAAGCCAAAAAATGGAACCCTGGCAAGCAAAGAGGTCGCCCTGTCCGCCAAAGAATGGTGATTCCTATCATTTTCAAATTAGGGTAAATGCTTTGAGGTTTGAAATATTTTAAGATTTGTCAAATCAAAAATTTTCAAACCTCATTTTTATTTTTCAAAGCAATTTCTAAACATTCAAACCTCTAATACTATGGCATTTATAAAAAAAGTAAGCCGCAAAGACAACGTAGAAGTCAATGCGAGTTCGATGGCAGACATTGCCTTTCTTTTACTTATTTTTTTCTTGGTAACAACTACTATAGCTACCGATAAAGGCTTGGCAATGCGGCTACCGCCCTATATACCTGAACATATTGACCACCACATCAAGAAACGCAACGTTTTTAATATCTTGGTCAATTCGCAAGATAACTTATTGGTAGAGGAAGAAAGTGCAAAAATAGCCCAACTTAACGCACAAATTAAAGAATTTATCGCCAACCCCAGCAAAAAAGAGAACTTATCAGAAACACCAGAAAAGGCAATTGTTTCTATCAAAACAGACAGAGGAACGACCTATCAAGTATATGTAGCTGTTTTGGACGAAGTAAAACGTGCCTATCACGAGCTAAGGGCAACATTTTTGGGTATTTCCGTAGAAGAATATTTAGTATGGGCAAATGCAAGTCCCGAAACTTTGAGTAAAACGCAACAACAGAAGTTAGAAGAGGCAAAATTGATGTTCCCTATGCAAATTTCGGAGGCAGAACCGAGCGAAGTAGTGAAGTAGGTGTGTATATTTGTTGTAACAATCTAATATTGCTAATCACGGCAGATTTAGCAATCCTTAAAATTGACAACATCATGCACTTATATTTTCAACAACAGCAGTTTTCTTTTGAAGAACTTTCATGTATTCAAATACTTATGCCTTCTGAAAGTTACCTTGCCCAGACGCTCCAATTTTGCAAAGAATGGCTTTTGGGCAAAGAAACTTTCCATATTTTTACTTCGGGTAGCACAGGCACGCCCAAAGCCATCACGATAAGCAGGAAGCAAATGCAGGAAAGTGCCTCAGCAACGGCGAAGGCACTTGGTTTGCAAGCAGGAGATAATGCTTTTATTTGCCTTAATACCAACTACATAGCTGGAAAAATGATGCTTGTGCGGGGCTTGGAAATTGGTATGAATATGATAGTAGCAGAGCCTGCCGCTAACCCTTTTGCAGGAATGGAAACACCTCTTCCACACTTCGATTTCTATGCCTTTGTCCCTTTGCAGCTACAAACGCTCTTAGAAGAAGGCAAGCAAATAGAAAAACTGAACAAGGCAAAGGCTATTATCGTAGGCGGTGCGCCCGTAAATGCTGCCTTAGCAAATGCCTTGCAGACTATTTCTGCTCCTATTTATGCTACTTATGGCATGACCGAAACCGTTTCTCATATTGCCCTCAAACGACTCAATGGGAAAGAGCAATCTCCTTATTATCAAGTACTTCCCAATACGCAAATAGGGCAAGACGAAAGAGGCTGCCTCACTATTATTTCTCCCGTTACCCATTTCGAAAAGATAATTACCAACGACAAAGTAAAACTCATAGACAGCCAACGCTTTGAGTGGATAGGGCGAGTGGACAACGTCATTAATAGCGGTGGGGTGAAAATTCAGATAGAAAAAATTGAAAATGAGATAGATACGCTATTTGCCAAACTTGGTATCTTGCAAAGATTTGCCGTAGTGGGGCTACCCGATGGCAAACTTGGGGAAGCCGTTACATTGGTAGTAGAAGGAAATAGTTTGCTTGCCCATGTCGCTGATAATGAAATTCTTAACTTATTAAAAAATAAATTAAGCAAATATGAAGTCCCAAAAAAGATTTTATACCTGCCTGCTTTGCCCGAAACTGAAACAAATAAGATTAATAAGTTAAAAATAAAAGCATTATTGGCGGGTTTGGCGAACTAAGCACTATTTTACCCAAATTTTTATGTCTGTATTTCTGCCCTTATCATCACTGCACGAAATTTTTACTTCACCACTTTCAGGACTAAAAAACACTTTTTCATTAGGTTTTACAGCCTTATAAAATTTGTTGTTGATGTACCAAAAAACTTTTTTTACATCATTGTCCACATTGCAGTTCAGCATCAGTTCTATTGGTTCTTCATCAATCGTAAGGTATTCTCTGCCATCTATGGGTGAAACTATTTTGGGAGCATTTCCCTCTAAGAATTTGGTACACTGTGGGTTATGTATAGGCATTTTTATTATATTCATCTGATTTGACTCATAAAAAGCAAGCATTTCGGGAGAGTGATTTGGGTAGAGTTTCTTTTTAAAACCATTTTCGGGAAGGC
Organism: Cytophagales bacterium; assembly: GCA_004294445.1. Taxonomy (GTDB): domain Bacteria; phylum Bacteroidota; class Bacteroidia; order Cytophagales; family Thermoflexibacteraceae; genus Thermoflexibacter. The sequence continues at coordinate 34,517 of REAZ01000035.1, forward strand.
ACTCTGAGCAATAACTCATTTTTTCGTCAGGCGAAACAAAAACATATCTCAAATGCTGGCAACGCCTTGTATGTGAAATAGTTGGCATAAAATAATCTGAAGTAGTGCTTTCACAAAAGTCAGACGGCAAATCTCCCGATGCGGTGCAAACTAACCGAGTTCTTAACTCATCAGGCATAAAAAACCAGTCCAAAGGAGCATTATAGTCAATCACATTAAAAAGCTTGAAAAGCAATGGTGTAGCTACTCCTGCCCCTACGAGTTCGGGAGAGCCGACTCCGTTGGCATTGCCGAGCCAAACTGCTACGGTATATTTGGCGTTGTAGCCTATGCTCCATGCATCCCTTCTGCCATACGAAGTTCCTGTTTTCCATGCTATTTTTGGGATATGCGGATTGTGTTCGTAATCGCTTGGCATTTCGGGGCGTTCTACTTTGGTCAAAACTTCTGTAAGCATATAGGCAGCAGAAGGAGAAATGAGGCTTGCTGTTGTTTGCGTACCCACAAGCAATTCATTATCAAGCATTTTTAACTCTTGGAATGTACCCTGATTTGCAAAAGCACAGTAAAGTCCCGCCATTTCCACCAAACTCACGCCGCAACCGCCTAAGGCAACAGAAAGACCTAATTTCTTATCTTTACCAATAATTTCTTGAAATTGTGCTTTCCTTAGGGCTTGAAGCATATTTTTAACACCAATTTGGTCTAACATTTTTACCGCAGGCACATTGAGAGAGTTCGCCAAAGCTACTTCTATACTCACCGCACCGTTGAAGGTACGGTTATAATTTTCAGGGGCATAGCCCGAAAAATCTACGGGCAAATCATTGACTACAGATTTTGGCGTAACGATACCCTCATCAAAAGCAAGTCCGTAAATCAGTGGTTTTAAGGCACTTCCCGGTGAGCGGTAAGACCTTGCATTGTCGACCTGTCCCGCGTGCTGAATATCGGCAAAGTCAGGCGACCCCAGATAAGCAATGATATTACGTGTCTTGTTATCCACCACAACCACCGCTGCGTTATGAATATTAAAACCTACCAATTTTCGGGAATAAGAATACGTAATGTCCTCTACTTTGCTCTGCACATCTGCCCTGATAGTCGTTTTTACAATGTCTATAGTAGGTATTTGCTGATGCAGGTAGTTTGCAAAATGTGGAGCGAGTGCAGGAGCGTCTAATCGTTTTGCCGCAATCGGTTCACTGATTGCATCTTCAATTTGCTGATCGTCAAAGGCTTTATTTTCCTTGAATCTATTAAGCCACTTATTGCGTTCCTTCCCAATTCGTTCGTTGTGCTTTCCCAAAGCCAAAGAAGTAGGGCGGTTCGGAATAATGGCTAAAGTGGTGATTTGTGCCAAACTCAATTTGTCGGGGAGGCGGTCAAAATAAAGCAAGGAGGCAGATTTGATTCCCTCTACATTGCCGCCGTAGGGGACGAGATTGAGGTACAAAGCCAAAATTTCTTTTTTGGAAAACATTACTTCCAACTGCACCGCCCTGAACATTTCCACTATTTTGTTTAGGTAGGTACGCTCTTTGGGGGCTAATAAGCGAGCTACTTGCATGGTAATCGTAGATGCCCCAGAGGTTTTTTTTGCCTTCGTGACGTTATTGAAAATAGCTCTTGCGATTGCCAACGGATTGATTCCCAAATGATAATAAAAATATCTGTCTTCTTTTTCTATGAAAGCCTTTTCCAATTCGGGCGTAATTTCTGCTAACTCCGTTTTCATGCGCCACTTTTCATCTTTGGACAAAAAAACGTTCAAGACTTTTCCTTCTTTGGAAATAATAAGCTGAGAATAAGGAACATAGGTGTTAATAGGAAAAGTAAAATGCAAGATAAAGAATATTACAATAGGAGAAAGTCCGTAAATCCAATATTTACGATACTTCGCAGAAAGCAAATAAATAATTACCTTTTTCATCTTTTTTTACCAATAATTTCATAAGCAAAATGCAGTTGCCTGTGAAAAAACACAAACAACTGCACTCAATAATTAGCAACCAATGCAAGCATAGATAGCAAGCCAATTATTCTTCATCACCGCTATATGGACTGAATGAATATTCTGCATCGTCCAGCTCCAGCTTGTCTGCATTGAAGTCTTGCACAAATTTTTCTATGATTTCGGGGGTAATAGTATCTACATTTAGGCAAACATCTATAGAAACGCCAAAGTCCACCGCTTCATCTATGTTGATAAATTCCATTACCTCTACCTCGTCTTCTTGCTCGATGTCATCTACTATCATATCCAAGTAGTTCAGTTGGTCTTCGGTAGCGTCTTCCACGTTTTTCAAGTTTGGGAATTTCTCTTGCAAACGCGATTCGGCTAATTCGTATAGCTGAAGCTCGTACTCGGCACGTAGGGTGTAAATGAAAGTATCAAAGATTACTTCTTTCCCATCATTTTTGCCAACAAAAAAGAAATAGGCACTTTGGTCATCTTGCTCTTGTTCGGTATTAAGAACGAAAGAGAAGCCCGCATGTGCTGCCGCTTCCTTCATTTGTTTAATATTTTCGGGATTATATCCAGCGTTCATATCTGTGTCTTTTAAAATTTTGGCAAAGTAACGAAAATAAAAAAGAAAAAGTTGTAATTTTTTGCAAAGATTATAGAGTCGCACCTTTAAAGTTATATTGGAAACGCGATTTTTCTACTATCTTTGTGAAAACAAAAATAGCAAATGATAGCACAAAAATACATCAACCCGTTTACTGATTTTGGCTTCAAAAAGATATTTGGGGAGGAGGCTAACAAAGATTTATTGATTGATTTCTTGAATGAATTGCTTACTGACAAAGGCAAAATTATAAACATTACCTACCTAAAAAGCGAGCGTTTGGGTGCAACAGACTTAGACCGAAAGGCTATTTTTGATTTATATTGTGAAAATGAGAAAGGGGAAAAATTTATTGTGGAAATGCAACGTGCCAAACAAGACTATTTCAAGGATAGGAGTCTTTACTACGCCACATTTCCCGTTCAGGAACAAGCAAAAAAAGGGGATTGGAATTATCAACTGAATAGCGTTTTTTCCATTGCCATTACTGATTTCATCATTGACGAGGAAAACAAAACTAAACTTCTGCATGATGTTCGCTTGATAGAAAAAGAAACACAAAAGGAATTTTACGACAAATTGCGCTTTATCTATGTAGAAATCAAAAAGTTTGATAAAAGCTTAGAGGAAATAGAAACACATTTTGAGAAATGGCTGTATGTGCTTAAAAATTTGGTAAAAATAGAAGAAATACCACCAAAATTGCAGGAAAAAGTATTCAAAAAACTATTCCAAGTAGCAGAAATTGCTCGTTTTGATGCTGGACAACTACAATCCTATCGTGATAGTGAGAAAAACTACTTGGATTTTACGGCTTCTTTGAAAACTTCTTTCAGAGAGGGAAAAGAAGAAAGAGAAATAGAAATTGCCAAAAATCTAATAATCTTGGGGGCTGATAATGAATTTATTAGCAAGGCGACAAGTTTAACTCCCTCCCAAATAGACAAGCTAAGAACTGAAAGCTAAGAATGATATTTTGGGACTGAAAAAGAAGTGAAATTTTTTGGGCTGTTGTCAGCAGCATAGAGTAGCAACTAATCGTCATCTAAAACACACAATTTTATGAAAACACTTTTGTTCCTTATTCCTATTGCTTTGGGTTTGCTTTGGAAATCTTGCCAAGAGGAAACTCCTTTGAAAAATGCTTGTGGTGGCTGCCCACACAACAATACTACTATACTTGAAGCGGATATTTTGGAGGCAATGCCTTTGTCCTACCCTTTCATCTAAGCACCCATTTTAGAAGTAGAGAAAAACTGTTTTTCCACTTGGACAGGGGTCAAAAAATTTAGACTACTGTGCGG